>NZ_DAMAUN010000191.1:0-1203 GCF_032078915.1 Lacrimispora sp. | reverse complement strand
ACATAATACCCCCGGTTATATTCTTAAAAAAGAAGGACAGAGATTCCCTTCATGGGTCTATTAAGAAGAAGCTGGATAAGATCATTGAGGAATATCAGGGAAACAGCGGATTCCGGGAGGCCTCCATTTATGCGGCCCTTATTGAAATCTATGTGGAATTAGGGAGAAATAAGGTATGCCTGGATGGAGCCGGCAGACAGATCCATCCCATGAAGCAGCAGGAATATTTCGAAGCTGTTATGAATGCCAGCACCTATATCAACCAGCACTTCATGGAAAATCTGACATTGGGGGAAGTGGCCAGGATAAGCGGATTTTCCAAATATCACTTTACCCGGATCTTTAAACAGTATATGAATATGACCTTTTATGAATATTTAAACTCCAAACGAGTGAAAAAAGCGGAGGAGCTTTTGTATAATTCCAGGGAAATGAGCATTACGGATGTTGCTATGGGTTCCGGCTTCTCATCCATGAGCGCTTTTAACCGTACCTTTAAGATGATAAAGCGCTGTTCACCAAGCGATTACAGGAAGATCAGTCAGCAGATGTATGAATCGGAAGAATAAAAACAAAGGGTAGTTTACAGCTCCTCTTATGGGAATACCTGGTTTATGGGTATTTCTGTGAGAGGATTTTTTGTAGAAAAAGCAATATATGCGCCATTGGAAGCAAGAAGTGGGATGCCTGATCTGCTTTGAAATGCTATGATGGAATCATGGAAAAAAAGGCAAGGGAATGTCAGGATATAAGATTAAAAGGAAAGGATAAGGTGAATTCCATGAATAAGGATAAGCGGAAGGAATACCGAAAAAAAGCAAAAGAATTAGTTTCAAAAATGACTCTGGAGGAAAAGGTCTCACAGACCGTACATAGTGCAGCGGCGATTCCAAGACTGGGAATAAAGGGTTATAACTGGTGGAATGAGGGACTTCATGGTGTGGCTCGTGCTGGTGTAGCTACGGTGTTTCCCCAGGCCATAGGACTGGCAGCAAGCTTTGATGAGGAGCTGCTTTATGAAGTGGCTGATGCGGTTTCCACAGAGGCAAGGGCAAAGTTTCATATGCAGCAGAAATACGGAGATACGGATATTTATAAGGGACTTACATTTTGGGCCCCCAATGTCAATATTTTTAGAGATCCCCGCTGGGGAAGAGGACATGAGACCTACGGAGAGGATCCATATCTGACTTCACGTATGGG
>NZ_DAMAUN010000190.1:0-1571 GCF_032078915.1 Lacrimispora sp. | reverse complement strand
ACGGTGGTGTGGGAGGACGGTAGATAAAATAATTATCTACCTCCTACCCGATTGTCCCAGGGATTCCGGGATCGATCCATCGGTGATCTGTTTACTGTTAATTTAATTCGTTTGGAAATATTTATGATTTCGTTATTCTTTTCATTCATTTTTATGCTATCATTAAGTGATTCTATATGTTTTTGCGGGGGAGGAAGAATGAATAAAAAAGGCGGAGTAAAGTTAAGCAAAATGCGTTACTTGTATTATGGGTTGGGCATTTTTTTCGGCTGCTTTGTATTGTGGATTTCTTTGATGGAAGGAAAGCATCTGCATTATTTGGATATGGAAATTATGCCGTCAAAGCAGAGTTTTGTAATCAATGTTGGGGCAAATGGTGAGGATGTTGATATCTTTGCTGCGGAAAAAGGCGTTCATGTTACAGTCAGCTATACTGGAAGGTTGGTAGAGCAGCAGGCGAGACTGATAATAATGGGAAATATAAGTGGAAGAACATCAGACAGTACGCCAATCCGTCTTTTGCTGTTTGGCCTTGACAATACTGATAATTGGCAATGGGAACTGTTAAGCTCTTTGGGGTTGTCTTCGGTTCACTATAGTCAGGGAGAGATGGCAAATATCCGGGCGTACCTTTACCCGTTTGTCGTTGTCATATTTGGGATGCTGGGTGTTTTTCTGCATTTTAAAAATAATGGTAAAAAGAGAATCTATGCAAAAGAAAGATTATTGGAATTTATGGATGACGCAGAGAATCAGGCAGCATTTGAGGCGGGGAAGCAGTGGTTCTTGATTCATGACAGGAGACGATACTGGAACCGATGCCTGATATTATTTTTAGCCTGCGGATCAGGTTTTTACATTTTCCAGGAATATTTATACAAGTGGGTCTTTCTGAATTCATTAGATTACATAGGAACTGTTTTTATATTAACGCTGGTAATTTTAATCTTAGGCGGTGTGTTGGAAGCTTATTGGGCAAAAATGCATATGGGAGTGCTTACAAAAGAGAACCGGCCCCTTACTGCGGCAGCAGCATTTTTAATGGAGGCTGCCTATGGTCCCTACCGGAATCAGTCCTACTATAAAAAACAAGTACATAATGCTGCCGCCGGACTTGCCAGGGCAGGAAGATATGAGCAGGCGCTGAAGCTGGCAGATAATGAATGGAAGGGCGTCCGGGAAAAGAAAATGATGCAGCTGGCTCACAGCAATCTATGCTGCGCATGCTTCATAGGTCTGGGAAGACAGGAAGATGCCGAAGCAGAATATTCGTACCAAAAGCAGCTTGTTAAAAATCATCCCCAATTAAAAAGGATAGGAGAGGCGATGCTTCTGTTATCTGAAATCAGGAAGGCTTATATAGATCAGAAATTTGGACAGGTGGAAGCCTATGGGAATGTATATTGTGATCGTTATCCGGATGCATATCATTGCATACCGCTCATGCCCATTCAGATGAACGTTTATGAACAAGCAGGTGAAATGGAGAAGGCAAAAAATATCTGCGGCAATCTGCTTTCATACAGCCCTGAAAATATAGCAGTCAGGGAGGCAATGGAATATGGAGCTTG
>NZ_DAMAUN010000189.1:0-2103 GCF_032078915.1 Lacrimispora sp. | reverse complement strand
AAAATATCCCATGCACCATCAGGATAGGATATTTCGTTTTGCATAATTCCTCGTATTTCCTGTCTCTGTTTCGTTGATATTTCGCGACAGTGAATTTATACTCAGAAGCCGATACGCCAAGGAATTTCCTGAGTATGACAATATTCACAACAGGAATCCACCAAAAAAGCAGCAAGCTTATCCTCGGCACGATCCCCAGCTGGCCGGAACAGGTGAATATTCGTATAATCCCGTTGAACAGCAGAATAAAAAGCAGACCCGCACATACAAATATGTTTATTACAAGGATATGTACTCCAATTTCCGTGCCTTTGACTAAAACACAGAGATATGCCAGTACCTCAAACATAAAGCAGGAAAAAGCCGCAAGCACCAGCTCATAGCCGCCGATCAGTACCCTAAGCCTGTATTGCTGCGATTTATCTCTCCGCGGAGCAATATTGAAATAAATATAAAATAAGGCAAGGGCTATGCCTGCAGCTGCAGCTTCCGCAGTGCCGGGAATTACGTACGTCATTAAAATGATGTTCAAAAACAGCATTAGCAGAAAATAACATATCATCCGTTTTATAATAATTATGATTAATCCCCCCAATATGAACTTCAGCTATATTGCATTATTTTACCATAACGTATGCAAGGTCGTCAAATTAACACAAGACTCTTTTTTCCCGCTTAATCCAGTCATAGAACTTAAAGTCAGGTCAGATATAAACATGTCAAAAAGAGCCGGACGTTTTTGGCGTCCGGCCCATCCTTGCCTGGCTTGACGGCGGCCTTTTAAAGCCTCAGGATCACTCCGTTCTGATCTCCAGCCCCTCCTGATATCCCTTTTCCATCTTATGCCTTGCCTTTCTGTTTTCCACGGTATCAAAAATTATGGAAAAATCATAATCCTCCGGGTATAGTTCTTCTGCGGCTACCAGAAGCTTTACCCTTTTCTGGTTGACCCAGATTTTCTTATCCGGCATCTGGACCTGCAGTACCCCTTTCTCATTCACAGGTCTGCACACAATTCCCTTTTTCTTATCCGGATAAACAAACACGCTGTCTCCGATGGTGAACTTTTTTTCCATTACATTTTTATTCACCGCCGTCTTTTTCAGTTTTTCTATTTTAGGCCCGCTTAAGTTTAAGTGTTCCGTACTCTCTTTTAAGGCATCCGGCTCCTCTTCCCATAAGCCCTCCTGCTCTCCGTAAGCGTATCTTCTGGCTCTTCTTATCATAGAATCCGGCATTCCCAGCCGTTTGGCTATATAAAGGGCGCAGCTTTCTCCGGCCTCCCCGATCTCCATACGGTAAAGAGGCCTAAGGGTTTCCTTGTCAAAAGCCATTCGTGCGTTGGTAATGCCCTCCGCCTCCTTGGCGTATGTCTTTACCTCTGGGTAATGGGTGGTTGCCAGAAAAAGGCATCCGTTGCTTCTTAACTCTTCCAGTATGGCGATGGCGATTCCCATACCTTCTGCCGGATCTGTTCCTGATCCCAGCTCATCGAGGATGACCAGGCTCTCCGGGCCGGCTGCTTTTAGGATCTTCATTACATTGGTGATATGGGCGGAAAAGGTGGATAAATTTTCCGTAATGTTCTGACCATCTCCGATATCACAAAGCACCTGGCTGTTCATACAAAGATCGGCTTCTTCACAGGGCAGGTGCAGGCCGCATTGGGCCATAAGGGAGAACAGTCCCACCGTCTTGATGGATACAGTTTTTCCTCCTGTATTGGGCCCTGTAATTACGATTCCCCGTTCTTTCTCTCCCAGTTCAAAGTTTAAAGGTACCACAGTTTCCGGGTTCATGAATGGATGACGGCCGTTTACGATTTTTACGGTCCGATCCGTATTAATGCCTGGACTGGTGCCGGCCATGGAGGCACTTAAGCTTCCCTTTGCAAACAGGAAATCCAGTTTCTCAAGAAGGCGTTTATCTCCTTCCAGAACCTCTAAATTTTCTTCTACTGAGGCAGTAAGCATATACAGGATCCTTCTTGCCTCATTTTCCTCCTCAATCCTTAAAAGCTCCAGTTCTCCGTTAAGCTCTGTAATAGCTGCCGGTTCAATAAAAAGGGTGGAGCCGGTTGCTGACTGGTCAATGACACTGCCA
>NZ_DAMAUN010000188.1:0-2243 GCF_032078915.1 Lacrimispora sp. | reverse complement strand
GATACTATAGTGCCGGAAGGCATTTCCCATTCAAACGGAGCCACCACATCATTACCGGATTTCCATGCAAGGCCTGCAATGTAATCATTTCCCGGATCTCCATAAGTGCGCTTTCCCTGGAAGGAGAAGGACAGCTTCTTGCTGGTCATCATAGCATCTCCCCAGCCCTCATGCTCCATGGCGTTCCATTCCTCTACGCCGCCCTCAATACTGGGGGCAAAGTTCGTTAAATTGGCAATCGCGGTCATAGTATCCTTTTTGCCAGCTAATCCTACCTTGAATTTATTGTTATTTACCGGATACACTTTTGCTTCTGGCATAACATTCACCTGTTCCTTTCATAAATAAAATCCAGCCAGATCACATACTCATATACCCCGTCATCATCCGTTCCAACGTCCTGCGGTTCAGGAACCATCAAGCGCAAGAAATTTATAGGGGTATCTCCTATGGTCAGGCTGGATACACTTCTTAGTTTCTCAAATAAGTTATAAGCCGCTCTCTCTGTCTCATCTTTGCTTTTACTCCAATGGATAAGGAGGGAGACCGGCTTTGTATCGTAAGTGGTACATTCGAGACCACCAATGGCAATATTGGCCGAACCGGTGGAAAGTCGGCTATAAACTCCGATGGACTTTTGCTTTTTATTATCCAGCTTACCAATATAAACATTATCGTCTTCAGCAACGGCCAGACAGGAAATGTACTGGCGGATATCCTTCAAAGACAGCATCATACACCACCTACTTTCTTGTAAAATTTCTTATACGCACTGGGAGCAAAGCCGGCTTTGCCTCCTCCTGGCTCCCAATCTTCAAACCAGTGGCCTCTTGCATTGGGGTTCTCATCTGTTTGGAAGTTATATTCTGGGTGGAAATATAGACGCCTTGCATAAGGGGTACTTGAAACGAGCTGTACCTTTCCTTTAGAGGAATCGGAATATTCAACAAAGAAGCTCTCCCCCTGAAGATGTCCGGTATCAAAAGGCATGACCTGAGCCTGGATCACTTCTGTATGTAACGCCTCTGCTGTCATTTCCAGAGCCGTTACCGCCGCCTGTGTCAGCTGCTTGATCCTGGGCATATTCATCTTAACCGTTGATTTAACCTGCATCAGACCACCTCCAGAGTGCAGAAGTTTACTGTGCCGTCCGGGTTCCGGTTCTTGGTCCCCTGTTCAATCCGCCTCTCTTCCCCAAACACATTAACTGTACCACCACTTAGGCTTGGGAAGTCTGGTGCAATATCACCGGGGAACATGGCTGTTCCCGTAATCTGAACCAATTTCTTTTCTGCTGTGAGAATGGTTTTCGCCCGGTCCTGGAAGTTACATTTCAGGTCCAGATCGGCTACATACTTTGGTTCACTCAGGTTGTTGGTTTCCTCACTTTCCAAGTGAACGTGAATATCGGTCTTACAGAGTCGCTTCGGCACTAAACATGGATATTTCATAAGCTCACCTCGCTAACCGGCAGCATAGGCCTGTCTGGGAGAGCTGAGCGTACACATCACGTTTCATGGCAATGCCCTTATCTGTGAATACATTCCAGGAGCTCCCAAACTGCGCCGATACTCCATTAATGCTGTAACTGGACAGGATTGTATCGATCTCATCGGCATTCTCATATTCGAAATCAGCCTGCTGGCAGATCACTTCCTGAATGACTTCCTGCTGAAACTCGGTCAAATTGGAAAATCCCCGGCCCTCAATGCGATTGTAAGTCAGAGAATCAATGTGACGGCTGGCCTGCCTGAGAACCTTTTCCAGATCTTCCTCCGGTACTATGCTGCCTTTATAGGTTCCTTTGTAATACTCCGGTGTGACATAAGGGATGTAGGCCATTTTACACACCCGCTTTCGGGGTCGCTGCTCTCCCTTTCTTTGCTTCCTTTTCGGTAATTTCTTCTGTACCCTCGGAATTCTCTTCTGGAGCCTCTTCTGGGTTTCTTATCTGAGTCTCCATCTCATAACCATGATTATGAAACCAATTAAGCAGACGGGGATCTTCTGTCTCTCCTACGCCATTGCAAAAAGATACACTGGCGGAAACACCAGTGTATTGCTTGTTTGGAGCATATACTTTCATAAATAGCCCTCCTATTTTACTTTGATATTGCGGAATGCTCCGGCTGCCTTGGAAGCCTTTAAAGCGATTGCCGCATTCATTTCCACTTCACCGGTCTTTACCGCTCCTGATGTGGTAAAATCAGGAAGCCATGTCTGCACAGGTGCCACTCCTGCAA
>NZ_DAMAUN010000187.1:0-2748 GCF_032078915.1 Lacrimispora sp. | reverse complement strand
CAAAGATCAATGCCATTTCCGTACCGATTCCAGTAAGGCTTTCGGCTTGAGCCGCACCGATATCCACTGACACAGGCGGCATATTGAATATCTTTGAAATCATTCCCTGCAAAGGCAGCAAAGACATACCGAGGGTCTGCCCTCCTACGTTGATCATGGTGAATCCGATCATCGTCTTAATCACGCTGGGAAGGATCTGATCCCAGGTTTTCTTCTGGGCAACCATACCGGCGATTACAACAATTCCTATAATGAAAACTGCCTGGCTGAAAACATTATTAATCAAATACATTACTACTCCCATTTTTCTCTCCCTTCCAAGGCTGCCATCAGCCTTCCCTTTATCTCTTGTTTATTGCTTCAAGAAGCTGTTCTTTTAAATACTGCTTATCCATCATGTTGTCGATCCGGATAATGTGCGCTTTAGAATCTCTTAAAACATCAGCAAAATCTGAAGTTGTAATTAAAATATCATAGGAATCCGGGCTGACGGAACCGATATCCGAAGCATCCACAGCTGCTTCAATCTTTTCTGCATCAAGAATCTGTTGGGTAAACAGGCGAAGCATCATGGAGCTTCCTACTCCTGCACCACATACTGTAACAATTTTTAACATAGTGAATCCCCCTTTATGATCTGTAATATTTCCTCTGCGGAATTTGCATTGGTTATTTCATTTACCTTTTTTTCGTCCATTAAAATGTCCGCAAGCTCGGTAAGCGCTTTTAAATGTGATTGGTGGTCAATGGCGCAAAGGCCCACCACGATTTTAACCGGGTCGTTTTTCGGATGTCCGAATACAACAGGTTCTTTTAACGTTACAATACTAAGGCCGATATCCAGGGCGCCTTCCTCAGGTCTTGCATGCGGCATGGCAATTCCCGGTGAGATCACGATGTAGGTTCCGTTCACCTCAACATTTTTTAGCATTGCCTGGATGTAAGACTCATCTGCCAGCCCCTTATCCACAAGGAGCCTGCCGCTTTCTTTAACGGCTTCATCCCGGCTGGCGGCCTCAAATTTTGCTTTTATTAAATCTGTGGTCAAAATTTCTTTTAACATCGGTTGATAAATTCCTTTCTTTGGTTCTGAATTTTCTGTAATTCCCAAATATATACTCAATTCATTTTTTAAAGGCGCCAGCTTATGATCCTCGATTTCCACATATTTGCCAATAATGTTCATAACCTCGGCCATATGGATCCTGGCAGTTAAAAATGACAATTGGCTCTGTATTTCCTTTATGTCATAATCCGATAAATAAGGGCTTACTTTCAGCACTTTTGTGTCCTTCCACTTAAAAGGTACCGTGGATATGATCAGGTCCGGAGTATGCTCCTTCAGCCAAAGTGCCGCATTTCTCACACTGAATGTCCCCAATATATTCACATGGAAGATGGCCTGAAGCCTGCTTTTTAATATCTCAGAAGTGCTGATACCTGCGTTGCAGACAATGATGACATTGGGCGTCCTGCGGATCTGTTTTTCATTTCTTTCTATTACGGAAGCAAAAAACAATGTGAAGTATGATATCTCGTGCTCATTAAAATGCACTTTAAGCTCTTCTTCAAGTACCTTTACACTCTTTGCCACTGCTTTGTTAAGCTGGAAGAAATTTTCCAGGACATAGCTCAATAATGGATTTTCCGCCCATTCCCCAGCCAAAGCCCGCTTATAAGCAGGACGCAGATGATTAAGCAGTCCCTCATAAAGCTTGGAATCGGTGCGAAAAGCTTCAAAGGAGTATTCTTGCGCAACTGCATCGATAAACTGGTTCGTCACCAGATTAAAAGGCAGCCATTGTTCAGACAGCAGCTCCTCTGATTTGACGACAGATGCTTCTGCCAGCTTATTGGCCAGATAAAAGCAGTCATCAATCGATACTTCCCTGCCGAATATGGCTTCGATTTCCTCATGCCGTTCCACAAAAGCCTTTTCTTCTCTCGTTAAAACATCCTTTGGTCCCCCGGTGAAAGCTTTTCCGATGGAGATCCTTGCATATGTGACATAACACGCGATCAGCATACGGTTAAATGATACATCGCTTAGTTCTACATTAAGCCGCCTTGCTACATCGTCCAGAAAGGCCTCACAGGAATACAGGATCTGCATATCTTCTTTTCCTGCCCGGTCCTCAAAGTACAGCGGATCTTCACTGATGGAAAGAATCAGAAGATTCCTGATGTTTTGTTCTTTACCGGAGATCCGGTACCCTTTAAAGGGTGTGGCCTCAACTGCGATGGAATGAAAGCTGAGCATTTCCCTTACTTCCTTTAAATCACCGATGAGGGTATTTCTTGAAATATCAAGTTCCTTCAACAGGTCATCCACCGTAAACTGATCGCCGGACAAAAGAATGGACGTGGTGATCCGCAGCCGCCGGATTCTTAAATTCGACAGAACAAAAGCCGGGGTTGAGTGGATCAGACTCTCAAACTCGATCATCAGCGGTTCCGTATAAAACATCTTCCCCTTATCTGCATTGATCTCAGGGTATCCGGACGCCTCCAGTAATTCATTTAATTTTTTTATATCACTGTAAATCGTTCTGCTGCTTACAGAAAACAGCTGTGCCAGCTCCCGCACAGTAAACTCACGGTTGCTCTGGCAGACAAGGCGGAATATTTCTAAAAGTCGGTTTTCCATGGTTTCCTCCTTTATGAGATAAGTATAGCATTCCAATGAAATCGTCGACAAATCCAATTTGCTTCACTTTTTTTGAATGGATAGGGATATGGCGGGCGAAC
>NZ_DAMAUN010000186.1:0-2958 GCF_032078915.1 Lacrimispora sp. | reverse complement strand
TACGGTGGTGTGGGAGGACGGTAGATAAAATAATTATCTACCTCCTACCCGATTGCCCTTGAACCACATAGGCGATCAAAGTACTATCAATTACTTCCTCAGCATGTCCTGAAAAGTACCAATTTATTTTAAGGAGTCTTTCCATTGTTCAAACAGCTCCAGGTCAGAAGCCTTGAGCTTTAAATTAGTAGAAATGGTTTTTCCTTCCGGCGGCGTAATATGGATCTCCACCACGCTTCCTTCTTTCAGAGAGTTTTTTAAGGCTGCTTTCAGGAACAGGGGAAATTTGGGGTGGTTATCTTTAAAAACAGCCCAGGATTCCTTTAACTGCATTAAGTTCATTAAGTTCATTTAACAGGTCCTTTCTTTCTTGGTTATTAGGCATATCCTAGCATAAAAGGAAAAGGGAGTCAATGAGTGTAGATGGAAAGAACGGTCTTTTCTGAGACCTTTTGCCGTGATATAATAAGGACATTAAAGAAAGGAATGCCTATGAAGATCGACAGACTTATTGGAATTTTATCCATCCTGCTTCAAGAGGAAAAGGTAACGGCCTCTTATCTTGCAGAAATCTTTGAGGTTTCAAGACGGACCATAAACAGGGATGTGGAGGCACTGTTAAGGGCAGGTATCCCCATTTCCACTTTACAGGGTCAGAATGGAGGAATATCTATCATGCCGGCCTACCGGATCGACCGGACCGTGCTGACCTCCTTTGAAATGCAGTCCATACTGACCGGACTTAGAAGCTTAGACAGCGTGGCAGGGACGAACCGGTACCAGCAGCTCATGAAAAAACTGTCATCAGACCAGGCATCGGTGCAGGTTCCGGAAAGCCACATCATGATCAACCTTTCCTCCTGGTATAAATCCTCCCTGTCCCCTAAGATCGATCTGATCCAGAAAGCCATTGAAGCAGGCCGTTCGGTAAAATTCTGCTATTATGCTCCAAGTGGTGAAACAGAGAGAACCATTGACCCTTATCTTTTGGTATTCCAGTGGTCCTCCTGGTATGTGTGGGGATATTGCAGGGACAGGAAAGATTTCCGCATGTTCAAGCTAAACCGGATCCAGGAGCTTTCAGACACTGGGGACCTTTATGAAAAGCTTCCCTTACCACCTATTGAGTACTTTCCGGAAAATCCGTATCCCAATCAATTTCATATCACTGCGGTTTGTGAGCCGGAGATAAAATGGCATCTGATCGAGGAGTATGGAATGAACAGTTTTAAGGAACAGGAGGATGGAAAGCTATTGTTTGAGTTTGATTTTTCCAACAAGGAGAATCTGTATAGCTGGCTGTTAAGTATGGGTGATCAGATTGAACTTACGGAACCGGCGGAATTCAGAAGGGACATGGCAGAGCTGGCCATGGGAATTTATGAAAAATATGCCGGTAAAAGGAAGGACCCGCTTCTTGCAACCCATAGAAAACAAAGCTATAATAAAACATAAATTGACAAAAGCAGGTGAAATTTATGTATATAGCAGATTTACACATCCATTCCCATTATTCCAGAGCGACCAGTAAGGATTGTTCACTGGAATATTTGGACTTATGGGCGAGACGCAAAGGGATCGGCATTCTGGGGACCGGTGATTTTACCCACCCGGCATGGCGTGAGGAATTAAAGGAAAAGCTGATTCCCGCAGAGGAAGGGCTTTACATATTAAAAGAAGAATACCGTATGGACAAGGGAGCCGGGCCGGAAGCCAGGATTCCCCGGTTTGTAATCTCCGGAGAGATCAGCACCATCTATAAGAAAAATGAGAGAGTAAGAAAGGTTCACAGCGTCATTCTGCTTCCGGGCATTGAGGAGGCAGAGCTGCTGTCAAAAAAGCTTGAGACCATTGGAAACCTTCATTCAGACGGCAGGCCCATATTGGGGCTGGATTGTCATGACCTTCTGGAAATTACGATGGAATTATGCCCCAGGGCCATCTATATTCCGGCACATATCTGGACGCCGCATTTTTCGCTGTTTGGGGCATTTTCCGGTTTTGATACGATTGAGGAGTGTTTTGAGGATTTAACTCCCTATGTGCATGCGTTAGAGACAGGGCTTTCTTCTGATCCTCCTATGATATGGCGTTTGTCGGCTCTTGACCGTTTTCAGCTTGTTTCCAATTCTGATGCCCATTCCCCTTCAAAGCTTGGCAGGGAAGCCAATCTTCTGAATATTGACTTGTCCTATACCGGACTTTGGAATGCCATACAAAAGGGAGAGGGATTAGAGGGGACCGTAGAGTTTTTTCCGGAAGAGGGAAAATATCACTACGACGGCCACCGGAAATGCAATCTCTGCCTCTCTCCGTCAGAAGCGAAACAGTATTCCGGCAAGTGCCCGGTATGCGGCCGAAAGCTGACCACAGGCGTGTCCCACCGGATCGAACAGCTGGCTGACCGCAGTGAAGGCTATGTTCTTCCCGGAGGAAAGCCATTTGAGAATCTGGTCCCTCTTTCTGAAGTGATCGCGGCTTCTATCGGATATACTACCGCAAGCAAGAAGGTCCAGAACCAGTATGAATCCATGTTAAGGGATTTAGGACCTGAATTTCATATCCTTCGGGAGCTGCCTTTGGAGGATATCAGGCATGCTTCAGGCAATATGATTTCAGAGGGGATCAGGCGGTTAAGAGAGGGAAAAGTTCATTGCACTCCCGGATATGACGGGGAATACGGTATGATAAGGCTGTTTGAACCGGAGGAGATGGCAGCGAATTAATACAATGGCGGAAGGTTGGGAAATAACGAATGAGAAAGAAAAATGTAAGTAATATCCTTGATAAACTGGACCAGGTTTACGGTGTAACAAAAGAAGGGTTTTATCATCATCAGCCCTGGCAGCTTCTGGCGGCAATTATGCTCAGCGCCCAAAGCACGGATAAACAGGTGGAGGAAGTGCTTCCACAGCTGTTTCAGCGTTTTCAGACCGTAGAGCAGATGGCAGAAGCCCC
>NZ_DAMAUN010000185.1:0-3088 GCF_032078915.1 Lacrimispora sp. | reverse complement strand
AATTTAAGGATCTCCGACAGACTGGAAAAGCATTTGGATGTCATTGGATTTAATGAATACTATGGCTGGTATGATCCGGATTACGAAAAGCTGGCTGATATTTTAGAGGGGTCTAAGCCCGGGAAACCGGTTGTTATCAGCGAATTCGGCGGGGACGGTTATCTGGCTTCCGGTACGGAAGGCGGCAAGGTACGGGGGTCTGAGGAAGAACAGAAGGAAATTTATAAAAAGCAGGTTGAAATGTTTGGAAAGATCGATTATATTCAGGGTACTGCGCCCTGGATTCTATTTGATTACCGGACGCCGAAACGGCTTGGGAAGTATCAAAAGGGATACAACATCAAGGGTCTGGTAACCGCAGACCGGATGCGGGAGAAGCCTGCCTTTTTAATCATGAAGAAATATTACGAGGAGGTAAGAAAACGTGAACAGACAGATGGAGACTTTGCTTAAAGAAAAAAAGGAACTCACAGAGGCAAAGTGCCTGGAGGCCATGGATTTCGCCGTAAAGCAGGTGAAGGATAATTTAAAGGAATTTACTGATTCCTTTAAAAAAGCATACAGCGAGGATGGATTCTATCATCCAACTCCCAATGTAAACTGGACCACCGGCTTCTGGACCGGACAGATATGGCTGGCTTATGAGTGGAGCAAGGCAGAGGAACTGAAAACGGCCGGACAGATCCAGGCGAAAAGCTTTTTAGACCGGATCGACCGCAAGGTGGAAGTGGATCATCACGATATGGGGTTTTTGTATACCCCTTCCTGTGTAGCTGCCTATAAGCTGGTAGGAGATGAAACGGCAAAGGAAGCGGCAATCAAGGCGGCAGACCAGCTGATCAGCCGTTTTCAGCCGGTGGGTGAGTTTATCCAGGCCTGGGGGCCCATGAACCAGCGGGAGAATTATCGCTTTATCATTGACTGCCTTTTAAACCTCCCCTTATTATACTGGGCCACGGAAGAAACCGGAGACCAGAAATACCGTGAGATAGCAGAAAAACACATCCATACTGCCATTGCAAATGTCATAAGGGAGGACTATTCCACCTGGCATACATTTTTCATGAACATGGAGACAGGGGAGCCGGATCATGGGGCTACCTGCCAGGGATATAAGGATGGCTCTGCCTGGGCCAGAGGACAGGCCTGGGGAATCTATGGCTGCGCTCTTGCCTACCGGTATACAAAGCGGCCGGAATACATTGAAGATTTCAAGCATGTGACCGGATACTTCTTAGACCACCTTCCTTCGGATCTGGTACCTTACTGGGATCTGGAATTTGGCGAAGGCTCTAAGGAGCCGAGAGATTCTTCCTCTGCTTCCATTGCAGCCTGCGGAATGCTTGAAATGGCAAAGTATCTGGATGAGTCTGACGCCGCCTGCTACGTATCCATAGCAAAAAAGATCATGGAGTCCGTTGTGGAACATTATGCGGTTAAGGATTTACAGGAATCCAATGGACTGGTGCTTCACAGCACGTATTCCAAGAAATCTCCTTACAATACCTGTACACCGGAAGGCGTGGATGAGTGTAACATCTGGGGAGATTATTTCTACATGGAGGCCTTGACCAGGCTGTCTAAGGATTGGAATCCATATTGGTAATAATCGAAATAATTCGAAAAGAGGCGAATATAGATGAAACTTGAAACAAAACAGGATTTTAGGCAATGGATGTTCCAGGTGTTAAATCCTTTAAAGCCATTGTACAGCAAAGGGTGTGCCAGACTTTCCCTTGGAGACAGCGGTGTCACATATCCTAAGGTGAGCATAGAGATGGAGGCATTTTCCCGGCCATTGTGGGCACTGGTCCCCTTGTGGCTTGGTGGAGGCAAGGGATTTGAGGAGATTTATCAGAAAGGCCTTGCAAGCGGCACCGATCCTTCCCATCCGGAATACTGGGGCGGTTTTAAGGATTATGACCAGCGGTTTGTGGAAATGGCGGCCATCGCCAGCGGCTTGATTTTCACTCCGGAAAAATTATGGGAGCCTTTAAGCGAGGAAGAAAAACAGAACCTTGCAAAATGGCTTTACGGGATCAATGAATATATCATACCTGACTGCAACTGGCAGTTTTTCATGATTCTGGTGAACGTTGCTTTGCAAAAACTGGGATGCCGGTACAGTAAAGAACGGCTGGCCTCCGGTCTTGAAAAAATCGAAAGCTATTATATTGAGGATGGCTGGTACCGGGATGGAGGTTCCAGTCAGAAGGATTATTACATTTCCTTTGCCATCCATTATTACGGGCTTTTGTATGCGGTGGCAATGGAGGAGGAAGAGCCGGAACGTTGTCTCCTGTTTAAAGAACGGGCAAAGCGGTTTGCCAGAGATTTTATATACTGGTTTGATGAAAACGGATCCGCCCTCCCTTACGGAAGAAGCCTGTCCTATCGTTTTGGAGAAGCGGCTTTCTGGTCTGCCTATGTATTTGCAGGGCTTGAGGATATTCCGGCAGGAGTTGTAAAGGGAATCCTGGCACGCCATTTGAACTGGTGGACGGAGCAGAAGATCTTTGACCGTGACGGTGTGCTGACCATTGGGTATGGATATCCCAACTTAGTCATGGCGGAACGCTACAATGCGCCAGGCTCTCCTTACTGGGGGATGAAGACCCTTTTGTGTCTGGGGCTTCCCGATGATCATCCCTTCTGGTCTGCAAAGGCGGAGGACTTACCAAAGCTGGAGCCGGTAAAAATGTTAAAGCAGGCGGATATGGTGATGCATCGTCATGGAAAGGATGTGATCGCATATCCGGCAGGAGTTTGCGAGAAATACGGACACGGTCATGTACCGGAGAAGTACTCCAAGTTTGCCTATTCCACCCGGTTTGGATTTTCCGTTGCAAAAAGCCAGATCGTGCTACATGAAAACGCGCCGGATTCTTCCCTGGCCTTTGTCATTGACGGAGATGATTATGTATTCGTCCGGAAATACAGTGACTCCTATGAGGTTTTGGAAGACCGGGTGGTCAGCAGATGGCATCCCTTCCAGGGGATCACAGTCACCTCTACGATTATTCCGAAAGAATACGGCCATTTAAGAATCCATGAGATTGAGAGAAAGTACGACTGTACTGCCTATGAC
>NZ_DAMAUN010000184.1:0-3232 GCF_032078915.1 Lacrimispora sp. | reverse complement strand
AAAAGCGGGCATTTTTACATCCTGGAGTTCTTCGCAGAAGAACTTTCCTATTACACAAAAAAATGCCCTATGGCTGAAGTTCCCATAGCCACAGGGCATTTCATTTTATCATAATTATATGGTCTGCGTCTCCGTTTTTTTCATTGCAGCCTGCTCCTTCACAGCCGCCGCTCTGGATTCTTCCCAGAAATGACAGGCCACGCAATGACCCTTTTCCCCTGTTTCCCGAAGAGCAGGGGTTTCTTTTTTGCATATTTCCTGCGCCATCCAGCATCTTGGGGCAAACCGGCAGCCTTCCGGCGGGTTAAGAGGGCTGGGGACATCCCCTTTCAGCACGATACGGGACACCTTTTTTCCGGTCTCCACCTTTGGAATGGCTGATAAAAGAGCTATGGTATAGGGATGTACGGCATTATTAAAGATGTCATCCGTTTCCGCACTTTCAATGATCTGTCCCAGATACATGACGGCAATGCGGTTTGAAATATGGCGCACTACCGATAAATCGTGAGAAATAAAAAGATAGGACAAGCCTCTTTTTTTCTGTAAATCCATAAGCAGATTGATGATAGTCGCCTGAATGGATACGTCAAGGGAGGATACCGGCTCATCACAGACAATAAATTCCGGTGATAAGGATAATGCCCTGGCAATTCCCACGATCTGGCGTTTTCCTCCATCCAGCTCATGAGGATATTTGTTCAGCAAATCCCTTGAAATTCCGCAGTCATCACACAACGTTTCTATTTTCTCATCCTTTTCCTTGTCAGAACCGATCCTATGGATCTTATAAGCCTCTTTCAATATGGAACGAATGGTCTTCCTGGGATTTAAAGAAGAATAGGGGTCCTGGAAAATAATCTGTATTTTAGAGCACATTTCTAACAGCTCCTGCTTTCCTGCTGCCTTAAATACATCCTTTTCCCCGTAAATCAATTCTCCTCCCGTCGGCTTATGCAGTCTCATGATTACGTTTCCAACCGTGCTTTTTCCGCATCCGGACTCTCCCACCAGACCAAGAGTCTCTCCCGGATAAATATCAAAGGAAATATTGTCCACTGCGTGAAGTTCTCCCTTTCCCTTGATTTCAAAATATTTTTTTAGATTTTTAACCTGAATCAGAGGTTTTCTTCCATTGTCTATTCCATTCATACTTTGACCTCCCCGGCTTTATGGCAGGCCACATAATGATTCTCACCTATCTGAAACATCTGCGGCGCATGTTCTGAACATCGGCCCGAGGCTTTCCCGCACCGTTCATGGAACGGACAGCCTGAGGGAAGATTTTCCGGATTTGCTACTGTTCCGGGAATGGAGGCAAGCCTTTCCCTTGGCCCCGTAAGCTTGGGGATGGAACCGAACAAACCAATGGTATAGGGATGAGAAGGTTTGCTGAATACCTCCTCCACAGAACCATACTCCACGATGATCCCCGCATACATGACGGCAACATTGTCGCAGATCTCCGCTATAATGCCCAGGTTATGGGTAATCATCAGCAGAGAGCTGTCATACTTGACCAAAAGCTCTTTTATCAGCTCCAATATCTGGGCCTGTATGGTAACGTCCAAAGCTGTGGTGGGCTCATCTGCGATCAAAAGGGAGGGGTTGCAGGCCAGGGCTGCGGCGATGCCGACTCTCTGTCTCATGCCGCCGGAAAACTGGTGGGGGAAATCATTCACCCGGTATTTAGCGATGCCCACCACTTCCAACAGCTTGCCGGCCTCATTAACGGCCTCCTTTTTGCTTAAATTCTTATGCTTCTGCAAAACCATGCCGATCTGTTCCCCTACGGTAAATACAGGGTTTAAAGACGTCAGAGGGTTCTGGAATATCATGGCTATCTTGTCGCCTCTCATGTTCATCAACTCTTTTTGAGACATTTTGAATACGGATTTCCCCTCATACAGAATATCTCCGCCTGTCACCTTGCCGGCAGGCTGGGGAATCAAATTAAGCATTCCCAGGGCTGTAGTCGTCTTACCGGCGCCTGATTCTCCGACCAGTCCAAGTGCTTCTCCTCTGCCTATTGTAAGATTAACCCCGTTAAGAGCATATGCTACGGCACGACCCGTCTCAAATTTTACTGAGAAATCTTTGATCTCAATTAATTTTTCCATCTGGATTCTCCCTTTCGTGGTTAATTCTTATTCTTTGGATCCAGTACGTCACGTACACCGTCACCTAAAAAGTTAAATGCCAGCACTGCGATCATAAGCGCTGCCCCAGGTGCTACGACGACCCACGGAGCCGTTGCCAGATACTCTCTGCCGTCTGCGATCATAACTCCCCAGGAAGGGGCAGGAGCCGGAACTCCAAGTCCCAGGAAGCTTAATGAGGACTCGGTCAGGATGGTGCGTCCAAATTCCTGGCTCATGACAATGATAAGCTGTGTCAGTACATTGGGAAGGATCTGGGTAAACATGATCCTCTTCTTGGAGGAGCCTAAAACCTGGGAAGCGTGAATGTACTCCATATTCCGGATCCCCATAACATTGCTCCGCACTACGCGGGCATACTGCACCCATCTTGTAAACACCAGAACCAGGATCAGATTATTGGTGCTGTTCCCAAGTACAGCCATAACTGCGACTGCCAGGATCATGGGAGGAATGGACACCTGAATGTCGCTGAATCTCATAATGACCGTATCAATGATTCCACCGAAAAAACCGGATATGATTCCAAGGATGGTGCCGATGATGGCCGTGGCAATCACCACGGAAAAGGAGATCCACAAAGAAACCCTGCTGCCTACCATCAGTCTGGACAAAATATCCTGTCCCAGAGGATCTGTTCCCAGAATGTAGCCGCTCCAGCCCTTTGAGAAGCCATCAGGCATCTTTAACCGGAGCGTCAGATCCGAAGCTATGGGGTTATGGGGCGCAGCCCAGGGAGAGATTAACGATACGAAAATAATAAAGGAAACCAATACCGCTCCTATGACGAAAAAGTTGCTTTTCCGCATTCTTCTGAATAATTCTTGTCTGCTCATTCAAATCCCCCTTAGTTAAAGTCCATGCGCGGATCAACAATGGTATAGATAATATCTACCAGCAGGTTGACCAGTACAAAACACGCAGATATTACCAAAAGAACGGACTGCACCAACGGGAAATCCCGAAGCCCAATGGCCTGGACCGTCAGAGTGCCAATTCCCGGCCAGCCAAATATCTGTTCCGTTACAACAGCTCCGCCCAGGAATGTGCCGACCTGCAGGCCCACAACCGTA
>NZ_DAMAUN010000183.1:0-3383 GCF_032078915.1 Lacrimispora sp. | reverse complement strand
TTTAACCGTACAGGGAGTTCCATACCTTCTTTTGGAAACGGTCTGCATTGCATTTTTAGGAACGATTGTGGGGGCATTTCTTGCCATTCCCTTATCCTTTTTATCCGCCTCCAATTTGATGCCGGCTCCCATTGCCTATTTCAGCCGTCTGGTGATCATGGCGGTGAGGACCATTCCGGCCTTTGTATATGGCCTTATGTTCATCCGCGTCAGCGGTCCCGGTGCATTTACCGGACTTTTAACCATGTCCGTCTGCTCCATCGGTATGGTATCCAAAATGTATATCGAAGCAATCGAGGATCTGGACACCAGGATTCTGGAATCTTTAGATGCCTGCGGCTGCAATACGTTCCAGAAAATCCGGTATGGAATCCTGCCCCAGCTGATTCCCAATTTTGCATCAACGGTGATCTACCGGTTTGATATCAACTTAAGGGATGCAACGGTTCTGGGACTGGTGGGAGCCGGAGGCATAGGTGCGCCTCTGATCTTTGCCATGAATGCCTACCGGTGGAATGAGGCTGGAGCCATTCTGGTCGGCCTTGTGGTTTTAGTTCTTATTGTGGAATACATATCCACCAAAATACGCGTGAAGCTGGCCAGGGGGTGATCAGTTGGAGAAACAGGCAAGAATTTATTACACCTCGGATGTGCACGGATACCTGTTCCCTACCTCTTACGGTGACAGGAAGGAACGGCCCATGGGACTTTTAAACTGTATCTCCAACTTTCAAAAAGATGGAAATACTCTTGTATTTGACGGAGGAGATACGCTGCAGGGGGCACCTTTCGCCACCTATATCACTTCCCGGAAGGAAGCTGTCCCTGGAGTAAACCCCATAGCAAGGGTATACAATGAGGCTGGTTATGATGCCGTTGTTCCAGGAAACCATGATTTTAATTTTGGCTATGAGTGTCTTGCAGATTATGTTCAGGCACTTAAGGGAATCTGTCTCTGTGCCAATGCCAGAGACTTAGAAGGAAAGGCACAGATAACAAGGAGCCGTGTCTTTACGCTGGAAAATGGGCTTCGCCTGGGAGTGACCGGTGTTGTGACGGATTATGTTAACGTGTGGGAGCAGCCGGAACATTTAGAGAAGATCCATATTACCGATGCTTTTGAAGCGGCGGCAAAAGAGCTGGAAAGGCTGAAAAGCCAGGCAGATGTCACCGTATGCATTTATCACGGCGGCTATGAATGTGATCTTGACAACGGAATGGTTTTAAGTACATCAGGAGAAAATGTGGGCTGCCGCATTTTAAAGGAGCTGGATTACGACATCCTTTTGACCGCCCACCAGCATATGTCAGTTCCCGGAAGAGATCTTTTCGGAACCCATACCCTGCAGCTGGCTCCTAATGCCACGCAGTATGCCTGTCTGGATATCGGGCTTGAAAACGGGAAGGTTTCGGTGAAATCTTCCATCTGCCCCGCTGGGGAGGTTCATGGGAAAGAGCCTTACCAGTCTCTGCTTCCTCTGGAGGAGGCGGTTCAGGAATGGCTGGATGTGGACATCGGCCGTTTGAAAGAGCCGGTTCCGGAAAAGAGCAAGCTTGATATGGCCCTCTATGGGTCGCCCATTGCAGATTTTTTCAATCAGGTACAGCTTAACTATACGGGAGCGGATATCTCCTGCGTTGGTCTGGGAAATTCACCCATCAGCCTGCCGGATCATGTGACTATGCGTGATCTGGTGCGGGTCTATCCGTTTTCCAATACCCTTGTGGTCCTTGAGGTAAAGGAAGAATCTCTGAAAAAGGCTTTGGAGCGCTGCGCCGGATATTTTACTTTAAAAGATGGGAATATTGAGATATCAGACATGTTCTTAAAGCCTAAGGTGGAGCATTATAATTATGATTATTTTTCCGGGATCACCTTTGAAGTGGACTTAAAAGAGGCTGTGGGAAACCGGGTGAAGAAGATCCTGTATAAAGGAGAACCTCTTGCAGGCCGCACCTTAAGCCTTTGCATGAGCGATTACCGGGCCAGCGGCACCGGAGGTTATGAGGTATACAGGGAATGCCGGGTCATAAAACGCATTGGAACAGAGGTTCCACAGATGGCCCTGGAGTATTTGCGTAAGCATTCTGTGATAGAGATTGTTAATAACGGCGGTATGATTCTGTTATAATAAAAATACCGGGCCTTAAAAATCAATGAAAATGAAAGAAATAGATTCATTTTTTAAATTAAAAAATTTAAAAAATAAGTTTATCCGGCCGTTCTTCGGAAATTTCTTGACAAAAAACGGCTCTTCCTTTAGTCTAACCCTATACCGGAGACGGCAGAAAATTTCAAGGCAACGAAGCCATAACATTGTGCATTGGCACAAAGAGTTATGGCTTCGTTTTTTTCTGAATTAAAAAGGAGGAGCTGCAATTATGGATCATGGAGATTTGGCCTGGCTTTTGATCAGTTCGGCACTGGTTTTTATTATGACGCCGGGGCTGGCATTTTTTTACGGAGGTCTGGTAAAACGCAAAAATGTTATTAATATGATGATGTCATCTGCCATCATCATGGGAGTCGGATCTGTTATGTGGGTTTTGATCGGTTTTTCCCTGTCTTTCAGCGGTGACCTGGGAGGAGTCATCGGTGATTTACGATGGGCAGGTCTCAATTTCAACACCTTTACGGACACAACCCTGCCTTATCCCAACACCCTGGCCTTTGCCATATTTCAGATGATGTTTGCCATCATCGCCCCGGCGTTGATCACGGGAGCCATTGCGGAGCGGATGAAGTTTGCTTCCCTCGTTCTTTTTATGGTGCTATGGTCATTGATCGTTTATTATCCCCTGGCTCATATGGTATGGGGAGAAGGCTATTTATTCCGGATCGGTTCTGTTGATTTTGCAGGAGGAAATGTGGTACATATCAGCTCCGGCGTCAGTGCGCTGGTACTTTCCATTCTCCTTGGAAAACGAAAGAACCTGGGAAAAGCGCCTTACCATCCTCACAATATCCCCTTCGTATTTCTGGGTGCTTCCCTGCTCTGGTTCGGCTGGTTTGGTTTTAACGGCGGCAGCGCTCTGGCGGCAAATGAGCTGGCTGCCCATGCATTTATGACGACCAACACGGCAGCGGCCTCTGCCCTGCTTTCCTGGGTACTGGTGGAGGTTATAAAGAACGGAAAGCCAACCCTTGTGGGAGCTTCTACCGGTCTGGTCATCGGCCTGGTGGCCATAACTCCCGGTGCCGGCTTTGTACCGGTCTGGGCGGCAATCATTATCGGAGGGTTTGTCAGCCCTATTTGTTATTTTTTTATCGATTACGTGAAGTCCAGATTTGGCTATGACGATGCCTTGGATGTATTCGGATGCCACGGGATCGGCGGTATCTGGGGCGGGATTGCCACCGGAATATTTGGGAAAACCAGTAT
>NZ_DAMAUN010000182.1:0-3399 GCF_032078915.1 Lacrimispora sp. | reverse complement strand
AGGAAGGGAAGGAAGCAAAAGCCAGAGAGTATAAGCATATGACCTTTTATGAGGCCGCCAGACTGGCAAAGGAAGCCAGGCCCAAACAGATGTGGCTGACTCATTACAGTCCCTCTCTTACCAGACCGGAGGAATACTTGGAAAAAGTCCGGGAAATTTTCCCTCGTACCAAAGCGGCTAAGGATGCCTGGACCCTGGAACTGGAATTTGATGAGGAGTGAGGGAGCGGCGATGAAAAAGAATCATACAGAGGAAGATGTCTATATACTTGCGATTGAAAGTTCCTGTGACGAAACGGCGGCTGCCGTAGTAAAGAACGGAAGAGAGATCCTTTCCAATGTGATCTCCTCTCAGATCGCCCTTCATACATTGTACGGGGGCGTTGTACCGGAAATCGCATCCAGAAAGCATATTGAAAAGATAAATCAGGTCATAGAAGCAGCCCTTCTGGAGGCAGGGCTGAGTCTGGATAATATGGACGCCATTGGCGTAACGTATGGTCCGGGCCTGGTGGGAGCTCTCCTTGTAGGCGTTGCAGAGGCTAAAGCCATTGCCTATGCAGCAGGCAAGCCGTTAGTGGGTGTCCATCATATTGAAGGACATGTATCAGCTAACTTTATTGAGCATCCGGATCTGGAGCCGCCTTTTTTATGTTTGATCGTATCCGGCGGACATACCCATCTTGTTATTGTAAAGGATTACGGTGAATTTGAAATTCTGGGCCGTACCAGGGATGATGCGGCAGGAGAGGCATTTGACAAGGTAGCAAGAGCCGTGGGCCTTGGGTACCCGGGAGGCCCGAAGATTGATCATGCGGCAAAGGAAGGAAATCCCCATGCCATTAAGTTCCCTCGGGCAAAGGTGGAAGGGAACATTTACGATTTCAGCTTCAGCGGCTTAAAGTCTGCGGTATTAAACCATATCAACCATGCGGGCATGTTGGGAGAGGAAATTAATGTTGCTGATTTAGCAGCTTCCTTCCAAAACGCGGTCGTGGATGTGCTGGTGAGTCATACGGTGGATGCGGCAAAGGAATATGGATTTAAAAAAATTGCCATAGCCGGCGGTGTGGCTTCCAATTCTGCCCTTCGGAAAGAGATGGGCCTTGCATGTGAAAAAACCGGTATTGCCTTTTACTATCCGTCACCCATTTACTGCACGGATAACGCAGCCATGATCGGCACAGCGGCTTATTACGAGTATATCAATGGGGCGAGGGCCGGTTGGGATTTAAATGCAGTTCCCAATTTAAAACTGGGCGAAAGGTGATGGACGGACGGATGGAGAGCAGGGGGAGAACGGCAGCAGTCATATTGGCGGCAGGAAAAGGAACACGCATGGGAAGCCAGGTGCATAAGCAGTACTTAGAGCTCTTTGGGAAACCTCTGCTGTATTATGCGCTTTATGCCTTTGAAAATAGTTCGGTCGATGAGATCGTCCTTGTGACCGGTCCCGGAGAGTCCGGTTATTGCCGGGAGGAGATCATAGAGAAATACGGTTTCAGCAAGGTGACTGCGGTTACTGAAGGGGGAAAGGAACGGTATCATTCCGTATACGAAGGGCTTAAGGCAGTTAACAACTGTGAATATGTCCTGATCCATGACGGGGCCAGGCCCTGCGTGACGGTCGAGATCATAGAGGCAGCTTCCGATGCAGCCAGAATGTACAGGGCTTGTGCGGTTGGGGTGCCAGTAAAGGATACCATTAAAATTTCTGACGAAAGTGAATTTGCAGCCATGACTCCGGACCGGAACAGTCTTTGGCTGATTCAGACTCCTCAGGCCTTTGAATATGAACTGGTACTTCAGGCATATGAAAAACTTATGTCATCAGAACAGTATCAAAAGGGAGTAACGGATGATGCCATGGTGGTAGAAACCATGACTCGGGAAAAGGTGAAACTGATTCGTGGCGATTACGCAAACATAAAGATCACAACACCGGAGGATATGGAAATTGCCGGTGTGCTGATGAAAAGAAAATACCTGGAAAAATAAAAGGATGCTGTAAGTGCAGCTTCCTTTTTATTTTTTTCCTCCTGATTTTAAAAGATCCTTTACGATCAGATGAAGGTGGTCAAGCTGCTCACGGTTTAAATGCTGTGCATCCTCCATTAGTTCTTTTAGTTTTGCCGGGCTGCTGATGTTGTGAGAGAAGAATTCGGATGGCTCGATGTCCAGATATTCACATATATAGAAAAAACCCATCATGGACGGAAGAGCCAGTCCATTTTCTATTTTGTGGATATATGTGGGATTCTGACCGAGAGACAGGCTCATATCACGTGCAGACACGCCCTTTTGAGCTCTGAGCTCTGAAAGGCGTTTTGAAAAATTGAAATCTATATACATAGGTAGCTCCTCCTGATTCCATAGTATTGCATTAAATGAAATATCTGTAGTAAATAATGCAATCCATCACTTGACATGTTGCATTCATTACAATATTATTAGTTATATAAAGTATTTAATGTATGATTATACAGAAAAGTCTGCCATACAGGTGGGCGGCTGCCGGATATTGTCCGCGGCCGCATCTGACGTAACACTCTTTGGGTGTACCTTTACACCCGATAAAGAAGGTGCTCTGCCCGGAAACCATGGCAGGAAAGATGAAAGAAGGTACGGTAGATGAAAACTGAAGATAACAGGATAGAGAGGGACAAAAATGCCAAGGCTGGGCTTTTGGACCGGATAGCGGCGGATTCGGGCTGCATGTACCTTTCAGATTTAAGAAACTGTATTTATAAAAGATGCTGCCGCTTCGTCATTGCTGAAATACCGGCAGACGATTACACAGTAAAAGTATGGGAAGATGCGATCAGTTATATGACAGGCACAGAAGAAGATTTTAAGACAGCTGAAGAAGCAAAACAACGGCTTTTGGAGTATTTTTAAGACTAAAACATATAATTTGAAAAAAATGTAAAAATGTGTTGACAGAACAAACAAACAATGATAAACTATCCAAGTTGCAGCTGATAAGTGCAGCGAAACAAGCAGTATTGGTCTCCAAGAGATTTGAAAAAAGAGAAAAAAGTGCTTGACAAAAGCATGGACTTCTATTAGAATATAAAAGCACATTTGGAGAGGTATCGAAGTGGTCATAACGAGGCGGTCTTGAAAACCGTTTGTCCGCAAGGGCGCGTGGGTTCGAATCCCACCCTCTCCGTTGGCAGGTTTTTAGCCGCTAATAACATAAAAGAATCAGCTAACTGCAGAAGTACCCAAGTGGCTGAAGGGGCTCCCCTGGAAAGGGAGTAGGCCGTTAGTAGCGGCGCGAGGGTTCAAATCCCTCCTTCTGCGTCAGCATCAAGGGAGAGAACCTTCCGGCAGATGCACAGTACTTTGAAAACAGAAGATTGAACAGTATGTAAAACCCTGAAAATTCTAAAAAATA
>NZ_DAMAUN010000181.1:0-3467 GCF_032078915.1 Lacrimispora sp. | reverse complement strand
CACCAAGCAACCAAAAACCATATCTTGTTGAAATTTTTCATTTTGAGACAGCCCCTTTTACTATTCCTTAATAGTCTACTTTACCCCTTCCAGCTCTCATCCCAACTCTTAAGTACATATCTCCTTATAGTATTTCTGCCTTCATATTTGAAATGACTTTTTGAATCTAAAATCAATAGAGCAAATAATTGAATCCAGTTCAAACCAATGTTCCGTCAACCAAAGCATTTCATTTTTGAAACGCACTACCTTTTCCCGATTTGCTCTAAATAATTCAGGTTTTATCCACCACGGTACTTCAATACACCACGATAGCCGTAAAGCATCTGCTATATCAGGCAAAGTCAGCGCTAAATGCTGTGAATAACCTTCAAGAAAAGCATATACTTTCTCCATGTCCATTCTATCGTCTTTCAAAGCAAAAGATAATATTGCCCTTCCTATGTCATGCCAAATATAACTATAATGGTTGCGGTCGAAATCTATGATAGCCGATACACAATCTACATCGAACAAGATATTATCAGAGGAAAAGTCTTCATGGGCAATTCCTTTGGGCATTTTATCAAAGAACCTATTTGTAAGTTGTTTTAAAATAGGCTCTTGCATAAGCAAGGCTTTTCGGTATTCAATGGGAAGGATTGATGAACACTCTTGCTTACAGGCATAAAAATTAGCCCATAAAGAATCCATTATCCGTCCGCTGATAATAGGAAACCCTCTAACTGAAAGC
Organism: Lacrimispora sp.; assembly: GCF_032078915.1. Lineage (GTDB taxonomy): Bacteria > Bacillota > Clostridia > Lachnospirales > Lachnospiraceae > Lacrimispora. Next base: position 2,734 of record NZ_DAMAUN010000181.1, on the reverse strand, counting down.
GCCGGAAGTTGTAAAAATACTTTGTGCATTAATCCGCAGGCGTTACCAAGACTGCGCATCTGCATTATTGTGACTGTATTAGGATTTTCCACCTTTCCCCTGCGAAATTCCATGACCATATAAGCTGTCTCATTATTCAATAGGCGAATAGCATGACCTCCACATAGCCTGACAGACGGACATGGAACGCCATTCTTTTCAAGGATAATCTGCCTCTGTAAAGCAGACTCAACTAATTTCAATTTGTCCCCGCTATACCGCATATTGCTGAATTGTTTAACCAATAATTCGCATTTATCAGTGGAAACCTTCCATTTTTGATTCAACCATCCACCTTCTACAGGAACAATTTGATTGCAAGTTAGCCCATAACTTTCTTCTAAATCAGCTATGATACTGTTCTCCATACAAGAACCTCCTTGTTTTAGACATCCCGTTATTACCACAATAAGGGAATATATAAAAAACAAATGCGTATTAATTAGTCATTATATACCAAATTAATCATAATTGCCATATTCTCCTTCCCTGTTAACCAGCAACCGCTAACAAGCGAAACAGCTAATCAATGTAACCATAAACAAAGCCAACAAAAAAGGGCCCCACACTCTCATGTGAGGTCCTTTTCTATCACCGGACTCTCTTTAAATCAAGCCCAATTACTTTACTTTAACGGGCATAAGGTAGTCTATGATAATCTTTTCACCCCGTTGGAGCGGCTCTGAATAACGTTGATGAGTATAAACCTCGCACCAATAGAAATTTTCATAGTCAATTACTCCACCCGATTTTTCAATAGCTTCCGTAATCAACATATATGCTGAATCGAGTATATCTGCAATATTATTGCCCTCAATTTGAACATGCGCGATTAAACCTTTAGGAATATGTTTAGCAAACAGTCCTTCTGGTATTTTTGTATTGGTTTATACAAAGTCACCTATGATGATATTGAAGTTTTGTTTATCTCTAAAATCATACATGAAGCCTATTCCGTCATTTTCGTCTATATCATCACAGCATTTGGCATCTGAAAGCCTATTAAGTTTCTCAATTGTATCTCCTTGAAAAAAGTCCTGCCATACTTGACCAGCATTTGAAAAAGAAGTTTCCCGGAACATACCAACCATTAGGCGTTCGTCCGCTTCCTTGTAGATAATTTTTTTCATTTCTGCCATAATTCGTTTTCCTCCAATAAATTTTATATCTAAAAAGTTAATCGGAAGGTTATCATTGAGTTTTGTAGAAATCCTTATCTATCCAAAAATCCTTATAAAATAAGGCTTACTTCATAGTGTTAAGCACAAAAGCGACTTATACAATTAATAACCTTCTATTTATCAGTTTGGGTAACGATCCATTTAAACAATTCCTCCGGCTCACCTCTCCGGAAGCTAATCCCAGACCTAATCGAATCAATTCGTCATCAGTACAATCTACCGGCATCCCATTCAGTTGTAAAAACGTCATCAAGACCAATATTCCAATCCGTTTGTTTCCATCAATAAAACTATGATTATTAACCAGACCATAGCAAAGACATGCTGCCTTTTTCTGAATTGTGGGATATAGTTCATCTCCTCCAAATGTTTGAAAAGGTGCTTGCAACGCCGATTCCAGCAAATTGTTATCACTCACCCCATCAAGTCCACCTGACTTTTTTATCAAAATGCTGTGAATTCCTGTTAACGTTAACTCAACTTTGTCACCACAATGTACTATTTTCAAGTTTTCTGCACCTTCATTAAGTTCCATGCTTTTTTCGTTTCTCTTCAGCACTTCTAATATATCTTCATTAATTGCTATATTGCATTGAGTTCAATTATACATTCAAACTTTTACTTAAAGTCATTATATACTATTAACCATAATGTGGAAATCACTTTTTATAAATAAAAAAAGACCCCACATTTCATGTGAAGTCTTTCCATATCACGAAACTCTCTTCCCGGCTGAAAGCCAGCCGCAAAAATCATCCCGATTCAAATAAATTTTGAGTGAAAATCCTTTACCCTACTCACAAACCCTTATAAAATAAGGATTTATTCCATAGTGTAAGGCATAAGAGCGATATGTCTTGCTCTCTTAATTGCAACAGTAAGCGCTCTCTGATGCTTTGCGCAGTTGCCAGTGATACGTCTAGGAAGGATTTTTCCTCTCTCAGACACATATCTTTTTAATTTATTTACATCCTTGTAATCAATAACGCCGTTCTTCTCTCCGCAGAATACGCATACTTTTTTTCTTCTGCGCATGCCGCCTCTTTTGAACTTAGCGCCATCAGCTTTATCATTTTTATTATATGCCATTGGTACTACCTCCTGTTAGATTTAGTTGAATGGAAGCCCTTCGTCTTCGACTCCATCCGGAATATTCATAAATCCATCGCCGATTGCACTGGAGGGTGCCGGTCTGGAGACTGGCTGATAACCGCCGCCGCCTTCTCCGGAAGATCCGCCCTTGCTGTCTGCGAATTCCTGATCTTCTACAACGATATCTGTTGTATAAACCTTAATGCCGTCTTTATTCGTATAACTTCCAGTCTGGATCCTTCCGGAAATCAGTACTCTCATGCCCTGACGGAAATATTTCTCCGCAAACTCTCCTGCTCTGTCAAATGCAACGCAATTGATAAAATCGGCTGTCTGCTCATTGCCGTCCTGATTCCTGCGGCTTCTGCGGTCAACTGCAAGGGTATACCTTGCGACTGCCATAGCACGCTCTCCCTGGGAAT
>NZ_DAMAUN010000180.1:0-3510 GCF_032078915.1 Lacrimispora sp. | reverse complement strand
TAACCGGGGGTATTATGTGCAGCAAGGTCTCCATCTCCTTTAAGTGATAAAGAAGGGCCGCATCAAACTGTAGAATATAGCGCTCTCCCAGAGAGGGTGCCTTTAATGAATGAATCACGCCGGAATGGATCAGAATGATATCTTCTGTTTCAAGGGGAAAATGTTCCTCCCTTACAATTACCTCATATCCACCCTTTGTGGGCATGATCATTTCAATTCCTCCATGCCAATGCTCCGGATAATCCTCAACATTTTTATTATGATATAGCCGAAGTCCTAGTGAGCATTCATAATGAATGGTCTCATGCATTCCATTTAAAATTTCAATCATAAAATACCCCTTCTCTATGTCCAAACCTGAGCCAATTCGAATTTTCGTGATTTGTAAAGATTAAAGAATATTTGCATAAAATATTGCCTGATTTTTCTCTTCATACTAGTGTTTAAAATTAAAATTTCCATTGACGCATTGGTTAATTCACACTATAATTTAATGTGTCATTGTGCATATATTTCCAACTTTAACATAAAAAGGAATTTTACGGAACAGAAAGAAGAGACTGCGTTTTGGTCTGTTGAGGTGAAAGAATTGATTTATCTTCCTATAGAGAAATTGACTGAAGGTATGGAATTAGCCCGAAACATCCCGGGAATAAACCCAATGCTTCCTTTTGCGGTAACCGGCTGCAAGTTGAGCGAACGTATGATTGGCCGCATGAAAACCATCGGAGTACAAGGGGCTTATATCTGCACATCGATTACGCAAGGCATTGAACCCGAAGATTTTGTGGAACCGGAGTTAAAGGCTAAAATGCTGACAAGCATCCGCGATGTCTTTGACCAGAGTTTAAAAAAATTTACCTTTCAGTCCAGCAGACAGGTTTACGAGGAGATCGCCAAAGTGGCCGAGTCCGTTGTTATGAATGTTTTGAATAAGGACAAGTATCTCTTTCAGATGATAGATATCAGGGATTATGATGGGTATACCTATTCCCATAGCCTTTATGTAGGCATTTTAGGCGTTTTATTGGGAAAGTACATCGGACTTTCCATTTCCAATTTAAATGATCTGGCACTCTGCGGCCTTCTTCATGACATTGGGAAAACAGATATTCCAATTGATATTACCAACAAACCGGGTCCCTTAACCAGCGATGAATTTGAAATTATGAAGCAGCATCCCAGCCTTTCCTATAAAAAACTGGGCGACCACATCGTAATCTCCCAAGCAGTTTTACAGGGAGTTCAGACTCATCACGAAAAATTTGACGGAACCGGATATCCCTTTGGACTTTCAGGCAAGGATATTCCCCTATATGCCCGGATCCTGGCTATTGCGGATGTGTATGACGCTCTTAGTTCCACCAGGCCGTACCGGAAAGCCTGGTCTCCCAGACGGATTTTTGACTATCTTACCAGCTGCTCCAACACTCATTTTGATCCGGAACTGCTGACAGCCTTCCTTCATTGTGTTTCCGCATACCCCATCGGTACCATTGTCCACCTTAGTGACGGAAGTTCGGCAGTTATTAAGGATAACACGCCGGGATTTTCTCTGCGCCCCATTATCCGCTTCATCAGTCCTCCTCAAAAAGCAGGTATAGATGTGGACTTATCCAGCGAATTATTTAATCTCACCATCATCGATGATGATGAATGCTGAATCCTTATCCCCCATCAGCTTGGGACGGGCTTTTTACCCTACAGAAAAACCCGCCCCTTATCATCAGCTCCAAACCTGGGTTTTTGATTCTACCATCTGACCGCTTTTAAGAGCCTGCTCCATAAGTATCCTTACATAGGCATCCTGAAGCCCCTCTGAAAGAGGATAAACCTCCGCGCCTTCCTCAATAAACCGCCTCATTCCAAGCATAATAGTTCCTATAGCCGTTTCATCCTGCGGAAGTCCATTTGCTTTACCTAACTCATAAAACGGATTCCTGTAAAGCAATTCCTGCCCCATGTAGATTTCTTTGATTCCATTTCCTGTTTCAAAAGGTTCTTTTATCATCTGATATTCCCTTGGCCGGTTGTCTTCTCCCACACTGCGAAGCGTCCAGTCATCCAGTTCCCCTCTCATACCCTGAACATTTAAATGGCGGCTCCTGATCCTGGAATGATACTGTATGCCGTTAAAATCATAAAATGCTGTTTTTCCCCCTTTAAATTCAAAGGTCAGCCTGACCCTTTCTCTCTCACTCACCCTGCCGTCTTCAATAAACCCCTGCCTGGAATCCGTTTCCACTACCGGATATAAATATTTCTTTCCATACACTTTCATGTTCTCCAAACCTGTTCCTAAAAGCCGCCGGATTAAGCTGGCTCCATGGTAGTCATGAACTGCGGAGATATTAACCATATACGGATCACCAAGATACCCCCGTTTCGCAATCTCAATAGCCGCATGAAAGACCGGATATTCAAAATACTGCTCCGCCACCTGTATCCTGGCTCCTTCCTGGGCATGAAGACGCCAAAGCTCCAGAAGATCTCCTAATTCCATAGCAGCCGGAGTCTCACAAAGCACCGGATATCCTTTCAGTGCCCATTCCCTTGTCACCTGAAATATAGAATCCTTGTTTACAGCCACAACAACAAAATCCGGGTTTTCTGACCGGCATTCCTCTGGGCTTGCCACGGCTTTGATTCCTGTTTCCTCCTGCAGCCACTGCGCTTTTTCTTTTGTCCGGCAAAGAAATGCTGCCAGATTAAAACAATCCGGATAAGCTTTGGCAATCCTGGCATAGAACAGGGATCTCCATCCGGAGCCTATTACAACAAAATTAAGTGGTTTCATAAATAATATCCCCTTGCTACCTGTAACTCTCTCCAGTTTCCTGCTCCAAAATATAGGTCAGAAGCGCTTTGCAGCCTTCATACACATCATCATAGGTACGGTCAAAATCCCCGGTATACCACGGGTCTGCGATGTCCCTTGGGTCAGGGGAGAAGTCCAAAAGCCGCCTTACCTTTCCTTCCGGGTCTCCACCCAGGATTCTAAGCGTATTTGTCACATTCCGCTGTTCCATACCAATGAGATAGTCGTATTTATCATAATCCTTCCGGGATAACTGCACCGCATGCTTTCCATCTGTAGAAATCCCATATTCCTTAAGCTTCTTTCTTGTCCCAGGATGCACCGGATTGCCAATTTCTTCCGTACTTGTAGCTGCTGAGGCTACATAGAACCGATTGCTTAAGTGCTCCTTTTCTATCATATCCTTCATAACAAATTCCGCCATGGGAGATCTGCATATATTTCCAAGGCAGACCATTAATATACGGATGACATCTTGTCCTCTCTTCATCGCATGAATCTCCTCAATTCTTTAAAAGCTTATAAGGTCTTAATACTCTCTTAATATACCCTGTAATATCTTTTGATGCAACAAAAAAGCGCAAACCCATTCCTGGATTTACGCATTAAAATTCTGTGCTATGCACCATAACCTGCTGCATATACCCTCAAAACCACACATTGTTACATATCTATCTTCATCCGTTCTTTCC
>NZ_DAMAUN010000179.1:0-3566 GCF_032078915.1 Lacrimispora sp. | reverse complement strand
AGCTGATCCGGCCGTTTTCAGGAGAAGTGATCTACCATTTCCCAGAAGGGGAGAAGGATATTACAAAGGTGCCGAAAAAGGAATTGGACGATGCGCGTAAAAAGATGCAGATCGTTTTCCAGAATCCATATTCATCTTTAAATCCCTCTTTCACCATATTTGGTACGATGCAGGAACCGTTGATCCGGTTTGGAATGAAAAATAAAAAGGAAAGACGGGAGAAGATCGCAAAACTACTGGAAGAGGTAAATCTTCCTAAGGAGTATATGGAACGGTATCCCAATGAGTTCTCCGGAGGGCAGAGGCAGCGGATCGGCATTGCAAGGGCGCTTTCCGTGGATCCTGAGTTTATAGTATGTGACGAAGCGGTTTCTGCGCTGGATGTTTCCATCCAGGCCCAGGTATTACAGCTTCTAAAGGAATTAAAGGAAAAGAAGAATCTGACCTATATGTTCATAACTCATGATCTGTCTGTAGTTGAGTATATCAGTGATCGCATCGCGGTAATGTATCTGGGACATATTGTGGAAATGGCAGAGACTCAGGAGATTTTTGAGAATACCCTGCACCCATACACGGAAGCTCTGCTTGGCGCCATTCCGATTGCTGATATTAACAGGCGGCGTAAGAGGATCCCGCTTCAGGGAGATGTCCCAAGTCCGGTGGATCCACCCGGTGGCTGCCCCTTTCATCCCCGCTGCCCCAAATGCATCCCGCGCTGCAGGACGGAAATTCCCAGAGCGCACAGAATCGAAAATAACGGCCATGAGCACCTGGTATGCTGTCATCTGGCCGAAAACTTATAAGCTGGAGGTTAAAATGAGTAAATTTCAAATTACGGATATTAAAGGAGTCATTCCTGCAACCATGGCATTTTTTGATGAAAAAGAGAATATCGACGAAGCCTGTACAAGAAAAATGACAGAATTTATGATTGAAGCAGGGGTAAATGGGTTTTATTTAACTGGAAGTACAGGAGAATGCTTTACCATGACTCCGGAAGAAAGAAATCGTGTGGTTGATATCGTTATGGATCAGGTAAAGGGGAGGGTACCGGTGATCGTTCATGTAGGAGATATCGGAACCAGAAAGAGCATAGAGCTGGCAGAACATGCGGAGGCAGCAGGAGCAGATGCCATTTCGTCGGTACCTCCCTTCTATTGGAAGTTTTCAAAAGAGGATATTTATCATTATTATAATGACATTGCAAAATCCACCAGCCTTCCGATGATTGTTTATAACATTCAGCTGGCAGGAATCATGGACAAAGACTTAATCCTTAAAATCGCTGAGATCGATCAAGTGAAAGGACTGAAATATACCGCCAGAAGCCATGACGAGATGGGCTCTTTAAAAGAGATGCTTGGAACGGATTTCATGATCTATTCAGGGTGTGATGAGATGGCATTTTCCGGACTATGTTTTGGAGCGGATGGGCTTATCGGTTCCTTCTATAATGTAATCCCGGAAATTTACGAAAAAATATATCAGTGTGTTCAAAACAGCGATATCCCGGGAGGCATCCGGCTGCAGCGGATTGCGGATGAATTTATCTTCGCCTGTCTTCAATATGATTTCCCGTCCTGTGTACATAACCTGATGCGATGGAGAGGACTGGAAGGAGGATATTCCAGGCGGCCGTTCTATAATTATAAGGATGAGGAGCTAGCCGATTTAAAAATAAACTTAAGGAAGATCAGGGAAAAGTATCAGGCCGGGGATCTGGAAATGTTTCAATTCTAGGCGGTAAAGCCCCCCATTTTTAAATGGCAAAAATGGGGGCTTTTTGACTGACAGCTATATGCACAAAACTTACATAGGAATAAAGAATTTTTTATTAAAACATATTGACAAAAAATAAAAACACAGTATATAATTGTTATACAATATCAATAATTTTATGCTGACTACTTAAACGTTTCAGTAAAATTCGGGGAGGTGTTTTTATGCAAGATTGCTATATGCCCACGGGGAACGAATTTGTCAGCCTGCCGACATTGAACCAGACCACGGCTTCGATAGAAAGCTTTACGGTGCTGCATATGGGCTGCAAAGGGATGCTGGCTTTTTGGGGCGGCGAAAGCGAACCTCTCATACGGCCTTTTGTGCAGGCGGAGGAAGGGGATCTGCTCTGTGATCTGGAATGGAAGCGGGAATGTGACTGGATTCCCAGGTTTAAATCGGTAAAGGACGGCGTTAGTACAGAGGGGATTTTTCTGGCTCCTATAGGACAGAAGGCCTTTGCCATACGTTTGACCGTCATGAATCATTCCGGCAGAGAACGGGAGATTTCCTGTGGTTTAAACGGAGCGTGGGGAAAAGTGACCCACAGCGTCAACGAGGATAAGACGGTTACAGGACAGAGAACGGTTTACCGCTCCGGCTGGAATGACGGCCCGGTCTTTGATTTGTCCATTGGAATGCCGGTTATGGCATTTGCACCTATGGCGGTTTTGCTTGTTACATGGGAATTTGAACAGGGTGAGGAAATACACTACAAAGGGACTCATGATTGCCTGTTAAAATCCGGCGAATCCGTGGTACTGGACATTTTCTGGGGCGTGGGCTTTGAAGAGGTGGCTGCGGCAACGGCGGCTAAGGAGCTTTTACGGCAGAGTTTTGATGCGGTTTACGAGGAAACTCTGTGCTGGCTGTCAAAGCGTCAGAAAACCGTGGGCATACGGGAAGTGGATTCCCTGTTAAACCGGAACTTGTTTTTCAACTTCTTTTACGCGACAGGTATGACCATGGATACAGAGGAAGTGGTCATGGTCACTTCCAGAAGCCCCAGGTATTATGTCAGCGCAGCCTATTGGGACAGGGACAGCCTGCTGTGGAGTTTTCCTTCCATTCTAAAGGCAGACCCGCAGTATGCAAAGGAACTTCTGGATTACGTTTTTACCCGCCAGATCAAACAAATCGGCGTTCACAGCCGTTACATAGACGGGACGGTTTTGGAACCGGGATTTGAACTGGATGAACTGTGTGCCCCTTTAATGGCCCTTAGCCGTTACGTCAATGCTACGGGAGAGGCTGATCTTTTACAGGAAAGCCATATTGAGAGAGGAGTAAAGAAGATCCTTTCGATTTTAAAGACCAAGCGAAGCGGTGCCCTTCATCTGTATGAAACTTTTTTACAGCCCACGGATGACATGCGGGTTTATCCTTATGTCACGTATAACAATGTTTTAACTTGGCGGTGCTTGCGGGATTTAGAGAAAATGTATCGTAACTTGTGGCCTACTGAAACGCTTAAGTGGCTGGAAGAGGAAGTTTTGTGCTTGTTTGATGCCATTAATACCCATTGTAGGAAGGAATATCAGGGAAAAATGATTTTTGCCTGGTCCGTAGATGAGGATGGGAACTGGGACGTGTACGACGAACCGCCAGGAAGCCTGGAGCTTCTGCCCTATTTGGGTTTTTGCGGCAAGGAAGATCCTGTCTGGCAAAATACAGTTGAGATGTTACGAAGTCCGGATTACACATACTCTTTGGCAGGAAAGCCTTTTTCCGACATTGGCTGACCCCATGCGCCCCACCCCTGAATACTGAGCGTCGCCAACGGG
>NZ_DAMAUN010000178.1:0-4076 GCF_032078915.1 Lacrimispora sp. | reverse complement strand
TCATAATTTATATGATACAATTTATAAGTACTATGGTCAAAAAGTTCGTGTATGCGTTATGGTTCAACCATGTCATTCCTAATTTGGCGGATAAAACATATTTCCGAAAGGTATATGTATTTGCCGCCAAATTATTCATGTTAGGGGTCAACCCTCTGGAAATAATTACACTATTGTTTCTGCATGACTGAACTGTAAGCACACATCATGGAGGGACAAATGAAATTCGGATTTGATAACAATAAGTATTTAACCATGCAGTCAGAACACATCAGGGAACGGATCAGCCAGTTTGGTGACAAGCTTTATCTGGAATTCGGCGGCAAGCTGTTTGATGATTATCACGCTTCCAGGGTGCTCCCAGGGTTTGAACCTGACAGCAAGCTCCGCATGCTGATGCAGCTGTCAGACCAGGCAGAAATCGTGATCGCTATCAACGCTGCGGATATTGAGAAGAATAAAATCCGCCATGATCTAGGCATCACTTATGATGTGGATGTCTTACGACTGATCCAGTCCTTTACGGATAAAGGGCTTTATGTGGGAAGCGTTGTTATCACACAGTATTCCGGCCAGAAGGCGGCTGACTTATTTAAAAGTAAACTGGAGAAAATGGGGATTAAAGTATACCGTCACTATATCATTGACGGTTATCCAAGCAATGTTTCTCTTATTGTCAGCGACGAAGGATATGGCAGGAATGATTATATAGAAACAACAAAGCCCCTTGTTATTATTACTGCACCAGGACCTGGAAGCGGAAAGATGGCAACCTGCTTATCCCAGCTTTACCACGAGAACAAGCGGGGGATCAAGGCAGGGTATGCAAAATTTGAGACATTCCCAATCTGGAATATCTCTTTAAAGCATCCGGTAAACTTAGCCTACGAGGCCGCTACCGCAGATTTAAACGATGTAAATATGATCGATCCTTTTCATCTGGAGGCCTATGGAAAGACCACCGTTAATTACAACCGTGATGTAGAGATCTTTCCGGTACTAAGTGCTATCTTTGAGGGAATCTACGGAGAATGCCCTTATAAATCCCCCACTGACATGGGTGTAAATATGGTCGGCTTCTGCATGGTGGATGATGAAATATGCAGGGAAGCTTCCATGCAGGAAATCATAAGGCGTTATTACCAGGCCCTTTCCCGTCTGGCAAGGGATATGGGTTCCAAAGAAGAGGTCTATAAAATCGAGCTTCTAATGAAGCAGGCAAAAATAACCGCTGACATGAGAAAGGTTGTAAATGCTGCCAACAAGCTGGCCGAAGTAAAAGGTTCTCCGGCTGCTGCACTTGAATTAGAGGACGGAACCATTGTCACAGGAAAGACGACCAACTTATTAGGTGCATCTGCTGCTCTCCTGTTAAATACGGTCAAGGTTTTAGGAGATATTCCTCATGACATCCATCTGATTTCTCCATCTGCCATTGAACCGATTCAGAAATTAAAGATCAACTATCTGGGCAGCAAAAATCCCAGGCTTCATACGGATGAGGTTTTAATTGCGTTGTCCGCCAGTGCTGCAACCGATCCCAATGCTCAGATTGCCCTGGAACAGCTTCCGAAATTAAAGAGGTGTGATGCCCATACTTCGGTACTGCTTTCCGATATAGATGTTAACGTATTTAAGAAATTGGGTGTAAATCTGACCTGCGAGCCTATTTATGAAGAGAAGAAAATCTACCATTGATCAGGCAGGTGCTGCTGGTGTCGAGGACCTGCTGCTCCAATTAACTTATGTAATAAAATAACTGCTTATAGAAAAAGCAAGGATTCCATATCCTTGCTTTTTTGATGTAAGCCTATCTGCTTTTAATGCTTTTTATGCTTTTAATGTTATTAATGCTTTTACTTTTATACTGATTAATATTGCTTAGAATTTCATCTTTTACCTTTGCATAATAAACAACATGTTCTATAGTCTCTTTTACTTCGTTTATTCCTAAGTCCTGTTCTTCTTTAGTGTCGCATTCAATCATTAATGCCCTTTTTATATTAAATTCTAACCATTCAAGTCTTCCAAAATTACAATAATAAACAGTTTCCCAATTAATATTGGTATCTAGTGTTGTATTCCTAAAATAGGAATTGAAAAAGGAATTAAATAAATCGTAATCGATATTACATTTCTCATAACCAGACCAGCATATTGCAAGTTCAAACAATTCTAAATATGGATTAGAATATCCCAGACACTCTAAATCAATTATTTTATAGTCGTCTTTTATCCATAATACATTTTTACTATCCATATCATTGTGGCAGATACTTAATAACTTAGGCATACTTTTTATTGCCTTATTACCACAATTCATACTTTCATTTAAAATTTCAACTTTATCTTGCAGCAAATCATAGATTGGTGAATCAATCTTCTTTGCTGACTCAATATATTTATTAAAATCCACATGAATTTCATTCCTCATGAATTCTTTATTCTTTAAATCTATATTGTGGATATTGGCTAAAGCTTCTCCAATTTTATTACAATTAGATTTTTTTATCTCATTATTTTTTAATGATTTTCCATCATACCAATTATATACATAAAAATATTGTCCGTTTAATTCCTGCATTTTCTTTTTGTTATAAATCAAAGAGTATATTGCCGGAACATTATTTTGTTTTAGTTTTTCTTCAATTAAATCCGCTCGATTATAGTTATTCATAGCAGTAGCTCTGCTCATAATGTTAGGATTTAATAATTTGATGATATAGTTTCCCTTATCGGTGTTAATCTTGTACATCTTATGTGTAAGACCACCTGTAACCTTTTCAGGTTCCGAAACCATTTTACCCATGTTAAAACTTATTAAAATCGTTTCAAAGAATTCTTTTAAATTCATGCAAATATTCCTCATATAAAGATTGTACCTTGCAGTTGATAGGGCACCATACATGGAGCCATATATTCGGCAAATGAAACCGTTATTGGATCTGCTCTTACGGCTCATATCTATATACATTTCTCTCTTACATAACAAATGAATCTTTCTCCATGCTTGTAATATCATACCATGGGCTTATTTCTGCGGCAACTACATTCCCAAAAGATCCCGGCTTTATGCAGCCTGCCTTTCCTGAAAAGTCCATCATCTCCACAGAAGTTTTCGCTGCGGACAACCGTAGTTCCTTTGAGTTAAAATCCCCATATTTTTGCATAGAGCAAATTCGTCTGCTTTCCATGATAATTGTTATAGGTTCCGGCATCCGTGCCAAAAACAATCTTCACACCTGCCTTCCGGCACTTTTTCAAATTCTTTCCATGGAGCTCTATGCACATCCTGGCTTTTTCCAGCGTCTCCGGTGTCAGTCTGCCGGCTGTTCCCATCTTAATCCCATCTGTCCCATGGGGATGATCTGCAAGGCTCCTGATCAGTCATATCAAATTTCAGGAATACACTTCTGCCCGTATTTCACAAAAAAACAGATTCCAATTAGTTCACTAAAATTATCAAACATTTACCGAAAAAAACGATGTTAGAAACGTATTCTTCATATATTTACAACTTAATCAATGTTGGTTTACTTAATTATCACAGAATTCATTAAAACTTTAGTTGGCTGGATTGACTCCTGAGTTCATGATGAGAGGTCATTAACTTATAGTCTGACAAACTTATCTTTCAACACATATGATACATTATAAAGCGGTGAAAAACCCTTTATATCATGATTTTAACCTTGTAAAAAAGGTGTTAAAAAAGAACTCACAAATCACGCCTTAACAGAAGGGAGTTATAATGAATAATTGTAGATATAGCGACGATAATTGCCGTTTTGATAGATGCTGTTGTTGCAGACCTAAATGCCCCCAGGGTCCGACTGGACCGACCGGGCCTACTGGACCGACCGGACCTCAAGGACTACTAGGACCGACCGGACCGACTGGTGCTACTGGGGCACAGGGACCGACTGGACCAACTGGCGCTACTGGCGCTACTGGCGCTCAGGGACCAACCGGGCCTACTGGCGCTACTGGCGCTCAGGGACCAACTGGACCTACTGGCGCTCAGGGACCTACTGGCGCTACTGGGGCACAGGGACCGACTGGACCTACTGGCGCTC
>NZ_DAMAUN010000177.1:0-4151 GCF_032078915.1 Lacrimispora sp. | reverse complement strand
GAGGATTCTATCCGCTCCAGCGGGCTTTATAAGAATAAGGCAAGGAATTTGAAAAAGTGCTGCAGTCAGATTTCAGAGAAATATGGAGGCGAGGTGCCAAAGGATATAGACGGGGTCCTGACTTTGGCCGGAGTTGGCAGAAAGACCGCCACCTTGTTTCTGGCAGATGCTTATGATATACCGGGGGTCACGGTGGATACTCACGTATTCCGCATTGCCAGGCGGCTGGGCTGGGCTTTCGGGAAAAATCCGGCGGAGGTGGAAGCGGAGCTGCAAAGAGTCCTCCCGAAGGACCACTGGAACCGGATCAATTTTCAACTGATTTATCATGGCAGGGCAATCTGCACAGCAAGAAAGGCAAAGTGCGGGGAATGCATGCTAAAGGAATGGTGCGGGCAGATAATGGATAAAGACGAAAAAGGAGATAGAAAGATATCATGAAGCTAATGTTTAAACAGCGTTTTTTTTCCTGGCTTGACAGTTACGACATTTATGATGAAAATGGAACGGCCGTATATACAGTCTGCGGCAGGCCCGCCTGGGGACACAAGCTGGAAATCTATGACAACAACGGCAATCATCTGGCTACCTTAAGGGAGCAGGTGCTGACCTTCCTTCCCCGGTTTGCTATCCAGATCGGCGGACAAACGGTGGGAACCATCACCAAGGAGTTTACCTTTTTTAAACCCTCTTTTTCCGTTGACTGCAATGGCTGGCATGTGCAAGGCAGCTTCATGGAATGGGATTACAGCATTCTTTCCCAGACCGGCAGCGTTGTGGCCCGGATTGAAAAGCAGCTTTTTCATTTTACCGATACCTACTTGATCGATGTGACCGATGGACAGGACAGCCTTTTGGCACTTATGGTAGTCCTTGCCATTGATGCGGTCAAATGCAGCCAAAACAAAGGTTGAACATAAAATGATGAAATAAAACAGCCTCCCCGCCGGATTCCTGGAAACCGGCGGGGAGGCTGTTTTGTTTTTAGCCGTGAACCAGTTAGGCTATGGTGTAGTTCGCTAACGGAAAGTGCAACAAACTCTAAATTTCAGTTCGTTTCACCTATAATATATTTTTTGATCATACAGAAAAATTGGGTGCAAAACAGGGCATATTCAGGGCAAGAGAAGCTACAGTGTTTATTTATTATTTGAAATACAGCCGTAATATCCCTTTTGAATTCCTCTTGAATAAGGAAATAAATTGGGAACAAAAATTTATGAATTAAATACAATGCGCTGCAACGGATCGATTAAATAAATTATGCTTTAATTAAGAAAAATCAAATAGCCTGTAAAAAATTTGGAGAGGATATGATAACTTTATGGCTAAAATAGAACGAATAAAATGTGGCAACGGAAACTGTTTTTTAGTGCAGGAGAATAATCATGCTGTTTTAATAGACACTTCCCGTACTCAATTCAGAGATAAAATCTTAAATGTTTGTAAAAATAAAAATGTAAATCTAATTGTTTTAACACATGGACACGTAGACCATGTTCAAAATGCTGCCTATCTGTCAAGAGAGTTAAATGTACCAATAGCTATGCATGAAGCCGATGAAGAATTGATAAAGAATAATCTGTTAGAACCTTTATTTGCTCATAATATTTTTGGAAAATTGATACTGGCTTTATCAATTAAAAGTTTTCAAGATGACAAGATAGAATCTTTCAAGCCAAAAGTGTTTTTACATGAAGGCGATTCCCTTGAAAACTACGGTATACATGCAACGGTTATGGAGCTGCCGGGACACACAAAAGGTTCTATTGGATTAAAGATTGGAGAAAAAGATATTATTGTAGGCGATGCACTCATGAATATGTTTTATCCATCAAGATCCATGCTGTATGGAAATCGAAAAGCAATGGAGGAAAGCGCAAAAAAAATCAGTGGGATTCATGATGTAAGCATACATTTTGGACATGGAAAATCCGTGCGAAATAGAAACTGGTTACGGTATGGCACATGGATTGAATAAGTCGGGTCGAACGAAGCCCATACCAGAGAGCTTGGGCTTGATGTGATCAAAAGCTTCATGTTTAATAACAAAACCTACTATATGCTGGGGTATGACATTGCAAAAGAAGTCAAGTAAAACCGGAAACTGATTAATTCCAATCCATAAAAGTCAGCAATCTTTTAAGTTGACAGGTTTCGGATACGAGGAGGTATAACTTGAGACTACAAAAACAACTGATGAATCATAATGGAACAGTACTCACAAATGGAAATTATGATCGGTTAATAACGATTATACATACGAATGATGTGCATTCGAATGTTGAGGTGGAGCCCTATGTCAAGGGACTCGCTGACGCTCTGCGTAACGAGGGCAGAAACGTTGTTGTCATCTCCGCTGGCGATGCCTTTGCCGGTACTCCTTTTGCGAGTTTATCAAAAGGGCTGGATACAGCCAAGGTAATGAACCTCGTCGGCTATGACCTTTTTACGTTGGGTAATCATGAACAACCTCCTCTGATGGAGATTTCTGATTTTAAAGCTATATCTGAAGCTGTTGATTTTCGGGTTCTGGGCGCAAACGCACCTAAAGACATGAGAAAAGCCATTCCTGATATCGCCGACTATGCGATAATGGAAATTGCCGGAAACAAGATTGCCTTTATAGGATTGACCACCCCCGACATGAAAAGCGGGACAAGCGGTGCTGAGGCTGTCGCTGCTGCTGAAAAGGCAAAGAAAAGTGCTGAGTCTGAGGGTGCGGAAATATTTGTTGCCGTCGCACATCTTGGTATTACCGCAAATGACGAGACGCAACGCAGCACATACCTTGCTGACCACTGCCCCTGGCTTTCGGCCATTATTGATGCACACTGCCATACTGCCCACCAAAACGGCATGCTTCGTAACGGCGTACTGATAGCCGAAACCGGTCAATATGGCATCAACATCGGTGTCACGGAGCTCATAATTAAGGACGGTAAATTCATGAAAGCAACCGCAAGCCTCATACCCATCAAAGGCAATGAGAAAGACTGCGGCATAACCCCGGACCTGAAGGTTCTAGCTTATCTCAACGAAGTCAATGAAAGAAATAAACCGTATTTGAACGAAGTCGCACTTACCCTGCCTGTCAGTCTGCATGGGGACAGAGCCTACAGCCGTACAAGGGAAACAAATTTGGGTAACCTTCTTACCGACGCTATGCGGTGGAAAACAAAAGCTGATATTGCTTTTGTAACAGGGCTTTTTATCCGGGCTGACCTCGCTGCCGGTTATATTACAAGGGGGCATCTTGAAACCGCGCTCTACACAGATAGACCTGTATGTACTTTTGTTTATACCGGACAGCAGCTATACGATATGATGGAAACGGGGCTTTCCATGGTTCCGGAGCCAAACATTGTTTTTTGCCATGTATCCGGTATGCTCATTGAGTTTGACCCGATAAAGGAAGCTGGCAGCCGTATAACAAGCATCAAGCTGTCTGACGGTTCCAAACTCGACTTTGAGGCTGCCTATACATGCGCCACGAGATATGACGGGCTTGCTCATTGTATTGAAGGAAACCTTATTGAGGGGAAAAATTATACAGCTGGCTTCGGCTCGGTCTGTGAAATCTTTGCAGCTTATGTTAACAGCGGTATCGAGATCACTGGAGAAATTGACGGTCGCCTCATGCCTTTAACAAAAAAAAATCTATAAAAATATGTGCGAGTTTGAGAGAATAGATAAAAAGACAATCTATCAAGGTGAAGTATATGGAGATTAGGTGCATGTTTTTATGATTTTTTATTTTACTCCGATTTAGTAATAAAAAAGCTGTTGAAACAAAATGTTTCAACAGCTTTTTTAATTGGTGTGCCCAGTATGGACACAATCAAGTAATTACTGCTAAAGTAACCCGAACGATTCAATATTTTCCTATGTGTGATACTTGATATTTCCTGGTGAAAACGAGGTTGCAATTGGATTACAAATTTCTGGCTTTCGCTAAAACCTCTATTTTGTTATGCCCTTATTACTGTTTCACCAGTCCTTTTTCAAGAGGTTTCGTGCAGTTCGTTTACAAAGCTTGCTTTGCGATACAAAGATTATAGTTCGTTTACAAATCGTTTTACCTTTCCTTTCTACCCTTCAATTGTAAAATATCTTTCCCGTTTGAAAGGGAAAGATGGGTACAAATATTT
>NZ_DAMAUN010000176.1:0-4453 GCF_032078915.1 Lacrimispora sp. | reverse complement strand
CTTTAAAAAGGAGAGGACAAACTCCGGCTGGAGCAGCGGCTCTCCCCCGGAGAGAGTAACACCGCCGCCGTATTTATAAAAAGGGACATCCTTAAGTACCTCTTCCACAACCTCTTCCACGGTCATCCTGGTGCTGTCCCATAGGATTGCCCCGGAAGGGCATTCCTCTATGATCCGGTCCCAGTCCTCCGTTTTTGTAATATCAAGCCGGATTCCCTTTTCTGTCATGGAGACGCCGCCGTTTTCAGAAAGCAGGCAACAGATCTGGCAGCCAATGCATTTGTTCGGGAAGTACAATGGTCTTACCGACTTACTGATCCCTTCCGGATTATGACACCATACGCAGGATAAGGGACAGCCCTTTAAAAATACGGTTGTCCGGATTCCCCCGCCGTCATGGGTGGAAAAACGGCGGATATCAAAGACAGTTCCTTTTACCGTCCTCTCCTCCATATTGATTTCCTCCATATTTTTCTGTTTCCCATCAGATATCTGCATAGCTGGTCCTGGCGATGATCTCATTCTGAAGTTCATCGGCAAGCTCCGTAAAATAAGCGGTATATCCGGCTACCCGAATGGTAAGGCTTCGATACTGTTCCGGATTTTTCTTTGCCGCAATCAAATCTTCCTTCCGGACCACATTAAATTGGATATGAGGAATCTCCAGATCCACAAAAGCTCGTAAAAACAAGGAAAACTTATTGATCCCCTGCTCTGTCCGGAAAAATTCCGGCAAAAACTTCATGTTAAGAAGCCCTCCGTTTGTAGTCAGGTTTTTATCCAGTTTTGATACGGATTTCAACACTGCCGTAGGTCCCGTGGTATCCCTTCCATATACAGGGGACATTCCGCCATCAGCAAGGGGCGCTCTTGCATGCCTTCCATCCGGTGAAGCCCCTACATTCTCTCCCATGGGGACATGGGCAGAGACCGTATACATGCCGGTATGGTATTTCCCCCCTCTGTAATTGGTATATTGGGACAGGCGTTTTTTGAAATATTCCGCCCACTTGACTCCCAACTGGTCCACCCAGTCCACATCATTTCCGTATTTAGGGACTTTGTTTAAAAGCATGGTGCGAAGCACTTCTTTTCCTCTAAAATCATTTTTAAGCGCTTCCAGCAGCTCTCCGGCCTCTACTTTATGTTTATCAAATACAAGAAGCTTTATGGCAGCCAGACTATCTGCTAAATTGGCTACCTGGATCATCTGGATTCCGGAGAAATTATAACGTGCTCCTCCCTCGGTTACATCCATTCCCTTTTTCATGCATTCATCAATGACGGAAGACAGAAATGGGGAAGGCAGCAAGTCTATATGAGCTTTTTCTACCTCTTCACAAGCCTTTACCATTAAATCCATGTATTCGTCTAAGTATCTCTGAAATACGGCTTCCAGTTCTTCAAAGGTTCCATAGGTGGTTAAGTCCCCATAGTTGGGGGCCAGCGGTTCCCCGGTCAGAAGGCATTTCCCTCCCGTCAAAGTCAGTTCCAGAGCCTTGTTTAAGTTAAACATGGCGGCATCGCTCCAACCCAGATTGTTTCCCTGGGTGGTAAGCTCCACGCAGCCTACAATGGCATAATCCCTTGCATCCTTTGAAGCCACCCCCAGTTCTTCCATGGACGGAATCACCGCCTTATCATTGAAAAACTGAGGCATGCCGCTTCCCATTGAAACCACCTTGACCGCCTGTTTTAAAAGAGCCTCTCCCGTATGTTCATGGAGCCTTACGGAAAGATTGGGCTGGGGAAGCCCTAAGTGCTCCTGGGCCTTTAGAAGAAGAAACGAAAGATCATTGACGAAATCATTTCCCTCAGCATCCTGCCCGCCTATGGCAATATTAAATCCGATGGGAAAACCTGCGAAAAACTTGGCGCTGTTAGCATTACGCATATATACGATCTCATTGAATTTCAGCCACAGGCACTCGATGATCTCCAATGCCTCCTGTTCATTAAGACGCCCTTCCCTTCTGTCCCGGTCAAAATATTCCCAGAGGTATTCATCCATCCTTCCCGGTGAAAAGGAAGAGGCATTGGATTCCATATGAAGGATCACAAAAAGGAACCACAAGGACTGAACCGCCTCATGGAAGGTTTCCGGCGGCTGTTCGGACAGCTTTTTGCAGATGCGGGCTGCTTCTTCCATGGTGCGGCGCCTGTCTGCATCCTCTTCCCCTTTTGCCATGTCCAGCAAAAGCGTTTGATAGCGCTGCATGAAATGAATGGCTCCGCTCATCACAATCGACACGCTTTCAAAAAATTCTCTCTGCTGCCCTCCTGCGATCCTTAAACGGTCATCCGCAGCCTGTTTGATTCCTGCCGGACCTTTATGAAGCCATTCCTTACAGTTTGGGCATATATGACCCTGGGCATGATCTTTCTGGTTGATTTTAACCACCTTTGCAATATGATCGATTTCTTTTCCGTAACGTTTCCGCAGCACGTCTTCTAAGGACTTTCCTCTCCAGTAGGGCGTGATTACCTCACGGAAATATGTAATGTCTTCCTGCCTGACCTCAAATCTGTCCTGAGGCCTGGTCGGAAGGGTTTCAAACTCCCGGTCCACCCAGGTGCTTCCGCTTTCCGGAAAAACAACGCCATACCGAACTCCCGCCGTCCGGTTGCCCACAATCAGTTCTTCCGGTTCAGCATGGATTTCCATCTGCTTTAATGCAGCCTTTAAAGACAATGCCCGCTGGATGATTCTCGGTTTTTCTTCATTTGCCTTGTAGGTATCCGTGATGATCTTCGCCTGCTCAATTGACGCGTATCTCGGCTCTGACAGCATCTTTTTCTTCAGGATGCGGATGCGGTCTGTCATGATCAGATATTCCATGAGTTTCCTCCCGTTCATTATTTATTTTTATTGTTTCTTCTGTTTTCAGTATATTCCCTTATATTATTTTTGTCAACGATATCTTTATTGTTTTTTATTACTTTTTATTTTTTCAAAATATACTAATAAGTAATGATTTAAGCCTGATGAAGCGCAGCGGGAGTGTCTGGCTGGCCGGAATGCTGCTAGATTCAATAATCACATTACTTATGAGGTTTCAGGGGTATAACATGTCCTTACAAAGGAGGCATTTGATTGAACATTTTTTCCTGAATGAAAAAAAACATGCCCTCCCTCCGCCGGAACGGAAAAGCATGTTTTTGACCTGAACTTTCATCTTTATAACCACTCAATATTAAATTCTTTCAATTTTTCTTCTATTTCGGCAGGCGGCTTGCTTTCCATGAGAGCGCCGGTAAAACTGTCTATTCTCGCATATTTATAAGTGCCGTCGGTGTTAAATTTCCTGGTCTCCAGCATCATATAGGCGTTTTTGCTCACTTCCAGCACCGCACTTTTTGTAAGCCCATCTTCCACCATATAGGTCGAAACATTATTTTCAAACACATCAATTCCAACTGCACCGAGAAATGCAATGTCAAACCGGAAATCTGAGATCTGCTTATTGGTAAAGCTTCCTACAAACCCATCTTTTCCTATGCTGAAGGCCCCTCCGATAAAAATGAGCCTGGCTGTGGCAGGAACCATGAATTCCAGCATAATGTCCACCATATTCGTGACAACTGTGATATTCAAAGAGGATTTCGTAATGAGCTTTGTAAGTTCCAGATTTGCAGTCGATATATCCAGGAATACCATATCCCCGTCCTTAATCAGTTCCATGGCCTTAGCAGCGATCTTCTGCTTGGCTTCAATATTCTTGTCCTTCCTTTGAGATACATTCAAGTCATGAACATTGACCCTTTTTTTCATGGCTCCGCCATATGTCTTTTTTAAAAGCCCCTTTTTTTCAAGAAATGTCAGGTCTTTCCGGATACTGTCTTCTGTCACCTGATACTTCTCGCTGAGTTCTTTTACGCGCACGGAACCATTTTTGTTGACAAGAGCCACAATTTGATTCTGCCTTTCTTCTGCAAACATACAACCGCCTCCATTTATTACTTTTTCCTATTATATCACATTTTTTATTGATATGCATTAGGATTTTTCCTGATCAGTATGTTTTGCTTCCTATCTGTTCCTTTATTTGATTATCAATTCTGCCAAACATTGGCCGAGTAAAGACAGAAATACATATCATCATTACTGGTGCTGCATAAAACGGTAAATAAGTGAAGTTTCCTATATGCTCAAATATAATACCATAAACCAGTTGTCCTATGGGATTCGCACACATATTGATACAAATAACACATGATATTACTTTTCCTATTAAGTCCTTTGGGGTTAGTATCTGTATCCATGTCATAATCTGAATTTGAAACAAGGTAGACAATGCCACTAAAAATCCAAATCCAACTACCATTACAAGATAGATTGCCATTGAGTTACTAAACATTTGAAGCGCAATACCAACTATAAAGATAGACAGCGAACAGCCAATTAAGAGAAATGAACTTGTCTTTGAGTTCAATTTCTTAGAAAGAAGTCCTG
>NZ_DAMAUN010000175.1:0-4726 GCF_032078915.1 Lacrimispora sp. | reverse complement strand
GCCGCCGTTTTCAGCGGCGAGTTATATCATACCAAAGCATTTGACAAAAGTCAACCTTTTTCTTATGTTTTTTTTATAGACCAGAAAACTGCATCGGAACTGGTTCCGATGCAGTTTTTCTCAACTTATATGCCAGATCAGATGAGCGTTAAAAAAATCCTTTTCACGAAGGCACCGAAAGAGGAGGAAATGGCCTTAATGCTGATTCTCTATCACAGTCACGATGGAATGGGACTTTAATGAAAGCGTGCAGACCTGGGGACCTTTTCTCAAAGAGGCCTCCATATCTCTGTCCGTCCGGTTTAAAAAAACAGTGACTATGGATTGATCCGGATTCAAAAATGCACAGGCATCTATTTTATCCGTATAGCGGGAAATTCCGATCCGAACTGCCTGAGGCTTCACATACCGGCTTAAATGTCCGATGTAATAATAGCTCAGCTGCTTTTCAAAGGTATTATCTCCTGTATGAATCATAATAGGAGCCGCACAGAAGTTTCCCACATGATTGGGTCCTCCCTTTTCATCCAGATACAGGTTCCAGTCAATGTGAGCCTGGCAGCCATGATTGAAATTCCCGATCATGTCATGGGCGTACATTTCCGCCTGCTCCAGCTGATTCCCCTCATCAAATCTGGAATATTCCACACAACCCTCGGTAAAGATAAGGGCTTTATCAGGGAAATCTTCGCTGACCATCTGAAGATTTTCAAAATGATCTCCGCTGTACCAGTGAAAGGCCTCCCCCCAGACAGCATCTCCCCCTCCCTGGAAATAGACACAGGCGTTTTCGTAGACCCGTTCCTTATTATGATCCCAGGCCAATATTTTCACATCAAGACCCGCCTCTAAAATCGCCGGATTTAAAAAGTCCTGTGCAAACTCCTTCTCTTCCTGTGGCGTATAAATACAGGAATCCCATTCCTGAACAGCCTTTGGCTCATTCTGAATGGAAATATAAGTAATCGTAATTCCCTTTTCCTTATAAGCCCGGATATATTTCACCAGGTATTTCGCCCAGGTCTTCCAATATTTCCGTTTCAGCGTTCCTCCGTGGTTCATATTCCCATTGGACTTCATAAAGGAAGGCGGGCTCCAGGGACTTGCCAAAAGAACAATGTCCTCTCCAGCTCTTTCCCTGGCTTTGCGTATCAACGGAAGAAGATAGCTTTCATCGCACTCCACAGAAAAGGTCTCCAGGCTTTCATCCCCCTCCAAAACATAACAATAATTTTCAATGGAGAAGTCACAGCTATTAATATGGGTTCTGCACAGGCGGTAACCCAAACCGTTTTCAGAAAAATAGGCATCCAAAGCTTCCGTCTTTTTCTCCTCACTTAAGAATGACCAGGCATAGCCTGCTGCCTGGGTAAAGGCTCCTCCAAATCCTAGTACAGACTGATACCGCTTGCCTGGAAAAATGGTTATTAAGTTTCTTTCCTGGTCCGGACAGTTTGACCAGCAGGCCTCAGACTCCTGGAAATATTGAGCTTCTGCCGCATTAGTCGTGACGATTCTCATTCCGATTCCTCCTCTTTTATCAGTTCAGTTTGGGTTATTCTAATTCCAGAAGTGCGGTGCCGATTCCGTCTCCAGGAACCCTAAGCTTCACCATCTGACCCTGCAGTCTTAAATAAACCGGCATATCCCGTTCTGTCCGGTTCATAAGAACTGCAGCCAGCTTATGATCCGGGCGCTTAAAGGCAGTCACATCGATTTCATCCGTGTAGCGGCTCATGCCAATGCGGACGCTTCCTGGAAGGAGATAGCGGCTGAAGTGGCCGATATAGGTATAGGAAAGCTTCTTCTCCAGCCGTCCTGTTTCCACATCGTACATCATGGGAGCATCGCAGAAATTGTTCACATGGTTTGGCCCTCCCTGGGAATTCAAAAGAATGTTCCAGTCTATAAACGCACAGGCTCCGTGGTTTAAATCTCCGGCAATGTCATGGCCATACATTCTGGCATTGGAAAGCGGATCGGCTGAGGAAAAACGGCTGTATTCCACGCAGCCTTCGGAAAATATCAGCTTTTTTTCCGGAAATCGCTCCCGTATCATATCCAGAGCTTCAAAATGATCCCCGGAATACCAGTGAAAGGCCACCCCTTCCACCATTGAACGGGTTTCCTCATCTATGACTGCCAACGACCGTTCCAAGGCCCGCTCCTTATTGTGATCCCAGATGAAAAGCTCTACCTCCGTAAGCCCACGGCGTTTCATGGCCGGATAGAGAAAATCCTTTAAAAACCTTTTTTCATCCCCTGGGTCATACCGGCAGGAATCCCAAATCTGGGTGGCATCGGGCTCATTCTGAACGCTGAGCCTTTTTACGGATACGCCATTCTTCCGGTATTCCTCTACAAAGCGGCACAGATAATCTGCCCACAGGCCATAATATCTTTCCAGAAGCTTACCGCCGTGGTTTTTCTCCCCATTGGTCTTCATAAATGGAGGCGGGCTCCAGGGAGAAAGCATAACGGAGAGACTTTCTCCTTTGACCTTTTCCGCTGCCTTTAAAAAGGGGAGTATATACATTTCATCTCTTTTTAAAGAAAAACTTTTAAGCTCTTCATCCCCCTCCTGGTCCATGGCTGAATAATTCCCGAGACAGGCGTCGCAGCTGTCAATGGCCATGCGGGCCTGGGTATACCCCAGTCCATCCGTTCCGTAGCAGGCCTCTAAGAATTCCATCCGGGGCTTATCTCCCATCTGATGCCAGGTATAGGCTGCCGCTTCCGTAAGGGTTCCTCCAAAGCCTTCCAGGGTCTGGTAGGTAAAATCCGGACAAAGATTCACTGCTTCCCGTTCCTGGCCTTCATCCGTTACGGACTGGATTTCTTCTGTCCATGTTTTTGCTTTTCCATTTTCATAGGTGGTGACATTCCATGAAACTTTCATCTCATTCTCCTATTCCAATATTCCTCCGATAGGCAGAGGGGCTTTGCCCTGTCACCTTTTTAAATACCTTAGAGAAATATTTCTCATCATGATATCCTACTTTATATGCGATTTCATATACCTTTAAACGGCCGTCGTGCATGTATTCACGGGCGCATTCAATTCTCAGCCGATTTAAATAATCAATAAAGCCGCAGCCAAGCTTTTGGGTAAATAAGGTGGATAAATAAGCAGTGGACACTCCAACCTTCTCTGCTACCATTCCCAGGTTCACATCCTCTGACATGTGGTCCATCATATATTCCATGGCTGTCTTTACAAATATATTTCCCTCCGGTCCTGGGCCTTCCTCCCTTTCACCCAGCCAGGGTGCTGCAATGGATTCCAGCTTCTGCAATATCTCCGTGGAACGGCAGGGTTTTAATAAGTAATCCACTGCTCCCAAACGCAGGGCTTTCTGAGCATAGGAAAAGGTATCATAGCCAGACAGGATGACGGTCTTTGGGCAGACTCCTGCTGCCAGGGCCTCCTTCATTACATCTAATCCGCTTTTTAACGGCATTTGCACATCTACCAGCATGACATCCGGATGATACTTATAAATAATGTCCAGGGCCTCTTCTCCATTTACTGCACAGTGAATTTTGTCAAAGCATCTGGTATTCTTCCGTATGTAATTTTCCATCCCCTTAAGGATATTTTCTTCATCGTCTGCCAGAAGCAGGCGAAAAGAAGGCTGTGCCATAACATTTCCCCCATCTTTATTACTCTAAAGCTCTTCCGGAATCTCGAGCCTGACCCTGGTCCCCTCATGAGGCCGGCTGTAGATGTTCAAGCTGTAGGATTCCCCATATTTTAAGTACAGTCTTTCTTTGATATTGCGGATGGCATAGTGGCCGATGCGGGCATTGGAATAGCGCATCCCTTCCTCTGCAAGAAGAATTCTGTCCGCTTCCTCCTGTTCCATCCCAACTCCGTTATCCAGAATCTCAAAAACCAGGGTATTGCCCTTTTTACGGCCTGTGACTTTAACCAGTCCCCCTTCTCCCCGGATTTCCAGACCATGTACAATGGCATTTTCCACAAAGGGCTGCAGGGTCAGCTTCCCAATTCTGCATTTAAGGAGGTCTTCCTCCACATCAATCTCATAATCCAGCCTTTTGGAAAAGCGCATCTTCTGGATCTGCAAATAACTGGTGATCAGCTCAAGCTCCGTGGCAACATTTACCTCGCTCTGCCCATGACTCAAAAGGAGGCGGAACAGCTTGGAAAGGGCCAGCACATCCTCTCCCAGCTCCTCATTACCGGACCCTACGGCCTGCCAGTAAAGAGAGTCCAGCACATTGTAGAGGAAATGAGGATTGATCTGGGCCTGCAGGGCATTCAGTTCACTTTCCTTTTCCCTCAGAGCCATAACATAATTCTTTTCGATCAGATCCCGGAGATCATTTACCATCTGATTAAAGGTTCTGGACAGGATTCCTATCTCATCCTCGGTTTCCGCTTCAATGGCCTGATTAAAATCCCCTTCCTTAAATTTTTCCATGGATTTGCATAAGGCGGCTATGGGCTTAGTCAGCCCTCCCGATACCATAACGGACAGAGGACCGGTCAAGACTAAAAGAGAAATCCCAAGAAGCACCGGCATGGCCAGGGTTTGCCGGACCCGCTCCTTCCAGTTCTTTTCCGGTGACATATAGCATACCTGGATTCCGGTTTCCTCACTTCTGGAGTTGAAGATATAGTATCCGTTCCAGTGGTCA
This sequence comes from Lacrimispora sp., assembly GCF_032078915.1. Lineage (GTDB taxonomy): Bacteria > Bacillota > Clostridia > Lachnospirales > Lachnospiraceae > Lacrimispora. The sequence continues at coordinate 64 of NZ_DAMAUN010000175.1, read as the reverse complement.
ACCCTAAGGAACTCTCCCTTCCGGACGAACTCCAGAACTTCTTCGTCGATCCGGCCTGTCCGGC
>NZ_DAMAUN010000174.1:0-5202 GCF_032078915.1 Lacrimispora sp. | reverse complement strand
CTCCACATCTTCCGTTATCTTGTTCGTCCCTGCAACAACAATGACCTGCTCCGGGCCGTACAGCATGGGGGCCACCCGGCTTCCATTGCCGTCAATATTAAAGATCTTCCCGTCCATGGTGATCCCATTGGCTCCGGTGATAAACGTGTCTGCCGAAAAATTCTTAAGGTATATCTCCCGTTTTCCTTCCCTGGTAAGGGAAGGATCATATTTATCCAGAAAGTCCACATCCCTTTTCCTTAAATCTTCAAAGACTCCCGTCTGTTCCAGGGTGACAGAATCTCCGCAGCCCACGGTCGTTCCATCCGCTATAAGCCTCCTTAAAAGCTCCAGAAGTTCACCTTTATCCTGAACCAGATAACCTGCTATGTTATTCCGCTTTAGACGTTTTATCAATAAGGGTATGTCCGGTCCGTTTTTTTGTGAATAAAGATCCATTGATTTTTCCTCCAAAGTTAAACATAAGGATCCCAGACAAAATGATTGCGCCGCCGGTGAGGGTCGCCTTGTCCGGAACCTCATTTATCATGAGAAAACCGAAAACACTTGTTAAAAAGGGCGTCACAAACATATAATTGCTGACTTGCGACGTCTGTTTTGCCTTCGCAAATGCCTTTGACCATGATACATAGGCTATGGCGCTGGAGCCTATTCCCAGGGTCACAACATAGAATATCTGGATTCCGGGGGCATGGACCGCCTCATTTACAGATGAAGGCAGAAATATGGCAAGAAACAGCGTACCAAAGAAAATACTAAAGGCACAGGACTGCAGGGCTTGATAGGATTTCGTCAATTTTCTCTGCAATAGATTGTAAATGCTGACCAGCAAAGCTGCAAGGAACAGCCAGAACAGGCCGGAATTAATGGAAAACACTCCATTCATCAGAGTCAGGACCAACACTCCGATGAACTGGATCCCAATGGCTGCCCACTGGAATCCCAGCAGCCTTTCCCTGTAAACAAACCGGGCCAGAAGCGCGGTAATAACCGGAACCGTGGCGAGCACAACGCTGCCGGTGGAAGCCGTTACCATATTCTGCCCTTTGTTAAAGGCTATCATGTAAAAGAAAAAACCGGCTGCCCCGGAAGCCATGAACCATAAAACATCCCTCTTCCCTGGCAGTTTCATCTTTGTAAAGAGGGCAACCGCAATCAAAGCGAGAGACGCCACCACATACCGAAGAAATCCCAGGGAAAACGGGGAAAAATATCCAAGAGCCAGTTTTGTGAACACATAGGCCAGTGACCAGAAAAATATGGTTGTGGCCGCATAAGGGTGGAAGCTATCTCTCCATTTCATATTCGTACCTGCCTTTTTGCCGTTCATTATGGTTGCCTTTTTACTTCCCTATAATTTACCACGGAAATGCCATAAAGAAAAGAAAGAAATGTAACAAAGGTTGTTGAAACAGAAAGCAAAAATACAGCATAATTAGGAAACCGGCAGATAAAAGCTTCCGCCATTTTAAGGGTTTTTATCCAGGCTCCAGCCAATGGCCCGCTTTCTAACCTGTAAAAATTCCCGGTACAGGCCGTTTTTCTCCACCAGCTCTTCATGCCTGCCCCGCTCAGCGATCTTTCCTCCACTCAGCACCAATATCTGGTCCGCATGGCGGACCGTAGTAAGGCGGTGGGCAATCATGATAACTGTTTTCCGTTTTGTCAGCTCCTCTATGGCAGTCTGAAGCTGCAGCTCATTCTCAGGGTCCACGCTTGAGGTGGCTTCATCCAGAATGATAATAGGTGAATCCTTTAAGATGGCCCTGGCAATGGATATTCTTTGCTTTTGCCCCCCCGAAAGGCTTCCTCCCCCTTCCCCTACCAGGGTATCATACCCCAGGGGAAACTCCATAATAAAATCGTGACAGCAGGCTTTTTTTGCTGCCTCCATGATCTGTTCCATGGTGGCTCCCGGCCTCCCGAACCGGATGTTGTCTGCAATGGTTCCCCGGAACAGATAAACGTTCTGGAAGACAATGCTTATGTTTCTTAACAGGCTGTCTGAGGTGTAGTCCTTCACATTTCTGCCATTTAAAAGGACTTCTCCGGAATCCACATCCCAAAAGCGTGCAATCAGGCTGCATAAGGTGCTTTTTCCACCTCCGGAAGGCCCTACGATAGCAGCCGTGGTCCTTTCCGGAATCCTTAAGTCAACATGATTCAATATTTTTCTTGTATCATAGGAAAAGCTTACATCCTTAAATTCAATATCAAAATGATCTGGCTGGATATCCGCACCGTTTTCATCTAAAACAGGAGCCTCATATACCGCCTGGATCCGGTTTAGATTGTCATCGATCAATTCCAGGAGCGAAGCGCTTCCTCCCACTCCCTCGATATAAGAATACATGACAAAGCTGGAGATCACTATGGTCAGGGCATTAGAAAGAGAAAGTTCCCCTCCGGCAAACAGGCAGCAAGCCGCCATCAGCACTCCGCATGCTGCAGCCTTGAAAATATAGCTGTAAAGGGCCGTAAGCCCGGTAAACAGGCGCTCAAAGCGAAGATTCTGGCGGCAGCTTTCCCCTATGGCTCCATCTACGGTGCGGTTGGAGGTCTCTCCCAGCCCATAAGCCTTTACAACAGAAATTCCCTGAATATACTCCAGCACCGCAGAAGCCAGGGAGGCCTGAACGTCCTGCTTCTCCGGGGCGATCTCCATGCTCTTTTTCTGTAGAAATCCGTTGACCCAAAGCCCCAGTAGAATGGCTGCAAATGAAATCAGTCCGATCTTCCAATGAAACATGGTAATCACCAGAGTGAGGATGACCGCATGGACAAGGCCAACGACGATGTTGGTGATGGCTGTGCCTGCCATGGCTTCAATTTCATTCATGGTGGTGGTCACTGATGAGGTGATCTCTCCCAGACTGTTGGTATTAAAGAATCCCATAGGCATACGCTTTAACCGTTCCCCAATGGCGATCCGCTGGTCTGCGCACATGGAGAAACAGGCAGTGCTGCTTTCCCTGTTTGCCAGGTAATGAAACAGGATCCGGCCTGCAACGCTGAGAAGCATAATTCCCAGAGTGATCAGGACCACTCTTATGGAAAGGGGGACTCCGCCCGCCCTGCTTTCTGCAATGGCGGTCAGACTGTATAAGATCCCAGCCACCGGAAGGGCTTCAAAAACGGAGTAAAAAATGTGATACCAAACCGCACGGACCAGCTGCCCCTTATGCTTTCCCGAAAAACAAAGGATCTTTTTAAGTATTTTAATCATTATTCCTATCTCCTTTCTTCCGGATCAATATCTCTGGAGCCTATATGGGCACTCCACATACTGTGGTACATGGTACTGCCGGCAAGAAGCTCCTCATGAGTGCCCTGGCTATCGATCCGTCCGTCATTTACCACGATGATCCTGTCTGCGGATGATATGGTAGAAAGCCTGTGGGCAATGACAATGAGGGTCTTTCCCCGGACCAGCCTGGAAACCGACTGCTGGATGACCGCTTCATTTTCTGAATCCGTATAGGCTGTCGCCTCATCAAGCAGGATCACCGGACTGTTTTTTAAAATAGCCCTTGCAATGGAAATGCGCTGGCGCTCCCCGCCGGAAAGCTGGCCCCCGCCTTCCCCCACCAGAGTATCGTATCCCTGTTCCAGGGACTGGATGAACTCATGACAGCTGGCCTTTTTAGCAGCTTCCACAATTTCCTCATCCGATGCCCCGGGCTTTCCGATTCTTATATTATCCCGTATGGATAAGTGAAACAAAAAATTATCCTGTGACACATAGGAAATGATGCTGCTCACCTGCTGAAGAGGCAGGCGCCTTACATCCACTCCTCCCAGGGTGATCCGCCCTCCGTTCACATCCCAGAATCCGGCGATCAGTTTTGCAATGGTTGATTTTCCCGAACCCGATGGCCCGACGATTGCAGTCATTTCCTTTGGCTTCGCCTCAAAGGAAATTCCATGAAGGATCTCCTGATCCTGATATCCAAAGGTGACATTTTCAAATACAATGGGGTAATCCTTTAAGTCCTGCCCCATAGACGGCCTTATCATCTCTTCTTCCTTCAAAATCTCCGCCACCTGGTTCATAATGGTTCCCATGGAAGCGATGTTATCCGTGTACTTCATGGCCTGGACCAAGGGACCTGCCAGGCCAAAAGAAAGGATGATACAGGTCAGCATGGCAGATAGCTCCAGGGTGCCCTGAGCGTAAAAGTACAAGGCAGAAGGTAATACAAACAAAAGAGTGGAGGGAAGTATGGTCATCAAAGCCGTATACTCCGGCAGGGTAACCATAAAAAACTCCGTGATCGCCTGACAGCTGTTCTTTACCGCCCCTGCATAGCTTTCATAGGAAGAAGCAGACTGGTTGAATGCCTTAATGGCCTCGATCCCATTGATATACTCCACCGCCTGGGAGCTCATTTCATTTCCTGCTTCCACATTTTTCTTATAATACTTTTTGTACTTTTTCATCAGTGGGATGTAAAACAACAGTCCCAAAGGGATTGTGACAAGGGATAAAAGAGCAAGCCTCCAGTCTAAGTAAAACAGATAGATAAGCACAGCGGCAGGAACCAGAAGATTAGCCGTCATTTCCGGAATCAGATGGGCAAACGGTGCTTCCAGCTTTTCCACTGTATCCACCAGAACCGCTTTCAGCCCTCCGGAGGGGCGTTCTGTCACATATCCAAGGGGAACCTTTGACAGCTTGGCTGTCAATGCCGTCCGGATGGATACGAGGATCCGGTAAGCCGCCTGGTGGGACAGCTCTGTGGAAACTGCTCCCAAGACCACCTTAGCCGTGTAGCCAAAAAGCGCGGTCAGAACCAGAAGGCCAAGGCCCGGAACCGTATACTGGTTTTCAATCATTTTATAGGTTATTTTTGCTGCTGCAAAGTAGGGGATTATGCCTCCTGCAACACTTAAGACAGCAAACAGCACGGAAGCAGCCAGTTTTCCTCTGCATCCGGCTGCAAATGGTAATATTTTCTTCATTTTTATGTCCATTCCTTTCGCTCAAAGCAAAAACATGTTAAAATCTCCTGCTTTGAGTGATTTCTTTTTATGGTTGATCAAACGCTTTCCTCCATGCAGGCAAGCAGCCTGTCCTCGTTTCCATACACCGGAAAATCCAGGGAACAGCAGCCCTTTGAAAGCACCACTGCCCGACTGCAGGTGGAAACCGCGAATTCATAATCATGGGTTATAACAAACAGCGTCTTTTCAAGCCTTGAC
>NZ_DAMAUN010000173.1:0-5407 GCF_032078915.1 Lacrimispora sp. | reverse complement strand
ATGGCGTATATCTGTCCCATCTACCCGGATGGAACCGGAATCCACATCATAAAAACGCATGAGAAGATTGATCACCGTACTTTTTCCGCAGCCCGTAGGGCCTACGATGGCTACTCTCTGGCCTTTACGTACGTTTAGATTCATATCCTCAATCAAGGCGACCTCCGGATTATAGGAAAAATACACATGTTCCAGAGATATCTCTCCCTTTGCATTGCGAAGCACTGCAGCGTCAGGCTCCTCCGGGACTTCAGGCTCCTCGTCAATCAGTTCAAACACTCGTGCAGCAGAGGCCAGGGCATTTTGAAGCTCAGTCACCACTCCCGATATTTCATTAAATGGCTTTGTATATTGATTGGCATAGCTTAAAAAACTGGAAAGCTGTCCTACGGATAAAAGTCCTTTTACAGCCGCAAAGGCTCCGGCGATTCCAACGCTGGCATAAACAAGGCTGTTCACAAAGCGGGTCGCTGGATTGGTAATGGAAGAAAAAAATGTGGCTTTTAAGCTCCAGATACGCAAATCTTCATTAATATCTTCAAATTTCTCCTGTGCATCGGCTTCATGGGCAAAAGCCTGCACCACCTTCTGATTTCCCAGCATCTCTTCCACAAGAGAAGTCAGCTCCCCTCTGGTCTGTGACTGCATCTTGAACATGCGGAAGGTCTTTCTTGCAATAAAGCTGGCGGCAAACAGGGAAACCGGAGTTACCAGCATCACCACAACCGTTATGCCCGGATTCAAGGAAAACATGAAAACCAATGTTCCAAAAATGGTGAGGACTCCGGTGAACAGCTGTGTAAAGCCCATTAACAGTCCATCGGAAAACTGGTCGATGTCCGTGATAACCCTGTTTATGATATCTCCGTGAGAATGGGAGTCAATATATTTTAATGGAAGAATCTCCAGCTTATTAAATGCCTGGGTTCTGATATCCTTTACCACCCGGTAGGTAACCAGATTGTTGATATGACTCATAAGCCACTGGGCTGCCGCTGTTATTGCAATGATGACTCCGATTTGTTTTAAAATCGTCCACATGCCGGCAAAATCAACAGCTCCTGCTCCCACAATGCAGTCAATGGCCCGGCCTGTGAGGATGGGAACGTATAAAGTCAGCAAAACTGTGACAAAGGCACAGGCCAGGGAAGCAGCAACTCCCCATTTATAACGGCCAATGCAGCGAAAGATCCGCTTGACAGTGGATTTGTATTTTTTTACTTCCATGTTATTGCACCTCCTCTTTAGACAGCTGGGATAAGCATATTTCCCGGTAAACCTCACAGGAAGTTAACAGCTCCTCATGAGTTCCCCAGCCTGCCATCTGCCCGTCATCTAAGACCAGGATCCTGTCCGCGTTTTTAATACTGGAAGCTCTCTGGGATACCAGGAATACAGTCATATTCCCGGTACGTTCTTTAATTGCCTTCCTAAGCCTGGCATCAGTAGCAAAATCCAGTGCAGAAGCGCTGTCATCCATGATGAGAATCTGAGGATCCTTTACCAATGCCCTGGCAATGGCAAGCCTCTGCCGCTGCCCGCCGGAAAGGTTTTTTCCTCCCGCCTGGACCAGAAGCTCCAGTCCTTCTCCTTTTTCCTCTACAAAATCCTTCGCCTGTGCAGTGGAAAGAGCCTCATAAATCTCCTGATCCGTTGCTTCCTTTTTCCCCCACTTCATATTTTCCCGAAGGGTTCCTTTAAAAAGCACCGCCTTTTGGGGGACAATTCCCACCAGCTCCCTCAGCTGGCCCAAAGGATATTGCCTTACGTCAACTCCTCCCACCTTTACGGATCCTTCTGTGACCTCATAAAACCGGGGAATCAGATTTACCAGGGTGGTCTTACCGGAACCTGTTCCTCCGATGATTCCAATGGTCTCCCCCTTCATGACCTGAAAGGATAAACCGCTTAATGCCGCATCCTTGGACCCTGCATAGGCAAAGGTCATATGGTCAAATTCTACTTTGGGAGCATCCTGTTTCTCTTCCACATCTTTATGAGAAACCTCTGTAATGGCCGGTTCCTGTTCAAACACAGAGCTGATCCGGCCTGCACAGGCTAAGGACTTTGAAATCGTGATGATCAGATTTGCCAGCTTTACAAGCTCTACTAAAATCTGGGACATGTAATTTACTAAAGCAATCACTGCTCCCTGAGTGATGATGCCGTTCTGCACCTGTCCGGCACCGGTGTTTATAAGAACGATGACGCCTAAGTTGATCAGCACATAGGTAAGGGGATTCATTAAGGCTGAAATCTTTCCTACGAAAACCTGGAAGCGTACTAAAAGGCCATTTTCCTCATCAAACCGGCGTATTTCATCATTTTTCCGGTCAAACGCACGGATGACACGGACTCCTTCAAGATTCTCCCTGACAGCCAAAAGCACCTGGTCCAATTGCTTCTGCACCTTCTTATACAATGGGATGCTGATCAGCATAATGCCGAATACAACAATGGAAAGAACCGGGATAAGTACTGCAAAAACAAGAGCTGCCCTGGCATTGATGGTAAATGCCATGATCATGGCACCGCATACTACAAACGGAGAACGAAGGAACAGACGAAGGAATAAGTTCACTCCGGACTGTACCTGATTGGCATCGCTGGTAATACGGGTAATCAGGGTCGCAGTTCCAAGGGAATCTATTTCCTGGTACGAGAGTTTGTTGATATGGGCAAACAAATCATTTCGGAGAGAAGTTCCGAAGCCGGCCGCTGCCTTTGCCGCAAAATACTGGGCCGTAATAGAACAGACAAGGCCTATGACGCCAAGCAGCACCAATAGTCCGCCCATTTTAAGTATATAAGACATATTCTGAGATTTGATCCCAACGTCAATCACCTTTGCCACTACAAGAGGCACCAATAATTCAAAGCAGGCTTCCAGAAGCTTAAATAACGGCCCCATAATGCTTTCTACCTTATATTCCTTTAAATATTTCAGGAGCTTTTTCATCCTAATATTCCTCCGCTTTTAAAAATTAAATACATTTTTGGAATAATACCTTGTAACATTATACCATTTTGGTATAATAATACAATACATAATTATGAAATAGAGGATATCCCAATGAATCCAATTAATTCAAAGCAGCTTTATTATTTTACCACAATAGCAGAAACCGGAGGCTTTACAGCCGCAGCGAAAAAGCTGGGGTTATCCCAGCCGCCGCTAAGTAAACAGATCCTTTTGCTGGAAGAAGAGCTTGGAGTAAAACTTTTTGAACGCGGCTCCAGGAAAACAGAACTGACGGAGGCAGGTGCTTTTCTCTATTCCCGGGCCAAAGACATCCTGTCCATGATGGACTCAATTGTGGAAGAACTCGATCATTTTCCAACTGCTTCCAAAGGAATTTTAAAGCTGGGAACCATCTCTTCTTCCGGCAATCTGCTCCACGACTTTTTAAAGATATACTGCTGCACCCATCCAAAGGTACGGTTTGAGGTCACAGAAGGAAATACCTACGAGCTTCTGGAAAAGATGAAAAACGGGATTGTGGAATGCGCGATTATCAGGACTCCTTTTAATGCAGAAGGCTTTGAATGTGTGTACGGAAAAGAGGAACCATTAATAGCAGTTGGAAATCCGTCCTTTTTTTCAGGCGTCCCTAAGAATAAAATCAGGCTGACAGACCTTTCAGGCAAGCCCTTGATCTATTACCGCCGGTTTGATTCCATCATCTCCCTTGCCTTCCAAAACAGCGGTATCATACCCAATGTTTTTTGCCGCAATGATGATGCCAGAACCTGTCTCCAATGGGCAGGCATCGGGCTGGGAATCGCTCTGGTGCCTGAATCCATCAGTAAAATAGGGGAACACACTGACCTCGTGTTCAGGGAGATCGACTCTGAGGATACTGTTACAAGAATGGCGGCCGTGTATAAGAAAAATGGCTATGTTTCAAACATAGCCAAAGAATTTGTTTCCTATTTCGGAGAATTGATGTCCCTTTCCTAATCAAAAAGGCTTAACTGGGTCACTTCATAATTCTTTTTATACCCATGAATGATGTCTTTCATCCGGTATAGTATCCCATACCGCTCGCACTCCCGGGAAAATACCTGCCATAGCTTTCTGGCTCCCGGGCTTGTACATTCATAACTGTTACCATACCGCCTGATATATTCCGACACCAGATCCTGTTGGGGGAACAGCTCGTTTAAGCGGTCAAAATACCATTCTCTTTGATTATTGCGCAAAGTCACACCAAAAGCCGGATAAATGAAGCTGGCGCCGGCTTCATGGGCGGCTTTTACAATCGAAAGGATATTTTCCTCGTTATCCTCCAGAAACGGAAGAACCGGCATCAATAATATTCCCGTAAATATTCCGTTCTTCCTTAATGCCTCAACCAAAGCCAGACGCTCCGAGGGGCTGGAGGCATGTGGTTCGATTTTTTTCGCCAGATCATCATCTGTCGTGGTAACCGTCACCTTACACAGGACAGGGGAATGCTCCATGATTCCTTTTAGAATATCGATGTCCCGCTTAAGAAGGGCACTTTTCGTTGCCACTGCCGCCCCAAAGCCGTATGCGTCAATAAGTTCAAGGGCATGCCGTGTTAATTCAAGCTCTTGTTCAAAAGGATTGTAGGGATCGCTCATGGCTCCGGTCCCAACAATACCAGTTTTCACCTTACGCCTTAAATCATCCCGGATGATCCGAAGGGCATCTTCCTTGACCCGCACCGAATCAAAATTATCAATCCGGTAACAGTCTGAACGGCTGTCACAATAAATGCAGCCATGGCAGCATCCTTTGTAGATATTCATATTATAGTCAATACCAAACCACTGGGAGCCTTTTGTTCTGGTCACTATGGTCTTTGCAGGAATACTCTCCATTCGTTTTCGTTCCTTTCCTCACTGCCGGCCTGATACCCGTTGGTTTTATTTTATGATTTATGGCAGGATCTGTCAATCATGTACGTATTTTTACCTGACTGCAGAATGCCTTGATATTTTTTTTGTTCCATGATAATATGCTAATACCAGCGAAGAAATTATGGCAGGAAAAGGAGATATTATGATTCGATTCTTATTGCGCTGTAAGCAAATCTATGACAAATACAGCAGGGATGAAATGACTGTATATGCAGCCCAGGCCTCCTTCTTCACCATTATAGCAGCATTTCCCTTTATGATGCTTTTACTGGCATTGATACAACTCATCCCCTCCATTACGAAAGCCAATTTACTCCAGCTTATGATTACGATCATCCCAAGTACACTGGAAATGAACAGCTTAATCGTATCTGTTATCGATGACCTTTATACGAATTCTCCGGTAGCTGTCCTTTCCGCGACCGCAGTGGCTGCCATATGGTCCGCTTCCAAGGGGATGCTCAGCATTGAGCGGGACTTAAACCGGGTATTTGGCCAGGAGAAAAAGAGAAACTATATC
>NZ_DAMAUN010000172.1:0-5427 GCF_032078915.1 Lacrimispora sp. | reverse complement strand
TTGCCAGGACCATAGCCAGAATAAGGGAGATGGGCAGCTGAATGAGTAAGGATGCGCCCACTAAAAGAAAGGAATTTAAAACGGCCTTCACAAAGTGGCGGTCCTCCGCAAACAGCCTTATGTAATTCCCAAGTCCGATAAACTTCATTTTTCCCATGCCATCGTACTGGAACAGACTGTAGGCTCCGGAAATAAAAAGTGGTATCATACTAAAGCTGATAAACAGGATGAGCGCAGGCAGCACAAAGCAGGCCACAAAGCTCTTTTTTCCCAACATATTATTCATGGTCAATCTCCTTTGGGCAAAAAATGGGTATCGCCTGTTTTTGTAAGCGATACCCCCTTTGCTCTTACTTACTTATTAATAGCTGCTTCATGTTCCTTTATAAACTCACCCGTATCGGCACCTGGAGCGAACAGGGTCTGCACCTGTTCATTATGAATGGTGGCAGGTTCCGCATCAAGAGAGGTATCCCATGCAAGGACTGAGGTCTTTCCCTGGGAAAGGAGATCCTTGATCTGTACGAAAAGAGGATTTAAGCCCTTTTCATCCACCTCTGTTTTCCATCCGCTGAACCCTGAACCTGACTCATAAGCAGCTTCCCCCATCTTTTCATTTATATAGATTGCGAATTTAGCAGCCTCATCCGGGTTCTTCGTGCTCTTATTTACCCAGAAGGATTCTACGAATCCGCCGCAATAATCGGTTTCATTTCCCTTGCCGGTAATCATGGGGATTTTCATTGCCACCACATCCTCCGGATTGATGGTAACTGCTTTATCTGTATAAATGCCATTTGCAAACCAGCTTCCCATAAGCCTCATGGCGGCCCTTCCGGTTCCAAAGGCGGCATTGGCATCATCATTGCTCTGCTCCAGAGGATTGGCTCCAAATGCGCCCATCTTGTATAATTCCTGGACCTTATCTGCCGCTTCCGCGTAGCCCTCTCCTTCAAAGGGAGCCTGGCTGGAGAGCATCTTGTTGATTCCCTCTGCCCCTACGGACCGCAGTGCCAGTGCCTGATAGATGAATGCCGCATTCCAGCCATCCTTTGCGCCAGAAGCCAGAGGGGTCACCCCATCAAGAGCTTTCAGCTTTTCAACTGCGGATACCAGTTTGTCATATGTATCCGGAAGCTCTGCTCCTGCCTGATCAAATAAGGCCTTATTGCAGTATAAGGTCATGTACCAGGAAAAGGAGGGAAGAGAATAGGTTTTTCCATTGTATTCAAAAGCGGCCGTAGAGCCCTCCAGAAGTTTTCCCTTAACCTCATCTGTGATATAGGAATCCAGGGGAAGAAGTTTATCCGCATTGATCATCTTTCTTGCGGTTCCTGCCCCCCAGTAATAAAACACATCAATTCCCTTTGCATCTCCTGCAAACTCTGCGGAAATCTTCGTCTTATAAGCCTCCGTATCCAGCGTCTGGGTGTTGATTTCCACATTGGGGTTTTCCGCTATGTAAGCGGCAACCGACTCGTCATATTTTTTCTTAAGTTCATTGGTATCATTGGACCACTGGTGCCAGACATTTAAAACGGTCTTTTCCGGCTTTCCCTCCCCTGAACTGCCGGCGTTTGTTGGAGCCGCACTGCCTTTGCTTCCACAGCCTGTCATACCTGCTGCCAGGGCTGCCGTAAGCACCACGGCCGAAACTCTTTTTAATAAGCTTTTTTTCATCTCAATCTCCTCCTGGGTTTCTTTGTTTCCTTCTGATATCAGTATAGCGAAACTCTTTTTTTAACTCAATGAAATATTTTGACCCAAAAGGTTAGAAATTTTACTACCTTTGCTTAAACTCCTTAACGGTCACTCCCACCTGCTTTTTAAAGCAGATGCCAAAGTAATGGGAATCCCGGAATCCTACCTTTTCTGCTATTTCGTATACCTTGAAATCCGTTGTATTAAGAAGACGGATGCTCTCTTCAATTCTTTTTTTTAATACATATTCAATCAGGCTCTGTCCTGCCTCTTTTTTAAATACCCTGCTTAAGTAGCTTTCATTGGAAAAGACCGCCGATGCTACGGATTTAAGAGTAAGAGCGGGATCGCAAAAGTTTTTATCAATATATTCCAGGGCCTCGTTTACTACCTTATTTCCCTGCTTTGATTTCCTGCTGTTATGATAGTTCAAAATCATATGGATGGATTCATCCAGAAACGGACGGCACTCTTCCACCGTCTGTATGGATTGTATGGATTCATACAGGCGGTCTTCTCCTATGAGCTGTTCTAAGCTGACCCCATACTTATTAAGGGTGCTTCCGGCTTTAGACATTAAATCCATAACCGTAAGCCTTAAATATTCCACTTCCGTTACCCTTGAGTTCCTGACCCCTTCCACATAATCCTCGATTGCAACAGATACCCTGTCGGAAATTCCATTGGTCAGGGAAAAAAGGAATTCCTCCCAGTCAAAGGTCAGCTTATCCGGATTTTTTTCCATAATATGCATATATTCTTCGTACGTGATGATCCGGTTATCCCCTAAAAGCACCGATGCGCTGAGGGCATGTTCCGATTCAGCAAATGCTTCGGCAATTCCCTCATAGCCTTCATGGATTCGGCTGATGCCAATGGTGGAATCAATGCGGTTTTCCCTCATCCTTTGATGGATTTGCCGTGCAATTTCCCCGCTGTCCTTTACACGCCTGACCGTACAAAACAAGATGATATTTTTCATGTAATGAAGAAAGGATATGGTTCCATCAATGGGATCCCTGCCTAGGAGCTCCATAGCCCTTTTATGGAGGCTTCCGTCCGCTTCCCCAGACCGTTCCTCTTTTAAGTGGAGGTTTAAGCAGCAGCACCCTTCTAACAGCGCTTCACAGCCATAGGCAAGAAGCTTTTTCTCTGCTTCCTCCTCACTGGTCCGCTTTTCTACCAGCCGCTGAAAGAAGCTTTCCATTAATATGTCCTGGTCGGCGGAAACACTCTGCTTTAACATCTCCACCTCCTTGCGGCGGTCCTTTTCCTTTATGATTTTTCCCCTGATCTTAAGAGCGATTTCCTTCAGCTCATTCATATCGATGGGCTTTAACAGAAAATCCTCTACTCCCAGCTTTACCGCCCGCCTGGCGTATTCAAATTCCCGGTATCCTGTGATCATGATTACATGAATGCTCTCATCCAAAGCTGAAATATGTTCCGCCAGCTCCAGCCCATCCATATGGGGCATATTGATATCCGTTAAAACCAACTCCGGCTTTCGGTATTTTATAAATTCCAATGCTTCCGCACCGGAGGAAGCCTCCCCAATGACTGAAAATCCATGATCTTCCCAGGGAAATCCCCGTTTGATCAGCACCCGTTCCAGTTTTTCATCATCCACAATCATTACCTTGATCTCCATGCTCCACCCCCTTTGCTTCCATTTGCTTTACTCTTACTGCTATTTCCGTTCCGTTTCCGATTTCACTGTGGATAAGGACCGGCTGCCTGATCCCATGGTAGAGGGTAATCCGCTGCATCAGGTTATAAAGGCCGAATCCCGATTTACCGGTCACTGTCCTGCCTTCCATGATTTCTTCGATCTTTTCCTCGCTCATGCCGACTCCGTCATCAGACACCAGAAATATAATTTCATCCTCATCGGAAAAAGCCTTGATGGAAATGGTTCCTTTTCCTTCCCTGGGCTTGATTCCATGGTGGACGGCATTCTCCACCAAAGGCTGTAAAAGCAGCTTTAATATCCTGCAATCCTTCACCTCTTCTTCTACATCCACCTCTACCTTTATTTCATTGTCATAGCGGATATTTAAGATGGTTAAGTAGCTTTGTATACAACTTATTTCATCCTTTACCGTAATAAAATCCAATCCGCTGTTTAAGCTGTTCCTGTAAAAGCTTCCCAGAGCCTGAGTCATTTTAAAGCAATTATCATAATCCCGCATGAGAGCAAGAGCGGATACCGCATCAAGGGTATTGTACAGGAAATGGGGATTGATCTGGGCCTGGAGAAGATCCAGTTCCACCTTTGCAATGATCTGCTCTTCTTCCTTCACCTTTTGGATCAGGTTTTTAATGGATCTTGCCATATGATTAAATACCCGCTTCAGATTATTGATTTCATCTTTCTGCCGGTCCACCTCCATTTCATCAAACTGGCCTTTTTCCACAAGCATCATATGCTTTTCCACCTTCAACAGGGGATGGAAGATAAAACGGGTGAGCATGACCGAGCAGACAAAGACAAAAGCAACGTTCATACACATGATCAATAGGATAACGGTGGAATAATAAGGCGCCATGGCTGTCATATTATCCAGTTGAAAGGATCCGGCCAGCTTCCAGTTTTCTATGCCGATGTCCTGGGTGATCACCAGCCGGTTTTCGCCGGTCCGCTGTCCGGGATTCCCGGGGGCCACAATGTATTCATCCTCATCGCCCAGGATATAAAAATCACTGTCACTGGAATTGCTGACCCCATTAAAGTAATTGCGTATTGTTTCCTCATTGACCGTGACCAGCAGGATGGCCAGAGGCTTATATGTATTTTCATCCCGGATTTCCCGGATATAGGTAATATAAGGGGTGTCTCCATAAAATTCAATGACCCCCTCGCTGCCTTTCATAAAAAAACCATTTCCCCTGTGCTCACTTAAGTGCCGGTACCACTCAGACTCCAGAATCTTTTCTCCGTGAATCCCCTTGGGAGTCTTTTTATAGGAGCTGTACACATTATGATAGGAATCCATAATCAGGACGCTGGAAATATATTCCCCTGACAGGATCATATTCACCAGACTTTGCTTGATGGTTCTCTGGATAGACGGATCAATGGCTCTGTTATCCACATTTCTTAAAGCTTCCTGAACATTTCTATCAAAATAGATCAGGTTTGAAAACTGGGTCACATTATCAAAGATCAGGGACAAATTTCCCTTAAGGGCGCTGACCGTCTGAGTGCCTGCTCCCAGAATTTCTCTTTTCGTGTAGGAGCTGTTAATGACAGATATGACCGAAAAGGTGATTACAAAGGATAATAATACGACCGTTAAATACAGAATCAGGATCTTTGTCTTAATCCTCATATTCTTCCATGCATCCATCAGACCAGCCATAGCAGCCTCCCCATTCATATGATTTTTCACCCTTATTCTAGCGAGTTTGGCAGGGGTTGTCAAAAGAAAGTTGGGATTGTCATTTCAGTTCATGATCCCAGCCTTTCAAACCGGTGGTTTTCTTAAAGTATATCCCAGGTGGATGAATTACTAAATTTAATTATTTTGCTGAAAAGGTGATTATTTTTACTTTGTCAGACTCCTTTTGATAAAAACTCCGCTTCCCTGCGTTGCTTTTCTCCCTTAGATTGATTATAATGAATTTAATTTGTGAGAGGAGAACCCCATGCTGCCAGATTATCATTTTCATACAAATTTTTCAGGAGACTCCGAAGCCCCAATGCGGACCCAGTTAGAACGGGCC
>NZ_DAMAUN010000171.1:0-5503 GCF_032078915.1 Lacrimispora sp. | reverse complement strand
TGAAATTATACAGCTAGCTAAAGCATATGATGTTGCACCCATGATGTTTATTTCCACTATGACGGAAGAGGGAATCGTCAGCCGCGAAGTGACCTATAATATTATAAATAACCCTATTGTGCAGGATCGCTTTATTGAAAACGCTCTTTACATACTAAAAACGAAAGGCTTTTATGGTATAAATATATATGCCGAAAATATAACCAATGACAACATAGACAGCATTGCTGAATATTTAAAAAGAGCCTCTGCGATATTTCATTCAGAAGGTTATAAGATGTTGATTACCATAACACCGGCTACGAATGTAGATATCCCCGGCGTTAATTTTGAAAAATTAGACTATTCAAAATTATCTGAATTTGCAGATGGAATTATATTTTCTTCTTATGACTGGGCAAGGTCCTACAGCTATCCAAACGCAATATTTCCGGTTAATATCTTAAGAGAGTTATTAGATTATGTGGTTAGCATCATTCCCCCTGAGAAAATTTTTCTAGGAGTCACCGCTCTAGGTTATGATTGGACACTTCCATATGTTCCCGGTGCTACAGAAGCTGTTGTGATATCTAATAATAATGCGGTACAAATTGCAGCGGAAAACGATATACCAATACAATTTAATGAAATAGCACAGTCCTCTTACTTCTACTATATTGACAGTGATGGAATTCTGCATGTAGTATGGTTTAAAGATGCAAGAAGCTTTGATGCAAGAGCCGGACTTGTAGAGGAATATGATCTTCAAGGTTTATCTATTTGGACAATTATGAGATTCGATACCCGAATGTGGCTTATTATTAATACTCAATATTACATTCAGAAGTTATAAATGTCCATGCAGGCAGTTGTAAAGAACGTTATAAAGGCGGGCCCGGAATACCGGATACCCGCTTTAATTATCTCCAATCGTGAAGTGAAAAGGATGGATCAGGCAATTATAGCCCCTGTTTCAGTCAATCGGATATCCGCAATCCGCGACCATGCTTGATGGGGTTAAAAGTTAGTAAGCAGCCTGAACAAATTGACCACATTCACCTGGCCGTATCCCCATATGTTATTCGGATAGGTGAATGAGCTGGAACGCGTCGCCCCTCTTACCATCAACCGGTCAACAGAAATTCCATTCATTGTGCTATAATTTCCCCTCACAATGGTCCACTCAAAGACCATGGAAATAATGCCGGCTGTATGGGCGGCGGCGGCACCAGTTCCGGTCACAGAACCATACCCGCCTCCGGGAAGTGCACAAGTAAGCTGGTAACCGGGAGCCGCAATATCCGGTTTGACAAAGCCCGTTCTTGTATAACCCCTGCTTGATTCACCAAGAATTGAATTATTCATCTGATTATAGGCAGTCACAGTCAGCTGGCGATTGCCGTTTCCAGGTGAAGTGATGGTGGTATCCGGTGAGTAATTAAGAAAATAGGTCTGGTCAGATATGAGACCGTTGGAAGGAAGCCATGAATGGAAGGACAAAGGCTCATTTTCAACGCTCCTGATTCGTATACGCCAGATTCCGGGGATCGTGTTCTGAAAACGTACCAGGATCATCTGGTCTCCGGTTTCCTCTTCAAAAATATAATTATTGACATAAAGGGTAGTAGGAGAGAACACAAAGTTGAATATTCTGCAGCTGCCGATCGTGGGGTAAATCTGTTGTGTTGATTCTCTGTTTGGTGAGGATATGTCAATGGACACCCTTCCTAGAGAATGTGACCAGATTTCCAAAGCAAATATTTTATCCTCTTCCCCTATTCTTAACTCGAAGTCATTGTAAAAAGGTTCTAACGGAGTGAAATTATAATAATGACTGCGGCTGTTTCCCTCGTTACCGGCAGAAACGGATATGCCGACACCGGTCTGCAATACCAGATCATTTAGGTAACCGCTTAGGGCGCCATTCCCATCATGACCTCCCTGGTTACTTCCAACGGCAAAGCAAGTGACTACAGGGCGGCTAAACCTTTCCTGAATGGTAAGGGAATAACGAAAGCCAAGCATAAGATCAGATTCTTGAAAGCATAAAGCATCATCGGGGACAAAATAAAAGCTCTTTAGATTCTGTTTTGCTTCCTTCAGTTTTACGATCACCAGATCAGATTGTGGGACTACACCGCTAAAGGCTTCCAGCGCATTGGAAGTACCGGCAATAACGCTTGCGATGGCCGTTCCGTGTCCGTTGGTGTCTGTTGATGGTACAATGGACAAGGGGTCTTCAGAATTTAATGCGGTATTGATTGTCTCACGGCTGTATTCCGTACCAAAGGTAAACGTTTCGGGAGGAGTGCCCTCTTGCTGAGTCTGATCCCATATAGTAAGGATACGGGTTGAACCATCGCTGTTGCGGAAAGCGGGATGCTGGTAATCAATGCCGGTATCAATGACCACTACAATTACGCCCTGTCCGTACAGAGCTAAAGCCGGAATCCGCTGCACCTCTCCAATACCACTTCGTTCCAGACTGACTGTAGAATTGAGGGTATATAGTGACGGAAAGGTGTGTGCGGGGAAATCTGCCAAATCACAAATGTCTACATCTTCAGTCGGGATATGCAGTAAGGAATGCCGGTTATTTAAATATGTAATGTAATCATCACTGGGAAATAACATTACTGGGTTAGTAATAATTAAATCAAAATAATTGTTATCCAAAATTCTCTTCATAGTTAAGTCTCCTCGCTATCACTGAAAGTAGTAATCATACAATAGGCAGAATGAGGTTGTCTGCCTAAAATTTGGATGTCCCAGCAACGATCTAAGTGATATACCTGTTAAAGAATATGTCAGAAGAAGAAAAAATATGAGGGCCAGACCACTTGTCCACCAGTTCCGGCCTCAGCCGGTTCCCTCCTTATGTAAATAAGCTGCCCTCAGTGCCGGCAGTACCATTTTAGCAATTTGTTTAGAAATAGCTTTAGCCTCTTCAGAAGTTGTATCTTTGCAGTAATCGTCATGAAAAATAAAAGTCGTGTTTCCTCTTTTTACTTCCTTCACTATTGACATATCACCACCCCTTCTAAATGATTCTATGTTCCATAGTTTGTACACCTTTACTTGTTTTTGGCCTATAATCTTTGCATGTATAACGCCTGCTGCATTCCGGCTCAAATGGCCGGAATCTGACAAGGGCGTATTTTTTATGCCATGAATTAGAATTAAGAACACAGCATACCCATAAAATAAAACAGATCCAGAAGGGAGGCGCCTATGTCATATCTCATGTATTTAAGAAAAAGCCGGGCTGACAAAGAAGCGGAAGCCCGCGGCGAAGGTGAGACACTCGCCCGCCATGAACAATTACTGACCGAACTGGCTATAAAAATGAGTCTTGAAGTCGGCGCCATATATAAAGAGCTGGTTTCTGGAGAGACCATTTCTGCCCGCCCCAAAATGCAGCAAGTGTTATTAGAGGTCATGCAAGGCATGTGGGAGGGCGTTCTTGTCATGGAGGTCGAGCGTCTTGCCAGAGGTGACACCAAGGACCAGGGGACCGTGGCGGAAGCTTTTAAATTTAGCAGCACTAAGATCGTCACCCCTTTAAAAACCTATGATCCTTCAGACGAATTTGACGAAGAGTATTTTGAGTTCAACCTCTTCATGAGCCGCAGAGAATACAAAACTATCAACCGGAGAATTCAAAGAGGCCGTATCGCTGCCTTTCGGGACGGCTGGTACATAGCCGGAACAGCTACTTATGGATATGAAAAAATAAAACAGAAAGGCGATAAGGGATATACCCTGGAAATCGTTCCGGAAGAGGCAAAAATTGTTGAATACATCTATGAACTTTATATCGCAGGCGAGCTGCAGGCAGATGGCAGCTATGCTCCTTTTGGTTCCTACCAGATCAGGGATCGGCTGAACGAGCTGCAAATACCTTCTCGAAGTGAAAGACCTTGGTCAGCTTCTTCCATTATAGACATATTAAGTAACCCTACCTACTGCGGATATCAGCGGTGGCAGTGGCGCAAGGTTCTAAAGCAAATGATAGATGGAAAAATCATTGAAACCAGACCCAAGGATGCTGACTGTGAAAAAGTCCGTGGACGCTTCACAGCAATTATACCGGAAGAAAAGTATAACCTGGTGCAGAAGATCAAAGCCGGTAAACCTCTCCCGATCAAAAACAATACTGCCTTGCAAAACCCCCTTTCCGGGCTGGTATATTGTTTTAAATGCGGCACCTTAATGACCAGGCAGCCCAGCAATACCAGACTTCGTTACGCCATCCTGCGCTGTCCAAACAGTAAGTGCAGCAATATCTCGTCTCCTCTTTCCCTGATTGAAGAACAGATCATCGAAGGCTTAAAGGAATGGATTCCGGAATACGAATTAGACTGGCCAGAAGAAACCAGGAAAGAAAGTGAAACCACACTGGCTGTCTTAGAAAACTCCCTCCATACTATCGAAGAGAAATGCATCCAGACAGTAAAGCAGTTAAACAAAACCTTCGATCTTTTAGAGCAGGGAGTATATTCCCTTGATATCTTTCAGGAGCGCCGCAAAAATTTGGAAGATCAGAAAAAAGAGTTACAGGAAGAGTTAACGCTTATTCAAGAAGAACGGAACCGGATTGCAGCAAGGGAACAGGCCCGGAGGGATTTCATTCCTGCCATTAAGCAACTGGTGGAAGTGTACTGGGAAGTGGATGACATTATGGTTCGAAATAGCATGCTAAGAAATGTTTTGAATCATGTAGATTACTTAAAGACAGAAAGAAATAAAAAAGGCGCCGGAAACACGGCGAATTTCACATTGCAGTTTTACCCAAAAATCCCGGAAGGCCGCTGAAACACAGGGTTTTCTCAGGATTTACAATTACTTATGCCTTGTCGGCCCATATGTATATGGACCGATAGCCCATATGTAATTGCATCAGCTGCCTAAACCAGTTATTGCTTATATTATTGAGTTACATTATTATCTACACGATGCTGTTATGAACATGTAAGATCAGCATATAATAGATTAATTAAATCAATTGAGGGAATCCATGATCCTACACGTTGTACAACCCGGTGAAACCATAAATTCAATATCAGAATATTACGAAATCCCTGTTGACCGATTAATATTGGAAAACGGAATTACAAACCCTGAAAATTTAGCAATAGGCCAAACAATTGTGATTGTTCAGCCTGAAACACTTTATACGGTCCAGGCCGGAGATTCTTTGGAGAGTATTGCAATGCAGCATGGTACTACTCCAATGGAATTATTAAGAAATAATCCCTATCTTTCCGACATGGAATTTTTGTACCCCGGTGAAATTATAGTTATCAGCTATCAGACGAATAGAAAAAGAACAATAGCCACTATTGGTTATACTTTTTCATATATAGATAGATCTGTTTTAATAAAAACACTTCCTTTTTTAACTTACCTGACCATATTCAATTATAGGACTACAAGTGAAGGCGAAATCATCTCGAATGCCGACGATACTGAAATTATACAGCTAGCTAAAGCATATGATGTTGCACCCATGATGTTTATTTCC
>NZ_DAMAUN010000170.1:0-5608 GCF_032078915.1 Lacrimispora sp. | reverse complement strand
GCAAGGGGAGTAAAAGGGGAAAAGTTCTTTCGTACCGTTTACTTTCTGCCGGTGGTCATTTCCAGTATGGTGATCGGGCAGCTTTGGATGAAGATGTTTAACAGCGAATATGGACTTTTAAACCATTTGATCCGCGCTCTGGGAGCCTCTGATTTCAGCTATTCCTGGCTTTCCAATCCTAAAACTGCATTTCTCTCCACTTTGATTCCTGCAGTATGGCAGTACATAGGCTACCACATGCTGATTTTTTATGCAGGGATCAAATCCATTTCCCAGGACTATTATGAGGCGGCTCAAATCGACGGCGCCAGTAAGTGGCAGGTGAATACAAAGATTACCCTGCCCCTCTTAGCGCCGGTGATCAAGACCTGCGTCATATTCTCCATTACCGGTTCCCTAAGGGCCTTTGACTTAATCTATGTCATGACCGGAGGCGGTCCAAACCATGCCAGTGAAGTGCCTGCAACCCTGATGTACAATAATTTATTCCGCAGAGGCCTATACGGGTATGGAAGCGCACAGGCATTTTTCATTGTAGTGGAATGCCTGCTGTTCACCTTTATTGTAAGCAGGCTGTTTAAAAAAGCGGAAGAAAATGCATCAGCCATATAAATGAGGAGACGATCCTATGAAGATGAAAAAAAAGATAAAGTTATTGCTGCTGTGCCTCATTGCACTGACTCAGCTTTTTCCCTTATATTGGCTTTTTACCTTTTCCTTAAAAAGCAATGGAGAGATATTTGGAGAAAATCCCATCGGGCTTCCCCAGATCTGGAGATGGGAAAATTACGGAAACGCATTTACCCAGACAAATTTAATCCGGTACTTTTTAAACTCCGTATTCTATTCCATGGCAACCGTGGCCGTTGCTGGAATTTTATCTGCAATGGCTGCTTACGCCATAGCCAGAATGAAATGGAAGCTTAAATCCCTGGTATTTGGAATTTTCGCATTGGGAATTATGATTCCGGCCCAGGCCGCCCTGCTTCCCCTCTTTCAGGTCCTTGATAAAACTGGGTTAAAGGGCGGATACTTAGGGCTTCTGATTCCTTATATTGCGGGAGCTCTTCCCATGAGCATCATGATATTAATCGGATTTTACAAAAGCATTCCAATAGAAATAGAAGAGGCAGCCTGTATTGATGGCTGCGGGATTTTCCGGTGCTTTGCAGCCATCATACTTCCCATCGTCAAGCCGGCGATTGCCACTGCATCAATTTTTACATTTTTAGGGACCTGGAATGAGCTGATGTTAGCCAATACCTTTGTGGACAGCGACCGGTACCGGACCTTGCCAGTGGGTATCATGTCCTTTGCAGGTCAATATTCCACCGATTGGGGTCTGATCGGAGCGGGCATGGTCATTGCCACTCTGCCCACCATTGTTATTTATTTTATGCTGAGCAATCAGATTCAGGATAGCCTGATTGCAGGCGCGGTGAAAGGATGATAAAATTATGCTTGATAAAAGAGGAAGAGGTTTATTGGAGCTGATACAATGAAGCTATGAATACAGATTTGCTCCTGCATTCCTGCCAGTTGTAATATTCTGAAAGGTGAAAGGTACGTATGAACATTATCATTGAGAAGGGAACAAAATACGACATTGACCAGCTTGAGCAGCTCTATGACGATCTGAATGATTTTCTGGAGACTGGCATTAACTATCCCGGTTGGAGGAAGGGTATATATCCGGCCCGTGAAGATGCAGTTAACGGTGTTGCAAATGACAATCTTTATGTTGCAAAGGCTGCAGGAAAGATCGTTGGCTCATTGATATTAAGTCATGAGCCGGAGTCTGCATATCATAAGGTGCAATGGGGGATAAATGCTGACTATTCCGATATATTTGTGATTTATACGTTTGCTGTTCATCCTGAGTACCTCAAAAATGGAGTTGGCATGGCGTTGATGGATTTTGCAGTTCAACATGGGATGAAAGAACATGCAAAAGCGATCCGCCTTGATGTTTATGAAAAGAACTTACCTGCTGTTAAGCTGTATGAAAAGTGCGGATTTAAGTATGTGGATACCGTAGACCTGGGACTTGGAAACTATGGATTGCATTGTTTTAAGTTATATGAAAAAATATTGTAAATTTCTCCATGGCTGAACCGCCCGCTGATTTTCGATCAGCAGGGCGGTTTTTTGGCTTGTATGAGGGTATTAGCTTTACCTGAATTTCACCAAAATTTTACATAATTTTTAAAAAACATTGAAAAAGCAATTCCGCCTATGTTATATTTTAAACTGTGCGTCTTCCGGAAAGAGGGAGGCGTGCTGGAATAAAAACATAATCAGTGTTTATAAGGAGGTACTACATGTCTGTAAATGACATATCGAGTCTGTTTGGTTTTATGGGGGGACTGGGAATGTTCCTGTATGGCATGAATACCATGGCAGACGGCATGCAGAAGAGCGCAGGAAGCAGGATGAGCCGTTTTTTGGGAATGCTTACAAACAACCGTTTCCTGGCGGTGCTTCTGGGCGCACTTATCACAGCGATCATCCAGAGCAGCGGAGCGACCACGGTCATGGTGGTCGGCTTTGTAAGCGCCGGGGTGCTTAATTTGACCCAGGCGGTCGGCGTTATCATGGGAGCTAACATTGGTACCACCATAACGGCCTGGATCGTATCCATGAATCAGCTGGGAGATGCGTTTTCCATATTGCAGCCCTCCTTTTGGGCCCCTCTCTTCATTGGAATCGGGGCGGTTCTTTTGCTGTTCGGCAATAAACAGAGGATGAAAACCATAGGAGAGATCCTGGTGGGCCTTGGCATGCTGTTTGTTGGCCTGGATTTTATGTCAGGAGCAATTTCTCCCTATACCGATGCCCCTATTTTTTCAGAGGCATTCCGGCTTTTAGGAAGAAATCCGTTGCTGGGCATGCTGATCGGCGCTTTGGTAACGGCTCTCCTTCAAAGCTCTTCCGCATCGGTAGGAATCCTTCAGACCCTTGCCATGAACGGAGTAGTTACTACCAATGCAGCTATATTTATCACTCTTGGCCAGAACATCGGTTCCTGCGTGACTGCCCTCATTTCCAGTATTGGCGGCTCCAGGACTGCAAAGCGGGCGGCAGTGATCCATTTGTCCTTTAATGTGCTGGGAGCCATTATTTTTGGCATCGGTTCTTTTGTCCTTTTTATGGTCACCCCGGCTTTGGCGGCCCATAACATCACTGCAGTACAGATTTCCATATTCCATACGTTCTTTAACCTGACCAATACACTCCTCCTGTTCCCCTTCGCAAAACAGCTGGTGGATTTATCCGGCTTTTTTGTTCCGGAGAGGGGAACCGATGATGGTGATATGGCGGGAGAAGAAGCTGTGACCATGAAGCACCTGGATGAGAGGATCTTTGAGTCACCGGCTTTTGCTGTAGAAACAGCCTCCATGGAGGTGGTGCATATGGGACAGATCACTTTGGAAAATGTGAAGCTGGCTATGGACGCGGTCCTCACGAAAAATGGGGATAAAGTAAAAGAAGTGTATAAAACAGAAAAGACGATCAATAATATGGAAAAGATGTTGATGGAATATCTGGTCAAAATCGACAATCTGTCCCTGACAGAGGAGCAAAAGCTGGTAGTCAACAACTTATTTTACAGCATCAATGATATAGAACGTGTAGGTGACCACGCAGAAAACTTAGCGGAGCAGGCAGAATATATGGTTCAGCATGAAATCAGTTTCTCCGGTACCGGTGCTTCTGATCTGGAGGTTATCTGTCAGGCGGCTTACAATTCCTTTTTTCATTCCATCGAAGCCAGGAGAAAAGGTGACATGGAAGATATCCGTAAGGTGAGCAAGTGGGAGGATGAAGTGGATCTTCTTGAGGAGGAGCTTAGGGAAAAGCATATCGAGCGTCTTTCCTCAGGCGGGTGCAATCCCTCGGCAGGTGTTGTGTTCCTGGAGCTTATCAGCAATCTGGAACGTATTTCCGACCATTCCTATAATCTGGCCAGCTATGTAAAGAGTGAGGTTTAAGGAGAGCAAAACCAAAATAAAAAAAAGGACTTGCTATTTAGTGGAATATTAGGTAAAATAAAGGGTAGTTGATTAATATTTAACAATCAAATTTAATTTTATTCTTAGGAGGAATTGAATTATGGCAGTAAAAGTGGCGATTAATGGTTTCGGCCGTATTGGCCGTCTTGCATTCAGACAGATGTTTGGCGCAGAGGGCTATGAAGTAGTAGCTATTAACGATTTAACAGATCCAAAGATGTTAGCACATTTATTAAAATATGACACTGCTCAGGGCGGATACGCTGGATACTATGGTGAAGGTATTCACACAGTAGAGGCTTCCGAGGACTCCATTACTGTAGATGGTAAGACTATTAAAATTTATGCCCAGGCAAAAGCTGCTGAACTTCCATGGGGAGAGATCGGCGTTGATGTAGTTCTTGAGTGTACAGGATTCTACTGCTCCAAGGACAAAGCTCAGGCTCACATCGATGCAGGCGCTAAGAAGGTTGTTATCTCTGCTCCGGCAGGAAACGATCTTCCAACCGTTGTTTACAGCGTAAATGAGAATGTATTGACAGCAGATGACAAGATCATCTCCGCTGCTTCCTGTACAACAAACTGCCTGGCTCCTATGGCTAAGACTCTTAACGATTATGCACCGATCCAGTCCGGTATCATGAGTACAATCCATGCTTACACAGGCGATCAGATGATCCTTGACGGACCTCACAGAAAAGGTGATTTAAGAAGAGCAAGAGCAGGCGCTGCCAACATCGTTCCAAACTCCACCGGCGCTGCAAAAGCAATCGGTCTGGTTATTCCGGAATTAAACGGCAAGTTAATCGGTTCCGCACAGCGTGTACCGGTTCCAACAGGCTCCACTACCATCTTAACAGCAGTTGTTAAGGGCGCAGACGTAACCAAGGAAGGCATTAACGCAGCTATGAAGGCAGCGGCAAGCGATTCCTTCGGATACAATACAGATGAAATCGTTTCCTCTGATGTTGTTGGTATGAGATTTGGTTCCTTATTCGATTCTACTCAGACCATGGTTTCCAAGATCGGCGATGATTTATATCAGGTTCAGGTTGTTTCATGGTATGACAACGAGAACTCCTATACAAGCCAGATGGTTCGTACAATTAAGTACTTTGCTGAGTTAGGCTAATGATCCACAAAGGGTCCGGTCGTTATGGACCGGGCCTTTTATTTTTATATATCTTGAAAAATAAAGGAAACACCTTACAGGTATCCTTTTATGCCCAATAAAACGGGGTGGGTTCTGCCCAAAAACATGGGCTAAAAATAGGAAAGGAGCATTGAAATATGCTTAATAAGAAAACAGTTGATGATTTAACCGGATTACAGGGAAAGAAAGTTTTAGTGAGATGTGATTTTAACGTGCCGTTAAAGGATGGAGTAATTCAGAACTTCAACCGTATTGACGGAGCCGTTCCTACAATTAAGAAATTATTGGATCAGGGCGCGAGAGTGATTCTTTGTTCCCATTTAGGAAAGCCGAAGGGCGAGCCTCTTCCGGAGATGTCTCTGGAGCCGGTTGCTCCCGCTTTAAGTGAAAGACTTGGAGTAGAAGTTAAATTTGTAAACGATCCAAAGGTAACAGGTCCTGA
>NZ_DAMAUN010000169.1:0-5673 GCF_032078915.1 Lacrimispora sp. | reverse complement strand
TTAATATTTTCCCTCTTAAAAGGAACATAGTCGATGTGTAAACCAACGTCTGCCGCTTCCTGTTCTTCTTTTTCTAAGTCATTCATTACTCTGTCGTCCCCACAAAATTCTATTTATTTCGTCTGCTTTTCACAAACTCAACGTAATTCATAATTTCTTCCATTTCTTCCTCTGAAAGTTCTTCTCCTTCAAAATGAGCGGCTAGGGTTTCAATCCGAGAAACTTCTGGAGTGGTATCTTTTGTTTCTTCTCCGGTCATTAAGTAATCAACTGTAACGCCAAAGTAATCCGCTATCTTTTTCATATTATCCGTTTTTGGTGTGCTTCTGCCGCGTTTCCAATCGCTAAGAGTAGATTGAGTTACCCCGGTTTCTTTAGACACTTTGTAGGCTGTGACGCCATACTTTTGTAGAAGTTGCTCAAAAATATCATACATAATTTGTCCACCTTTCACAAACCGCAGACAATACTATGCAAAACCGAAAAAAGCTGTTGACTTTATCGAAAATGCGTAGTATGATAAGAGCATACAAAGGAAATGCGTATTACATTCTTTGTATACTGCGGAAATGTTATTTACTTCGTCTGATAAACCGAGTATATCACATTTCCGTAGTAATTGCAATATATATTTTATTATAGAAAGGCGGTGAAAATAACTTGTATAAAAAATTTGCGGAGCTGTTAGACGTGAACAACGAAACAGCATATCAAGTTTCAAAAGAAACGGGTATCGCTCAGTCGGTTTTGTCAGATTGGAAAACGGGACGAAGTAAACCGAAGTTTGACAAGCTCATGATATTGGCAAAGCACTTTGGAGTGCCCGTGGAATATTTCGCCGAGGAAGAAATCCAGGACACGTAACAGCACACCAAAAAAGTGGAGGTGAGGCATGGTTACGGTTACATATTCGTGTAAGTCCTGCCGATACCGCAATCGCTGTTTTGAGCGTAGTAGGAGATATGCATGCAAAGATTATGAGAGGAGGGAGTACAAGGTTGGACAAGCAATTCCTAACAATCAAGGACTGTGTGGAGCGTCACGGCATAAGCCACAACACGATAGAATCCCTATTTAAAAGAAAAGGATCCCCAGCAATCCGCGTTGGTCGCAGATGGCAGGTGGATGTAAACAAGTGGGATCAGTATCTGCTTAAAATGGCAGAAGAAAGTAAGGGGTGACGGCAATGCAAAAGTACTTTGATAAATTAGATGATTACACAGACACCCGCCAGTCACGCTTGATGGAGTTTACAAAGCGTTTTCTGCCGGCTGTGATCTTTGTGGCCAGCATGATCGTGGTCTTGGGAACATGTGGGCATTTGGAAGTGATGTGAGAGGAGGGGAAGCCATGGTGAATAAAGAGCTGGATAACCAGCTTATGCAAACGACAAATGATCTCATTGAAAAATGTATTCCAATGACTGATACAGACTATGAAGCTTTTAAAGCTGACTGGATTAGCAAGGTTGGTGGACAAGCTGATCCGTATATGTCGAAGTTCTTTGATGAGATGATCAAGATAATCGATTTATGCCGGAAGAATAAAAAGAAACCCCAGGAGCGGCAACTCCCAGGGAATCAAGGTAACACGAAAATATTTTACATCCCTATTATAGGGGATTTACAGGAGGATTGCAACAATGTCTATGAAAATCAATCAGTTGGAGATTGAAAATGTAAAGCGAATTAAGGCCGTAAAGATCGAGCCATCGGCCAACGGCCTGACAATCATTGGAGGAAGGAACAACCAGGGGAAGACCTCTGTATTGGATTCCATTGCCTGGATGTTGGGTGGGGACAAGTTCCGCCCTTCACAGCCTCAGCGTGACCAGTCCGTGATCCCTCCGAATCTCCGCATCATCATGAGTAACGGTCTTGTGGTGGAACGGAAGGGAAAGAACAGCGCACTTAAGGTCACGGATCCAAACGGAGAGAAGGGAGGCCAGCAGCTCCTTAATGACTTTGTGGAGCAGTTCGCCCTTGACCTTCCCAAGTTCATGGAATCAACCTCAAAGGAAAAAGCTCAGATCCTTCTTAAGATCATAGGAGTAGGGGACAAGCTGGTTACGTTAGAGAAGGAAGAACAGGAGCACTATAACGAGCGCCTTACCATTGGCCGTATTGCAGATCAGAAAGAAAAGTATGCCAAGGAGCAGCCCTATTACAATGATGCTCCAGCGGAGCTAGTATCTGCTTCGGAGCTCATCAAAAAACAACAGGACATCCTGGCACAGAACGGCGAGAACCAGAGAAAGCGTGAACGACTCCACCAGTTAGAGCAGGAAGACCAGAGGCTTATGGAGCAGATCCAGGAGTTACTTAAGAAACAGGAAGCGGTCAGGGCTGATCTAGCCATTGCCAGAATGGATGCCAAGGATTTAGAGGACCAGTCTACCGCAGAGCTGGAGCAGAACATTTCCGATATAGAGGAAATCAACCGGAAGGTCCGGGCGAACCTTGACAAGGAAAAGGCCGAGGACGATGCCAAAGAGTACCGCAGGCAGTATGACCAGCTTACCAAAAAGCTTGATAGTACCCGTGACGCAAAGAATGACCTTCTTAAAACAGCAGCGCTTCCATTGCCTGAGCTGTCTATCAAAGACGGGGAGCCGGTTTATAAAGGGCAGCAATGGGATAACATGTCAGGATCCGACCGACTGAAAGTATCCACTGCCATTGTAAGGAAGCTTAATCCGGAATGCGG
Source organism: Lacrimispora sp. (assembly GCF_032078915.1). Classification (GTDB taxonomy): domain Bacteria; phylum Bacillota; class Clostridia; order Lachnospirales; family Lachnospiraceae; genus Lacrimispora. Next base: position 2,967 of record NZ_DAMAUN010000169.1, on the reverse strand, counting down.
TTTCGTTCTCCTGGACAAGCTGGAGCAGATGGACATTGAAGTACTTAAGGAGTTTGGGGAGTGGCTGGAAGCTGAGGGCCTGCAAGCTATTGCGACCCGGGTGAGCACCGGGGAAGAGTGTTCCATCATCATTGAAGATGGCTATGTGGCAGGACAAGAACACCCGGTTGTGGAAGGGTGGAAGCCAGAATGGAAGAAAGGAGTATTTTAATGCAGATTATCAGAGGAAAATTACCGGGGGCGAAAAAGATTGTTGCGTATGGCCCTGAAGGGATCGGCAAGTCAACATTTGCCGCACAGTTCCCGGATCCGGTGTTTATAGATACCGAGGGCAGCACAAAGGACATGGATGTGGCGAGATTCCCGGAACCCAGCAGCTGGACCATGATTTTAGAACAGGTCTCAGAGGTGATCCGGACGCCGGACATCTGCCGCACATTGATTGTTGACACAGCAGACTGGGCGGAAATGCTCTGCATTACTCATGTTTGTGCCACGAATCACAAGAGCAGCATTGAAGAGTTCGGCTATGGGAAAGGGTATACATATATTCAGGAGGAGTTCGGAAAGCTTTTGAACCTTCTTACTGATGTAATAAAAGTCGGGATTAATGTGGTTCTTACGGCCCACGCTAAAATGAGGAAGTTTGAGCAGCCGGATGAGCTGGGGGCTTACGATCGTTGGGAAATGAAATTGAGCAAAGGTGTGGCCCCTATGGTAAAAGAATGGGCGGATATGGTACTGTTCTGCAATTATAAAACCATGGTAGTCAATGTGGACGGACAGGGCGTTCAGAAAGGTAGGAATAAGGCCCAGGGAGGCAGGCGTGTCATGTATACGGCTCACCATTCTTGTTGGGACGCTAAGAACCGGTACGGGCTTCCGGATGAAATGCCTTTTGAGTATGGAGCCATTCGTCACATCATAGAAAGCTCTGATGCGGGAATCACCGTTTCGGAGAAGAAAAAGGCAGCTCCCCCCGCTTCGCAGCCGAGGCAGGAAAACACTGGGAGTACAGTCAACAAAAGCAAGGAAGAGCATCCGAAGGAAGAGAAAACAGCTCCACCGGTGGATACAAAGTCAGAACCTATGAATCCACTGGATGTAAAGGTTGATGAGAGGATCCCGAAAGCCCTTCAGGATCTGATGATCAATAATCGGGTTGACGAGTGGGACATCCAGAATGTTGTGGCTGCCAGAGGATACTTCCCCGCAGACATGGCGGTCGCTGATTATCCGCCGGACTTTATCTCTGGCGTGTTGGTAGGAGCCTGGGATCAGGTATATCCCATGATTAAAGAAATGAAAGAAAAAGACAGCTTAGTGTTTAATTAAGGAGGAAAAATAGATGGCAGATTATGAAGCAAAAGAATTAGGTTGGGACGACGAAGTAGAAAAAGGAGAAGGGGGCGGGGACTTTGTCCTCCTTCCTCCTGGAGATTATGATTTCACAGTAGAATCTTTTGAGCGTGCAAGACATCCAGGTGGTGAAAGATCTCCGGAATGCAACAAAGCGGTGTTAAAACTTAGAATTGACAGTCCGGAAGGAACTACACTTATCACAGAGGGCTTGCTTCTTTATGACAAGATGGAATGGAAAATTGCACAATTCTTTCTTTGCATTGGTGAAAAAGAGGTAAACGGCAAAGTTAAAATGAATTGGCCGGCAGTTCCAGGAGCCAGGGGTAAGGCCACAATTGAGGTAACTACAGATAGAAACGATGCAAGTAAGAAGTTTAACCATGTGAAGAGGTATCTTCCAAATGAACCGAAAAAATTTGAGGCAGGGAAGTTTTAATTATGGAGCTTAGACCATATCAGTCAGAGGCAAAGGCTGCTATTTTTGAAGAATGGGACAAGGGCGTCAAACGGACGCTCCTGGTCCTCCCCACCGGATGCGGTAAGACAATCGTATTTGCCAAGGTAACAGAAGATTGTGTCCGCAGGGGGAACAGGGTGTTGATTCTGGCCCATCGTGGAGAGCTATTGGATCAGGCTGCCGATAAGATCGGAAAAGCAACGGGCCTTGGGTGCGCTACCGAGAAGGCAGAGGAAACCTGCTTAGGGAGTTGGTTCCGGGTTGTAGTCGGGTCCGTCCAGAGCCTAATGAGAGATAAGAGACTAAAACAATTCCCGGTGGATTATTTCGACACCATCATTATCGACGAAGCACATCATTGTTTATCTGACAGTTACCAAAAGATTTTAGATTATTTCAAAGGAGCCAATATTTTAGGCGTAACAGCCACTCCGGACCGGGGCGACATGAGAAACCTGGGTGAGTGTTTTGACAGTCTGGCCTATGAATACACGCTTCCCAAAGCAATCAAGGCCGGATTCCTATCCCCAATCAAAGCTCTTACTATTCCCCTGCAGCTTGATCTATCAGGTGTTGGTATGCAGTCCGGGGACTTTAAATCCGGAGATCTGGCAACGGCCTTGGATCCATATCTGTATCAGATAGCGGATGAAATGGAAAAGCATTGCAGGGACCGGAAGACTGTTGTATTCCTTCCTCTAGTTAAGACAAGCCAAAAATTCCGGGGCATTTTGAATGAAAAGGGTTTTAAGGCCGCCGAGGTAAACGGGGAAAGCAAAGACCGGGCGGAGGTCCTGGCAGCCTATGAGCGGGGAGATTATAACGTTCTCTGCAACTCTATGCTTCTTACTGAAGGCTGGGACTGCCCAAGTGTAGATTGTATTGTGGTCCTGCGGCCGACGAAGGTCCGTAGTCTTTACAGCCAGATGGTAGGGCGTGGTACCAGATTATTCCCAGGGAAGGACCATTTATTATTATTAGATTTCCTTTGGCACACGGAACGTCATGAACTATGTCATCCTGCAAGTCTGATCTGTCAGGATGAGGAAGTGGCCCGGAAAATGACCGAGAACATCGAACAGACCGGCTGCCCTATGGATATTGAAGAGGCAGAAAAACAGGCGGCGGAAGATGTTGTCGCTCAAAGA
>NZ_DAMAUN010000168.1:0-5739 GCF_032078915.1 Lacrimispora sp. | reverse complement strand
CAGACCTTCCCGGAATACAGTTCTATACTGCAAACTTCTTAAAAAATGGAATGACGGGCAAAGGCGGAGCGGTATACGAAAAGCGTTGCTGCTATTGCTTTGAAACCCAGTATTATCCTGATTCCGTAAATAAACCGGAATTCCAGTCTCCAGTCTTAAAAGCCGGAGAAGAATATAAGACAACAACCATTTACAAGTTCTCTAATATAAAATAAAAATGAGCAATTAAAATAAACCAGGGACGCAGGATACTGCGCCCCTGCTCTTTTGTGAAAGGACATCTAGGTGTACATATGAATAAACAGAACGGAAAAGGAATTAAGGCATTATCTGCCTTGGGCCTGATTATAACAACCATCATATGGGGCAGCGGCTTTGTTGTGATGAAGAATTCGGTGGAAGTGGTTACTCCGGCTTACCTGCTGGCTTTACGATTTACCATTGCGTCTGTTGCGCTGGTAGCCGTATTCTGGAAGCGGGTGAAAAAAAGCAGTAAATCGGATGTGATGTGCGGCGGACTTTTAGGCGTATTCTTGTTTGTCAGTTATTTTTTTCAGACCTATGGGCTTAAATATACCACTGCCAGTAAAAATGCTTTTATCACCACCTTGTACGTGATCCTGGTGCCATTTCTTCATTGGTTTTATAACAGAAAAAAGCCTTCCAGAAACAATGTGGCAGCAGCAGGAATCGCAGTGCTGGGACTTGCGCTGTTGTCCCTGGAGGGAGACCTTTCTGTGAATATTGGGGATCTGATGACTTTGGTATGCGGCTTTTTCTTTGCGTTTCATATTGTTTTTATTGATCGTTATACCGAAGACCATGATCCCATTATCCTGACTGTGATCCAGATGGTCATGGCCTCAATCTTAAGCTGGGCAATTGCTCCGCTTTTGGAAGGTTCCTTAGATTTAGCCGTGATTGACACTTCCATGATGACCGGTCTGCTGTATCTTGGGATTTTTTGCACGATGATCTGTTTTCTTCTCCAGAATATGGGACAAAAGCATCTGACTCCCAATACTTCCTCCATTATTTTATCCTTTGAAGCTGTATTCGGCCTGATGTTTTCCGTTCTGTTTTTGGGGGAGCAGGTGACGGTAAAACTGGCTGCAGGATGTGTGCTGATGTTCACCTCCGTCATCTTATCTGAATATAGAAGAAAAGGTTCCGCAAAGGCATAGTTATCAGAAAGATTTGCCAGAGATTACCGTGAAAGCGCACGACTCAATGCGCAAAACAGTCGTTCATTTTATACCTTTTTCGCTGGGTGTATAAAATTTCAACCTTGTGCATTTCAAAAATGACCAATATAATCTAAATATAACAACAGAAAACAAATGATTTTCAAGGTTGAGATTGAGGGGGATTAAAATGATCAAATGTAAGAAATGGATCAGCGCAATGATGGCAGCAGCAGTAAGTGTATCACTTTTGTCCGGCTGCGGAAGCAAAGCGAAGATTAACACACCAGATGCATCTGACACAGCACAGGCAGATGGTTCTGCCGCTGCCCAGAACGAGGTCATTCGTGTATGGTCTGACAATGCACATGAAAAAGAGCTTCGTATGGAACAGATTGCTGAATTCAATAACACTATTGGCAAGGAAAAGGGTATTACAATTGAGTATACAGTTTATGGAGCAAACTGGGAAGACACCATAAAGGTAGCTGCACAAGCAGATGAGGCTCCGGATCTTTTCAGACCAAACGGTACGTTTTTGAAAGAATTTGTGGATTCCGGTTTTTTAGTCCCAATCAGTGATTTGCCAGGCAGCGAAGATTTCCTAGCCCGCTATGATGGGGTACTTGCAGTAAACCAGCACATTTTTAACGACAAGGTTTATACACTTCCTTACAACTTAACGACTACCAAATTCATTATTAATCGTGACTTGTTTGACAAAAATGGTATCAAGGATGCACCGAAAACCTGGAATGAAGTTCGCGAATATGCAAAAATCATCACTGAGAACGGTGGTGGTGAAGAGTTTGGTTATGTTTTAGGCCTCAAATCCAACTGGATTGCAACCTCTTATATTATTCGTCCGGCAGGCCAGAATGTAGGCCATATCGGATTTGATAATGATACTCTTAAATTTGACTTCTTAGCATTGCTTCCTCAGATAGAACCGATTATCGGAATGGTAAAAGACGGAAGTGTTTTACCGGGATCAGCAGGTCTAGACGCAGACCAGATGAGAGCACAGTTTGCAGAAGGCCGTATCGGTATGATTCCTGGTGTCAGCTTTGATGTTGGTGTTTATAATGACCAGTTCCCGGCAAAATGTAATTGGGAAGTTGTTGATGTACCGGCTTTTGAAGACAGTGGTTCACCTTATAAAGAATTTTCTGATGCTACCTCTTTGCTAGGTGTTGGGAAAGCTGCTTTGAAACATCCGGAAAAAGTGCTTGAAGTTTTGAAATTCTTCTATTCTGATGAATGTGCAGCACAAATGTATGAAGCGTCACTTTATATTCCATTCCGTTCAGAAGCCATTGCGCTTGCTGCAAAAGAACCAGAGAGAAAAGGCTTTAAAGAGTTTGCAAATGTTCCTGATAAAGTTTTAATGCTTCCTATGCCAGATACTTTTATTACCGTTGAAGGTACTGCTTACCGTGACGCGTTCCTTTCCCTGCTGTCAGATACCAATGCAGACCCGGTAGCCGTGATTACGGATGTTGAGAAGAGATACAATGATGCACTTGCGTCACAGGTAGATCCTGCAGTACTGGAAACATTCCGCACACCGGCAGACAGAGATATCAAGAGGTAATCATTTCAATTTGGAGGTAGGATTGTGAAAATAGATATTGCTGCTAAGAGCGCTGATATAATCAGAGAAGCAGACGTGTTGGTTGTTGGAGGCGGGCCTGCAGGTATTGGAGCTGCTGTTTCAGCCGGACAGGCAGGACTTAAGGTATTACTTTTAGAGAAAAACGGATTTCTAGGTGGCAATATCACCGCAAGTTATGTAGAGACCTGCAATTACTTTATGAAGAATACTCCTTTTCATAGCTGTGGCGTGTATGCCAGGATGGAAGCAGGATATAGGGAGAAGTTTGGGCGTTCCCAGGATATCAGACCCAATGCTCCCCACCGGTTTAACAGTGAAAACTTAAAAATTTATCTGGATACTTTTGTACATAGTGCAGGTGTTGAAATATTATTTCATTCATTTGTGAACGATGTTGTATTAAAAAATAATAGGATTGAAGCGGTGATTATCCAGACAAAGCAGGGGCCGGTGGCTGTCAAAGCCGGTATTGTAATCGACTCAACCGGTGACGGAGATGTTGCTTATTCCGCCGGAGTTCCTTTTGAACAGGGCAGAGACACGGATCATTTGTGCCAGCCTGGAACACTAAGTTTCCGTGTGACTGGAGTGAATGCGGCTTTACTTATGGAAAACGGCGAAGACAAGTTAGCGGAGATCGGCAGGAAATACAAACAGGATTACCGTGCAGGGAAAACAGGACTTACCTGTAAACGTCAGGATCTTCCGTTTGGAAGAATGACTGCAGGAGGCCAGATCAGCTATGTAAACTATCCTTGTGCTTATGGCATCGACCCCACCGATATCGCAGACTTATCACGCGGAGAAGAAGAATGCCGGCAATATATTTTGGAAATGGTAGAATATATGAGCAAAAATTTCGTTGGGATGGAGCATGTGGAGCTTTCTTCCATTGCCACAGAAATTTGTTTCCGTGACAGCAGGCGCTTTGTGGGACGGTATAAATTGACCATAGAGGATATGGAGACGGACCGCTGGTTTGACGATGTGATTGCAGTATATCCGCGTTTTTATGATATGCTGGCTCCGGATGCAGAAATGGATGGCGACGGAAGTGTGGAAGGCAAAGGCTACAAGGGACATATCTATGTGCCTATTGAAGGAAACCGGTCATTCCAAATCCCGTACTTTAGCCTTATACCTGAAAAGATTGATAATCTTTTGCTGAGTGGACGCAGTATCAGCTGTGACCATGTGGCACAAAGTGGTATCCGTGCCATATCTGCTTGTATGCAGACAGGTGAGGCAGCAGGAGCAGCAGCAGGGATAGCCCTAAAATCTGGTGTTGCACCGGTTGACGTAAATATAGCAGAATTACAAAATGTACTACGCACGCAAGGCGTTATATTACCATAATTGAATGTTATTTATACTTAAATCCCCCTACAAACGCTGCCTTACTACTTATAGATGCGGGTTTATAGGGGGTTTCCCTTACTTTGTGTATAGAGAGGTGATCGTATGGTTCAACCTAAAAAAAAGAAAAATTTTTTTAAGTCAGATACCGCACAAGCGGTTATGATGATATCGCCAATGCTCGTAGGATTTATTGTTTTTACTTATCTGCCAATACTGTACATTGTAAGATATTGTGTGTATAATTATGATGGTTATAATAAATTAACTTTTATTGGATGGGATAATTTTGTGCGTATTTTTATGAGAGACCCGGCATATTGGGAATCCCTGCTTAACACTGTCGTTCTTTCAGCGGGAAAACTAATCATCGAAATTCCTCTGGCACTGCTTTTTGCAGTGCTGTTAAACAAAGGACTAAAGGGATCCGGATTTTTCAGAGTAATGCTTTTTTTACCTACTATAATTAGTACTGCAATCATTGGTTTGATTTTTTCCCTGATGTTTTCCGCATATCGAGGAGTAATCAATACGATGCTGACGGATATCGGGTTGATTGCTGCTCCAATTGACTGGTTTGGTTCCAAGTGGTCAGCTATGGCAGTGTTAGGTATGGCATCCATATGGTGTTATCTGGGAATCAATATTATTTTCTTTTTGATGGCGCTCCAAAGCGTTCCGGCGGAACTGTATGAATGTGCAAAACTGGACGGAGCAAGTGCCTCACGCACGTTTTTCAGTATTACGATACCTATGATTGGTCCCATTTTCCGGATTGTGCTGCTCAATGCTATTATTGGAAGCTTAAAAGTAAATGATTTGGTTTTGGCGTCCACCAATGGCCAGCCCGGAGGCAGAACAGAGGTAGTTATGACCTATGTCTTTAAATACTTCTTTGGTTATTCCGGACGGAGAGTGGAGGTCGGCTATGCGTCAGCGATGGCGGTGGTCACGGGGGGGTTCCTGGGAATTATCACGCTCATTTACTTAAAATCAAGCAACAAAATGACCGCAGAATAGGAGGGGAAAGACAATGAAAAATAAAAGACTATTGTCAAAAATTTTTATATATGCGTTCTTGATTGTTGCATTGGTTGTTGCGATTTTTCCTATTTTCTATACACTGATGGCCTCCGTAAAAAGTAATCAAGAGCTGCTTGCCAATCCAAGTGCCATTTTCCCGGAAAAATTTATTTTTGATAATTATGTTCAGGCCTGGCAGCTGGCAAACTTTAAACAATATACACTTAACAGTGTTCATATGGCATTCTTCATCGTTGTGGGAACCATCATTACCAGTACCATTGCAGGTTATGTTTTTGAACGTGGAAAATTCAGAGGAAAAGATATCATTTTTGCATTTGTACTTTCCAGTATGTTCGTTTCACTTGGCAGCCTTACGCTTTACCCCACATTAATGATTGCGAAATTCTTTCATATGAACAAGTCTTTATGGGGGGTTATCATCATCAGAGTGTTGGGCTTAAATGTCAGCAATCTTTTTATAGCCAGAGGTTATATTGCAACGATTCCAAAAGAAGTGGATGAAGCCGCAAAAATAGATGGATGCAGTTTCTTTGGTAT
>NZ_DAMAUN010000167.1:0-5754 GCF_032078915.1 Lacrimispora sp. | reverse complement strand
AATCAGAAAAATGGAGTTAGGATTTGCATCCTAACTCCGTTTTGTCTACAGTCTGGAAGGAGCAAAGTTAATTAGTACTTTGCTCCTTTTAAAACTTTATCTAAAGTGCTAATACAGCCCTTTTATACTATAACCAAGACTTTATTATTTATTAGCTCTTGTTACTCTTATTATTTTACTATAATACTGCATCCAATTGCTATTCTCATTTGGTTTACCATATCCATAAGTCAACCTGTAATCTCCTTCTTTTATAAGGTTTGTAGGTTCATTATGAAAATAAAAATCTCTAGAGTAATCCTGTTTTGCCTCCCACATAACTTTATTATCTGATATCCGCACTAACCTCATATATCCACCATTTGTCCACTTACCACTTCTTTTAACGATTGAGAACCTGTAGTAGCCAAACTGATCATTTAATACTACATTAGTTACTTCATTTGGATTACCCCATCCACCTGATCTCCATTCTGTATCGGTCAAACAATTTTCGTCATATAAGATATAAGTAGAAGATGCCGCGGCTCCTCGGGTGCTAGCTTCATTAAGATTATATTGGATGACTTTTTCAGTCTCAGTATTTGCTATTTTTACATCAGTTCCATTGCTCGCATAGGTAGTTCCCGGTATAGATATAATACCTAATACCAAACTTGAAAATAATACTCTTTTCAACTCTTTACTTATAGCTTTTTTTGTACTCATAATAATATGACCTCCCTAGTTATTTTTGTAATTTTTTTTAAGTATCCTTATATTCATATCAAAATTTATCTTATCATTGGAATCATCTCCTAGTGCTTATTTATTATGGTTTCACATTCATTATATAACTTTGCATAATAAAACCAAACAACTACATGTCGCATTTTTCGACATATTATTTTATACTTAAATATTTATTGTGGTATGATAAGCAGTTTCTTAGTAATTTTCGAATTTATATTATTATCTTTCAAATTTTTTTAGTAGATTCACTTTACTTAGTGCTTCGTCAATTCCTTAATAATATAATTCAATATTTATTACTTTTCCATAAAAATATTTCTTTTTTTTCTAGTTTCCGGACAGCTCCGTTTCTACATTAAATGATCATTTATGGGGTCAGTTTTTTCCAACTCCCATATCCTGTACCAGTTGTGATGACCTTATTATATACGTCACCATTATGATCATATAAAGTTTGCCAAACCCTGGTGCCATTTACCGCTGTATTGCCGTTTATTACTATCTCTACATACCCGCTCACAGCACCGCTATATGGTGCATTGGCAGCGGTGCCAGACTCGTTGTAGACCCTCCACCGACCGGGTGAAATTGCATTTCCACCACCATTAAAGTTTGTAACATAATCAACATTAGATAAATCATGTATTTTTGTAACGGCACTACTTACATTACTTAAATCGCTGGCGTTAGCTTTGTTATTTAAATTGCTATTTACTGTATCAACTTTTTGATTGACGGAAAATAGCGCCGCCATGCTGGCAGCCTTGGAAGCATCGTTTACAATCTGGTTTACCACATCAGTTTTTAACAGCAGTTTATTAGCCACCCTATCGGCAATCGCATTGATAAGTAACTGCACTGTGGAACTTCCACCCGCAGCACCAACCAAGCCCTGAACGTCTGTGGCGCTGATTAAGTTTGCTGCATTAGGTCCCTGCGGCCCGGTATCCCCTTTAGGCCCTGTCCCTCCGGCATCTCCCTTGGGGCCAGTGTCTCCTTTATCGCCTTTGTCTCCTTTGCTACCAGTAGCACCTGTTTCTCCCTGTATTCCCTGCTCTCCCTGTGGCCCTAAATTAGTACCCGCATATACCCATTTAGCCACCGTAGCGGCCCCAGCCACCGTACACTTATATACCCGGCCCCTATCTGCCCCTGTGCCTGTATTTTGGTAATAATCGTTCACAAGGGCGGCTGTTACTCCTGATCCGCTAAATACCGTGGCGGTTGTACTTGTGCCGGTTATTCCGGTACCGTATACCAGAGGCTTCCGCGCTGGCCATCCGCACCCTGCGTGCCTCTTACATTGCCTAAATCTAATTCAACTACTGCCATATTATCCTCCTAACCTTACAATAAAATGTCCTACTTCGTTAATGTGCACAGGAGGCGGATCCGCTGCCGCATCTGAAAAAAGCACATACAAATGTCCGTCTTCACGGATCTGAAACGCATAAGCCCCATTAGCCTGCGTTACTACCGCGTCAGCTCCTCGTTTACCCTGTTCTCCATTCTGCCCCTGCGGTCCCATCGGTCCATTGAAATACCCATTCATAAGCAGGGTGTTAAACTCTGTCAAGGTTTCATCTACACGGCCCCCAACTGCGGCTATGTCTGTCACAGCATCATTTGCTATTACCTCTGTCTGATCCCGGAAGGTCTTGGCATTGTTCTGGTACTGGAGAGCCATATCCCTGGCCGCCTGAGCATCAAGCATATACTGTCTAAACTCCATCTGTATGGAAGCGTCCAGTTTTTCCATTGTGACAGACCCGTCCACAATCTCTGCTGTTATGGTACGGTTCAGGATTTTCATGGTAATGGTTGCGGTACTATCCACGGAATAGACAAACCGGGTAAGGTCAATTACCTTCTGTGTGCCGTCTGCCAAGGTGAGAACCAGCTCGTTATCATCATTGATATCGAAATTCGCAACCACTTTTTCAATAGCCAGATCATAAGTTGTTACGGTTCCATTCTGCTGGGTCACGGTCATGATCCCTGTATCCGGGTCCAAGGTAATTTCTTTTACCAAGGTGTTTACAAGTGCCTGCTCTGCCTTTTTAGCGTCCAGTTGTACGATCCTGTTATCGGATTCCTTGATACCATTTTCCATGTGGAGTAAATTCGTTCGGTTGATCGGTGTTTCCTGTGATGGTTCATTTTTCCAGTCTGTGATTCCATAAAATGGTCCATAAGCCATTAACTGGCACCCTCTTTCTTCTTTTCGCTGCCAAGCCTGGCATCTGCTTCAGACAATTCTTCCCATATAATTGGGTAATTGCCCTTAACGTTCTTCTCTACAGGTTCAACCGGTTCGCTAATTTCTCCAGGCGTTCCAAGCTCCAACATTTGCGCAATGGCTGCCACCTGTTTGGCATTCTGGATTACGGTGACGGTGACGGCGTTCAGCATGTACTGTATTTGTATCACCTGTTCCTCTGTGTATGTGATTACCTTTTTCATAAATCCTCCTTTCGGACATAGAAAAAGAACGTCCGATTAAGAACGTCCCTTTACTTTTTAACAATTTAATATATGAAAAATGGACCCTTAATTAACTTGCTTTTGAATTTATCAAGTTCAAAATAAATTCTCTTCCAGATTGTGTTATTCTTCGGTGATAAACCACTGCTCCATTATCTAGGACTTCCTGTTTGATTTCTTCATATCGCAAATTGCTATAATCTGAATACATAACCCACGTATTATTAACCTTGTACTGTATGTGCAATTCCGCGAGTTTTTTATTTAACTCAACTGCACTTTTAAGGCCTAATTCCTTGGCAATCTCTGTCATGGTGTAAGTTTTATTGACGTGCATAAGAATAGCATTACGCTTCTCCGCTTTAAGCCTTGCATGCCGCTCTTCCTTTAGTTTAGTCAATAACTCAATTCCAAAGTCAGGATTGTTGAGAATACGATCAATAACATTGTCCGTGGCATATATTCCATTCTTACGAATTGAGGGAAGAACTTCAGTCGCCAACCACTTTTGAAACTTCACTGCCCGTTCATTCCCAGCTTTAAATCCAAGCATATAAAACAGGCTTTCCGGAATATAATCTTCTTTCCCAACTTCTTGGGAAAAACCTAAATCTTTTAAATATCCATTAAGCGTTTCCCATCTTACATAGGTTTTATTTCCCTTTTCTTGCGTCCATCCAAATCCAATCGCCGTATCTTCTGCATTAATAGAAATGCTTCCATCTTCATTCTGGATTGCGCGAACAGAAATTCCAAGTTCATCATTATGGCGAACTTCCGCTGAATTTTTCTTCGTATGTACACCAATCTCTTCTGTAAAAATATCTGTGTTGTACATGAATTTGTACCTCCTGAATTTTTACTACCGGCCCCGCATTCCGCGGAACCGGCCAACAAATTCGGGGTGTTTCCGGAGCATACCCAGAAAGGAGTTCCACCTCTATATATTCACAGGAATAAACCCTGGAATTATCAAACAAAAAGAGCCATGACCAGAATTTGAAAAAATCTTCAAAAATCGGTCAAGGCTCCATCACGTTCCATTTCAACGCTTGTCATAGCTGTCGATGTTAACAGGAAAGGTTTGCTCATTTATGCTTTCTTCCATATATCCGCTACTCTGTGCTACGATATTATTCAGTTGACTTATCTATTATATTATCTCTTTATGAAAAAAATTCTTAAATCTTTGGTTTCGCAGATTCAAGTTGTTTTTGTTTGATTGCTTGCCATACTTCTTCACCTACATCTTTTAAATCATTAACACTTGAACTTGAAGATCCATGATAAATAAATTGCAAAGCTCTATAATCTTCACCTTGAAGAATCAAAAATCCCACATTATAAGGAGATTCTGAAAAATCGTATTTATAATAATGAGAAGAAAGTAATGTCTGTGAGAATACATAATATCGGTATCCATCTTTATCAACCTCACATATTTTTGACAATGCCTTATTGGCTAATTGGTTTTTTTCATTATTTATGTTTCCGTAAACATATAAATTTTCATTAATCAAATGCAGTGTATCATTATCAATTCCTTCTATTTTAACTTTTGCAACTATATAGGGTGTATATGAATTATCTACGTCTGATTTTCCCTGATATAGTTCGCATGATGAAAATTGAAGAATATGTCCTATATATTCCATATCATAAGGCAAAGATCCCAAATCAAATATTACTCTCTTATCACCTTCATAAATGCTTACATCGTTATTTGTTTCAGTATTATTTTGCACTTCCCGACCATCTTTTGAACAACCCGTTATAAAGATGATCCCTAAAGCCAAAGCCATTGTAAAAAGGTACTTTCTCATAGTACATCCCCCTTATTCATATATATGAAACATACCATACTTTTAAGTAATATTCAAGAAAAGAGCGGGGAATCAATCCTCGCTCTCTAAATCAATTATTTATTAATTTTCAGAAACTACAGTACAATTATTAAAGAAAGCCAAACTTCCTGGATACCTTTCCGTAAATTCACCATCTATAACAACAGTCTTGTCTTTAATATCAACAATCGAATCATCCTTGAAATAAATAGGACAATCGTAATATTCTTTTGTTTCATCCACGATATTGCATATAATTACTCCATTATCAGCCTTTTTAGTTGATCCATCTGGAGTGAATCCAACTTTAACCCGTTCACCAATCTTAATTCCATATTTATCTAATACCTTTTGGGTGTACTCTTCATAAATGGATCGTGCATGCTCCATTTGTTCATTCTCATCGTTAGATGTACCAAACAATCCAATCTTGCCAAGTTCGGTATAGGCATCAGAATGTGACTGCTCAACCTCCCACCAAATTTTTGCAAACTCTTTGTTAGTTAATACCTCTTTTTCGTTCTTGCTATTTTGAGCAGAACAACCACATACCGCAATCAACATTACGATGGCTATTAAAAACCTTTTCATCTCGACTTCCTCCCATTTGCAACTTAATAAAAATATAATCGTAGTAATTAATCGGGTAGGAGGTAGATAATTATTTTATCTACCGTCCTCCCACACCACCGTA
>NZ_DAMAUN010000166.1:0-5770 GCF_032078915.1 Lacrimispora sp. | reverse complement strand
CTCTGTTACAAGACAAATCCAGGGTGAATGCCCTGGATTTTGTCTACAGTCTGAACAGAGTTAAATATCTGTTCCATTTAACTCTGTTTCCACGATCCTGTATGAGGTCCATTATGTATCTTCTATTCTTTTCTTAAGCGGAAGCTCTTTACCAGTTCACGCAAAAGCTGCGCCTGCTGGGATAGTTCCTCACTGGAAGCCGCACTTTCTTCCGCAGCCGCGGCATTGTTCTGAACTACAGAGGAGATCCTTCCAAGCTCCTTGGTCACATCTTCCACTGCTCTTGCTTCCTGGGAGGCTATGGTTGAAATGGTATCCACGGAATCCACTGCCAGAGCGGAATCCTCCAACACCTTCATCATGGACTGAACGGTTTCATCCAATATCTCATTGCCCTTTTCCACAGCATTTATGGAATCCCTGATTAATGCTGTGGTATTCTTTGCTGCTTCAGAGCTTTTCGCAGCCAGATTCCGTACCTCACCGGCAACCACTGCGAATCCTCTTCCAGACTCTCCTGCCCTTGCGGCCTCTATTGCAGCATTTAATGCCAGGATATTGGTCTGGAATGCAATATCTTCAATCACCTTAATGATCTTTCCGATCTCACCGGAGGATGCATGAATCTCATTCATGGCACTGGAAAGATTCTGCATGGACATGTCGCAGTTTACCACCTCTGTACCGGTCATCTGAACCTGTAAGGAAACATCTCCGGCTTTTTCTGCCAGACGTCTGACTTTTTCTGCAACCTGGCTGATGGAACCGGATAGCATTTCAACGGTTCTTTCCTGCTCCTCCGCACCGTTTGCTAAAAGCTGGGATCCGCTTGCAACCTGTCCGGAGCTTACCGCTACCTGGGCAGCTGCCTGGTTGACTTCATTCATTACCGAATTTAAATTCATGACGATCTGCTTTACCGCTTTTTCAAGCTGGGAAAAATCTCCCTTAAGACCCAGCTCCACGTCTAAGTCCAAATGGTTATCCGCCACTTCCTTTAACGTAAAGGAGATTCGGTCAATTACCTCTTTTAAATTTACTGTCATTCGTTCAAAGGAAGCTGCCACAAGGCCGATCTCATCGTTGGATTCCACATCAATAATGACGCTTAAATCCCCTTCCGCAATCTGCCCGGCAGCCGCGACGATCTTATGGATCGGTTTTAACTGCCTTCTTATGATAAATGCAATGATAAAGAGAATAACGATCATGGCCATGATGGAAATAACGATCATCATGGAAGACATCCGGTTTGCTTCCCGGTTCATATCCCCCGCTTCCACCGCTGTAACGGAATACCAGCTGGAACCATTTAATTGAATTGGCTCAAAGAAATAATAGGTATCTCCTTTTTTGCCTGGATCTACGGTATAAAAGTCGGAGCCAGAGGCAATTCCGGTATTTATCTTCTCTCTGCATGTCCCGCTGTTCACGAAATCAGAAACACTGGTTCCCACGAGACCGCTGCCTGTACTTTCTGAAATAATAGTTCCTGTTTCATTTAATATGAAGGTTTGCATACTTGGGTAGGAGGAACCTGCCGTTTTCATCTGGCTGAAGCGGTCTAAATCCACATCAATGGAAACCACGCACAGCACCCTGTCGTTTACGATCACAGGCACCGCCATGGTGATGATCATCATTCCATTCGATTTATATGGCAGTGTGATGACCTGAGCCTTTTCTTCCATCACCTTAACAAAATAATCCGCGGAAGAATAATCCTCGTACAGACCGCAGTCCTTAACCGTCCCGTCCTTGCCGGCATACAGTCCATAGCTTCTGGCTGCAGAACTCATGGCATACTGCTCAAACAGAATACCGACTCCTACGATATCTTCGGAGTAGAGAACTGAGGACTTGATGGTCGTCATCATATAATCCTCCATTCTCATACCATAGCTGTCCAGGGTCATATTATCAAATACCTGGCTCTTATACAGCGGCTCAGCCGAAGGGCCAGACTTAATCCTCAGCCCCTGGAGAACCTTTCGGTTCGCCGTTGAATTTTCAAGATAATACGTAATATTGTCTGATACCTGCCTTGCCTCATCAAGCGTCTGCTGGATCACTTTTCCGTTCTCAGATGCCAGAGTCTTTAACTCCCTGAAAGCGGACTGTTTCATGGCGTTTTTTGTCATTCTTGAGGTAACTCCGATCAAAGCCGTAAAAACGACCACCAGCATAATTCCTGCGATGAGTGCAATCCTGGTTGAAAGCTGATATTTCCCTGCCCCCTTCATCTTTAACCAGGACAACCCTTTGCTACTTAAATCACGATTCTTCCATTTTCTCAAAAACTGTACCTTCATTGCATAATCCCCCTCTGTAAGTTACAACCTTTACGGGAATTATACCATATTTTACCAAAATGTAAAATGTATTTTGATTTTTTTTGTAACATTCTTACAATTAATTCATTCATTGCCGACTGGTCAGGCAAACACTCCACTACAAACTTATGATTAACTCTCCTGGGTTCCGGCAGTATCAAAACCTGCGATTCTCATAAACTCTTCCCCTGTTATGGTTTCCCGTTCCAGGAGATATTCTGCGATCTCATGCAGCTTTGTAACATTTTCCTTAAGAATATTAAAGGCCTTCTGATGCTGTTCCTTTACGATTCTGATTACGGTATCATCGATCTGCTTTGCCGTTTCAGGAGAACAGGCAAGAGTGGTGTCTCCACCCAGATACTGGTTGGTTACGGTCTCAAGGGCCACCATATCAAACTCATCGCTCATACCGTAACGGGTCACCATGGCTCTGGCAATTCTGGTAGCCTGTTCGATATCATTGGAAGCGCCGCTGGTGACTGTATCAAATATCAGCTCTTCTGCCGCCCTTCCTCCGGTAAAGGTGGCGATCTTGCTTAAGGCAGCCTCCTTTGTCAACAGGTGTCGTTCTTCTTCATCCACCTGCATGGTATAGCCGAGGGCGCCGGAAGTTCTTGGAATAATGGTGATCTTATGAACAGGCGCTGAATGGTTCTGGCAGGCAGCAACAAGCGCATGCCCTACCTCATGATAAGCAATGATCTTCCTTTCCCTGGAATTAACAGAAGCATCCTTTTTCTGGTATCCGGCGATTACTACCTCTACGCTTTCCTCCAAGTCTCTTTGGGTTACGGTTTTTCTGCCCAACCGGACTGCCCGGAGCGCCGCCTCATTTACAATATTGGCAAGCTCTGCACCGCTGGACCCGGCCGTGGCAAGTGCGATTCCATGAAAATCCACATCATCGGACAGCTTTACATTTTTGCCGTGAACCTTTAATATGGCCTCCCTGCCATTAAGATCAGGAAGCTCCACAGGGATCCTGCGGTCAAAACGGCCCGGCCTTAAAAGAGCTTTATCAAGGGAATCCGGACGGTTGGTGGCTGCCAATATGACAACGCCTTTTCTTCCGTCAAATCCATCCATCTCAGCCAAGAGCTGGTTTAAGGTCTGTTCCCGTTCGTCGTTTCCTGTGAAGCCGCCACCGTCACGTTTCTTGCCTATGGTATCAATTTCATCGATGAATACGATACAGGGGGCCTTTTCAGTGGCCTGCTTAAATAAGTCCCTGACCTTTGCCGCACCCATACCCACAAACATTTCCACGAATTCAGAACCAGATATGGAAAAAAACGGCACATGTGCTTCACCTGCTACCGCCCTGGCAAGAAGTGTCTTACCGGTTCCGGGAGGGCCTACCAGCAGGGCACCTTTGGGAAGGGATGCACCGATATCCGCATACTTCTGGGGGTTATGAAGAAAATCCACAATCTCCGTTAAAGCTTCCTTTGCCTCCTCCTGGCCGGCCACATCCCTGAATGTTTTTCCTGTCTCGGATTCCGCATATATTTTCGGATTGGATTTTCCAAAGCTCATGGCATTGCCGCTGCCCATCTTTTTTTGTATCTGCCCGGATAGAAAATTCCCCAGGAACACAAAGATCAAAATGGGAATGATCCAGGTAAGCAAAATGGAAAGTAAGGGGGACATCTGCTCTACAATCGCTTTTTCAAAAGAAACGTCATGGGCTATCAGCCTTTCGGTAAGTGTATCATCCGGCCACAATCCGGTCTTATATACATCGTACACAGGCTTGCCTTCCCAGTCCTTCTTTCCGGTATCTGATTTAAACTGGATCTCTGTTTCTGTCTTTGCTACTGCCTGGACTTTCCCCTGGTCTACCATCTCCAGAAACGTGCTGTAGGGAACCTCAGCCACGGTTTTGGACTGGATCCAGGGAACCGTCAATGCATTGAACAATATCATGACTAATAAAACGATTACATAGTAAAAAATAAACGGTTTTTTCTGCTTATTTTGTGTATTATCATCTTTCAAACCCATAATACTCCTCCTTTTCTTTTGTTACTCATTAAGAACCGATTTTACAAATTCTTCCGCGTCCTTAAAATCCTGTTCATTGGGATGCAGCATCCCATCCTCATATGCGGATATCATGGCTCTGATCTGAGGAGTGTCGTGAATCGCCTGCATTTGCCTGTACTTTTCTAAAATCTGGGGAGCCATCTTTCCTCCGCACATAAAACAGCCAAGATATTCATTATCATCAGGAAGGAATACAGCCACCTGCTTTTCCACCTGTTTATAATATTCTTTATTTCCGGAAAGCCCGCAGGTTCCAAACAAAGCAACCCGTTTGCCGTGGAGATCCGAAAGAAAGTCAAGCACTTCTGTTTTACAGGTTCCCCGGTTATTCCAGAAACCTACAAAATACGTATCCGCTTCTTCTCCATGAAGTTCCTCCAGACTGACAATATCCTTGGATTTTCCTGGAAGGGTTTTAAAAATTTTCATGGCTACCTTCTGGGTATTTCCAGTATTACTTGTATATACAACTAAATAGTCCATACATTCAGCCTCCTATGAGATTAAAATATACCAAATCAAGCTATTTATCAAGAGATTGCGGAAAATGTTAATACAATTTATGTAACTTTAAGAATCTATATGGCAAAATGCACGGTTATTCTATTAAAATTTGAAAAAGCTTTGGAAGTGCTGTTAACCAGCTATCCCAAAGCTTTATTTTACCGTTCTTAAGAAATAATTCCTGCTGCCTCCTTTATGATGCCGCAGGTTTTTTCAATATCCTCATCCGTATGTGCCGCAGAAAGAAATAAAATCTCAAACTGGGATGGAGCCGTATAAATGCCATGCTCCAAAAGATAATGAAAATATGTTCCATACTTGACCGTATCCGAAGCCAGAGCCGTATCAAAATCCACCACCTGTTCTTTTGTGAAAAATACGCCCAAAAGAGAGCCTGCCTGATTCACCCAGGTTTCCGGAAGCGTTTCCTTAAGAGTTTTTACAAGCTTTCCTGCCTTTTCTTCCAGAGAAGAATAAATTCCCGGCTGCTCCATCAGGGTCCTGATGGTCGCGATCCCGGCTGTCGTTGCAATGGGATTGCCGGAAAGGGTTCCTGCCTGGTAAACCTTCCCCAAAGGAGAAACCACCTCCATGATCTCCTTCCTTCCTCCATACACTCCCATGGGCATTCCTCCGCCTGCGATCTTTCCGAGGGCTGTCATATCAGGAACAACACCGTAATATCCCTGTGCGCCTCCAAGTCCCATGCGAAATCCGGTAATGACTTCATCAAAGATGAGAACCGCTCCATGCTTTGCCGTGATTTCTCTTAAAAATTCCAGAAAACCGGGCTTTGGCGGAACAAGCCCCATATTGGCTGCCACCGGCTCCACCACCAGGGCTCCGATGTCGCCTGGAAATTCCGAAAACAGCTTTTTGACTGA
>NZ_DAMAUN010000165.1:0-6153 GCF_032078915.1 Lacrimispora sp. | reverse complement strand
TTACACGGCATCCCCTCTGTCATCGTATCTTTATGAATTCCATATTCCGCCTGGGAACCGCTGAAAAGAAAGCGTTTGCAGCCGAGGCGTCTGGCTCCTTCCAAAGCCTTTAAGGAATCTTCCACGTTCTTTTGCTGGACCTCTCGTTTCATCCGGTTTTCACTTCCTGAGCCATCCCAGCCAAAATGGTAAAATGCCTGGCATGGCTCGTGGATTACCTGATCCAGCTCATGAAGCTCTTCTAAGTGACCATCGATCCGTACAAGACCCTCCCGCTCGGCCGCAAGGCTTCCCATATTCTTTGAACCGGGTCGGATTACGGCAAATACCTTATTTTTCTCTGTTAAAAGCTGGTCAACCAATGCTCTCCCAAGAAAACTGGTGGCCCCTGTTACAACAACGTTCAACGCTTTTCCTCCCCTCGCTATTCCCTGATCCTCGGGATGATCATATTCCGGTCCATCTCTTCATCGGAAAGGAATGGAGACAAATCCTCTAACGGCGGTGAAATAAGGGTTCCATCCGGCAGGCGTTTCGCAGAGGACTTTGGTTCAAAATTCTGGTCCTGGCTTACAAATACCTCGCAGATGACGGGTCCCTTCATGGCCAGCGCCGTCTCGATCGTATGTTTCAGCTGGCTGTTATGGCATGCACGGACATAAGGATAGCCATAGGCTGCTGAAAGCTTTTCCATGTCAGGGAAGCTTAAATCCCGGCTGTCCACTCCGATTCCCACCAACGGCTCTCCGAAGAAATTTTTCTGGGTCTGGCGGATGGAATGGTAGCCTCCGTTATTAATAAGAAATATCTTTACAGGCATATGGTGATGGATAATGGTCTGCAGTTCTTGTAAGTTCATCTGAATGCTTCCGTCACCTGTTACCAGGATGACATCTTCTCCCTGCTTGGCAACGCTTGCTCCAATGGCAGCCGGAAGATCATAGCCCATGGAAGCAACCGCTGAGTTGGATATGAAACGCTGCCCCTTCTTAATGATATAGGCATGTCCTCCCACAACACAGGCGGACCCATTTCCCACCACAGTGACCCTGTTCTCAGGGACCCGGGTACTTAGTTCCTTTATAAATGCATAAACATTGGCTTCCTCATCTTCGCCGCTTCTGTAATGCTTTGGAAGCACGACCGGGTATTTGTCCTTCCACATCCGGCAGGTCTCATTCCAGGTCATGCCGGCAAGACCCTTTCCACCGGAAAAGAGCGGGTGATTATGGGGAGTTTTGTATTCTGAATCCAGTAGTTCCTCTAAGGCTGTAAGCAGATCCTTTACATTGGCCTGGATTCTCATATCGGCGTGAATGGATGGCTTCTTCAGTTCTTCAGGGTCGATATCATTGACAATTACAAAAGCTTCTCTGGCCCATGTAGTATAATTGTACCCTACCTGCCGGATGCTTAAGCGGCTTCCCAGGGAAAGGACTAAGTCGCTGTTTTGAATGGCAAAATTCCCTGCGCGGTCTCCCATTCCGCCGCCTCGTCCTGTGTAAAGCGGATGCTCATCTTCTATGCAGTCCTGGCTGTTCCAACCGGTCACTACTGGAATTCCAAGCTTGTCTACCACCCGCATGAATACCTCGTGGGCCTGTCCAATGCGGATTCCGTTGCCTGCATTGATTACCGGACGGGAAGATGATTTTATTTTTTCTAAAATGGCCCGGGCAACATCTGCTGTCACCTTTTCCGGAAGGATCTGGCGTTTTTCTCCGCAGCCGGGGTCATCCTGTTTTATTTTTGCGTTGGTTTCAGAGGACCAGCCGTCTCCGCCATTCTCGTAATTTTCTGGGGAAAAGCCGATTAAGTCTTCTGTTTCTATATAGGCGCCCTGGACATTTAAGGGGATGTCCAGCCATGTGGGACCGGGACGGCCGGATAGGGCAAGGTAAATGGCTTTTTCTAAAGTGTAGCGGATCCTCATGGGATCAATCACCATCTCGCTGTATTTTGTCATACAGTCAATCGCCTTTGTTATATCAAACTCCTGGTCTCCCATGGCTCTGATCCCGACCCCTGACCATCTGGCCGTTGTGTCATAGCGCACCTGACCTGATAAAATTAACATGGGAATGGAATCCAGAAAACCTCCAAGCACTCCGGTAATGGCATTGGTGCCCCCAGGGCCCGTGGTTACGCAGACAGCAGCAATGCGGTCCTTGATTCTGGCATAGGACTCGGCCGCTATGGCACATGCCTGCTCATGATGGTTATATAAGCAGTGCATTCCCTCCTGATGTCCCAGGGCGTCGTTTAAATGCATGGCTCCTCCGCCTGTAACCGTAAACACCTGTGTAATCCCGGAGTCAACCAACTTCTGGGAGATATAATTGGATACTTTCATTCTCATGGATCTTCTCTCCTCTTTTTGAGATGTTTATTTTAGTACGTTGTGCAGCTTCTGGTACGCAGGGCAGCCTGTGAATCCTGTGGCTTCTGGTACGCAGGGTAGCCTGTGAATCCTGTGGTTTCTAGTCCGCAGGGTAGCCTGTGAATCCTGCGGCTTCACAGGCTCACGGGCATTCGCCCTATGAATTAGATCACGGAAAACTTTTCTTACGTGCCAGCACGACGAAAAGTTTTCCATGATCTAATTCGCACTGCTCTTTGCTTTCGTGTAGATTATACCACACCCCCCCTTTTTTTCCTATTTAAAGTTTTCTTACTTTATTTTCATCTTTTTGGTTAGTCCTGGCCCCTTGGATTTCTCTTCTTTTTTCTTTTTATGTTATCTCCTTCCATATCTGCCATCAAACCACACTATCAAATGGCCTCCATAATACGGTATAATCGCAGGGTAATGCAACTATGGATTTTCGGCCACGATAAAACTTATTGCAAAAAAGGAGAGAACATATTTATGAAAAAGCACTTAAAATTGATGGCTGTATTATCCGCTGCCGGTGTTTTAACCGTAGCAGCTCCAGAGTTGGGCTTAATCAACACAGCAGCCACCGCCTATGCTAAGGTAGTTGGCTGGGTTGAGGAAAACGGAAGCTGGAAGTTCTTTGAAGATGATGACAGCTACGTAACCGATTCCTGGAAAAAACGCGGCGAAGACTGGTACTACTTAAATGAGGACGGCAATGTCGCCATTAATACACAAATCGATGAATATTACGTAGATGAAAGCGGGAAAAGGGTTTCTGACAAATGGATTTCCATGACCAATGAAAACTTCTGGGATTCAGCTGATGCTCCTGAGTTTTTATGGCACTACTATGGAAAAAACGGTAAAGAAGTTGTTTCCAAGTGGCAGAAAATCAACGATGATTTGTACTACTTCAATGACCAGGGTGAAATGCAGACCGGAAAGATCGAGATTGAAGGAAGTATTTATTATTTAGGACAAGAAAATGACGGCGTTATGAAAACAGGCTGGATTGAGCTTGAAAATGACTCCGATGATCTTGACGAAACCCTATCTTGGTACTATTTTGATAAGACCGGCCGTATGGTGGATAACCAGGTCGACAAAAAGATCGATGGAAACTATTATACCTTTGTAAACGGAATCATGCAGAAGGGCTGGTACAAACTTCCTGTCACTGCAACCGAATCCGAAGCAACTGCTGATGCTGCTACAGCTGCTGGATACCAGTACTATGATCCAGAGAATGGTGCACGGGTTAACGGTTGGAAGGAAATCGAAGGTATTGAAGGACTCAGCGAAGAGGGAGAGATCTATAATTTCTATTTCAAGAATGGTGCTCCTACCTGCGCAGCAAATGGTCTTGAATTATTTACCATTGATTCAAAAAAATATGCATTCAATACTAAGGGAGAAATGCAGACCGGACTGAAAGTTGTCAACTTAGAAGACGGCAAAATCGCCAATTTCTACTTTGGAACTGACGGTGCTATGACTACCGGAAAGCAGACAGTTTACAATGAAGATCTGGATGAGGATCAGTCATGGTTCTTCCAGACGGAAGGTACTAACAAAGGACAGGGAGTTCACGGTGTCCGTGATAACGTCCTGTATGAATATGGCTTAAGAAAAGAAGCTGATGCCGACTTAAAGGTTGCTCCTATTTCCTTTGAAGGCAATCAGTATCTGGTAAATGCCAGCGGTTCCCTCCAAAAAGCAACTTCTTCTTCCAAGTCAGCTACAAAGCCAGAACTTGGAGCAGGATATAAGGATTATAAGGATTCTAATGACAAAGTATGGGTTGTCGATGTAAACGGCATTATCCAGTAAAGTAAAAACAAATTACAAAAGATTCATCCGTTCAAACATGAAGAGGTCCGCACGCTTGCCGCGTGCGGACCTCTTTTATGCATTCTGCACCAATTATCCGGGGGTTTTTGTATACCTTCTATAAACTTACATTTTTTTATATTTTTTGTATCTTTTCGCGTTATAATTAAAATTATTTTACGTTATATATTATAGAGGTAGATTGTTTTTATGGTAAAAAAAGGAGGAGACCGATGAGAGAACTGTCCGTGTACTATTGTCCCAAATGCGGCTACTATGGATATTATCAGCTTCAGCGGAACGCAGTTTGCCCCAAGTGCAGGGAGGATATGATAACCTTATCCATCAGTTATCAAGATTTTATGGATCTCTCCTGCGAAGCAAGGGACGAATTGCTTTCTACCCATATTATTGCCACATCCTCTCCCTATGTCCGACGCTTATTGGCGCCACACAAAGTCAATAACAACCGGGAGATCATCGCACGTATGGGGGATCGCATTACTGAATTGGAAATAGAAAATGAAAAGCTGAATAAAACTATTGAATGGATGCACCAAACAATATGGGAACTGATGCGCAAGACCAAAGGATTAGATCCCGGTAACGAGGACACTTCCAAAACCGGGATCGATCCCTGATTGGGATACTCCCGGGAGTGCCCCCGCACTCCCCGGCTATCCCTAATCAGGCAACCTCGTCAGCACTTATGTAACGACCTATCAATCTGTTAAGCGTCTGATTTAACCTTTTGATCACTTTATGGAGTTTTTCATTCTCTTCCATAAGCCTTTCATTCTCAATCTCTATAATCCTTAGCTTCTCAGCGTCTGTCATATAGAAAACCCTCCTTTTTTTGCTTTTCTTGTAATCACTATAAGCCGTTTTTGATTGTTTGAAAAGCGAAACAAATCGCAATATTCGACAATTATTTGTCATTCTTTAATAATTAAGCCATATTTTTTTCTAAAAAGAGGCAAAAATACAACATCTATTCATACTAATAAATCTGGGTACAATATGTGCTGTAAGAGATTGTCGATAAAATTCGTGAAAAATTGGTCACTTTTGATAACATTTTAACGACTAAATATTACTTTTTATTGTATATTCTGATATTCAGGTGGTTTTTACTTCAGTTGAAGCTTATGAGATGGGGGTACTTTGTAATCTGTGAGGCCTTTTCGCTAACTGGCGGGCAGATTTACATTGGCTCCATAGCTCTACAGCCTTACCACTCACCTTTAAAAGTATCTACATTATCTTTATTTACTTCAACCTGTTTAATTTCTGTAACAGGGGCAACTGTTTCACCTTTTAAGAATTTAACTGCTGTTTCAATCGCTACATGCCCTTCCTCAACTGCTGACATATAGGTTGTACCATCAATCAAACCATCTTTAACTGCCTGAAGACCATCAATACTTCCGCCCAGACCAATAACTTTAACAGTATCTTTTAATCCTGCTTCTTTTAACGCCTGTCCTGCCCCGGTTGCTGAGTTATCATCCTGGCAGATTACAATATTAAACTCCGTTTTTTTCTGGATCATGTCTTCTACAATTTTAAGTGCCTGTTCTTTTTCCCAGTTAGATGTCTGATTAAATATAACTTCAATATTGCTGCCTTCCAGGGCCCGTTCTAATCCTTTTTTTCTATTAATCTGTGGTGTTGTTCCCGGAACGCCTTCAATTAAAATTGCCTTTCCGCCATCGTTACCTAACAGCTGTTTTGCAAGCTCACCGGTTACTGCACCTGTATTTACTTCATTTTGGCCTACATAAGATACAAGGCCATCAAATTGTCCACTTTCCTCTCCACCGATTGCATTGGTAAATGCCAGAATTGGAATATTGGATTCATTTGCAGATTTTACAATCTTCTCCCCTGATCCAAAATCAACAGAGCATATTGCAATTAAATCCACACCTTTTACAATAAAA
>NZ_DAMAUN010000164.1:0-6213 GCF_032078915.1 Lacrimispora sp. | reverse complement strand
TTTCTCCTGTTTCCAGAAGCAGGGAAGTGGCCATCTGACTTACTTCTTCCGGAACTTCCTCAATATTCACATTGATCCCGATCCCCACCACGACATAATGGATTCCTTCCAGTTCGGCGCTCATTTCTGTCAAAATGCCGCATAGCTTTTTCCCATCTGCCACAATATCATTCGGCCACTTAATGCCGGCATCAAGGCCCGTAACGTTCTTTATCCCGTCATAGACCGCCAGGGCGGCTACCAGTGTAATCATAGAAGCGGAAGCTGGAAGAATATCCGGCCTTAGGATTAAGCTCATAAATATGTTCTTCCCGGATGGGGACACCCAGGCGCGGCCTCTTCTGCCCCGCCCAGCGCTCTGGCAGTCTGACACAACAAGGGTACCACTTAAAGCCCCTTCTTCTGCCAGACGCCTGGCCCTTATGTTGGTGGAATCAATGACCTCGTGGTATTCCACGTCCCTGCCAAATTTCCCTTTGATGCAGCTTTTAATCTCCGTTTTCGTCATTATATCACAAGAACCGATGAAATGATACCCTTTATTTCGAACCGCCTCAATTTGATATCCCTCTTCTTCAAGCTGGCGGATGGCTTTCCAAATGGCCGTCCTGGAAACCCCAAAGCGGCCGCACAGCTCCTGCCCTGATAAGTAGCCGTCACTTTCCTTAAGCAGCTTAAGAATCTCAGTTTTCATTGACATCACCTCCACCAGATGCTCACCGCACTGATTACAGTAAGGGCGATAAGAAGAAATCCGAACAGGATGACAGCAATGCCTGCCGCCTTCTTCTTTTTCTCTCTGCCGCTAAGTCTGATTTTATAAATCCCATTGACCAGGTTAAGCATGCCGGCCAGAAAAAATATTGCCGGGAACAGAAACATATGATCTTCCGGGTTTAAAAATGATATGACAGCCAATGTTACAATCAGGATTCCTACTACAATATGGAGGACATCCACAATCATGGAAGCGTTTCTTAGGCTTCTTCCTCGTTCCTGTATATACATATTCTACTCTCCTAACGTTGCCACCATTACCGCCTTAATGGTGTGCATTCTGTTTTCTGCTTCATCAAATACCACAGATGCGCCGGATTCAAAGACCTCCTCTGTTACTTCATTTCCTTTGACAGCCGGCAGGCAGTGCATAAATATGGTAGTATCTTTCCCTGTTTTTTCCATAAGATCCTGATTCACCTGATATGGCTTTAAAAGTGCAACACGCTGTGCAGCCTTGTCCTCTTCGCCCATGGAGCACCATACATCGGTATAAATGGTATCTGCATCTTTAACCGCAGCCGTATCCTCCGTCAGAGTGATGGTACTTCCGCTCTCCGCGGCATAACCCTGGCATAATTCCACCAGCTCCCCCTTAGGCCAAAGGCTCTTAGGAGCCAGGATGGTGAAATGAACCCCCATCTTGCTCATGCCGATCATCAGGCTGTTAGCCATGTTATTGCGTCCATCCCCTGCGTATACGAAACGGAGTCCCTTTAAATATCCGAAATGTTCTTTCATCGTGAGAAGGTCTGCCAGTATCTGCGTTGGATGATAATCATCGGTCAGCCCGTTCCACACCGGAACGCCTGCATATTTAGCCAGATCTTCCACGGTCTTATGCTTAAATCCTCGGAATTCGATTCCGTCAAATACCCTTCCCAAAACTCTTGCCGTATCTTCCACGCTTTCTTTATGTCCAAGCTGAATATCATCTTTTCCTAAATATTCCGGATGTGCACCTTCATCAACCGCAGCGACCACAAAAGAACATCTGGTGCGGGTTGACGGCTTTTCAAAAATAAGAGCAATGTTTTTACCCTTCAGGGAGTTACCCGTGATCCCCTGTTTTTTCCTGGCCTTTAAATCAGCAGCTAAGTCCAGCAGGTATCCAATCTCTTCCGGTGAATAATCCTTTAATGTGATAAAATTTCTTCCTTTTAAGTTCATATTGCATCCTCCGCTTTTCTATTTGTATTTTTATACATTATTATAGAGTATATCGCATAGTTATGCAATACTTTTTTTATTTTTGTATATTAATGCATTAAGGGTATCTACCTGCATATCCGGTCTTTTTACAAATGAGGTGTGAAAGATGTTTTTCTTTCAGAATATATTCCCCTGCCGCGGCGGTTTCACCTTGTCAAGGGTCCGGAGCTTCTTTCTGATCTCCTCCATCAGCTGATCCACCGTATAAATCCGAAAGCGTTTGACCTTCAAACGTTTTGCCAGATCTTCCAACAGGCCTAAGTACATATCCTTGTAATCCCAGTCCTCCTTCAGCTTAAATTCCTCAGCCAGCCTGGGGAATATCTTTTCCGTAAAGGCACGGTACCCCGTCAGGGCCGCCATTCCCTCTTCATTAAGCGTATCCTTCATATATATTTTAAAAAGTTCCAATTCCGACATCATCTTATCAAAATAGTAGGGTTCCGTATTTGGTGCATCAATATAATAAATACGCCCGCAAAGGCCATATAAGAACCTTTTTGCATCAAAATATCCCAAAGTCATATTTTTTCTCGTCTGTTTTTTATCAAACTCCAGGATTCCCCCAAGGTCCTGTCTGGGAGCAATGTGATACACATGGATCCCCTCCGGAATCTCAGTCACCCGTTCTTTGTCAAATCCCAGACCATAGATGCGGATCACAATGATGTCTTCATACCCATGATCAAGAAGAACATTAATGGGGACATTGTTGACTCCACCGCCATCCATATACCGTTTTCCACCCAGCTTTTCATTCTTAAAAGCTAAGAAGTAAGCGCTGGCAAGCAGCATATCCTTGATGGATCCTGCATCGCTTTTTATGATATCCTCGGCCACTTCCTTCCTGTCTGAAACCGAATAAGTCACGGTATAAAGTTCCCTGTCAGAGTTTCTGAGCTTTTCCTCATCTCCCACCACTTCTTCAATGAGATTTTTCAGAGGAGTGATATCAAATCCACCATCCTTAACGATCTGCAGTCCGCTGCTTATCAGCTCCTGCAGATTTAAGGACTTGAAATCCTTTTCCTTTAACGCCTTTATGGTCTCATCGTTAACCGACATGACATGAGAGTACTCAATGTTCTTCCATATCTCTTCCGCCCGTTCCAAATCATCCATGCAAATGAGAGCGCCGTTTAAGGAGCCAACGGAAACACCTGCAACTCCCCTTATCTTTACTCCTTCTTCCCTCAAAGCCTTCCAGGCACCGATCTGGTAAGCCCCCTTGGCCCCTCCGCCTTCAAGCACCAGTCCATATTCTCTGCTTAAATCCAGTTTCAGTTCCATAAGCCCTCCTTTTAGACTATCTAAGGAAATACCCTGCAGGTATACCTCTATACCCAAAAAATATGGGCAGAATCAGAGAAATTATGCCAAAAACGCAGCAAGAGGGCATCTGCCCCCTGCTGCGGTACGTTTAAATGGAAGTCCGGCTGCTGCCGTCATAAAGGATATCCCCTGGGGATATCGCGGCAATCATAGAAAATTATTCCACCGGATTCTTAGCGATCTCCGTAATGGAAGTAACCAGCCCGGCCATGTTCTGAATATCGGAAGGGATAATGATTTTGGTAGCCTTGCCGTCAGCAACTGCCCTAAATGCCTCCAGGCTCTTAATGACTAAAACCGAATGATCCGCACCAGCTTCCTTAATCATACGTATTCCATCCGCATTGGCCTGCTGGATCTTTAAGGTAGCTTCCGCCTGGCCTTCTGCTTCACGGATCCGTTTTTCCTTTTCTGCCTCTGCATGAAGGATTGCAGCCTGCTTTTCAGCTTCCGCATCAAGGATTGCAGATTCCTTCTTTCCTTCCGCAACAAGAACGGTGGATGTCTTCTCTCCTTCTGCTCTTAAGATGGCTTCACGGCGTTCACGCTCTGCTTTCATCTGCTTCTCCATGGCATCCTGAATGGCTGCCGGAGGCATGATATTCTTAAGCTCCACACGGTTTACCTTGATTCCCCACGGGTCAGTAGCGATATCAAGGGTCTCTCTCATCTTTGCGTTGATGGTCTCTCTTGAAGTCAGGGTCTGATCCAGCTCCAGATCACCGATGATGTTACGAAGGGTCGTAGCCGTCAGATTCTCAATGGCCATGATGGGATTCTCAACACCGTATGCATAAAGCTTCGGGTCTGTTATCTGAAAAAATATGACCGTATCGATTCTCATCGTAACGTTATCCTTTGTGATAACCGGCTGAGGCGGGAAGTCTGCCACCTGCTCTTTTAAATTGACCCTTTTAGCCACACGGTCAATAATCGGCATCTTAATATGAACACCTACGGACCATGTCTCCATGAATGCTCCCAAACGTTCTACGACCAGAGCCTGTGCCTGGGGAACGATCCTGATACATGTTGACAATAAAGCCAGAATAACAATCAATATAATAATAACTGCTGTAAAACCGACAACTCCCATTCTATGATTCCTCCTTATTCATACTCACAATTAGTTTTACGCCTCTGATTTCCTTTACTTCCACAATAGCACCTACGGGGTATATGCCGTCTTCCTCCAGTGCTCTTGCCGTCCATTCCTGGCCGTTTAGGATCGCTGCGCCTTTCCCCTCCACGTTATTGATCGTGGCCGTTACCCTGGCATGTTTACCAATGAGGCTATCCATATTGGTCTTTACCGTGTTCTGATTAACATACTTTAAGGCAAAAGGCCTTGTAAAGAATAAAAGAATAAAAGATACAATAACAAACAACGCCAGCTGCACCTGAATATTTATTCCAAACAGTGCCAGCACAAATGCAACCAATGCTCCTCCCGCAAACCAGATGGTTGTCAGGGCCATGGTCGCCGCTTCAATTCCAAGAAGCACTACAAATACAATAAGCCAATAGACTGCTGCCATCTTATCATTCCCCTTCCCTGCCATTGTAGGCAAAGCTGCCCGGCAAATCTATCTGTTGACGTACGCCTATCGTTCAGCCACTTCATTCATAATACGGCGGATCGTACATATTTCTGAAAGGCGCATGTAAATGAATGGCGAACTACTACTATCATACTATATGTTCCAGTATTTCTCAATATTTTCTCAATATTTCCGTCTTTAAAAAGCCTTACAATTTTCTAACGGCTACATCCGACGCTGTCTGGCAGCTTCAAACATCAATACAGAAGCCGCAACCGCCGCGTTTAGGGATTCTACCTTTCCCTTCATGGGGATCTTTACATAAGCATCCGCCAGCGCTGCCGTTTCATCTGTCAGGCCGTTTGCTTCATTTCCCACTAAAAACCCTGTATCAACAGTATAATTCTCTTTTTCATAATTATTCCTGCCATCTAAATGTGCCGCATACAGTCTGACCCCGCCAGCTTTCAGGGCCTTTAAAGAAGCCGTAAGGTCTTTTGTATAAACAAATGGAACGCGAAAAACAGACCCCATAGTGGAGCGGATTACCTTTGGATTATAAACATCCGCCGTAGTATCACTCATGAGCACTCCGGTGATTCCAGCCCCTTCCCCGGCCCTGAGAATCGTTCCAAGATTCCCCGGGTCCTGAATATTTTCCAAAATCATCAGAAACAAAGGACCAGGCGCAGCCAGCAAGTCCTCCTCCTTGTAAGCATACTGCCTTACAATGGCTAAAATCCCCTGAGGCGTCTGGGTATCTGACATGACCTTAAACACATCCTCCGAGACAACCTCGTACTTCACTTCCGACAAAAGCTTTTTATGGGCTTCATCCTTTAAAAAACCTTCCGATACAAAAACGCTGTCAATCCTGTCCACCGGAATTTCCTTAAACATGCGAAGGCCTTCTGCTACAAAGAGGCCGTTTAAATTTCTGGCTTTGGCCTTCTTTGATAAGTTCATCACCTGTTTCACCCTTGCATTGGCACTGCTGGTTATCATAATGTACCTCTCTTTTATAAATTTTCCAGTTCTTCCAGCCACAGGCGGCTTACGGCATCGCTTGGCATGCGTAAATCTCCCCTTGGGGAAACTGCCACAGAACCCACCTTAGGCCCGTCAGGCATGCAGGAACGCTTAAACTGCTGGCTGAAAAATCTGCGGTAAAATACCTTTAACCATTTTAAAATGACTTCCTTCTCATAATGCCCTGTAAAGGCGTAAACCGCCATGCGGTAGACCTTCTCCGGCCGGCAGCCGAACCTTAAGATCTGGTACAGGAAGAAATCATGAAGCTCATAGGGGCCTACCAGGTCCTCAGTCTTCTGGGCAATTTCTCCATCCTGAG
>NZ_DAMAUN010000163.1:0-6235 GCF_032078915.1 Lacrimispora sp. | reverse complement strand
TCCGGTTTTCCAGGTCAGCCGTTTTGCTGCCGGGGGAATCGATACAGGCCGGCTGGTGACGGCAGAGCTGGATTTATTACCTTCCATGGATTTTAACAGTACCAGACAGCTTCTTTCGGAAAGGGCGAAGCGCTTTAGCTACCGGCCGGCAGAAGAATTCTTAAATGGTGTATTAAATCACAAGCTGGCTTGGATTCTTTTAAAGGAAGCCGGGATCCCGGAAAAGGGCTTTGTTAAAGATATCACAACCCAGCAGATAAAAAAACTGACCTCTGTTCTAAAGGGACTTAAAACAGAAATCCTTGCCGCCAATTCCTTTGATCAGGCTCAGGTGTGCAGCGGAGGCATTGATACCAGGGAAGTGGACCCTGGTACCATGGAGTCAAAACTAATGAACGGACTTTACCTGGCTGGGGAGATTCTTGACGTGGACGGCATCTGCGGAGGTTATAACCTTCAGTGGGCGTGGTCTTGCGGCATACTGGCAGGTACTAGTGCAGGAAAGGCTGTCCTTCGGGGCAGGAAAGAGGAACGTAATGATCAGAATTAATCAGTTAAAGCTGCCGGTGGATCACACAGAAGAGGCCTTATGGGCAAAAGCAGCAAAAACACTAAAAATTCCGGTAAAGGAAATCCGCTCCATTCAAATAATCAAACAGTCTGTTGATGCAAGAAAAAAAGAGGAAATCCATTTTACTTACAGCATTGATGTGGAAACTACAAAAGAAGAGTCTGTGATACATAAAGCAAAAAGCGGAGACATTGGAATATCAGAGAAAAAAGAATACGCCTTTCCAAAGCCGGGTACTGGGCGAATGGCCAGCCGGCCGGTTATCATCGGTGCCGGACCGGCCGGACTTTTTTGCGGCCTCATGCTGGCAAGACACGGATACCGTCCCCTTCTTCTGGAACGAGGAGAATCCGTGGAAAAGCGCAGGGAGGCTGTGGACTTATTCTGGAATGGCGGGACATTAAAACCGGATTGTAATGTACAGTTTGGAGAGGGAGGTGCAGGCACCTTTTCCGATGGAAAGCTTAATACCCTTGTAAAAGATCCCCTGATGAGGAACAGGAAAGTACTGGAGCTTTTCGTGGAATTCGGAGCGGATCCTTCGATTCTCTATGTAAACAAGCCTCATATCGGCACCGATGTTTTAAGCGGCATCGTGAGAGGGATGAGGAAGGAGATCATAAACCTTGGAGGAGAGGTCCGTTTTAACAGCCGTGTGACCGATTTTATCGTAAAAGACAGCAGGGTGCAGGGAGTGATGGTCGATGAAAAGGAAGAGATCCTGACAGAAATTCTTGTGCTGGCTATCGGGCACAGCGCCAGGGACACGTTTGAAGTCCTGAATAAAAGAGGCATTCCAATGGAAGCGAAGGCTTTTGCAGTGGGCTTAAGAATCCAGCATCCACAGGAAAGCATAAACCGTTCTCAGTATGGAACTGGAAACCATCCCGTACTGGGCCCGGCGGATTACAAACTGACCCATCAGTGCACAAACGGAAGAGGTGTATATACCTTCTGTATGTGTCCCGGTGGATATGTAGTCAATGCCTCCTCAGAGGAACACAGGCTTGCAGTAAACGGAATGAGCTATCACAAGAGGGATGGCGTAAATGCCAACAGCGCCCTGATTGTCACCGTGACACCAGAGGATTTTGGCGGAACGACTCCTCTTGCAGGAATCGCTTATCAAAGGCGGCTGGAAGAAGCAGCCTTTTTAAGCAGCAGCGGGAAAATTCCGGTCCAGCTTTACGGTGATTTTAAAAAGAATCAGCCCTCAAAGGCATTTGGTGATGTAGAACCGGCCTTTAAAGGCTTATATGATTTTGCCAACATCAGAGAATTTCTTCCTGAATACTTATCAGAATCCCTGATCCAGGGAGTGGAAGCCTTTGAACGCCGGATTCACGGCTTTTCCAGGCCGGATGCCATCCTGGCAGGTGTGGAAAGCAGAACCTCTTCACCGATACGCATTCCCAGAGGCGAAACCTTTGAATGCAGTATTAACGGAATCTATCCATGCGGAGAAGGCGCCGGATATGCAGGAGGGATCACCTCTGCTGCAATGGATGGCTTAAAAGTGGCGGAAGCCATTGCTTCCAGATTTAATAGGTTTTCCATATAAATTGACGAAACCATAAAAATGATGTAAGATATGAAACAAAAAGAAATACAGAAAGCAGATGATAATGAAGATGAACGTCACAGAACGAGAGGAACTAAAGGATAAAAAAAGGATTGTGATAAAGATCGGATCCTCATCTTTAACCCATGCCTACACAGGGGATTTGAATCTGATGAAAATTGAAAAGCTGGTTCGGGTAATCAGCGATTTAAAGGGACAGGGAAAGCAGGTGGTTTTAGTTTCCTCCGGCGCAATTGCAGCAGGACGTCAGGCTCTTGGGTACCATACCAGGCCTGTTACCATATCAGAAAAACAGGCATTCGCCGCCGTGGGCCAGGCCAGGCTTATGATGGTGTACCAAAAGCTGTTTGCTGAATATAATCAAATAGCGGCACAAGTTCTTTTAACCAAAAATACTATGGTTAATGACAGCAGCCGTTATAATGCCCAGAACACCTTTGATGAACTTTTAAAGCTTGGGACCATTCCCATTGTCAATGAAAACGATACCGTATCCACCTCTGAAATTCCTCTGGTGGATAATTTTGGCGATAATGACCGGCTTTCCGCCATTGTTGCCGCATTGATCGGGGCGGATCTTTTAATATTATTATCAGATATTGACGGTCTTTATTCCGATGATCCCAGACAAAACCCGAAGGCAGAATTTATCGGTTTGGTAAAGGAAATCACGCCTAAGCTGCTTGATATGGGAAAATCCACCTCCGGAAGCGATGTGGGTACCGGAGGCATGGCTGCGAAGCTTGCTGCCGCCCGTATTGCTACGGACAGCGGTTCCGATATGGTCATTGCGAACGGTGACCAGGTGGAGGTCATCGAGCAGATCGTGACAGGCGAAGAAAGAGGAACCCTGTTCCTGGCCCATCCAAACCATGACTTTGACTTAATGGACTATATTAATCACGAATATTAAGGAGAATACTATGAATCAGGATAAAATCGACAGAATCAATACCCTTTATCATAAATCAAAAGCAACAGGATTATCGGAAGAAGAACAGGCGGAGCAGGCTGCTTTACGAAGAGAGTATATCGAATCCATCCGCAATAGTTTACGGGGAAATTTAAACAACATTTCCATTCAGGAGGAAGACGGATCCGTAACGGATTTAGGTAAAAAGTATGGAAAAGTTGGAGAAGAATGATATCAGGCGATTGATAAAAGAGCAGCGGAAGACCTTGGAAACGGTTACCGAGTGTGTATGGAACGATGCCATCTGCGAGCAGCTTTTAAGCCTTGATGATATCATTCGGGCATATTGTGTTTACTGCTATGTATCCTTTCGTCAGGAAGCAGGTACCTGGAAGTTCATGGAAGCTTTATTAAAACAGGGAAAATACATAGCAGTACCAAAGGTCGTTGGAAAGGAACTTGAATTTTATTCCATTTCCGGAAAAGCAGATTTAGAAGAAGGCATCATGGGTATTATGGAGCCAAAACCAACCTGCTTAAAAATCCATGATCCGGAAGCACCTGTGATTGTTCCGGGAGTTGCTTTTGATAAGTCAGGAAACCGGCTCGGATACGGCGGCGGGTATTATGACCGTTTCTTTGAAAGAGAACCAAACCATCCCCGCATTGCCATAGCCTACGGCTTCCAGGTCTTTGACCATATTCCTACGGAACCACATGACAAACGTATGGATCGGATTATCATTCCTTAAGGCATTCCCTTAAGGGCAAGAAAAAAGAAACACCGATTAAGAAACACCCTTCGGGTATCCCTTTACACCCGGTAAAACTGGGTGGGCCCTGCCCAAAGAGCATGGGCAGGAAAGTGGAAAAGATTGGAGGAACCTTTTATGACGATTACTGAAATCGGAAAAAAAGCAAAAGAGACAGCCGGAATTATAGGGATCCAGGGCTCAGCAAGAAAGAATGAAGGCTTAAAGGCAGCGGCGGCGGCCCTGCTGGAAGGAGAAGCGGAAATCCTCGCCGCAAACCAGGAGGATGTAATAAAAGCTGCTGCTTCCGGAATGAACGCCGGACTGATTGACCGCCTGGAACTGACTCCTGCGAGAATCGAAGCCATGGCTGACGGACTTTTATCCGTAGCTGCGCTGGATGACCCGGTGGGAGAAGTACTTTCCATGAAGGTCCGCCCCAATGGCCTGACCATCGGCCAGAAGCGCGTTCCTTTGGGCGTTGTAGGTATTATATACGAAGCCAGGCCCAACGTGACCGCCGATGCCTTTGGGCTCTGCTTTAAATCAGGAAATGCCGTGATCTTAAAGGGCGGAAGCGATGCCCTGGAATCCAATATGGCCATAGTTAAATGGCTCCGTACCGGCCTTAGGAATGCCGGCTTTCCGGAGGATACCATCCAGCTCATCACTGATACTGACAGAGAAGTAACAAAGGAATTCATGGGTCTTAGGCAATATGTGGATGTATTGATCCCAAGAGGAGGCGCCGGATTAATAAAAGCCGTTGTGGATAACAGTACCATTCCGGTCATTGAAACAGGGACCGGAAACTGCCATATTTTTGTCGATGAATCCGCTGATTTTGATATGGCCTTAGATATCATATTTAATGCAAAGACCCAGAGGATCGGAGTATGCAATTCTTGCGAATCCCTGGTCATTCACAGAGCAATTGCCCCTCAGTTCCTGCCTTTATTAAAAGAGCGGCTTTCTCAGAAATCTGTCGAGATCCGGGCGGATGAAGAGGCCTGTACCATGGCAGAGGGATTTGTCCCTGCAACCGAGGAAGATTGGGGAAGTGAATACCTGGACTACATTTTGTCCTTAAAGATTGTTGGCTCTGTGGATGAAGCGATTGCCCACATAAACCGTTATAACACCAAGCATTCCGAAGCCATCATTACATCAGATTATAACAACGCTCAGAAGTTTTTAAATGAGATCGATGCAGCAGCCGTTTATGTCAATGCATCCACGCGCTTTACGGATGGATATGAATTCGGCTTTGGCGCTGAGATCGGGATCAGCACCCAGAAACTCCATGCAAGAGGTCCTATGGGACTTAAAGAGCTGACGACTACCAAATATATCATATATGGGGATGGCCAGGTACGCCCGTAGCCCAGGCTGTCTTTAATAAAAACGGCTGTGAGAAAGGAAATTCTTTCTCACAGCCATTTTTATTGGAGAATCTTCAGTTCCCCTATGGAAGGACTTCTTTCAGTCAGCTTTTGACGTATGTTAACTGGTATTTTGGTGAGTTAAGCGTTAATTCTGTATAATCCATGATCTGATTATTGGTCAGATAAGTAGTATTGGCAACTCTCAGAATGGGAGTATCCAAAGATATCCCAAACATTTCTGCAATATTTTTTGAAGGATGAATGGGTGTTACAGTATGGTCGCTGTATGCGATTTTCATTTCCTTCACCTTTTCAAAGTATTGATATTTTGACTGCTGCAGTACCTGCATGGAGATATCGGGATATAACCGGCTGGACATATAGGTTGTTTCAAACTGAAAAATTTCATCATTTGCATACCGGATCCTTTCAATAAAATAAATAGGTTCCCCTGTCTCAATCTTTAAGATGGAAGCAATATTTGAAGGTGCTTTCTGGATCATAAAGGTTGGAACTTCTGTCCGGACGGAAATACCCTGTTCACACATTACTTCTGAAAATCCCTGGATGGAACTGGGGTTTAATGTAACAGAAGGGTGGCACACAAAGGTTCCCACTCCGGCAACTCTTGTCAAAAGACCCTTTGCAACCAGATTATCTGTGGCTTTTCTGACAGTCACCCTTGATACATGATAGGTGTTGGAAAGCTCCAGCTCTGTGGGGATAAGATCGTCTTTTTTGTAATAACCTAAATTTATTTTCTGAAGCAAGTCATTTTCAATCTGTTTATATTGTGCAATTCTTTTTTCTGCCATAATTATCACCTCATTTTCTAATAAAATCAGTTCTTTAATTGTATTATACTTTGAAATAAATGACAATACATATTTGAATTAACAGGTAAACTACGCAGCATATTAATAAAGGATGCTGCATGTCTTATGATAATACAATTGAATTAAATGTATTGACATTGCTATGTGGTTGTAGTATATTATGTATAGAAATGATAATACATATCAAACAGTCATA
>NZ_DAMAUN010000162.1:0-6264 GCF_032078915.1 Lacrimispora sp. | reverse complement strand
CTCTGTTACAAGACAAATCCAGGGTGAATGCCCTGGATTTTGTCTACAGTCTGAAGGGATATGTATCACCATATCCCTTTTCCATATCAAGCTTTTATATCCACAATATGCCCTATCCCATTTGCAGGCACCTGACTGGGAATCGCCGTCTCCACCATTTTAAGCAATCCCTCCGCAGCAACTTCCTGAGAGTCCATAGCTTTCTTCGCAACGCTGATACCTGCACTCTGCTGTACTCTAGCAAAGCTCATCTCCATGCTCATTGCACCAATATCCATCCCTTTCATTCTCCTTTCACGGAATACACCTCAGGCCATCCAGCTTACCTTCCTATATTTATATCGGCTCTATTCTTCTCTTATATAACAAGCTACAGATTTTCTTTATAACAATCCAAAGTAAACCAGAATTCCACGCCGCCCTTCACATTACGTACACCACAGGACTTCCCATGTGAATCCATAATAGCCTTAACAATAGAAAGGCCAATACCACTCCCCCCATATCCCCTTGTGTGCGCCTTGTCTACCTTAAAAAACTTGGTCCAAATTTGGGGTAAGTCCTCATCCGGGATATTCTGACCTGTGTTAAATACTGTTACAAGAGCTTCCTCTCCATTCTCCTCTGCCGTAAATATGATCTTACGCTCTCCATCCAAATGATTGAGCGCATTATTTAAGTAGTTCGTAATAACCTCTTCTATTTTAAATTCATCAGCAAATACATAAGTTGGACCGCAATCCTCCAGCTTCACTTCCGCCCCCTTCTGCTGGATCAGAATTCCTGCTGAATTAATGACTCCGCGGATCAGCTCTGTTAAATCAAAGCGCTCCATCTGAATACTGTCATTGCCGAATTCAAGAGCAGTAAGATTAAGTAATTGACGGACCATGGTATTCATTTTACCTGCCTCATCCATAATTACCCCGCAATAATAATCCCTGCTGTCCGGATCCTCCGCCATCCCTTCCGTAAGGCCCTCCGCATATCCCTGAATGAGGGCAATTGGCGTCTTTAATTCGTGGGAAACATTGGCGATAAAATCCTTACGCATTTCATCAATTTTTATCTTTTCATCAATATCCTTCTGCAGCTTTTCGTTGGCTGCCCGCAGCTGCCCGATGGTATCCTTTAAAGTGTTTGACAGCTGGTTCATACTATTGCCCAGTACCCCGACCTCATCTTCCTCTGCACCAGTGTATTTGGCATCAAAATCCAACGCCGACATTTTTTCTGACAAGTTGGCAAGCTGTAAAATAGGAGAAGTAATTCTTTTTGTTGTAAAATATATAAATATACTTCCTATAAACAGTGCCACTACTCCTACATAAGCGAGGAACCGGTTCGCCAGAGCCACACTTTCCGTAATGCTGGCAAGAGGGACAGACATAAGGAAAATAGTTTTATTGTCGGAAAAATACCCCCAGCTTTCCAGATAATAAGAATCGGAACGCCTGTCATATGTCTTCTGAACAATATAATTGTCATGTCTTTTTAAAATACTGGCTTCCGGCACGTTCTTTCCGAATATATATGCCTCTACCCTGTTTTTTAAAAAAAGCTGATCCCCGTTTGTGGACATAAGGGCCTCGTCTGTGGTGCTGTCGATCAACACCAACATCAGATTGTATTTTTCACCCATGGTTCGGAACATCTTCTGCGCCGGACCTTCATTTTTAAAATTCGGGTCATAGGAATCCTTGTAAAAATCAATGATCCCTTTCCCGCTTTCGTTCGCCTGTGTTACTAACTTGTCGATCTGCGTATAGGCTCTCTCCAGAGTATGCACCTTATCGTTGGTGTAAAAGCTCTCCAGAAACCAGTTGTTTACAAACCATGTAGAAATTAGGACCAAGGCCATCAGACATACAAAAATTATGGCAAAACGCGCCCTGATGGAATGCTTCATTTCATCACCTCAAATGGTATCCTTTCCTTATACTTCGAATTTATATCCCATTCCCCATATGGTCTTTATATAGTCTCCCTTATCTCCCATCTTGTTTCTCAACTTTTTTACATGGGTATCTATGGTCCGGGCATCTCCAAAGTAATCATAATTCCAGACATTGTTCAGTATCTTTTCTCTGGACAGGGCAATTCCCTGATTTTCCAGAAAATAAGCCAAAAGCTCAAATTCCTTGTAGCTTAGATCAATGTCTTTACCGTCAATGGTGACCTGATGGGCCGCTTTGTCAATGCAGATCCCCCCTATTTCCACTGCATCTGCGGGAACGGCATTGCTGCGTCTTAATATGGCATCCACGCGGGCCACTAAAATCTTAGGGCTGAAGGGTTTTGAAATGTATTCATCTACTCCCAGATCAAAGCCCTGTAACTCGTCACGTTCTTCGCTTCTTGCAGTCAGCATGATGATGGGAACCTGGGAATATTTACGGATTGTTTTACAGGTCTCCCATCCATCCATTTTAGGCATCATCACGTCCAGAATAATCAGCACAATATCCTTTTGTTCAAAAAAGATATCTACAGCTTCTTCGCCGTTGGAAGCCTCGACCACTGAAAAACCCTTTACACTCAAAAAATCCTTTACCAGTTTTCTCATTCTGGCTTCATCATCCACTA
This sequence comes from Lacrimispora sp., assembly GCF_032078915.1. Lineage (GTDB taxonomy): Bacteria > Bacillota > Clostridia > Lachnospirales > Lachnospiraceae > Lacrimispora. Next base: position 3,678 of record NZ_DAMAUN010000162.1, on the reverse strand, counting down.
CTAATATCTTTAACTGTTCCATATATAACCTCCTGAAATCAGATCCTTTAAATCACAATGTATTTATCAGTGTTATTGTAACAAATGGAAAAGCGAATATCTACATTTTCACAGAGATTTCACACGATTTAGAAGGAAATAGCTGATCACCAGATTATTCCCCTGACCTTGAAACGATATTCCGATTCCGGTAAAGCAAAAAGCAGATGCACTGGAAATAGCGCATCTGCCTTATTATAAAAATAAATTATCTTAACTCAGTTGTAGGAATGGTGTCCATATCATCGAACGCCTGGTTCTCTCCGCCCATTGCCCAGATGAAGGTATAGTTGCTGGTACCTGCACCGGAATGGATGCTCCAGGATGGGCTGATTACTGCCTGCTCATTCTGCATAACAATGTGTCTGGTCTCATTGCCTTCGCCCATCATATGGAATACTACATTGTTCTCCGGAATCTCGAAATACATGTAAATCTCCATACGTCTCTCATGGGTATGGGATGGCATGGTGTTCCATACGCTGCCCGGATCCAGAACAGTCATACCCATAGACAACTGGCAGGTCTCCAGTACGTCCGGATGGATGAACTGGTTGATCACGCGCTTGTTGGAGGTTTCCATAGCGCCCAGTGGCTTCTTAGCCGCCTTTTCAATAGGGATGAATGTGGTCTTACATGCTTTATGAGCCGGAGCACTCACCATGTAGAATTTAGCTGGATTTGATCCATCCTCACTGGAGAAAGTCACTTCCTTTGTTCCCTTGGTGATATATAAGCAGTCCTTATATCCCATCTTAAATTCTTCCCCATCTGCAACGATCTTTCCTGCGCCGCCAATGTTGAAGATACCAACCTCACGTCTCTCAAGGAAATAGCTTGTACCGAAATTTTTCCAAATATCAATGCCTTTATCAATGGAAACTGCCTCTGTTGTCGGCATACAGCCTAAGGTTACCATACGGTCTACGTGAGAATATACTGCAACTACCTCATTGGCAACGTATAAATTTTCAATTAAAAACTCATTTCTGGTTTCATCTGTTGTGTAGCGTTTGAAATCCTTCTGGTTTGCTGAATAACGGATATCCATTTATAAAAAACCTCCTTATATAATTAATTTAGAAATAACTGACCAGCTTCATCGTATCATAATGAGATTTTTAATTCAATATCTTCTTGGATAAATCGTCAAAAAGAACATAAAATCCTGTTTTTAACCTGAAAATCGGACGAAAGTTAGTTAAATAATCCATTCATTTAAGAGCATTGTTTTTAAATCTATTTACTTCTTCATGCAGCGAACGGGTCTGCGAAGAAAGCTCTTCTACCCGAAACGGATTTACGGACCTTGTCCATTTAACTGATGACGGTTGGATCGGCACACGTTGGGACAGACTTGGGTTAGCCGCTAACTTGCCCATCTTGAAAACTAATTGATTATGACTTCCGTACCGGCCTGATATACTTCCAAAACCGCTCCGGATTATGATAAAAGTATATTATTCTACCGGGGGAAGTATCAAAGCAGTAACCGGTGCCTGCAAAATCAAAAGCTGCCATAGTCCTTTCAACTTTTTCCTCTACACTACGATTTTCCTGCTCATAATCGAATGGCCCATGTTCAAAAACAATATACTCGGCTTCGGGAACATCAATCATAAGCATTTGTGGTGGTACTTCGCCTTTATAATCAAAAGGAAGACGTACACCATAACACTCTGTACGTGGAATACCCCAATCGCAAAGCCTTCCGTCCGGGTCATTAATGTACGCCATAATCTGGCCGCTGCCGCTGTTAGATTCGCTCCCACCATCATCATCTAATTTGCCCTTGATACTATCGATTAAGCCGCAAATTGTTTCGCAGTCCTGTCCCGGAATAAGATTTTGCTTTTGCCAAAAATCCCAATACCCATTACTCTCATAGTTTTTAATGTGCAAAAATTTGTGTGCGGGAATGGTTACAAAATAAATTTTAATATCATCTGTAGATTTTATCATGCCAATCTCTCCAAATCCTAAAAAGTAGCGGTCGAAAGGGTTTATTTTTGTACGAAGAACGACAGGCTTAGGCTTTTTTCGGTATTCACTTGGAGTTACATCATATGTTCCCTTGAAAGCTCTGGTAAAAGCTTCATGTGATGAAAAACCATAATCAAAAGCAATATCCAAAATGCTTTTTTCACTATCCCGAACCTCTTTTAGTGCAAAGGCTAATTTTCTATGCCGCAGATAATCCCTAAATTGCATACCCGATATTTCTTTGAATTTTCTCGTTGTATAAAACTCGGAATAACCCAGCCTGCGGGAAAGAAAGCGTAGTGTCAAGGCTTCATCATTATAATTTTTAATACATTTGTCAATTTCATCAACGATGATTTGAATTTGCTTCTGCCACTCGTACATTCGTCTGTTCACCTCGTTTCAGCCCCCCTATAGTCATTATAGAGTAATGGAACATGCATTGCTTGATTTTACTTGCTGAAAACTCCGAAAAGATCAAATTATCTTCGTAGTTAACCCAAAGTCGAATCTAAAACCACAAAATTAATTATACCATATTTTCAACCTAGATCAAAAGCTCCGTCCGTTCCGACTATCAGGCCTGTCATTACGCTCTCCTGACCCAAACCCTAATGGTCTGTTTACAGTGTTTATTCCCTTATTTACAGCATTGGAGGCATTTTTAACTTTATACTTTTCTTTTCTGCAATTTCTTACCTCGCTAAAGAATTTATACAATGAATTGTTTTTTATAATTGTAGGGAACTATTCTTAATTTTTTGTTTTCCAATATGGAAATTAGAGAATTTACAAAAAAGTCATCCCGAAGTTTTTGCGTATTCTTTAATTATATAAAGCATTTGGCTAAACTTCGAGATAACTTTTATAAAATAATTAAATTAGAGAGTGCCATTCTATTATGCTATGCAATCTGGTAAACAGACCATATAATTCCTCCAGTATTAGCACCTCCCAGATTAAGATTTAAAGATAAACCGCTTGATACATAAAACAAACCAATAACGTCACCACTGTTTAATGCTGCATCGCAAGCCAGAGTAACCGTTCCATTACCCAATACGGCTCTTAACGTCAGTAGAGTCACGCTGATGTTTAAAATTGGGAATAACCCGCTCACGATTGTTGTAGTTGTAGGTGATGTCCTTGATACTGCAAAGGACGGATTTACCGTATTTCCAATAGAACCCGCTATTGATGCTATTGTGGAGTAATTAATGGTTGCCTTTATAGAGTATCTTCCTGTTGTAGAAACCGTAAAGTTGCCTGTTGTAGCATTAAAATTTGCATTACCATAATAAGGAGCGGTTGTTGTCCAGTTTGTTATTTGTGTATCCGCTGATACTGCCAGGGAAGATACGAACGCGGAAAAGCCATTTGTAGCAAAATCCGGGCCGGTTGGACCTATATCTCCCTGCGGGCCGGTTGGGCCTGTGTCCCCTTGTGGACCGGTTGGGCCTGTATCACCCTGAGGACCGGTTGGGCCTATAGCTCCTTGTGGGCCGGTTGGGCCTATGTCCCCTTGTGGGCCTGTTGGGCCTGTATCTCCCTGTGGACCGATTGGGCCTATAGTTCCCTGTGGGCCTGTTGGACCTGTATCTCCCTGTGGGCCTGTTGGACCTACAGTTCCTTGTGGACCCGTTGGACCTACAGTTC
>NZ_DAMAUN010000161.1:0-6394 GCF_032078915.1 Lacrimispora sp. | reverse complement strand
ATGGAACGGTTTAATCAGGGAGTGGAATTTTGTTCTTCTGCAAGAGAGGTTCTGCGCTATCTCATAAAAGAGATATCCGCTTCCTACGATAAGGCTGTGGCCGGAAAGATGCAGGAGAATAACCGCCCCATACGCATAGCCAAGAAATACATCAGGGACCATTATAGGGAAGCCATTACCTTAGAAACAGTCAGTGAAGTCTCCGGATTCAATCCTACATATTTCAGTTCCCTGTTCAAGAAAGAGACAGGAAAGAACTTTTTGGAGTTTTTATCCGAGGTGCGGATGGAACAGGCGAAAGGTCTTTTAAAGGAAACAAATTTAAGTGTTGCATCCATATGTGAGGAAGTGGGATACAGCGATGTAAAGTATTTTACAAAGAACTTTACCAAATATTCCGGTTTAAAGCCAAACGAATATCGGAAGCTTTATTCCTGATGGGAGGCGTATTATGAAGGAAAGGTTTCGGTTTCTGTCCGTCAGAGTAATTTTTCTTTTGGCAGGTATTTTGACCGGATTCATGCTTTTGCTTTGCTATGCCCTGTACTTAACCAGGGGCCAGCCGGAGCAAATTTGGCTTATAATGGCGGCTTCCGTTCTCTTGGTCTTATTTTTTTACATCGGATATTATGGAATTTATAAGCCCATGCAGGAAACCAAGCGGGTGGAACGGCAGTTCGCCTCTGGCAGTGTTTTAAATGACTTATTAAAAATACGCTATCCCTACTGCCCGGAATCCGAGAAAGTAAATCAAAGGTTTTTTGAAATGCTGGGAACCAGGGAACTGATCAATGTTTCAAAAAAGCAGGCGGAATATCTTGCCCTGCAAAACCAGATCAATCCACATTTTTTGTACAATACACTGGAAGGCATACGGAGTGAGGCGCTGAGCCTGGGGGTGGACAGCATAGCGGAGATGACGGAGGCTCTTGCCACCTTTTTCCGTTATACCATTTCCAATGTAGACCATCTGGTAAACTTAGAGGATGAGCTTGCAAATATTGAGAACTACTATTATATCCAACAGTTCCGCTTCGGCAAAAAATTACAGCTGAATATCCAGTATGCATGTTCAGAAGAACTGGATGAAATGGAGATCCTTCAATACCGTCTGCCAAAACTGACTTTGCAGCCGGTTGTTGAAAATTCCATTTATCATGGGATCGAACGGAAAATAGGGGAAGGGCATCTGATCATTAAAATTTCGGTGACGGATTCCCGGTTGATCATCAAGATATCTGATGACGGACTTGGCATGGAGGCTGAAAGGGTGAAGATGCTGAATGAAAAGCTTAAAAGCTTATCCCTAGACGACGTGAACCCGGATATGGACCGGAAAGGCGGCATTGCAATCCAGAATGTCAATAACAGAATCAAGCTGCTCTTCGGAGAGGAATATGGCATCCACGTCTACAGCCAGGTGGAAGCAGGAACGGATGTGGAGATATCCCTTCCGCTGGTAAAGGATTAACAGGACAAAGAGGTGATGAGATGAGAAAGGAAATTCTCCGGCTGAATCATGTTACCCTGGAAGAAAACGGAGAGCGTTATCTGGATAATCTGGATTTTTATATTCTCCAGGGAGAAATTATGGGGCTCATCATATCCGATGCAAAGGGCTGTTCCCAGTTGATCCGCCTCCTCTGCCATAATATTCCCATAAGCTTTGGCGGAGTATATTATGAAGGAGACCGGGTAAATCATTATTCCCATGCGGATTTTACCGACAACCGGGTATATGTCATTGAGGAGAGGGGACGGCTCATAGACAGCCTGACCATATCCGATAACCTGTTTGTTATGCGGAAGGGATTTAAAAAGTATATGATTAACAGCAGGGTGCTGGATCATCAGGTGGAGCTTTTGATGGCGGAGCTGGGGCTGTCCATTGATCCCAAGCGCCGGATTTCAACCTTAAGCGCCTTTGAGCGCTGCGTGACTGAGCTTTTAAAAGCCATTCTGGCCGGGTGCCGGTTCATTATCCTGGACAGGATCAGCAATTTCTTAAGCCAGATGGAACTAAAGCAGTTTCAGGATATTATCAGGGAGCAGGCTAAGCGGGGGACCGCATTTCTTTATATGGGCAACCATCATCAGGAGGTGTTCCAGATTGCGGACCGGGCAGCTCTTTTTCATCAGGGAATCATATGGAAGGTATTTGAAAAAGAGGAAATGGTGGAAACGGCCCTTCAGCCTTATACCATATCTTTTGACTTGTCCGGCAGCCAGATCCGGGAACCTAAGGAGGAAGCAGTTCTTAAGTTAGACGGAGTGCATTTGAATGGGAAAGAGCCGGTGGGGTTTTCTCTGCGAAAAGGGGAATGCCTGATGCTGCTGGATACGGATAACCAGACCTGGGAGCCTTTAGTGAAGGTTCTTTCCGGCAGCAGAGGAATCCGGGCCGGCAGGATTTACCTGGGAGAAAAGGTCTTTGCAGGAGAGGAGCCTACGGACTTTTTTAAGGAGGGGGTAGCTGTTATTCCAGATGATCCGGCAGAAACCTTTCTGTTTCGGGACATGAGCTATATGGAAAACCTGACGTTTCTTTTAGACCGAAAGGTGTTGTTCGGAAATTTAAAGCGCAGCCATCTTCGCAGTGTGCGGAAAGAATACTTGAAAAAGGTGGGCCCCTGTATTGATGCGGGAAAGATTGACCGCTTAAGCCTGCGGGAAAGATACGGCCTTGCCTATTACCGGATCCATCTCCTTCACCCTAAGGTCGCCGTGTGCGTACAGCCGCTGGCTAAAGGGGACATGTACTTAAGGCGTTATGTGCTGGATCTGATCCAGGAGCTGAAAAACAGCGGGATCTCGGTACTCATTCTCACCAGCAACCTTGCCGACAACATGGATGTATCAGACCGGATGATAATTCTGCAGGATGGAAAGGTGGCGGCAGAATACGCGAAAGAGGAATTTTATAAAGTAGGCTGGTAATGAAAAGGATTAACAGGCGGTCTGGCTGCCTGTTTTTCATTTCTGCTAGGGATTTGATTGCCAAAGAATACCCCCCTTAAACGGAAGAATCTCCCCTACTATCCATGGGTTTCCGATGATATACTGTTTACAGAAGCTAGAATTTGAGAGAAATATGAGGGTGATAGGTATGCAGGAAGATATTGTGCGGATGCAGAATATTATAAAGACGTTCCCTGGTGTAAAAGCGCTTGACGATGTTTCGTTTTACTTAAAATCAGGAGAAGTTATGGCATTGCTGGGTGAAAATGGTGCAGGAAAATCGACGCTTGTTAAAATATTAAGCGGCGTCTATCCAAGAGATGGAGGAACCATCGAAGTATTTGGGGACAATATCCGGGAAATGACCACACAGAAGGCAAAGGAACTTGGGATAGCAATCATCCATCAGGAACTGAACATGTGCCAGCATTTGACCGTAGCGGAAAATATTTTTCTGGGACGGGAACGGACAAAGGGAATGCTCCTTTCTGAAAAAGAGATGAACAAGGCGGCAGCCGAGATCTTAAGCCGTATGAATATAGAATTAGATCCGGAGGAACTTGTGGGCAATCTGGCAGTATCCAAGCAGCAGATGGTTGAGATCGCCAAGGCGCTTTCCATGAATGCCAGGGTCCTGATTATGGATGAGCCTACGTCAGCCCTGACCTCAAAGGAAATCGCAGATCTGTTTACTATCATTAAAAAGTTAAAGAAAGAAGGCTGCGGAATCGTTTACATATCCCACCGCCTGGAAGAACTGAAACATATCGTGGATCGGGTCACCATCATGAGAGACGGAAGATTTATCACATCCATGGATTTTGATCAGAAGCGGATGGATGAGATCATTTCCCACATGGTCGGCCGTGAAATAAAACAGAAATTCCCCCGCATCACCTGTCCAAAAGGGAAGAAGATTTTGGAAATCCGCAATTTAAATGCGGGACGGATGGTCCGCGACATCAACCTGGAGCTTCATGAAGGGGAAATCGTGGGGATTGCCGGGTTGATGGGGGCAGGAAGGACAGAGACCACCAGGGCTATATTTGGAGCGGATCCAAAGGAATCCGGCCAGATTTTTCTGGATGGAAAAGAGGTCATCATCCATAAGGTAGAGGATTCCATAAAAGCAGGTATCGTACTGGCTCCGGAAGACAGGAAAAAGGACGGCCTTTGTACGAAACTCAGCATACGGGACAACATCGCCCTTCCCAATCTGGATATGCTATGCGGAAAACTGGGCATCGTTAACAGAAAAAAAGAGAGGGAAATGACGGATAAAACAGTGGTTTCCTTAAAAATCAAACTGCCGAACGCAGAGGTAGATGCCGGAAGCTTATCCGGCGGTAACCAGCAAAAAGTGGTGGTGGGTAAATGGCTGGCAAGGAATTCACGGGTAGTGATCTTCGATGAACCCACCAGAGGCATCGACGTGGCGGCTAAGGTAGAGATCTATAACCTGATGAACGAATTAAAACAAAAGGGGATCGGCGTTTTGTTCGTTTCATCGGAAATGCCGGAAGTCCTTGGAATCAGTGACCGGATTATTGTCATGTGTGACGGGAAAATTACAGGGGAAGTGATGACAACTGAGGCGACACAGGATCTGATTCTCAAATATGCAACTCAGTTTGAAAGCAAGATCAGTTAAGAAAAGGGCAAGGAGAGGTAACATGAATAGTAAAAGACAGAGTTGGTATAAAAGGCTGTTCGCCGTTCGCGGGATGGGGCAGGTAGTCACCGTAAGTTTAGGACTTATCGTTATGTGCGTTGTTTTTGGCATCATAAACCCTACTTTCTTTTCTGGGAAAAATGTTGCGAATCTTTTACGCCAGATTGCACCGATCCTGTTAATCGGCATCGGACAGTCCTATGTATTGATCACCGGTAATATTGATTTGTCCATTGGTTCTGTTGTCGGCATGAGCTGCATGATATCTGCGACCATGATGACAAAGGGCATGAATCCATGGGTGGCGGTAATTCTTACTCTGATGTGCTGTCTGATCGTAGGAGTTGTCAACGGTTTACTGGTAGCCAAGTGCAAGCTTCCCCCCTTTATTGCAACCTTAGGTACCATGACAATTGCCAGGGGCGTTGCTCAGATTGTCAATAACAACTACAATACCGATGCCATTGGAGACGGGGCAAGGGGATTTCGGGATTTCTTTTATTATGGAAAGGTCGCCGGAGTGTATAACACAGTGATCATATCCATTGTTTTATGGCTGGTATTTAATTTCCTGTTAAGCAAAACAAGGACCGGGCGGCACATTTATGCAATCGGAAGCAACATAGAGGCCTCCAAGCTATCCGGGGTAAATATCGTAGCCACCACTACAAAGGCTTATCTGGTCAGCTCCTTTTGTTCCTGCGTCGTAGGACTTGTGATCTGTGCAACAAGCGGCATGGGTACCATGGATGCGGGCAATGCCTATGAAATGTATGCTGTGGCGGCTTCCGTAATCGGAGGAGTTTCCACATTGGGAGGCCAGGGAATTTTAATTGGCACGGTAATCGGTGCTTCCATCTGGGGCGTGCTCCAGAACGGACTTCAGTTTGCAGGCGCTCCGGTTGCGATCCGAAACATTGTCATCGGCGCCATTGTAGTGATCTCCGTATTGATTGATGTGATTGTACGAAGCGGTAAGCTGGGAAAGAAAAATAAGATAGAACCATAATGATGGTATTGGAGCCAGAGGCTTTGATATAGGCAGATTTTAAAATATCCAATTTTAAGGAGGAAAAGGTTTATGAAGCGGAAAGTATTGGCGGCTATTCTTTCTATGGGAGTGATTGCGTCTATGGCAGGCTGCAGCAGCGGGCAGAAGGAGGCTGCAGCTACGACCGGGGCAACAACAGCAGCTGCAACAGAAGCTGCAACCACAGCTGCAGAAACAGCGAAAGAGGCGGCTTCCGGCGGAGGCTCACACAAGGTTTATCTGATCACCATGGATCAAATGGACCAGCACTGGGTAAACGTGGATGCAGGCGCCCAGAAGGCTGTAAAGGAGCTTGGAAATGTAGATTATAAATGGCTGGCTCCGGATGTAAAGGATGATGCAAAGCAGATCGAATGCATTAACAATGCCGTAGCAGGAGGCGCACAGGCTATTTTGCTGGCGGCTAACGGCCCTGATGCAGTTACTGCATCGTTACAGGAAGCGATTGACGCAGGAGTAAAAGTGGTATACGTAGACTCCGCAGCATCTCTGCCGGCGATCCAGACCCTTGCAACAGATAACAAAGCTGCTGGAAAAACTGCAGGTGATGAAATGATCAAAGCCTTAAAGGAAAAAGGAATCGAATCAGGAAAGATCGGCATCGTAAACGTAAATGCTGCAACCGCATCTACCGTAGCCAGAGAAGAAGGCTTCCGTTGTGCATTTGAGGGAACAAAGTTTGAGATCCTGGAAACTCAGTACGGCGAAGGCGA
>NZ_DAMAUN010000160.1:0-6462 GCF_032078915.1 Lacrimispora sp. | reverse complement strand
AGGAGACCCCGTTCATCAACGCCTTGTACAGCATCTTTCCACTAAGGGCACCTGCAGGCTCCTCTGCCTTTCCGCCAGCTGCCTGCTGAGCACGCTCTGTGGAGCCGCCGCCAAAAATCGGGGCCTTTCCATCCAGAACCTTTCTGATCAGCTCCGCCGGATGGTCGATTCCTTCCTTCACAGTGGTAGTAACTACCTGTTTTCCCCGGAAACGTTCCATGTCCGTCTCTTTGTCGCTGGCAATGATAATTCCCTCAGCCCTTTCAATCTCTTCCCTGGTAGGAACATTTTCCGTACCGATGGAACCGTTTGTTTCCACCTTTATGGATACGCCCATCTCTTCAGCGGCTTTTGCCAACGCTTTCGCCGCCAGATACGTATGTGCTACTCCAACCGTACAGCCGGTCACCCCGATCAAAAACCGTTCTGACCCTTTGCGCTCTGTCCGTACTTCCTCTGTACTTAGTGCCGCCAGAATATCTTCCGGCCGTTTTGCCTCCTTTAGATAATCCAGGCAATCACAATCCAGCAAGCGGGAAGTAATACCGCTTAGCAGTGTGATGTGCGTGTCGTCCGCATTGTTTGGCATAGCGATGAGAAAGATGATATGGCTGACCGGGCGCCCCTCTTCAAACCGGATTCCCCGTTTGGATGTTCCGATTGCCACCGCCGGTCTCAGTACTGCATCGGATTTTCCATGAGGCAATGCCACTCCATTCTCCAGATTTGTGGGTACCTGTGCCTCTCGTTCCAATACATTCTGAATATAAATGGCTTTATCCTTCAGTACATGTCCCTTATAGAGAAGTTCCGCCAACTCCTCTATCGCCGCATTTTTATTCTCTGCCTGCATGTTAACTTTGATCAGCTTAGGCGAGAGAAACTTTGTTATATCCCCCATTTTGATTCCTCCTGATTATAATAATTTTCTGCGGTTTCGTATCTTTCTATGTATCATGTTCCGGCTCCACCCATTCAATACTGCTGTCCGTACCTCCTTTACACTAATTCAGGTGCCACTTCCCCGCCGTATTCAATAAATCAACTATAACACCATTTTGATTTATTGTCAATCATTTTGATTCATATTGATTCATATTAGTTCTTTACGATTCACGCTTGTAGAGATTCTCTTTTTTCTGCAAAAAAATATAGAACGGTTACCACGCCGTTCTATATTTTTACCTTGTAAGATGTAAGCAGCCCGATCTCGTTCTGTCCCTGTATCGAAACGCGGCTTATGCCAGTATAATAATCCTGGTCTCATAAGGCCCGAGCAACTCTTCACATCTGCCATATTCCGTGTCAACCGCAGTTTTCTGCGGGCATGTACTGTTATTGATGATCACCAATTTTTTGTCTGCCGGGTACCATGCGCATTCCGTTTCCGGATTATCCGTCAAATAGTTCTGCTTCAAAGGCATGTTCTTTCCATACAGCATCAGATTTAAAAGCATTCTGGTATTCCGGGTATTCACCTGGAAACTGCTGAGATAGATTCCACAACCTTTTCCGGCCTTGTGCATTGCTATGGTTGGCATCCCATCTATCTCTGCCAGCACACGGGTATTACCATCGGTCAGGTAAAGCCCCTGGCGTCCCTTCACTCCTGCTCCCTCTGGAATCAGCCCTGCCACAGTTTCCACCTCATGGTCCCAACGCCCATGACACACTCTTGCGCCTGTATCCTCATCAATTCCCAGAATATGGGCGAGACGGAAATACGTATCGTATCCTTCAACCGCCGATGGCTCGTTGACGCCAACCAGCACGCCTCCCTCAAACACAAAATGAGAAATGGCTTCCGCCACCCGGCTGTCTTCCCAGGCTGACCCGCCGCTCCATGCAGTTCCTGCCGCACCTGCATTAATTAATACATCCACTCCTTTTAGTCCATTTTTTCTCACATCTTCAAAACTAATGAATTTCACATGCACCGGGAGTCCGGACAGGGCCTCATTGATATGGATCAGATCATGCATATAAGTTTCATGAAAATGCCCCGACAACGTCCAGGAACGGAGCCGCCCCCAGGAATGCAGCACTGCGATATTAATCCCCAGCGTATACACCTCTCCTGCCTGATGGAATTCCTTGATAAAACGGAATTCATTTGCTACGCTTTCCATATATCGGCAGAAATCCGGATATCCTTCAACCAGATGAAGGTATCCTCCCAATCCGATCCGGTCGATTTTCTCCCGCAGCAGCGCCCGCCTCACCTGCACCCAGTATTTCTTAGCCTCCCTGGTTGGATCCCCGCCTTCACAAAACGTCGGTGCTCCGCCAAGCCCAACCGGGAACAAATAAGGATGCAGGCGCAGTTCGTGGGTTTCCACTTCAACACCTGCACATAGTCTGGCTTCATAGCCGGAAAATACGCATTTAATCAAACCATCAAACCTAAATTTCCGAAACTCATCACCGTAAGGTTCTGTGCCTACCCAGCTGTCATCGTAAAACACATAAGCTTTTTTCCCATAGCTATGCACCAATTCCACCAACTCTTTGCCGAAAGCAACAACAAAGCGATTGATAAATGCCATGTAATCCCGCTGCTTTTCTCCCGGAGGCATATGCGTTACATGGAATTTTCCCTGATTGACAAAATCCTCTGCCGTCAATGCATAGCCGAATTCCTGTTCAAATTCTGCAAGCGCTTTCGGACTAACCGTAAAATCATAGGAACCCCAATCACTGAACAGATTGCGTTTCCGCTCATCCCGTCCCCATATCCAAACGAAGTTATAAAAGAGGGAAGTAAAGCGCACCACCGTAGTGGACGGATGAGTTTCACACCAGTTCTTAAGCCAACCGTAAAGATATTCCCTGGTCTCCGGTTGTCTTGGATCTACTGGCATCAAGTGCTCTTTCTCCCAGTGATTGGTCACATGGTTATACATCGATATCTCTTCCCAGATCCGGTAGGCCAGAAAACTAACCGTATACTTATGCCATGGAATCGCATTCCCCAGAATCACATTACCGGATTCCCGATCATAGGTCCACAACCGCTTAAGTACCGCCTGATTATCCGTCCGGTCATAAACCTGCCAGTATTTCATGCCTTCCATGCTGTCATTAACTGCAAACTGGTCCTCATAGAAATCTTCCATCAGATGAAATACCAGAGATTCTCCGGCCGCCATCTTCGCTTCTGTCATCAGAAAGGTCTGCTGCAGCTGTTCCGGATGCTGCTCCGCCCATTCATTATGATCCCTGATGATACAAATCGTGGAATAAATGCCATAACCGGCATCTGTTATTTCTTCTGAAAGCACAGTACCATCACTGTCCCGGATCACATCTGCGCCCCAGCGCTGTGCTAACTCCAGTGTCAATTTTTCATATCCGGATTCCCCTGGCAGCGTAAAACTCCCGGTTCGTTTTTCCGTCATATTTATCTCCTCTTACTTCTATATTATTCTTCCGATCCCATCAGGCGCTGTCTCATAATGCCCCATCATTTCTGCTGTTGTCATAATCCAGGATGCCTGCGAAAAATGCCAGTGCCAATCCCTGTCCCCAGCCTTGGATCCAGTCTCTTGATATATTCCGGTATCCATCACGGTCTTTCATTACCGCAGTTCCGCCGGACACATGAAGAACTCTTCCATCTTCGCTGATCTCATCCACAATTCCGGCAATGGCTTTATTAATGTATTTGATATGAAGAGGATTCCCCTTTGCTATCATGGCTGCCGCAATTCCGCAAGATGCCGATACCTCCTCATAGGATTCTTCATCATCCAGTATGGTACGCCAGAGTCCGCTGTCAGTCTGCAGAAGCTTCAATGCCGCCAACTGTTCATTCAAAGAACCAGCCACATCCATAAAGCGGGGATATAAGTAGCACTCAGGCAGACAAATTCCCACCTGGGACATCGTGTAGGAAGCCCATGCATTGGCTCTTCCCCAGTAAAATCCAGACATATGATCTTTTTTGATATTGTTATATCCATGATACCATAGCCCGGTATCCGGATTTTGAAGATAACGAATATGCCAGTAATATTGGTTCAGCGCGTCATCAATCAGTGCTTCATCTTTAAGCTTCACTCCTACCCGCAACAAAAAGTAGGCTGCCATAAAAAGGGTGTCCGCCCAGCACTGCTCCGGAAAATCATTCCCCGCTGAAACCGTATGCTGAAGCACATTCTCACCAAAACGCAGAGCTTCCTTTCGTAAATACTCTGCTTTACTCATTACCAGACTCCAATACTTCTCATCATTCGTCACTTCATACAGAGTTAATAAACAATGCCCAATGGCACATGTATTGACCGTCCAAACGTTCGGCACTCCCAATTCTATGTACTCATCAATTCTGTCTTTCAACAGTCTGATATATTCTTCATTTCCTGTCACTTCATATACCTTGCAAATACCATAGTAAGCAACTCCACACGGCCAATCCCATGTCATATCCATACGCATGGTGCGCTTTACAATGTTATCTGTAAGTACTTTTATCTTATCTTTCTCATACACCAGTCCAGCCATAGTTACATCCTTTCTTTCGGGTCAACCGGATATCCGCAATCCACACCCCTGCCTGATGAGGTTAAAAAGCTGCCGCAAATTTGCAGCAGCCTTTTTCCATTCTACATCTCATTTATTCCATGTCATACTATTTGATATAATCCTCGGCATCAATCAATGCCTGTTTCTCATCAAGAATTTCCTGATATCCGTTATCCAGATATTCCTTGCAGTATGCATCATACTTGGCCTCAAGTTCTTGCGGCTTGCAGGTAACCATATCAACATAGAATTCCTGCCACATTGCTGTTAAATCGGCTTTGTATTCATTGGTAGCTTCAATACTTTTAGTAAAGATCGGACTGATGATACCATATTCTTTTAATTCTTTGTCGTAATCATAGGCATCCTGGACCAGCTGCTCATAGCCTGCCGGAGCCAACGTCTTTAAGTTAGCCTTGAAATTCTTGGTTTCGTCACCGTAATCAGCCACCTCGGCTACCAGGCACCAGTAATCCTTGTTGTTATTGTTGGAAAGCTTAGACTCCCCGGCAAAATCTGGTACCGGAACTGCAATGCCTTCTTCATTCAGCGTATAATTTACCCCTTCGATGCCATTTTGCAGATAGAATAAATTCTCCGGCTGAATCATCCAGTCCAGGAACATCCAGATTGCCGCCCGCTGCATATCGCTGGTAGTGGAGTTAATTCCCATAACCATACCGTAAGGAGGATATTCATAATAATATGGATGGCTATCCGCAGGCGCTAAAGCCTTTGGAGACATAACAGAAACCTCCGCATTGGGGTCATTGGCTTTCAAGCTGCTGATCACATCCGTATTGGCTGCAATATAAAAGCTATAAGTCCCCACATTACCAGCTACAAAATCTGCTTTCCACGCAGCGTCATCCGTATTTAAGTAGAATTCAGGATCTAAAATCCCCTCATTAAACTCTTTATTCATAGTTACCAGATAATCTTTGGTCGCCTGCCAGGTAAGGGGCGCTACATTCAGATCCAGATATAACGCCAGTTCATTCTTATCTGGATTGGACCCGATAAATGGATATTCATAGGTATAACTCTTGTTGATCAGATAATCTCCGCGCGTCCCAAGGCCCGCTTCCTTCCAGGCTGCCGTAACTGTATCCAGTTCCTCTCTTGTCGTTGGCTTTTCCATGCCGACCTTGTTTAACCAATCCTGTCGAATCAGGTGTACATAGTTGTAATAAATAGCATTTCTTCCTGCAAAGAAGAAAGTATTTTTACCATCCAATTGTCCATACTTTTTGACGGTGTCACCTAATTTTTCATAATAGGTTGGTGCATAGTACTGAATCTCATCCAAATTTAACTCCTGCATGGCACCTTCTGCATTGTAGTTTACTGCTTGCGGCATATCATAATGAAAGATGATATCCGGCGCACTGCCTGCAGCGATCATCTGCATATAATCTGTCACTTCATTCTGGCGATTGATAGCTACATAATTTAAAGTGACATTGTACTTATCCCCAAATTCCTTTTGGATCCATTTCGTATAATAATTATTTGCCGGATCCCAGCCCTCAAATCCGCGGTCATAAACCGGAATTTTGATTGTCACATTCTCCGGGAAACCAGCAGAATAGTCAGTGAAGCTTCCAGCCTCAGAAACACCTCCCGCTTCCGTGGACGCAGCGGCACCACCATCACCTGCCGCCGTTGCTGCTGTCTCCTCTTTTTTGCCTCCACAGCCAGTTACCACGCCTGCTGCCATGATGACCGCCACACCAAAAGCCGCCAGCCTTTTACATGTCATTGCCCTCCTCATAATACTTCCTCCTTTTCATATTCTTGCTTTATCATCAGCCTTTGACCGCACCAATCATGGTCCCACGTACAAAGTACTTCTGTACAAAAGGATAGATGCAGACAATCGGCAATGTTGCGAATATAATACAAGATGCCTTAAGCACCTCTGGGTTAGTGATCTGT
>NZ_DAMAUN010000159.1:0-6592 GCF_032078915.1 Lacrimispora sp. | reverse complement strand
CGGGCTGCGGAAAAAGTACGGTGATCAATCTTCTCATGCGTTTTATGATGTGGATTCCGGTTCCATCCGGGTAGATGGGACAGATATACGCCATATGACCAGACAAAGCTTAAGAACCAGTTACGGTATGGTGCTGCAGGAGACATGGCTTAAATCAGGGACCATTCGTGAAAATATTGCATATGGAAGGCCGGAGGCGGATGAGGAAGAGATCATTCTGGCGGCAAAGGAGGCTCATGCCCACAGCTTTATCAGGCGTATGCCGGAAGGATATGATACTGTTATATCGGAAGACGGCGGAAACTTATCCCAAGGACAGAAACAGCTTTTATGCATTGCCAGAGTTATGCTGTGCCTTCCTCCCATGCTGATTCTTGATGAAGCCACTTCATCCATTGATACCAGAACTGAGATAAAAATACAGAAGGCTTTTGGAAAAATGATGGAAGGGCGTACCAGCTTTATCGTCGCTCACCGTCTTTCTACGATTAAAGAAGCGGATGTGATACTGGTAATGAGGGATGGCCATATCATTGAGCAGGGAACCCATGAAAGCCTGCTTTCCCAAAATGGATTTTATGCACAGCTTTATAACAGCCAGTTTGCTGTGTAGTTTCGATAAGATAATAAAAAACAGCGTCAGAAAGATATCTGGGATATGCTTTCTGACGCTGTTCTTTTTTTCTCTGTTATGATATACTTTATAAAGTTCGATATTAGTTATAATAACTATATAAAAGGCGGTAGGATTATGTTTAAAATCATTATGGAAGCCAGGAGAGCAGTCTGTTTCAGCCCCGTAAGAATTCCTTTGCAGTTCACGGATAAAGGGAGGGGGGATGGATGATTATTATGATCACATTACAGGCGGTTTAAGATACTGATTTTGTAAAAGACAGTATAAAAATCTTGGCCGTATTTTTTGGTTTAAAAGAACAGGGGGAAAAAATGAGTTTTTTAGATATTATGTTGCTGGGTGCACTGTTAACAGAGAGTGTGCTTTTAATTGCGTTGGCCCATTTTTACAATATAGAAAAAGAAAAAGTTCAGATTGAGAAAACAAAAAGAGCCGAAGATAAGGAGTATATTGATATTTTTATAGAACATCTGGAAAAACGGGCTGAAACCTATGAAATACTCCTTGAATTTAAAAGAATTTTAGAAGAAGCTTATAAGGATGCGATTTAAGAAAGGAAAACGGGCAGAGATCCGGCTTATTTCCTTCTGATATAATCCATATGAAAATAATCCTTGACATTTTGAACATCCGTTATTACAATGGTACGTAACGTTACAATTAAAAACATCAAATGCAATGAAGGTGTAAGTAAATCCTTATTTTCTTCCAGAGAGAAGGGGCCATCGGCTGTAAGCCCTTTTAAGTTCAGATAAGAGATTGAATTTCCCACTGAAGCAGCATGATTGAAACCAGTGACAGCTTTGGCTGCCGGTCTGGCGGGTAAGTCATGACGTCAATACACGTTACGTATACCGAGTGCCTGTGTCATACGCAGGAATCAGGGTGGTACCGCGAATATAGCTTCGTCCCTTTTTGGGGCGGAGCTTTTTTTAGTTCATTTCGCTGTTAAAGCAGCAAAAGTAAAATTTGATCATGAAAAGAAGGAGAGCACGATGAAGGACCAATTGGAAAAAATCAAACAGGAAGCGTTAACGCAGATTGAAGCTTCCGATGCGCTGGAAAAACTAAATGACATTAAAGTTGCTTATCTTGGAAAAAAGGGTGAGCTGACCAGTGTATTAAAAAGTATGAAGGATGTTGCTCCGGAAGACAGGCCAAAGGTGGGCCAGATGGTAAATGACGCCCGGGCCGTGATCGAGGGGAAATTAGAGGATGCCATATCCGCCCTGCAGAAAAAAGCCAGAGAAGAACAGCTGAAAAAAGAAGTAATTGATGTAACCCTTCCCGGCAGACGGAATAAGGTAGGCCACACCCATCCGAATACCATTGCCCTGGAAGAGGTTGAGAGAATCTTCGTTGGCATGGGATATGAGGTCATTGAAGGGCCGGAAGTGGAATACGATTCCTATAACTTTGAAAAGCTGAATATCCCTAAGAATCATCCGGCGAGAGACGAACAGGATACCTTTTATATCAGTGACAACATCGTATTAAGAAGCCAGACATCACCCGTTCAGGTCAGGACCATGGAAAAGGGCAAACTGCCGATCCGCATGCTGGCCCCCGGCCGTGTATTCCGGTCTGATGAGGTGGATGCAACCCATTCCCCTTCTTTCCACCAGATAGAAGGACTTGTGATTGATAAAAATATCACATTTGCGGATTTAAAGGGAACCCTTGCAGAGTTTGCAAGAGAGCTTTTTGGCCCGGAGACAAAAGTTAAATTCCGTCCGCACCATTTCCCATTTACAGAACCAAGCGCGGAGATGGATGTTACCTGTTTCAAATGCGGCGGAAAAGGCTGCCGCTTCTGCAAAGGCTCCGGCTGGATTGAGATTCTTGGCTGCGGCATGGTCCATCCAAATGTGCTTACAATGAGCGGAATCGATCCCAATGAATATTCCGGCTTTGCATTCGGAGTGGGATTGGAGCGGATTGCACTGTTAAAATATGAAATCGATGACATGAGATTATTATATGAGAACGACATCAGATTCTTAAAACAGTTTTAAGGAAAGGGAGATAGATCAATGAATACACCATTATCATGGATTAAAGCATACGTTCCGGATTTAGATGTAACGGCCCAGGAATATACAGATGCTATGACGCTTACCGGATCAAAGGTTGAGGGCTATGTTTGCCTGGATAAAAACTTAGAGAAAATCGTAGTCGGACAGATATTATCCATTGAACGTCATCCGGATGCAGATAAACTGATCATCTGCCAGGTCAATGTTGGAGCGGAAACCGTACAGATCGTTACAGGCGCATCCAATGTAAAGACCGGAGATAAAATTCCTGTAGTATTAGACGGAGGTAAAGTGGCAGGTGGTCATGACGGCGGCGCTCTTCCGGAAGAAGGAATCCAGATCAAGAAGGGGAAACTGAGAGGAATCGAATCCTGCGGCATGATGTGCTCCATTGAAGAGCTGGGCTCTTCCAATGAAATGTATCCGGATGCACCGGAAAGCGGGATTTACATTCTGCCTGAGGATACGGAAATAGGTGCAGATGCCGTAGAAGTGCTGGGCCTTCGTGATTCCGTATTTGAATACGAAATTACCTCAAACCGTGTGGACTGCTACAGTGTAATAGGAATTGCACGAGAAGCGGCGGCTACCTTCCGTAAGCCCTTTGTACCTCCGGTGGTAACAGCCACAGGAAACAGCGAGGATATCCATGACTATTTGAAGATTTCCGTAGAGGATAGCCTTCTCTGTCCCCGCTATTGTGCAAGAATGGTAAAAAATATCAAGCTTGCTCCGTCCCCGGCCTGGATGCAGCGACGTCTTGCCGCATGCGGGATCCGTCCTATTAATAATATCGTGGACATTACCAATTATGTGATGGAAGAGTATGGTCAGCCAATGCATGCCTTTGACTATGACCTGCTTGCAAATCATGAAATCGTTGTAAAATGCGCGGGAGAAGGCGATACCTTCCAGACTCTTGACGAACAGGAAAGAAAACTGGACAGCACCGTTCTCATGATCAATGACGGAGAAAAAGCAGTAGGGATCGCCGGCATCATGGGAGGAGAAAACTCCAAAATCACCGATGAGGTGAAGACCATGGTGTTTGAAAGCGCCTGCTTTGATGGAACCAATATCCGCCTTTCTTCCAAAAAAGTCGGATTAAGGACCGATGCTTCCGGTAAATTTGAAAAAGGACTTGATCCGAACAACGCTGAGGAAGCGATTAACCGCGCGTGCCAGCTGATCGAGGAGCTGGGCGCAGGAGAAGTTGTAGGCGGCATGATTGATATCTATCCTAAGAAGCGGGAGGGGAAAAGACTTCCCTTTGAGCCAGAAAAGATGAACCGGCTTCTGGGCACTGAGATCGAAGCGGAAACAATGCTTGGATACTTTAAAAAGCTGGATTTGGGATACGATGAGACAGCAAATGAAATCCTTATTCCCACCTTCCGTCAGGACTTAGAGTGCATGGCGGATCTGGCGGAAGAAGCTGCCAGATTCTTTGGATATGACAAGATCCCCGTATCCCTGCCCACGGGCGAGGCAACCACCGGCAAGCTGTCATATAAATTAAGAGTAGAAGAGGTGGCAAGAGAAGTGGCGGAATTCTCCGGATTTTCCCAGGGAATGACCTATTCCTTTGAAAGCCCCAAGGCATTTGACCGTCTGCTGATCCCGGAGGACAGTCCGCTCCGTGTGACAGTGAATATATTAAATCCTTTGGGAGAGGATTTCAGCGTTATGAGGACCTCCCCTCTTCATGGAATGTTAAACTCCTTATCCACCAACTACAACCGCCGCAATAAGAATGTCCGCCTTTATGAGCTGGCTAATATTTATCTTCCAAAGGCGCTTCCATTGACCGAGCTTCCCGATGAAAGAATGCAGTTTACCCTGGGATTTTACGGCGACGGCGATTTCTTTGATATGAAGGGCGTGATTGAAGAATTCTTCGATAAAACCGGAATGCACAAACGGCCTCATTATGATCCAAAGAGCGGAAAAACATTCCTTCATCCTGGAAGACAGGCAGATATCATTTATGATGGGGTAACCATCGGATATCTGGGAGAAGTCCATCCGGAGGTGGCTGACAACTATAAGATTGGGGACCGGGCCTATGTGGCTGTGATTGATATGCCATCCATGATCCCATTTACAAGCTTTGACCGGAAGTACACCGGAATTGCAAAATATCCGGCTGTTACCAGAGACATCAGCATGGTGGTGCCAAAGGAAATTCTGGTCGGACAGATCGAAGAGATCATCGAGCAGCGGGGAGGAAAGATACTGGAAAGCTATGAGCTTTTCGATATTTATGAAGGAACCCAGATTTTAGCAGGATATAAGTCCGTTGCATATTCCATCACCTTCCGCGCAGGCGATCACACCTTAGAAGAGCAGGAGGTTCTTGCTGTAATGAAAAAGATCCTTAACGGATTACAGGGATTGGGAATTGAACTTCGGGCATAAATAAATGCCGTTTTATAAGTAAATCATCAAAGAAAGATGCCAGGAAGAAAGAAAAGTCTCCTGGCATCTTTTTTCTCTGTACCTGCATGGATGTAGTAAATTCCGTCAATCCTTACGGTAAGAATGTAAGAAAGGACAGGGAGGCAAAAGGATGTTTAACAGCCTTGATATTATAGAAATAACAGGAAGGATTGTCCGGGATTCCTGGGGGTATCCCGGAGTAGAAGCTGAAGTGATCCTGGAAAACGGTGCTCATGGAAGAGCGACGGTTTCCCTGGGAGACACCGGCAGGGCAGAGAAACAGGCAGAGCTTGTGGGCGGCTGGCTTTCAGAAACAATATTGTTTGAGGATGCATCAGACCAGGGAAGAATCGATCGGATGCTTTCCCAGGCAGCAGAGGAGAAAGAGGAGAACCGGGCAGAAGGGGACGGAAACCAGGGAGTACTGGCTTTATCAATGGCGGCTGCAAGGGCGGCAGGAGCAGGGCTGCATCTGCCGCTGTACCGTTATCTGGGCGGAACCTCGGCTCCTGTGATGCCGGTTCCCATGATGAGCATGATAAGCGGAGGAGGCGGGGAAAAAGGTCTTGATTTTCAGGAGATCATGATTGTGCCTCAGGGAGCCAATTCCTATTCGGAAGGACTTCGCATGGGAGTGGAGATTTACCATACATTAAAAAGGCTTTTATCCATAAGCGGCTTTAGCACCTCCACAGGAGATGGCGGCGGCTTTGTACCGGATATGAAAAACTCAGAAGAAGCACTGCATTATTTAATGGATTCCTTTAAGCTTACCGGATATAAGCCGGGGACAGATGTGCTGGTGGCAATCAACGCTGATGCAGACCGTCTGTACGTAAAGGAAGATGGCACCTACTGTTTTTCAAAGGAAAGCAGGAAGGGTGGAATCTCCATAAACAGGGCGCAAAAGGATATGCTTGCTTATTATCTGAGATTGGCGGACGGCTTTCCCATTTGTGCGGTCTTAAACGGGCTTTGGAAAGAAGACCTGGAAGGAAGAGAACAAATGATGAAGCTCTTGGAGCACCGTACGCTTTTGGTGTCCGATGATTTTTCTGCGGCTAATGCCACGATCATCCGTATGGAACAGGCGGGGACTGTAACCGGGGCATTGGAAATGGTGGAGAAGGCAAGAAAAGCCGGACATAAGGTGATCATTGCCAGCGATGGAAAGGATACGGAAGAGTCTTTCCTTGCGGATATGGCAGCAGCAGTCGGTGCCGATTATGTGAAGTGCGGAGCACCGTGCAGAGGAGAGTGCACCGCTAAATACAATGAACTATTGCGCATAGAAGAATTTTATAGGAAATTTGGACGGGCAGTCATGGAATATTCTTTTTGACTTGACGAAGGAAAAGAAAAAACAGTAGCATTTGGAGCAGCATGAAAAAGGCAGCGGTTGTTTTTACAGTCGCTGCCTGGATCATTCATGCTGTTTTTACTGAAAACCGGCTGTTATAAATATCAGCATAAAAACCGT
>NZ_DAMAUN010000158.1:0-6795 GCF_032078915.1 Lacrimispora sp. | reverse complement strand
ACTTATGTGGAATCTCCAAGCTTTCTCAAAGATAAGACCGGGCTTGTGTACCGGATTGTTTTAACCGGAGTACTAGGTATTTACACGGTGCTGTTTGGAATCCTTATGTTAATGGGGTCACATCATTGGGGAACAAGTAAAACGACAGTATATGAAGAGACGAAAGCCGAAGAACTGATACAGCAGACTAATGCTGCAGAGAAGACAGAAGATGGCCCGATGGAAACAGAAATGCTTAAAACAGAGCAGGTGCCGGCTTTTCCGGCTTCTAATTCTCAGGCGCCAGGCTTTGAGCTGGATTTGCCAAAAGAATGGATTCGCCTGGCAGTCAGAAACGAGTTTAAAGGAGGGTGCAGCTACCATCAGAAAAAATCCTATGATTTGATGGGGGATGGAGTTTTAT
Source organism: Lacrimispora sp. (assembly GCF_032078915.1). Lineage (GTDB taxonomy): Bacteria > Bacillota > Clostridia > Lachnospirales > Lachnospiraceae > Lacrimispora. The sequence continues at coordinate 6,392 of NZ_DAMAUN010000158.1, read as the reverse complement.
TCTATATTCAGGCGTACTCGAACTGCGGCTATGTTAATCTGCCAGACTATAAAATATGGGGATATGATGGTCCCTATGTATATGTAATGTCACTGCCCACAGATGTGACGTTTTATATGGAAGACAGTGCCATAATGGAGGAATACAATAAAATGCAAAGTGAAATCAGTCTGATCCGGGATACTTTCCGGATTCAGTCTGATACTGCAAAATATGATGGATTTGAATTTGTATTTCCTAACAGCAGCGATAGCCTGTTGCAGGAGCCGGATTTATGGAATCTTTCAGCCAGTCAGCTGCGGATCGCAAGAAACGAGGTTTATGCAAGACATGGCAGGCGGTTTGCTGATGAAGAATTGCAGAGGTATTTTAATCAATGCAGCTGGTATGAAGGAACGATTGATCCAAAAGATTTTAAGGAAGAAGTGCTGAATGAAACAGAGCGTTTCAATATCCGTTTGATTCAGGAACAGCAGAAACGTATGGAGTAGGAATTTGGAGGATGTATCCCATGCAAGAAAATAAAGGAAGAATGAGTTGGAAAGCATTTTGGCTTTTATTGATAAATCCTCAAGCTAAGGTCACTATGGCCGGAGTGGAACAGAGGAATATAAAGTAATTAAGATTGAAAGAATCAGAATTAGATGTGCTTTGTCTCATAAAAGGGAGGAGCCGGCAAGATGGGGGGAATCCTGCCGGCTGTATGAAAAAAAGTTTTATTTTAAAGGGTTATTGGCCTCTTTACAGTTATTAATATACCTGTAAAATGTGACGGGAGTTTGATGAAACTGTGAAGAGTTTGTGAAAGTAGGAAAAAGTGAAAGACCATGAATTGATTTATACTCTTAAAAAACATCAAACAGGGGCGGAAGTTAAGTTCTGCGAGCAGTTCATATACTTAAAAAAATACCCACCTTGTCTGCCAACAGGGTGGGCGGTGTCCGTAAGGACCTTTAACCTTTAAACTTGGGAATATCCACTTTTGGAGTGGGTGCTTTCTTTTGTAGTTCTATTATGGTCAATTCTCTTCCAAAATTCAAGGACATTAAGTAATACTTACAATATTTGGACATGCAGAGCATCGGCTTCATTTGGAATATCCGAATCTTGAAAATTGGTATGTGCTACGATCACGTCTACTAATAAACCTGGATGAAGCGAACGAAGAGGAACAGGGTTGCCGTCTTTGTCTCGAATCGTAGTTATATTGCTGATATTAAATCTTATTTGATCATCTGTATTATTAGGATCGCCAGTATAGAGAAAAGAGTTATCAATATCTACTTTTGCGATTCGATCTATAATAAAGCTCAGTGGCGGCTGATCGTATGTTCTCGCGACAATTAAATTTGCTTCGGCCTGTGGTGGTGTGAGTCCTGCATTAATTGGTGAAAATAAGGAATCTACCAACATGCCTTCTTCGATGTCGGATAAGAATATATGATAGCCGTATGAATTTAGTATGACAGTGTTAATGGTTACATTTAGTCTTAAGGATTCGGATATGGTTTCATTTTGTTCATAATTGGCGTAGATAATGTCCAGATATCCGGTATTATTATTAATAAGAAAAACCTCATCAACCACTGCATTATGGATTTGCAGCATTCGTCCAATTTGCCTGATTGTACCTAAATTACATATGCGCATTCGTGGCCTCTTAAGGATTTTACTAATTATAATAATATATGCATAAACAAATTTAAGATACGCATTATTACAAAGAAAGGGAATTGATTGATAAAAAATCAAGGGAGCGCCAGTTCCGGAAGGAATGATGCTGGCGCAGTGTAAATCAGTCACCCTCTGGAAAAGCTTAAAGGGATAAGCATAAAATAACCAGGAGTATTAAAAAGGAAGCGATAGGGTCATCAGGTCTGTTTTTCAAACCTGGGACAGTCTAGGAGGAGTCTATTACGGCTCCTCCTTTTTCTTTCCACCTCCTGTCACTTTCTGATGACAAGGAATGAATGGAAAGTTATACTGCTTAGGAGCATAATAAAACCAGAAGGAAAGTGATTGTATGATACAGGATTTGACACAAAAGCAGATACAGCTTTTGAATTGCCTGATGCATCAGGATAATGCCATTGATGGGGAAGAGTTGGCGAAACGGCTTGGAATCTCTTCCAGAACGGTAATGCGGTATCTCGCGGTTTTAAGTGAGGAACTGAAAACATTTGATGTGTCCATTTCCCGTAAAAGGGGACAGGGGTATGCTTTAGAGGGAAACAAGGCGGCATTAAAGCCTCTTCTTACCCAGAAGGAATACCGCCAGAAAGATGGAGATAAACGGATTCATGAGATGATTCTGGAAATCATCGACCGGGATGAGATCACCATTGAGAAACTCAGCGATATCATGTTTTTAAGTTCGTCCACTTTAAATAAAATGACCGCCGATGTGAAGGAATTTTTAGGCAGATACAGGCTGACTCTTGCCGGTAAGCCTTATTATGGCCTCTCCATCACGGGTGAGGAAACAGATATCCGCACTCTTTTGGGGGACATTGGCCTGGATTACTGTAATGCAAAGCTTGTGAATACAGGAATTTACAACATTTCTGAGGAAGAGCTTGACCGGACAGATGAACTGGTGTTCGGATACATTCAGGAATACGGAATGATAGTGGCAGATATGGATTTAAACAATCTGATTGCAAGAATCATCATCGCCCTTTCAAGGAACAGAAAAGGGCGCCAAGTCACCGGAATGAAGCTTGGAGCCACCATTTCCGGCCACAACTATCAGATGATACGCTCTATTATGGAGGCTCTGGGTAAGGAATTCCAGATTGCGGTTGCAGAGGAGGAATGCTTCTATGTCATGGTGTGTTCCGGTTTTATGGGATATAATCTTAACCTTGCGGATACAGCTGGCTGTGAGGAAATGCGCCGGTTCGTCGATGATTTTTTAGCGGAGATATCCCAGCTTACAGGGATTTCCTATAATCAGGATGAGAAAGTGATGAATGTTTTAAGCATGCACTTAAAGGCCCTGATGCAGAGGGCCAGGGCCGGAAACTACTCCCCAAATCCCATTATCGGGCAGATTAAAAACAGCTATCCTCTGGAAATGAATTATGCAATCCTGATGGCACAGCGCTTTGAGGAGCGGTTCGGCGTTTCCATCAATGAGGATGAGAACGGTTATCTGACCGTTTATTTAGGAGTTTATGAGCCCCAGGCCGGAGAGCGGATTAAGGCGGTGATCCTATGCAATTACGGAATCGGCACATCTCAGATGATTTTGGAGAAGATTCAGAGTGAAGTTCAGAATATATTTATCTGCAGCGTGTATCCGGTCCGATATTTAAAGCTGGCTTTGGACCGGAAGCCGGATGTGATTATTTCAGCGGTTCCTGTGGAGGCGTATGAAGGAACTGTTCCTGTAATCGTCTCCCATGATCTGCTGGGAGAGAAAGCGATTTCCGAAATTCAGGAACAGATCTGGCAGAAGATTTGCATTGAAAAGGAATTAATGCGGTATTTTGATCCGGACTGCTTTGGATATATCAGTGCGGAGAACCGGTTCCAGGCAATTAAAAAGCTGGGTGCTATGCTGGAACGAAAGAAAGGGATTGGAAGCCAGATGATAGACGCCATAGAAAAGCGTGAAAGGATCAGCTCCACAGAGGTTGGAAACCTGGTGGCAGTGCCTCATGTGCTGATGCAGGGAGAATTCTCTTCCTGTATTGCTATAGGGATTTTGGAGAATCCCGTGCAATGGGGAAGTGAGATGGTTCAGATGGTATTCTTAGCCTGTTTTAACCAGTCTGGAAATCAGTATGCCCGTATTTTCAGAACGCTGTATAAAGTGGTCCACTCAGAGGAACTGGTGCGCCGCCTCATACAGGCGGAGGATTTTTATACATTTCAAAATATTATGTGCAGGAGAGAGGTGTGATGATGACGAAGGAAGTAATTAAAAAGGAATATATTTTTACTGGGATGGAATTTGGGAGTAAGGAGGAAGCGCTTCGTTCCATCGCAGAACAGGCGGTAAGCTTAGGGCTGTGCCGGGATGTGGAAGGAACTTATCAGGGCTTTTTGGAACGGGAGTCTCAGGGCCCTACCGGCATGGAGGACGGGTTTGCAATTCCTCATACCCGTTGTGAATCCGTAATTCAGACGGGAATCATTGTTGTGAAGTCGAAACATGAGCTGGAGTGGGAATCCTTTGACGACAAGCCGGTTCACATTATGATTGCTCTGATTGTCCCAAAGGAGAATTATGGAAATGAGCACATCCAGATTCTGGCATCCCTCTCGAGAATGCTGATGAAACCTGAATTCCGCAACAGGCTTATGGAGTCTGATTCCGCCGGGGAGATTTATGAGGTCATTCATCAGGCGGTATCTTTAAACGGATGAATTTCAATTGAGAAGTTAATTCAGCTGGGGACGCCCGGATGAAATATATAAAAAATAATGAGAAAAGAGGAAAAATAATGGCAAAGAAAAAGTTGGTAGCTTTATGCGCGTGTACCATGGGACTGGCCCATACCTTTATGGCGGCTCAGGCCTTAGAGGATGCAGCAAAGGAGCTGGGATACGACGTAAAGGTGGAGACCCAGGGTGCGGATGGGATTCAAAATGAGCTGACCCCGGCAGAAATCGCAGAGGCAGATATTATTATTCATGCCGTTGCCATCGCGCCCCAGAACAATGAGCGCTTTGACGCCTATGATATTTACGAAATCGGCCTTCAGGATGCAATTAAGAATGCCAGAGGCATTATCCAGGAAATTGAAAGCATGGAAGAGTGAAAAAACGAGAGATAAGGGGGATAAAAGAAGATGGCAATAACAAAGAGGAGTGCATTGACAGGACAGGCAGAAAACAAAAATGCAGGCAGCTCCAATAAGCCGGTACAGCAAAAACCGGAGATTCAGGAGAAAAAGGGGATTTGGGATACATTGTCACGTCACGTAATGACCGGTATCAGCAACATGATTCCATTCCTGATCATGGGCGGACTGATTCTTGCATTTTCACAGCTTATTCCATATGTAATCCTGAGCGTGGATCCGTCCATAGGCATTTTGGATGCCATGAACAGTGGAGCTTATGAGGGATTTAACTTATTTCTTTTAAAATTTTCCGAATTATGTGCGAATTTTGGCGGAACGCTGTTCGGATTTGCGATTCCTATGTTTGCGGCTTTTATGGCTAACTCCATCGGCGGCAAGCTGGCGTTTCCGGCAGGTTTTATCGGCGGCTTGATGGCTACGAAGCCAACTGCGGTCGTGAGCCTTGTGGATGGAACCTGGACGGCTTCATCACCCGTAGCCTCTACATTTTTAGGAGCGCTGATCATCGCCATTGCAGCCGGGTATTTTGTGAAGTTTTTGAACCAGAAGATTAAAGTGAGCCACAATATGCTGGCATTCAAATCCACGTTCCTGATTCCCATGCTGGCAGCCGTGTTTGTCATGCTGGGCATGCATCTGGTGGTAACGCCTCTTGGGGGAATGTTGAATAGCCTGATCAAATCGGGACTTTCGGCAGCCGGGAAGGCAGGGTCCTATGGATATACCATTGCTCTGTCTGCTGCTACTGCCATTGATTTAGGCGGCCCCATCAACAAAGCAGCCGGGTTTGTGGCGCTTGGATTTACAACCGACAAGGTACTGCCCATTACTGCCCGTGTGGTTGCCATAGTCGTTCCATCCTTTGGATTGGGACTGGCGACCTTGATCGACCGTCTGGTAGTAAAGCGCCATGTGTTTGATAAGCAGTTCTATCCTCAGGGAAAGACTGCCATGTTTCTGGCGCTGATGGGAATCTCTGAGGGAGCCATTCCCTTTGCCCTGGAAATGCCTAAGGTAATCATTCCCTCTTACATGATCGGTGCCATATGCGGTTCCCTTTCTGCCACCATGTTCGGTGCGGTGCAGTGGTTCCCGGAGTCCGCTGTATGGGCGTGGCCTCTGTGCCAGAACATTCCGGCCTATATTGCAGGAATCGTGATCGGAGCTGTGGTGACGGCTTTGCTGGTGATCTTTATCCGCAACAACATGATACTAAAAGGCAGGCTGACGGTAGATTCCAACGACTGATAGGACAGGAGATGGCGGAATGGAAATTCATCTGATAAGTGGATGGCAGTTTATGGAACGAAACGGCCTGGACGGACTGTTGCTGGTATCCAGAGAAAATAAATTTTACACGGCAGGGTTATACAGCGGCAGCGGCTATGTGCTGCTTACCAAAAAGGGCTGTTATTCCATTGTGGATGGACGGTATTATGTCCAGCAAAAGGAGCGGATGGCCATAGCCCTTAAGGAGATGAATGCCAGGGTTTTGCTGGCGGACAAAAACTGCGGGTATATGGAGCACATAAACCGAATTGCGGAGGAAGAGTCTGTCACAAAACTGGGCTTTGAGGC
>NZ_DAMAUN010000157.1:0-7063 GCF_032078915.1 Lacrimispora sp. | reverse complement strand
CACCCGGACAGAGGCTCCAGACTAGCCACTTATGCGGCCAAGTGTGTGGAGAATGGTATCCTATCATAACGGCTCCAAACGGGGCGAACGCATGGAACCGGTGTATGTCTGCGGCAGCAGAGCATACGCCGGTTTCTGACGGTTATATATTAAATTCTAAAATCATATCATGTAAATCTTCGGCAAGACCGGATAAGATGTCACTGGAAGCTGCAATTTCTTCTAACACATCGGCTTCCTCCTCCATAGAGCGGTTGACCTCCCCGGCTGCAGATGAATTCTGCTTTGCAATATCAGATAAATGCTCCAGCAAAGTCAATATCATATTTTTCATATCATACATTTCTTTTCCCGTGTTGCTTAAGTGGACAGAAGCCTTTTGGGATTCCTCCATGGTTTTGTTTATGAATATGTAATTCTCTCTGCTGCTTTCGACACGCTGGGTCTGTTCTGCGGTGATATTTTTAATCCGCCCCATAATGTCAACGGCATTTGTGGCATTCTTCTGCAATTCCGAAACAATCTCTTCAATATCTTTAGAGGAGTCAGCCGATAGGGCAGCCAGATTTTTTATCTCATCTGCAACTACGGAAAAGCCTCTTCCTGCATTACCGGCCTTGGCGGCCTCGATTGATGCGTTTAAGGCCAAAAGCTTGGTCTGGAATGCGATTGAAGAGATCAATCTGCTTGCCTCACTGATCTTTTGAGAGCTGTCATTTGTTTTTATTATTAAATCAAATATTTTCTCATTGGCACAGTTGCTTTCTTCTGTAATGGTATAAAGGCTTTCCATTTCACCAAATCCACTGCTTATAGCCTCGGTCACATTTGTAATGGAACTGTTAATGTGATTGGCAGACTCCAGATTGTTGTCAATGATATTACCCAGCTGAAGGATCCTTGAGGTTCCCTCCATTGTATTTTGGGTCTGCTCCAGGGCTCTTCCGGCAATTTCCTGGATTGCATTTGATACTTCTTCCGCAGTTTTGGCAGATTGGGAGGAAGCGGCAGTCAGCTGCTGAGCGGTGACGGCCACCTGTTTGGAGGAGGCATTGATTTTCTGAATGATAGTTTTAAAGTTATCCCGTATGCTTTCTAATGAATTGGCTAAGATCCCGAATTCATCCTTCTTACGCAATTCTTTCCGGGAAATATCGCTTTTTAAGTTAAATTCAGCTAACTTTTTTGAATAATCAGAAGCGCGCTTAATGGATCGTGATATTTTGCCGGAAAAAATCAATCCGCATATCATGATGATTGCAGTAAATACCAGGAGGACCACGATGCTGATTTCCTTAAACCGGTTAAGCTCCTGATAAATGGATCCGGCATCAAAATCCGCACCTATGATTCCCGCAACATTGCCCTGGCTGTCCTTTAAAGGGTAATAAGAGCTAATAAATATGCCCCAGCCCTCCACAACGTTTAACTGATGATCCGTATAGGGGCTGCCGCTCCAAGCCTGTTCATAGGATGGCACTGATTCCTCCGTATCTCCGATATGTGAAAGTTCCTCAGCAGGAGATCCGTCAATGACGTACATGAATTTCCCTTCATCTGTTTTCCTCATGGTGAAAATATATTTGGCTCCGCTAATTTCCCTTATTTTTATCAGATTTTCTCTTTCCTGGACATAGTAATCCGTTTTTTCATCTTCTGGGGATGTCAGGGTTTTAAATGTTTCTATATCAAGATACTTGCTGGACTGGGATACTGTCCGGAAAGCTTCCTCGGAAGCCCTGGTGGTTATCATTTTATAGCTTTGTAAGTATAGGATGTACGCCAAAGCTGCGGCAATGGATATTACCACAACCAGAAAAAACACTGTAATCTTTACTCTGATATTTTTACGAAAAGAAAATTTTGATAGAAAAGAAGTTTTCATACGAAGCCCCCCAAAAACAATAGTTTGACCAAATCCATGGCTGATTCTTGATCAGTATATCCTTAAAGTGGTAAGGGTGCAAGCTTGATTTTTCCGAAAAATCGCAAAAATATGTGCAAAAGAAACAAAAGTTTATAATGGTTTATGTGAGTAGTGCATAAAAGTTTTGGGAAAATCATCCTTATTTTTCCAGCATAATCAGGAATACAGTTACCTTTCCGCCAATAATCCCCCAGCAAAGAATATTTAAATTTGTCCAACATATATATTGATAAATAACAAATTTGAGAAGGGGGCAAGGGTATGGTGAAGTTAATTGCTATCGGCAATCGTTTTATGAAGGATGACGCCATAGCAATTAAAGCTGCCGAAATCTTGGAAGACCGGCTGATCCGCCAGGAAGTTCAAGTGATCATTGGTGAAACCGATTTTCAAAACTGTTTTTATTTACTAAATAAGGATGACTTTGTTTTCATCCTTGATGCACTTTCTTCAGGAGCAGAGCCGGGAAGCGTTCATCTGACCAGCCTTGAAGATGTGATGTCACAGCCTTCCTTATTCTCCATGCAGCATGATTTGAGCATGGTGGAACTCATGAAGCTATATGGCAGTCAATTTAAAGGGTACATGATGGGCATAGAAATCTGCGAAATCGGCTTTGGCCAGGAACTAAGCACTGTTTTAAGGGATAAATTGCCCCAGATCTGCAGGGTAATTGAATGCGAAATTAAAAAAATCATATCGGAGGAAATCACGAATGCATGATACGTTCCTAAATGAAAATATATATGAAGCGATTGTTGAAATATGCGGGGAGAATTATATTGAGAAGATTTTTTATTTGACCATTACGGTACATACAAACAGCCATATAAGTGAAGACAGCCTCCGTGACTATTTTTCAGAAAGAAACAATACGCTTATTGGAGACTGGACAAACATACAGGTTCTTAAACGGGAAATAGAGCCGCTTACTGCGGTTATAGATGAAATTGAAGGTGAGATATCCCAATGAGAAGGGCCTGATTATGATCCGGCAAAAGTATCAATCATTCAGTTTTTTATTATGGGAGGTTATTTCATGGAATTAAATATGTTTTTGAATTACATCGGGAACTGCGTCAAGCATATAAATGAGGATATTGAAAGACTTCATTCCAACCAGTACAACAATAACGTTGTGTTGGATCATTTGAGCAGTGAAGTGATCATGCTGGAAAGTCATATCAAATATTTTAGTCAGTCAAATCAATTAGATATGGAAGAAACACAATATCCATATCAGGCCATCCATGCAAATCAAGCGGAGGAGGAAGTTCCAAGATACTTTACCCTGGAAGAGTTATCGAGGTATAATGGAGAGAACGGAGCTCCGGCTTATGTAGCGGTAAACGGAGTGGTGTATGATGTGACAAATAATTCCGTCTGGAGAGGAGACAGCCATTTTGGCCTTAATCCTGGAAATGATTTATCAGTTAATTTTGCAACATGCCATCCGGGAGCAATGGTCCTGACCAGATTACCGATCATTGGCTATTTGGCTACAGAGTAAAGTTGGTGAAATGTTTGGATCGCGGGAGCTTTGAATGTCCTTATCAGGAAAGCAGGCTAAAAACAACGGAAAGTCTTGTGAACAGAGTAAGAGATGAAATTGCTGGAGAGACGCGGCAAAAGCGGAATCTTGTCTGGCTTGAATTAAATGGCTGCTCTGGTAATACCATCTCCCTTCTGGACGGACAAAATCCGGATTTTAAATATCTGCTCACTCAAATGACCAATTTTATATACAGCAACAGCCTGATGAATTCTTATGGAAACAAGGCCATGGATCAGCTGTTTGACGTGATAGGCAGTGATTATATCCTTGCTGTGGAAGGGGCGGTATCTTTAAAGGACAACGGTTCTTATAACGTCATCGGCCGGCACAACGGCAGGGAGATCACTGGGTATGAGGCGGTTAAAAGACTGGGAGAACAAGCGGCCCATGTGATCGCCGTGGGAGCCTGCGCTTCCCATGGAGGCGTGTCAGCGGCAAGGCCCAATCCAACCCAATGTGTGGGAGTACAGGATGTTTTGCAGAGAAAAGTGATTAAATTAACAGGCTGTCCATGTCATCCGGACTGGTTTATGGGCACTCTGGCTTATCTGATATTATATGGGGAACCCCCGCTTGATAACAGGGATCGCCCTTTGATGTTTTACAGCATTACCATTCACGACAGATGCCCAAGGAGATCATATTTTGACAGCGGCATCTTTGCAACGAAGCTGGGACAGGAAACCTGTATGTATATGATGGGCTGTAAAGGACCGGTTACCCAGATCGATTGTCCCATTCGTCAGTGGAACGGGCATGTCAACTGGCCCATAGGAGGAGATTCGTCCTGCATCGGATGTGCCCAGTTTGGATTTCCTGATGCAATGGAGCCTTTTATCATCTATGACACCATGAGAGGAGAGTAGATATGGCGGAGAGGATAACCATCAATCCTGTTACCCGGATCAGCGGCTTCATGGAAATTGATGCCGATATTGAAGAACAGTCAGTGGTGGATGTAAAAATGAGAGGCCTGATGTTCCGGGGATTTGAAAAAATGCTTCAGGGCAGAAGCCCTTTTGATGCTGTTTATTTTACACAGCGCATCTGCGGTATCTGTTCAACCGCACATTCCATTGCTTCTGCTCTTGCCCTGGAAGAAGCATTGAACATTGTCCCCTCTGAACAGGGAAGGTATTTAAGGGACCTGCTTCATGCCTGCGAATTCCTGCAAAATCATTTAAGGCATTTTTACCAGTTTACCTTGCCGGATTTTGTAAAGCTTCCTGAGGATTATCCACTGTTTAAGACAGATCACAATGATTACAGGCTTCCAAAGGACATTAACGATAAAATGGTGAACGATTACTTTGAATCCCTTCAGTTCAGCAGGGATGCGCATCAGATGCTGGCCATTCTTGGAGGAAAAGCTCCTCATAATCACGGAATATTCATTGGAGGGATCACTTCACCGATCTCAGCAGATAAGATCATTGCCATAAAATCTATCCTATATAACATAGGACAGTTTATCGTTGAAAAAATGATTCCGGACGTATACACAATCGGAACCTTTTATCCGGAGTATTATCATTACGGAGGCGGCTATGGCAATTTACTGACCTATGGCAGCTTTAACGATTATAAAAATTTGGGGACGCTCTATGTGGATCCTCTTGTTTATTCCAATGGCAAGACATCTCCCTTTGATCCTGCCCTTATAACTCAGGAAGACGAATATGCCTGGTTTAACGAAAATGATGAACCGGACAGAAATAAACCCCAGGCATATTCCTGGATAAAAGCGCCGAGATACAATAATATCCCTTATGAGGTAGGGCCGTTGGCGAGGCAGTGGCTCTCCGGCGAGTACAGAAACGGGATCTCTGCCATGGACCGGACCATAGCAAGAGTGCTGGAAGCCAAGAAAATTGTGGAAATTATGCAAACCCTTATGGATCATCTGATCCCGGGAGTATCCATGCAGAGGGAATATGAAATTCCTGTGCAGGCAGCGGGAAAAGGACTGGTGGATACGACACGGGGAGCCCTGGGCCATTGGCTGTATATTGACAACAGTAAGATAGGCTTTTACCAGATCATAACCCCGTCTGCATGGAATCTGTCAACACAGACAAATGGAATGAAGGGAACCGGAGAACAGGCACTGATGGGGGTACCTGTAAAAGATGTAACAGCGCCTGTGGAAATCGGAAGGATCATACGGTCTTTTGACCCCTGCGTGTCCTGCGCTACCCATGTTTTCTTAAGCGGAAAGTATATGAATACCATTCAGGTTGTGTGAAGCTCTTCCATAAGAGCCTGTTTTTGGTCATTCGGGCAGGAAAGCTGCTGGATATATTGAAGAACAGCCTGGCTATGCAGGAGTGCAGCTTTTTTTCTCAATTCTTTTCTGTCTTCTTCTGTTTTGGGCTGATATACGATCATATTCATAACAAGGACCTGATATAGACTGTTATTATAATGTATGATGCCTCCCATGTCCTGTATGTTTGGATTAAGGGGGCGGAACGCAGCGCTATGCTTTAGTAAGGAGGAAGGGCCAGGTGGAAGCCGGGATAGAACGGTTTGCGATTTATTCAAGAAAATCAAAATTTACCGGAAAAGGAGAGAGCATCGGAAACCAGATCGAGCTGTGCAGACAATACATATCCACACATTATGGAGCGTGTTTCGCTGACAGCGCCTGTGTATATGAGGATGAGGGGTTTTCCGGAGGAAACCTTGAGCGGCCTCAGTTTAAAGTCATGATGCAGGAAGCAAAAAAAAAGAAATTTACGGCGGTCGTATGCTACCGTCTTGACCGGATAAGCCGTAATATCGGTGATTTTGCAAATCTGATTGAAGAGCTTAATGAACTTCATATTTCCTTTATCTCCATAAAAGAGCAATTTGACACATCCTCTCCCATGGGGCGGGCCATGATGTACATTGCTTCTGTTTTCTCTCAGCTGGAGAGAGAGACAATCGCGGAACGCATCCGGGATAATATGCTGGAGCTTTCCAAAAGCGGAAGATGGCTGGGAGGAAATACTCCTACGGGTTATACGTCGGAGAGCGTGTCCTCCGTGACCATAGACGGTAAGGTGAAAAAAGCATTTAAGCTTAAGATGATTCCGGATGAGGCAAATCTGGTCAAGGTGATTTACGGGAAATTCTTAGAGACAGGATCACTGACTCAGACGGAAACCTATTTGCTCCAGAATGGTCACAGGACAAAATATGGCCGTTTATTCAGCCGTTTTGCAATAAAAGGAATACTGACCAATCCGGTTTATATGATTGCAGATCAGGAGGCCTATGAGTATTTACGGGAAAAGAATGTGGATCTGTTTGCGGAAAGAGAAGCCTTTGACGGAAACCATGGAGTGATTGCATATAACCGTACCCTTCAAAAGGCCGGAAAAACCCACGAGATGAAAGATATGGAAGAATGGATCGTGGCAGTTGGAAAGCATAAGGGAGTGATTTCCGGCTCCATGTGGGTCAAGGTTCAGCTGCAGCTGGATCAAAATAAGTCTAAAAATTACCGGAAACCCCGCAGTAATGTGGCATTGCTGTCGGGAATCCTCTTTTGCGGCGGCTGCGGCGGTTATATGCGGCCCAAGCTGTCCGGCCGG
>NZ_DAMAUN010000156.1:0-7439 GCF_032078915.1 Lacrimispora sp. | reverse complement strand
CAGAAGAAACGGGTCCGCAGGATTGTTCTTATCTGTGGTTTGGGCTTTGGAACCGCTCAAATGGTGAAAAATAAAATCATGCAGAAGTTTGATGTGGTGATCGAAGATGTGATTCCTTATTATAGGCTGGATACTTATGCGGATAATAAGAATATCGATTTATTCGTATCAACAGTCCCTGTTAAAATAAATACAATCAGCAATGTGGTGGAGGTGAATCCGCTGCTTACAGAGCAGGATGCAGAAGCTTTGATAAAAGCAGGAATGGTCCGTGCAAGCAATGATTTATCCACTCTGATGCAGTTAATAGAGCAGAATGCAGTGATAACCAATCGTCCCCGTTTAGAAAAAGAACTAAAGGAATTAAATGGAATCAGAGATTTGAAACATTCTAAATATGAGATTTTATTAAAGTATCTGCCTGAATGCAGGATCCTTGTCAATCAAACTTATAAAAACTGGCAGGAAGCCATTGATGCGGCAGGCGGTCTTCTGGTAGGAACAGATTGTGTTTTGCAGTCCTATGTGGAAGATATGATCAATAATATCAAAGAGTTCGGCTCTTATATCACCATTGGCAATGGAATTGCCCTGCCTCACGCCAGAAATAAGAATAATGTGAAAAAAACCGCATTCAGCCTGATTACATTAAAAAAGCCGGTAGTATTTGATAATGGGAAAGAGATCGATACGGTTATCAGCTTCTGTAATGTTGCAGGCAATGATTATACAACAGCACTGACGGCTCTCATGGAATTAAGTGAGAACCAGTCCTTCCTGGATTATAAAAAGAAGGTGGAAACACCAAGCCAGCTATTGGATTATATAAAAAATTTAAAGTAGGTGAGTGAAATGAGTATTATCAATGAAAAATGTATTGCATTAAGGCTTGATGCCTCTGACGCACAGGAGGGGATTGTAAAAGCCGGACAGGTGCTTCTTCATGAGGGGTATATCAGGCAGGAGTATATTGATGCAATGCTGAAAAACTTCGAAAAGAACGGCCCTTATTTTGCCATTGCACCCGGTTTTGCAATGCCTCACGCAAGGCCGGAGGAGGGGGTCATTCAATCAGGAATATCCTTGATCACCCTTGAAACCCCGGTTTCTTTTGGAAGCAGCAATGATCCGGTGAAGCTGATTATGGCACTTGCAACCAGCAGCGATAATGAGCATCTTGAGTTTATGACGAAAATAGCCGGACTTTTAGGAAGGGAACATGTAATAGAAAGGTTGTATCAGTGCGTGACGGCTGATGAGGTCATGTCAATCATAAACAGCAATTAAGCAAAGGAGACGAAAATGATGAAAGTATTAGCAGTTTGTGGATTGGGTATGGGATCCTCCCTTATCCTTCGGATGAATATTGAGGATGTGTTTAAGGCAGAGGGAGTAAAAGCGGAGGTGGAACACAGCGATGCTTCTGCAGCAAGCGGTGAAGCGTGTGATTTCATTGTTACAACAAAAGAAATTGCACAGTCCCTCCAGAACCCGAGGGGAAAAGTAATTATTCTTGATAATTTTATAGACAAAGAAGAAATTAAACGAGTTTTAAAGGAGAACCATGTTTTCTAATTACAAACGGAGGAGGTTTAAGTATGGCAGTAGTGAATTGGATCGCAACTAATATTTTTGGGAATGCTGGCTTTTTATTAGGAATTATCGTTATGTTGGGGTTAATTCTCCAAAAGAAGTCATTCAGCCAGACGGTTCAGGGAACGATTAAAGCGATCATCGGTTTCCAGATTATCGGAATTGGTTCAGGGATTGTAGTTTCCTCTTTGAACGTTTTCCAGCCTATGTGGGCTGAGGTGTTTGGGCTGGAAGCACAGAGTCTTGGCAACTATATGGGGCAGAATGATTTTGTTCAAAGATTCGGTACCGTTGTTACCCTTTCTATGACATTCGGATTTCTGATCAATGTGCTTCTGGCACGTATTACAAAATTTAAGTATATCTATTTAACCGGTCATATGATGTTCTGGACTTCTCTTATTTTCGCAGGAATTATTTTTGATCAGAATATCAATGCAAATACATTTGCAGTAACTGCATTTTTATCAATTGTACTGGGCGTTTACTGGACATTACAGCCTGCTTTGACACAGCCTTTCTTAAGAAAAATCACGGGAAATGACAGTGTGGCACTGGGGCATACATCAGCTTCCGTTGCATTTTTAGGCGCAGTGGCAGGCAAATTTGTAGGGAATAAGGAAAAGAGCACAGAAGACCTGGTGATCTCTGATAAATGGGGATTTTTAAGGGATTCCAATATTGTTACCGGAATTACGATGGCAGTTTTGTTCATCATTGGTACCGTCCTTCTTATGATTAAAAATACAGAGGGTGCCAGAGAAATTCTTGTAACCTCAGGAGATACAAGCTTCATCATATACTCCATATTAACCAGTTTACAATTTGCAGGCGGTATAGCGGTGGTACTTTTCGGAGTCCGCATGTTTATTGGTGAGATGGTACCTGCTTTTAAAGGAATTGCTACGAAAATCGTTCCAGGTGCAATCCCTGCCCTTGATGCACCCATTGTTTATCCCTATGCGCCCAATGCGGTTATTATCGGATTCCTTGGAGCATTTGTGGCAAGCCTCATCTGGCTTGTGGTTTTAGGAAATACCGTAGGCTATGTGTTTGTTCCCACGATGATTGCCATTTTCTTTCATGCTGGAACAGCAGGAGTTTTTGGCAATAAAACAGGTGGAATCAGAGGGGCGCTGTTTGCAGGTGTGATTACGGCAACTGTCATTGCAATCGGCCAGTATGTTATGGTGACATTCCTGGCTCCAACGACTGTTCCTGATGTAGTAATGTGGGCGGCTGATTCCGATATGTTTATCATTGGGCCGATTATCCGGTTCATTGCCGGCTTCTTATTCTAAAAAAATATGATTTTTACCTGCATAGCCGGAGTTTTTCAAAAAAAACTTACGGCTATGCGTTCCCGTAGAATTCGCGGACAGACAGGAGGAATTATCATGAGTTTTGTCAGAACGATTTTCGGTGATATTTCACCGGAGGAAATGGGAATTACCTATTCCCATGAGCATTTGTTGTGCGTACCGCCTTATTGGAAGGAGAGAAATGCAGATGACCTGCTTCTTGATGATCCGGAAAAGACAAAAGGAGATATGCAGGATTTTAAAGATTTAGGCGGCCGTACCATTGTGGATGCAACTGCCATTGACTATGGAAGAAATGTTTCCGGCGTTGCAGAACTGGCGAAAGAGCTGGATATTCAAATCATTGCGACAGCAGGGTTTAACAAGTCCTTTTTATGGGATGCAAAGCTGCCGGAGCATTTAATTCCTATTGTAGGAAATTATCATACTTATCAGGAGTGGATGGAACAGGCAACCGTTGATCAGCTGACGGATCACGTGATCCGTGAAGTTGAGATAGGGCTGGAGGGAACCCCTTACAAAGCAGGGCAGGTAAAAACCGGTACAGGCTATAACAGCATTAATCCCTTAGAGGTCAAGACCATTGTGGCGATCGCAGCAGCCCATCATGAGACAAAGGCCCCTGTCCATCTTCATACAGAAGCAGGAACCATGGCGCTGGAGCAGATTGAGATTCTGGAGAGGGAAAAGGTGGACTTAAGCCACGTTTCCTTTGGACATATGGACCGGAACCTGGATTTATATTATTATGAGAAAATTTTATCCCATGGAGGATTTTTAAGCTTTGATGGACTTGGGAAAATAAAATATGCACCGGAGTCTGCAAGGATTCATGTAATATTGGAGCTGTGTAAAAGAGGGTATGAAGATCACCTTTTGATCAGCCATGATCTTGCCAGAAAATCCTATTACAGGAATTACAGCTACGGAATCGGTTTAAAATTTATATTAGACAAGTGGATTCCCAGATTCATAGAGGAAGCAGATGCAGCAGGCTTAGACGGAAGGACTCTGGCAGATAAATTCCTGAAAGGCAACCCCAAACGATGCTTTTCCTTTCGATAGGAGGGGAGAAAATGAGCAATAAAATGAATGAACTGGATGGGATATCAATCAGAGACTTAATTCCAACCCATGATATCGCACTGCTCCCCTTAGGAGCTGTGGAAGTCCATGGCCCACACCTGCCCATAGGTACGGATTCCTTTCTTGCAGAAAAGCTGTGTGAAAAGCTTTCTGAGCGGGTTCCTTCCCTGATTCTTCCTGTGATTCATTACACCCAGGTTTGGAGTCTGGGAGAAATGAAAGGATCCGTCAGTATCAGCAATGAGCTGTTAACACAGCTGCTCTATGAAATCCTGTTGGAAACAGAGCGGAATGGTTTCCGTATGGCTGTTATGATCAATACCCATCTGGGGAATAACGGTGCCATAAAAGAGGCGGCCAGGAAGGTGCTGAAAGAAAGACCGGACTTTAAAATCCTGTATTTCACCTATCCAGGTGCAGGAGAAATTCTGGGAGAAGTAATGGGAGCAGGCAGCTTTCACGGTGGATTTTTCCATGCAGATGAAATTGAAACTTCTTATATGCTGTATTTGTGCAAGGAACGTGTGGACATGTCAAAAGCTGTCAATGAAGCCCCAACCGTACCTGAGCTCATAGACGTAACACCCATCCGGTGGAGTGAATTTACTGAGACTGCGGTTATGGGGAATGCAAAAGATGCAACAGAGGAGAAGGGCCGTAAAGTCATCGAGTATGTACTTGAAAGAATGGTTTCTCTCATCGAAAAAGCAAAGGAGAGGTGATCCATGAACGGTATTAAGACTTATTTTAAAAATATTGAACGGATTCTGGATTCCGTACAGGAAAGCCAGGGAGAGGCTATGGAAGCTGCGGCAAAGTGCCTTGCAGATGCAATCGGGCAAAAGCGTTCCATCTATGTGTTTGGCTGCTCCCATGGAGCTATTTTATCAGAGGAAATGTTTTACCGTGCCGGCGGCCTGGCTGTGATCAATCCTCTGTTTAATCCATCTCTTATGCTCAATGTCCGCCCGGTTACTCTGACAAGCAGATTTGAAAGGCTGGAAGGCCAGTCAAAGGCTCTTCTTGAAGAGTCCAGTGCAAAAGATGGGGATGTGATTCTCATTCATTCTGTTTCCGGAAGGAATGCAGGAATTGTGGAAATGGCTCTGGAAGCCAAAGCCAGGAATATGACTGTCATAGGAATTACCAATATGGCATATTCTGAGAAGAATACTTCCCGCCACAGCAGCGGAAAAAGACTTTTTGAACTGTGTGACATCTGCATAGACAATGGGGGAGAGTTTGGGGATGGCTGTGTTGAAATCAAAGGAATCCACGAAAAGGCAGGAGCAACATCCACGGTAATCGGAGCATCCATTGTCAATGGTATCTCCGTCAGGGCCGCTGAAATTCTGGCGGAAAGAGGAATTCAGCCGCCTGTCCTTCACAGCGCAAATGCGGATGGAGGAGATGAGATCAACAAGAAAATTTATGAAGAATACAAAGACTGTATTCACTATTTATAAAGGGAGTAATTTCAGATAGAGTGAACTGCTGCGGGCCGATTTGTTTATGCCTGCAGCAGCTTTTTATTGGGAAAATAGAAAGAAAAACGATTATTTGACGTTTGTTAAAAAAACATGATATAATAGGAAAAGCTGACAGAAACTATATCTGATGCATATTATAGAGCGGCGAGGAAGACGGAATGAATCAGAACCGGGGAATTAACCAGGACGTGACACAGGAGATGAATCGATCTCTCCTTTTGAAAAGTTTAAGAAGAGAAGGCGTATGCTCCAGAGCACATCTTGCAGCACTTACGGGGCTTAAACAGGCGACTGTGACCAATATCATGAAGGATTTTCTAAACTGGGGAATCGTAAAGGAGGTTGGTTTCTTAAACGGCAGTAAAGGGCGCCGGTCCATTGGAGTCTCCATTAATCCTGACGGCTACCGGGTCATCGGCGTGCGGCTTGCGAGAAAGCATTACAGCGTGGGACTATTTGATCTGACAGGGAAACAGATTGTGAAGGAGCGGGTGGATTTTGAGCCGGAAAAGCAGCCCGGTGCGGAAGAAATCTTAAATCAGATTGCGGGGCGGATGCGCCTGTTGATTCAGCAGTATGGAAAGGACTCTGTGCTGGCTGCGGGGCTTGCAGTGCCAGGTCCATTTATAGCGAAAAAGAGCCGTATTGCGTTGATAACGGGTGCGGATATATGGAAAGATATTGAGTTGAAGGCGTTTTTTGACAGGGAGATGGATATCCCGGTGTTCCTGGAACACAACGCCAATGCCGGAGCCTATGCCCATATGTGGGATTTGAAGGAGGCCTATCATGATGATATTCTGGTTTACATTGCCGCCGGTCAGGGGATCGGCGCAGGAATCGTGATGAATGGCAGAATCTACGAAGGGGCGCTGGGGACGGCAGGTGAGATCGGGCATATGACGATAGACAGAAACGGGAAACCATGTGCCTGCGGAAACAGAGGCTGTCTGGAACGCTACGCCTCCTCCCTGGAACTTATAAAAGCAGTGTATGGGGAACGTGCCGGCATGGAAGGCTGTAATTTTGAGGATTTGGAGCAGCGGATCAGAAACGGTGATACAGCCGATACAGAGCATTACCGCAGGGCATGTGAGAGTCTTGGCGTCGGAATCATAAACATTATCAATGTGATTAACCCGGACCGGATCATTATCGGTGATGATATGGCACGCCCCAATCCGGACTTAATGGAGCAGACTGTGCGGGAGACGGTGCAAAAGGGAATCCTGCCTGATGTCTGGGACGAGCTTACGCTTTCCATCAGTGCGTACCAGGGAGATCCAATCCTGACCGGTGCGGCGATCGTGGCGATCGACAGGGTCTTTGACAGTCCGGGACAGTTTATATAGAACTGAATATTGAATTATGCTGAAGCAGCATTAAAGTCATGGAACGTTTGTGCGTAAGATGACTTTGGTGCTGTTTTTTTGTTTGCCGATTCAGCAGGAAAAGATATAAAAAAGCAAATAACCTATTGACATTTTTGCAAAAGATGTTATTGTTTAATAGGATATATTGATTAAATGAATTAATACATAAAATGAAAATAATATTAAGGCCAATGAAAGGGGAAAGAAAAATGAAATTTTTTGTTGACACAGCGAAGGTAGAGGATATTAAAAAGGCAAATGATATGGGGATTATCTGCGGGGTAACGACGAACCCGTCACTGATTGCTAAGGAAGGCAGAGACTTTGTGGAAGTTATCCGGGAGATCACTTCGATTGTAGACGGACCCATCAGCGGAGAAGTGAAAGCTACGACGACAGATGCCAAAGGAATGATCGAAGAGGGGCGTGAAATTGCGGCAATCCATCCGAACATGGTTGTTAAAATCCCAATGACTGTCGAAGGCTTAAAAGCGGTGAAGGTTTTGAATGCAGAGGGAATCAAAACTAATGTGACTCTGATTTTCAGTGCAAACCAGGCGCTTTTAGCAGCACGC
>NZ_DAMAUN010000155.1:0-7621 GCF_032078915.1 Lacrimispora sp. | reverse complement strand
TCAGAAAAATGGAGTTAGGATTTGCATCCTAACTCCGTTTTGTCTACAGTCTGAAGGGATATGGTGATACATATCCCTTTTTTTGATCTGTCTTTTTAAATCTGTTTATATTCCAAAGATACCATGCAAAAATCCTTTAAATGATAGTTTTTTAATAATTAAAGGTTATCAATATCTCATCTTTATATCAAATTATAGTTCTATAGGCGAAAGTCAGGCTTTTTAATATGATACAGTCAAAAAGAGAATGGTAAAAGTTGATGCCTGGACTAGGAATGGACTTGTAGGTTTGCCCCATGGAGGGTCAATTGCTAATTGCAGTTCCGTGAAAATGGAGGACTATGAAAAGATTTTTAAAATATTAAAAAAAACACTTATCTTTTATACTAGCCGGTACGATAATGTAAATGAAAGGAAATTATATTTTATATTATATATTTCCGGAAGGCACAAGTGTCAAAATTTGGATTCGATTCTGCGGCTGGTACCCCGCAAGATTCCACAACATGATTTACTTATTTTCCTAATGTAGGAAAACATATCAAGCAGGGAAATGGAATTCCCTGTTACACATTCAAGGAGGAAATATTTATGAGAATTCAGCACAATATCGCAGCAATTAATGCGCACAGACAGTTAGGTGGAAACAATACCGCAGTAGCTAAGAACCTTGAGAAATTATCTTCTGGTTACAGAGTTAACCGTGCAGGTGATGATGCGGCTGGTCTCGCTATCTCTGAAAAGATGAGAGCACAGATCGTCAGCCTTGATACTGCTCAGAAGAATGCTAACGACGGTATTTCTTTGATTCAGACAGCAGAAGGCGCTATGACAGAAGTTCATTCTATGTTAAACCGTATGGTCGAGCTGGCTCAGCAGTCTGCCAATGGAATCTATGATGACAAGACAGACCGTAAGAACCTGAACGAAGAGTTTATGGCTTTACAGGATGAAATCGACCGTATTTCAGAAGCTACAGACTTCAACGGAACTAAGCTTTTAGATGGTAAATTGGATTCTAGGCTTCAGATTGGTGATACATCTGACGAGTTCAATCAGTTGAAAGTAACCGTGGACAGCGTGAGCGGTGATACTTTAAACGTTGGAAAGATGGAAGCTGCTTATGATGCTGATGGAAAGGTTACCAACGAGGCTGCCATTAAAGGTGATACCAAAAAGGTTAGTATTGCCACTCAGGATCTTGCTTCCGATGCCGTATCCAGAGTTAAGTCTTCCATTAACACTGTTTCTTCTATGCGTGGTAAATTAGGTGCCCTTCAGAATCGTCTGGAACACACCGTTAACAACTTAGGTGCTACTGCTGAGAATGTAACTGCAGCAGAGAGCCGTATTCGTGACGTTGATATGGCAAAAGAGATGATGGCTTATACCAAGAATAACATTCTGGTTCAGGCATCTCAGGCTATGCTTGCTCAGGCCAATCAGCTTCCACAGGGCGTATTGCAGTTATTACAGTAATTATGCCGGATTTTGATTTTTACATCCCCCGGAAAGATAATTTTCGGGGGATTATTTTATTACGAGGCAGTGTGAAGTCTCATATTGCCCATCAAACTAGGAGGAATGAATATGAAACCTTCCGTTCGGCTGTCCCAATGCATGATTGTGAAAGACGAGGAAAAGAACATCCGGCAAGCCCTTAGCTGGGGAAAGGGGATTGTTTACGAGCAGATTGTGATAGACACTGGTTCCACGGATAAGACAGTGGAAATAGCTGAAGAGATGGGGGCAAAGGTGTTTTGTTTTCCCTGGACTCATGATTTTTCTGCCGCTAAAAACTTTGCGATTGAAAAGGCCAGGGGAAACTGGATCGCTTTTCTGGATGCAGATGAATATTTTTCGGATGAGGATGTAAAGAAGATACTGCCGCTTCTCAAACAACTGGAAAAAAAGTTTTATCCCGCTCACCGGCCCCATTTGATACGGTCACTTCTAGTCAATCTGGGGGACGGTGGGAAAACGATAGGCACTGGGGTACAGGACCGCATATTCCGCAATATTCCCAATCTTCGATATCATAACAGGGTGCATGAGTATCTGGATGTGACAGATGGCGGTCAGCTTTATTCCTATGATGCTACAGGCGAGCTTGCTGTTTTCCATACCGGTTATGCCCCTTCAGTTGTTGAGGAAAGGGGTAAGGAGGAACGCAATATATTTATGATACAAAAGGAACTGGAGGAAGAACCAGATAGCGTTCAAATGTGGCGTTATCTTGGAGATTCATTTCTTCTTGCACACCGATATGAGGAGGCGGAGGAGGCTTATCTTCATGGAATTGAGAATCCGGCTTTGTTTGAAGATGTTATTCATCAGGATCCGGGCTTTGCTTCTTTGCTTAAGGTGAAATTTGGAAGAAATGCTGACAGTGATGAAGGATTTTTGGCCATTTATCAAAAGGCGAAAAATTGTGGTTGTGCTTCTCCGGATGTGGATTATTGGGCGGGAGAGTGGCTCTACCGCAATGGAAATGAAAGTGGGGCGATTCAATATTTTGAGCAGTCACTTCAATTGATGGAAGGGTATGATAGCAATGATCCCCTTGCTTTGTCCGGCCGGCTCTTCGCGGTGTATCAAAAAATTTTTTCCTTTTATGCAAAGCAGAATCGTCCTGTTGAGATGATACGGTATGGGGTTCTTCTTCTCAGGCTTGAACCTTATCATGCGGGTGTCTTAAAAGAAATCCTGATTCTTCTGAAACAAGAACCTGGAGAGGAAGAAACTGCCAATGCTACTTTTGCCTTTCTGTCCAAGTTTTATGATCTTTCAACTTTTAAAAATAAGCTATATCTGATCAAGGTGTCGAGACAGGCAAATTTTCCCGCATTGGAAAAGAATATGGAGCCTTTGCTGACAGAGGAAGAAAGGGAATTTGTTGCTGGGGCTGGGGATATTTTTTAGTCCCGGCTTTTTGTTTCGCAATATACAGAACTACTGCCACAGCATTCAGAACGGGACATCTCTAATTCATCATGTTGAAAAACTCATTATGAAAAACATCGTTCAAACCGATATATTATATAACCAATGAGTCTTATAAAATGCAAATAGGAGATAAAATATGGCGAAAGCACTGATATTTGCTGGGGGTACAGGGCGAAGAATGAATTCGTGCTCTAAGCCTAAGCAATTTTTAGAAATGCATGGAAAGCCCATTATTATTTATACATTGGAACACTTTGAATACCATGAGGAAATTGATGGGATTGTGATAGTATGCATTAAGGAGTGGATAGAAGAATTAAAAGGTTTATTGAATCGGTATGGCATCACAAAGGTTCTTAATATTGTATCTGGCGGCGATACAGGACATGATTCCATTTACTATGGTCTTGAAGAAATGAGAAAGTTCTGCTCAAAGGATGATATTGTGTTGATACACGATGGGGTAAGACCGTTGATCAATGAAGAACTGATCAGTAAAAACATTGAGGCTGTAAAAAGATATGGTAATGCAATTACAGCGGAACCGGTTCGGGAAAGTGTGATACGTTGTGAGGATAAGAAGAGCATTACGGATGTGCCTCCGAGGGATCAGATGTTCGTGGCAAAGGCACCACAGTCTTTTCACTTTGGAGAGATATTTAAACTATATGAGATGGCTCGGGAAGATGGCTGGAAGACAATTGATTCCTCGCATTTATGCAGCTTATATAAAGTTCCGATGCATATGGTTATGAGCACTAAAAATAATATAAAGATTACGGAGCCTGCAGATTTTTACATATACAGGGCAATATATGAAGCTATGGAAAATCAGCAGATATTTGGAGTCTAGTGTATAAGGATAATTACGATGGAGAGATATAAGAAGAAAGAGATACTGGATGCAATTGGCGCACTGGAAAAAGCAAATGATAGTATTGGAAGAACAAACAATAAAGCCACTAAAGCGGATGTTATAGATGCGCTTTCGCAATGCCAGGAGACGGCAATCCTTCTGGGGGACTACTTCGAGACACTAGGAGAAGAAATCATATCTTTTGTAAAGATCCTCGAGGATTATTGTGAGAATCTCTATCAAATGAGCATAGTATTACCTGATTATAATCAATGCCGAAAACTGTCTAAAAAAATCCAAAAGCAATTAACGCAATTACATAATGGAATCAAGCAAAAGCTTCCTGATGATAAAAAAGAAATTATATTTTTGCCATATAAAGCTTCTATGTGGGATTCGTTGGAGAGCGTATGGAGAGCGGCTGATGAAGATAAGAATTGTGATGCATATGTGGTGCCGATACCGTATTTTGATAGGAATCCCGATGGAACATTGGGGCAGATGCATTATGAGGGAAATGAATATCCTGAGTATGTGCCAGTTACCTCATGGGAGGAATATTCTATTGCAGAAAGAAAACCGGATGTAATTTATTTTCATAATCCTTATGATGATAGTAATATTATAACCACTGTGCATCCTGCCTTTTATGCAAGGGAATTAAAGAAATATACGAATATGCTTGTCTACATTCCTTACTTTGTCTGTGCAGGAGATACGGTACAAGAACATCTTTGTGCGACTCCCGGAACTCTGTATGCAGATAAAGTCATTGTTCAATCTGAGGCAGTGAGAAAAACATATGTAGAAGAACTCCATAAATTTGAACATGAAAATAAATGTAAAAATGCATTTGGAAATATAGAACAAAAGGTGTTGGCACTTGGAAGCCCCAAGTATGATAAGTTGTTAAATACTAGAAGGGAAGACCTGAATGTACCGGAGGAATGGAAAGACATGATCCGTAAGGAAGATGGAACGAACAAGAAGGTTGTTCTATACAATACAAGTATTGCTTCCCTTTTAGAGAAAAGTGATGAAGTCATTATAAAGATTCGGAATACTATAGATGTTTTTAGAGACAGGCAAGACGAAGTCGTACTGTTATGGCGTCCTCATCCGTTGATGCCAGCAACCCTGCAGTCTATGAGGCCACAGTTGTGGAATGAATATAGTGCTATCGTTTCTCGCTATAAGTCCGAAGGATGGGGAATTTTTGATGAAAGCAGTGATTCGGATAGAGCGATTGCCATAAGTGATGGATATTATGGGGATGGAGGATCTTTGTTTGCACTATATGAAAAAACAGGAAAGCCTATGATGGTTCAGAACGTAAAGATTTTAGACCGATTAATGAATCTTGGAGGATAATTTATGGAGTACATAGTTGTGCAGGCTGGAGGTAAGGGGGCTCGTCTAGAGTATCTTACAAAGAATAAACCCAAAGCATTGGTGCCAGTTGAGAATCTGCCAATGCTGTTTCATCTGTTTCGGAAATATCCTGACAAAAGATATATAGTAATTGCTGATTATAAAAAGGAAGTTTTGCACGAGTATCTAAACTGCTTCGCTGATGTAAAATACCAGATAGTGGATGCCATCGGTACAGGTACATGTGCTGGAGTAAAACAGGCATTAGATTTAATACCAGAAGATAAACCGTTTATGCTTATCTGGTCGGATTTGATTTTACCGGATCAATTGAAATTACCGGACATAACAACGGACCATATAGGCATTTCAAAAACATTTCCATGCAGGTGGAGCTATATTGATGGAGAATTTTCAGAAGAACGATCCTATGAACATGGGGTCGCGGGATTTTTCCTTTTTACAGGTAAGGATAAATTAAAAAATATACCTGAAAGCGGTGAACTGGTTCGCTGGATGCAGTCCAATAAAATGATGTTTGAGGAAATTGAATTAGCAGGCACAAAAGAATTTGGTTTGATTGAAGAATATATAAAATTGCAGCAGGAAAAATGTCGGCCTTTTAATAAAATGACTATCTTGGAGGATAGAGTGATAAAAGAAGGGATAGATGAACAAGGGAAAAAACTGGCTGTAAGAGAATGCAGATGGTATGAAAAAGCAAGAGAATTTAATATACCTGCTTTACCCCAAATATATGGTACGAATCCATTAATTATGGAAAAAATAGAAGGCAAAAATATATATGAATATGATTTGCCTTATGAAAAGAAAAAGCAAATACTATCAAAGCTGGTGTCTGCGTTGAAAAATTTGCATGAGACGGATAGAGTCGAAGCAGATTCCTTTAGTATTAAGGAAGCGTATTTCAATAAAACAATAGATAGAATTGCAATCATACGCGATTTGATTCCATTTGCAGATCAAAAAACAATAATGATTAACGGGAAAGAATGCAGGAATATATTTTTCCATAAAAGGGAACTGGAAAGACGTCTGGAACAGTTGAAATGTGAAAGCTTTTGTTTTATTCATGGTGATTGCACATTTTCAAATATGATGCTTCGTTCCGACGGAACGCCTGTCATGATAGATCCAAGAGGGTACTTTGGCTTTATAGAACTTTATGGAGATTCCAGGTATGATTGGGCGAAACTGTATTATTCTATCGTAGGAAATTATGATAGATTCAATTTGAAAGATTTCCGTTTAGAAATGAGTGATTCAGAGATTAAACTGGATATTGCTTCTAATCATTGGGAAGATATGGAGCAGGATTTTTATGAGATGACAATGGTTAATCCAGAGGAAATCAAACTTTTACATGCGGTTATCTGGCTTTCGTTGACAACATATACATGGCAGGATTATGATTCCGTATGCGGTTCGTTTTATAATGGATTATATTACTTGGAGGACGTATTATGATTAAATATTTTGAAAAACAGCTAAAAGAAATCGAAGATTCAATCCACTCCATGGATGAAGGAACGTTTAATAAACTGCTGAAAGAATCTGTGGAAACTATAGATCGTGGGCACAAGATAATTGTGTCAGGATTAGGAAAAAATGTTCCAATCTGCGAAAAATTTGTTGGCTCTATGGTTTCTTTGGGGATGGATGCGTGTTTTTTACATACGAATTCTGCAATACACGGGGATATGGGGGTTGTAAGGGAGGGTGATTTATTGCTGTTGCTTACAAAGAGCGGAGAAACACAGGAATCAGTATATCTGAAGAATGTATTATCGGACAGAAAAATAAATATGTGGCTTTTAACATTTAACAAGGACAGTACCTTAGCAAAAGAAATTCCTAATAGTCTTGTTTTAGATTTAAAACATGAGGGTGATTTGTGGAATATTATGCCAAATAACTCCACAACATTAAATTTGATTGTGCTGCAGGGGCTTGCCATGCAGATTGCGCAGGTAAGGCACTTGGATATTGGGCAATTTCGAATAAATCACCCTGGTGGCAGCATTGGAGAGATATTGAAACGGGAGCAAATGTAATAGTTATGGAGAATAGTGTTATGGAAAAAAAAAAGAGCTTGTTTTGTCTTCACTTGGACATACTTGGATATTGGATCTGGATGGAACAATTGTGAAGCATAATGGATATAAGATAAATGGGAAAGATACCTTTCTTGACGGCGCTAGAGAGTTTTTAGATAGTATACCGGAAGATGATCTGGTAATTTTTCTTACTTCAAGGACAGAGGAGCAAAAAGAATTGACAGAAACGTTCTTAAGAGAAAATGAGGTAAAATTTAAGCAGGTTATTTACGGGGCTCCATATGGAGAGCGGATATTGATTAATGACAAGAAAGAATCAGGGTTAAAAACTGCCGTAGCGATTAACTTTGAAAGAAACTTCTTAGATATT
>NZ_DAMAUN010000154.1:0-7669 GCF_032078915.1 Lacrimispora sp. | reverse complement strand
TTCAATCTCTGCCAGTTTCGGGAGGATGTGATCGTATTTTGTGGCTTTGCTGTTGCCTGACAAATTTTCATGGCCTTCCACCTCTCCGATAATGGAGATCAGATGGATTTTCCGCTTGTTCGCATTATCATCCAGGGTCATCTGGCCATATTCTTCCAGCTTTTCATCCTCTTTCTGTTCTATATCCTTTTCTGTCTTTTTTTCATCAAGGTTTTCCTTGCGCGCATTACCGTCAGGCCGATTCTGTCTTTCCTCCGGTTCTTCGTTCTTCCCATTACTATGCTGATACTCTCTCACCTTAAAAACCTCCTGTTTCACTGTTAATTTGGTAGTTTCAGTTTCCATTCTATCCCCACGCGTTCCAGGCAGAGTCTGCCCTCTTTACATGATGCAATGGAATATTCATGGGGTATTTCCATATGATGTGGAGAAAACCATAAAAATATGCTTCCTATCAATTCCAGTCTTCAACCTTATGGAATTACAATATTTTAATTGTGATTGTAACAAGTTATTGACTTTGATACTTCCGCATGGTAAACTACCAAACAACATAAATTAAGTCACATTCTTGCCAATGGAGGCAGCGCCGGAGTAATCCTTTCGCGCTGCTTTTCTATAAACAAATACATGACTTTTTGGCTGTGGCTAAACTAAAAAAAGGAGAGATCGTCTCATGAACAACTTTTTTATCGCTCAGACCTTTGGCAAATCCTCTAATTTCACGGATATTCCAAACAATTTATTTAAGGAACACAATGTAAAAAAAGGACTCCGCAACGAAGACGGCACCGGAGTACGGGTAGGCTTGACCCGCGTATCTGACGTAGTAGGATATGAAATCGAAGACGGAAAAAAGGTCAACGTCCCAGGCAAGCTCTATTACCGTGGAATCGAAATCGGCGACCTGGTAAACGGAAAAAATAATGAACGTTACGGTTTTGAAGAGACTTCATTTTTACTCCTTTTTGGCTATCTCCCCTCGAAGAAGGAATTAAGAGAGTTCACATCCATCCTCAGCCAGAACTACCATCTCCCTGATGAGTTTCTGGAAAAGAATATGCTCCGCACGCCTTCCCGCAATTTAATGAACTGCCTTCAGCAAAGCATCCTGGCTCTATATGATTATGATGAGGAGCCAGATAATGTGGATCCCTATGAGACACTTTTAAAGGGAATCAACATCATGGCAAAGCTTCCTTCTCTTTCCGTCTATGCATACCAGAGCAAGGTACATTACTATGAAAGAGACAGTCTGATCATACATTATCCAAAGCCGGAATATACCATGGCAGAAAATATTCTCTACATGCTGCGCCGGGATGGGATCTTTACCGAGCAGGAAGCGAATCTGCTTGATGTGATGCTGATGATCCACGCAGATCATGGCGGCGGAAATAACTCCACCTTTACCAATGTCGTTATATCTTCCACAGGAACAGATATCTATTCGGCCATCTCCGCTTCCATCGGCTCTTTAAAAGGACCAAAGCACGGCGGCGCCAATATATGCTGCAGTGAAATGATCAGGGCCATTGAAAAGGAAATCGGCCTAAAGGCGACCGAAGCCCAGATGAAGGGAGTGATCCAGAAAATCCTCGCAAAGGATTTCTATGACAATTCCGGCCTTGTATACGGACTTGGCCATGCAGTTTATACAGTTTCCGATCCAAGGGCGGATTTATTAAAGGCCTGCTGTGAAAAGCTGGCCAAACAGAAAAACAGGGAAGATGAATATGAGTTCCTGACAAAATTTGAAAAGGTTGCCAAAGCATGCCTGGCAGGCAACGGAAAAACCCTGTCAAACAATGTAGACTTCTACAGTGGTTTCGCTTATAATATGTTACAGATACCGGAAGATATGTATACGCCTTTGTTTGTCTGCTCTCGTATGGCAGGCTGGTTGGCACACAATATCGAAAACAAGCTGTATGACGGAAGAATCATGCGTCCGGCGACAAAATACGTAGGAGAAACTGTTTCCTACAAAAAAAGAGAGGAAAGATAGCATATGGTAAAATTGTATGACGGCGGAGCTTATCTTGTACATGGAACGGAACTGGTTCCGGATCAGGAAGCAGAAAAAGTTGCTGCCCTTACAGGAAAAGCTGCAGATAAGGCTGAGGCAAAAAAAGGTACCATCACCTATTCCATTTTAAAGAATCACAACACTTCGGATCATATGGATCATTTGAAGCTCCGTTTTGACTCCATGGCCTCCCACGACATTACATTTGTAGGAATTATCCAGACTGCCCGTGCATCAGGGCTTAAGGAATTTCCTATTCCATACATTATGACCAACTGTCATAACTCTTTATGCGCAGTTGGCGGTACCATTAACGAGGATGATCACGTATTCGGACTTTCCGCCGCCAAAAAATACGGCGGGATCTTTGTTCCGCCTCATATTGCGGTCATCCATCAGTACATGAGGGAAATGATGGCCGGCTGCGGACGTATGATCCTCGGCTCTGACAGCCATACCCGCTATGGAGCCCTGGGAACCATGGCCATTGGAGAAGGAGGCGGGGAACTGGTAAAGCAGCTTCTTCGGGACACTTATGATGTGGCTTATCCCGGCGTTGTGGCCATTTATCTTACGGGAAGCCCTGCTCCATCCGTTGGTCCTCACGATGTGGCCCTGGCCATTATCGGAGCGGTCTTTAAAAGCGGCTATGTAAAGAACAAAATCATGGAATTCGTAGGGCCTGGTGTTTCTTCTATGGATACGGACTATAGGAACGGTGTGGATGTCATGACAACGGAAACCACCTGCCTTTCCTCTATCTGGAGAACCGATGAGGACACAAAAGCCTATTTAGACCTTCATGGCCGTGGAGATGCTTACAAAGAATTAAATCCAGGAGAAGTGGCTTACTACGACGGAGTGGTATATGTGGACTTAAGCACCATCAAGCCTATGATCGCACTGCCCTTCCACCCAAGCAACACCTATGAGATCGACGAATTAAATAATAATCTTGGAGACATTCTACGCACTGTGGAAAAGGAAGCAGAGCGCATTGTAGGCAGTTCCAAAGCAAGCCTTTCCTTAACAGACAAGATCGTGGACGGAAAGCTGATGGTTCAGCAGGGGGTGATCGCAGGCTGTGCCGGAGGCAACTACTCCAACGTTATGGCTGCGGCCAATATTCTGACCGGTAAAAATTGCGGAAATGACATCTTTAATTTATCTGTATACCCCTCCTCCCAGCCAGTTTATATGGACCTGGTGAAGAAGGGAGCCATCTCGGAACTGATGGCAGCCGGTGCAACCGTCCGGACGGCATTCTGCGGCCCATGCTTTGGCGCAGGGGATACCCCTTCCAACAATTCCTTAAGCATCCGCCACACCACAAGAAATTTCCCCAACCGGGAAGGTTCCAAGCCAGGCAGCGGACAGATTTCCTGCGTTGCCCTCATGGATGCCCGCTCCATTGCTGCAACAGCGGCAAACGGCGGTTATCTCACATCAGCAAAAGGCTATGGAGAGGATTACCAGGTTCCTGCCTATGATTTCGATCCATCCTCCTATGAGAGACGGGTGTATCAGGGCTTCGGAAATGCTCAGCCTGAGGTCCCCCTGATTTATGGTCCAAATATCAAGGACTGGCCGGCTATGAGTGCATTAACGGATAATATTCTATTACGGATATGCTCAAAGATCATGGATCCGGTCACTACCACCGATGAACTGATCCCTTCCGGAGAAACCTCCTCCTATCGTTCCAATCCTCTCAGACTTGCGGAATTTACCTTATCCCGCCGCGATCCGGAATACGTGGAACGCTCAAAGAAAGTAAATGAGCTGGAACAGGTAAGGAAAGCCGGTGCCTGTCCCTTAGAGGCTGACCGGTCACTGGAATCTGCATTTAAGGCCCTGGCCGCTTACTTAAACCAGCCGGAACTGGATGTAAGGGAAACAGAGATTGGAAGCATGATTTACGCAGTAAAGCCAGGTGATGGCTCTGCCCGTGAACAGGCAGCCAGCTGCCAGCGGGTGCTGGGCGGCTTAGCTAATATTGCAAAGGAGTATGCGACGAAACGCTACCGCTCCAATGTTATGAACTGGGGAATGCTTCCCTTCCTTCTTGATGCAGAGCCGGATTTTGAAGTTGGGGATTTCATCTATGTGCCTGGAATCCGCAAAGCTCTTGACGGGGATATGAACCACATCCCAGCTTACGTTGTGAAAAACGAAGAAGGAAATCCGATTCATGAGATAGAACTGCACATTGCTGATATGACCCCGGAAGAGCGGGAAATCGTAAAGGCCGGATGTCTGATTAATTATAATAGAAACAAAAACCAAAAGCAGTAATGATAAAAACATACCCACCGGACATGGAACTGGCATTAAGCCAGGTTCCAATCCGGTGGGTATGTTTTTTATTTTAAGATTTTTTCTACCTGCGCATCATCAAGAGTCACATGATAAAACAGTTCGTAGAAATCCTTTACCTCTTGTTTTATATCAGCACTATATTGTTCGGGATATACAAGATTGCCCAGCCATAAAATTCCGATCATCCGGTTGACAGAAGGAGGACTGCTCATAAAGCTATATGGAGCGGATGGGATCTGATAAACCTTCCCCTCTTTTACTGCATTTAATTCTCCCCAGACCTTATCCGTTGTTATGGTTTGGTACAGGGCTTCAGAATCTGCGATGATAACATCCGGCTGCCACAGAAGAAGCTGTTCAAAGGATACTTCGCTTCCGCCGCCGCTTGATACCATTTCAACTTTAGCTGCATTTTCTGCTCCTATCTGTTCGATGACCCTGGCATGAATGGAACCTTCTGCATTGGTGTGAAGTCCATCATCTCCGGTAGCGAAATAAACCGTTTTCTTTTCTGCCAGCTGCTCCCCGGCTGTTTCAGAGTTTTTCAGCATATTATTGCAATAATCCGCCAGTTTCTTTGCCTGATCAGTCTCTCCGGTAAGCTCTCCCAGCTTTTCATAAGCAGAACTCATGGTATCTAAATCTGCCTCGATAAAGATGACTGGCATATTTAGCTGCTCCTGAAGGGCATCCATATCCTCTTTTACGCTCTTTTTGGCTTCTCCGATATCAATGATTACATCAGGACTTTCCGCAATGAGAGCCTCCATGTTTAGATTTGCATTCTTCCCATAAAACTGGCCGAATTTAGGAAGTGACCAATACTTTTCATCAATGTACTGCTTTGCACCTTCGGAAAAATCAGAAGCAAGTCCTGACAGCTTATCCGGACAAAGGGTATAAAGCACGATCTGTGCCAAAGGCCCGGAAGGAGCAATCTTGTTAATCTCCTTTGGCAGTGTAACTTCCCTTCCTGCTGAATCCGTGAACACTCTGGTGTCAGTCTGCGCTCCTGCTTCGCCCGCTTTTTCTGTTTCTGCCTGAGTTTCTGCTTTTACAGATACAGTTGTCTCTGCCTGACTGGCAGGAACCTCCTTACCGCTTCCTTTTTGGCAGCCATTTGCCAGCACTGCAGCAGCAAGGAATGCAGCCAGTACCAGACTTTTTCTCATTTTTTTCATATGATCCCCCTATTCCGCCGCTTTTGCGGCATATATTTTTTATTTAGAAAGCCTTACCGGCAATCCGGAACGGATTACCGCCTTGTGCTCACCTTTCTTCACTAATTCCTCTGTAAGTTTTTTATCCGTAATGAGAGTACCCGCTAACTCCCACACGCCAAAGTTAAAAAGATCAGGAGCGAGAGCCACACTGGGTCCCACTAATATAACTTTGGCATTCCGCGACAGCTCTAAAAGTCTTGGAAGGGTTTTATTAACCAGGGTAAATCCCGTAATAAAAACATAGTCTCTGTCTGAAAGTATGTATTCACAGGCACTGTCCGGATAATCGTCTTCCATTGGATTGCGCTCCAGAATTACGCAGGATTTTGCTTCTTTTAAAAATTCCTCTGCAAAGCAGAAATGTCCGATGGTCGCCACCTTTTTTCCTTTGACAGCCTCACGATGGGCCATAAAAGCATCTTCCTTCGATAGCTGCCTGATTGTGCCTTCCTTTTCCAGCCTGCTGATCCGGTCCGGCTGGTTATAATAGGCATTTACCGCTGCGGCACCAATGCTTGCCTCCGTAAAATTCCATGATTTTATCAGCCCGGCCGCTTCCCTCCATGACATATCCAGTATATTTTTTTCAGCCCTTTGAATGGTCTGAAGGGGATTTGTCGCTGCCGCGCCGGTATATCCGCTGACAGTCACTGAAGTCCATTGGATTCCTACAAAATAATCTTCTATTTTTACATCATCTGGTATTGGTTCTATCAGACTGTCATACATTTCCCACATATCCATCACATTCCCCCAGGCATACACACCTTTTTTCCGCTTTTTAAATCCTCATAGATCTCAATAGGCACCTGATATACGCCTTCCAAAAGCTCTTTCGTAAGGATCTTGTCCGGCTCACCGAAAGCCGCTATCTTTCCATCCATCATCACCAGCGCTTTATGGGCAAAATAAAAGACATGTTCCGGATTATGGGTGGATTGTACAATTAGATATCCTTTTTTTGACAAAGCCCGCAGTTCCTCCATAACCCGGATCTGGTTGCCGTAATCCAAGCTGGAACAGGGTTCATCCATAACCAGTATTTTTGCCTCCTGTGCGATGGCTCTTGCAATTAGTACAAGCTGCTGTTCGCCGCCGCTGATCTGCCCAAATATACGGTCCTTCAGACCATCAATCCTTAAAAGCTTCAGAGCATTCAATGCCCTTTCTTTCTCTTTCTGTCCCGGACTTGCAAAACGGGGCAGCGAGGCAGTTGTTCCCATTAACACCATATCCAGAACCGAAAAAGAGAATGCAGTATCATGGTTCTGGGGTATATAGGCAATCCTTCCGGCCAATTCCCGTTCTGAGAAGTGACGGCGTTCTGTTCCATCGATCAGAATCTCTCCACGATACCCTTTTAATAGCCCTAACATGCAGCGAAAAAGCGTACTCTTGCCTGCGCCGTTTTTTCCAAGGACACAGACCAGTTCTCCTTTGTTGAATGAAAAATTGATCCCCTTTAATACTGGAAAACAGTGATAGCCGAATTCCAGGTTTTTTACTGTCAGCTCCATACTCCCCCTCCTTTATAACCGGTTTCCTTCCCGTAAAATAAGATATAAAAAGAACGGAGCACCAATAAATGCAGTCAAAATGCCGATGGGGATCTCACTGGTAGCCAAAAGCCTTGCAAAATTATCCACGATCAACAGAAAGCTGCCGCCCATAAGCAGAGAGGCCGGCAATAGCCTTCGGTAATCACTTCCTACCAGCATTCTGGCAAAATGAGGGATTACCAATCCCACCCAGCCGATATGCCCGCTTACTGAAACTGCTGCTGAGGTAATTAAAGTCGCGCTGACTACAATGATAAAACGGAGCTTCTTAGCATTGATCCCCATGCTCCTCGCTTCCTCTTCCCCAAGGCTTAATACATTGATCCGCCAACGAAGAAGGTAAATCGGAAGGATTCCTATGAAGATCCATGGTGCCGCAAACATAACGTCTTTCTGCCGGATGGATGCCAGACTTCCCATAAGCCAATAGGTAATGACCGGAAGGGTATTGGTCGGATCGGCCACCAGTTTTAAAAAAGAGACCGCTGCGGAAGCAAGGGAGCTCACCATCATGCCGGACAGCACCAGTCCCAGCACGG
>NZ_DAMAUN010000153.1:0-7983 GCF_032078915.1 Lacrimispora sp. | reverse complement strand
TTCCCAGAACCAGCTCCTTTCTGGTAGGCGCGCCAAAAGACAGGCCGTCAAGGCAGGCCTCTCTCACCGCTTCCACCACAGGCCCGCAGGCATGACCAAGAATGGATGGGCCCCATGAATTCACGTAATCAATGTATTCATTTCCATCCTCATCGTAAATATGGGAGCCTGACGCATGTTTTACAAAGACCGGTACTCCTCCCACGGAGCCAAAAGCGCGAACCGGGCTGTTGACCCCGCCCGGGAAATACTCCCTTGATTTTTCAAATAAAATTTTTGATTCTTCTATTTTCATCTAACTGACTCCTTTTCACTCCGAACGATAGCTTCCATTTATTGTTACATAGGATCATTTAATACCCAGGCGCATACGATAACAGAAGTCCGCTTCCATCGTCTCACCGGCAAATAAACGCTGTATCGTCTCAACGTATTCATCCAGGGCACTCTTAATTAGATCTGGCTTACGCTTCATGATGCTTTGAAGTCCGCTTTGGCTTAACGTCATACTGATAAATCTTTCGGCATTACAGAGCTCTCTGTTTGCAAAAACAATTTCTCTTTGATAACGAAAGTAACCGCTGTTTTTAATATTGGTCAGATGCTTATTTTTATCCCATCTAATAAAACGATCGTTCAAATCCTTATGCTCTTTCTCCAGGCAGCTGACTTTATAGAATAGCTGCTTGTGGGCAAGCTCCGCTTCCCATTTGCAGACAGGCGGCCAATCGTAATCGACCGCAGCAAATATGCCGCCGGACTTTAGTATGCGGTTTACTTCTGCCAGAGTTAATTCAGGGTTCATCCAATGAAAAGACTGGGAACATATAACAACATCAGCGAAGTCGCTGCTTAAACCTGTCTCATGGGCGAACGCTTTCTTAAACGAAATGTTTTTATCTGCTTTCTTACTTGCAGCCAGGAACATATCATTACTTGGTTCAATACCGATAATGGCATTGCAATGGTTTTTCCATGCAGTTGTTGATAAGCCCGAACCGCAGCCTAAGTCAACTACAATATCTGCTTTTTTATTTAAATATCTTGTTATGATTTCAATCGGATATTCCGGCATTTCCGGCCTTGCCTGATCATAGACATCCGCAAACCCTAAAAACCGATCCTTATTCTTCATTTCCACATTCTTTATTGATGGATCCAATGAATCATCTCCTATTCCTATTTCCAATCCCGGCAGATGGCCTCCGTTAACCCTTTAATGCTGTAAACCCCGGCAATGATATCTGCTTTTCTCCCATGCCCTATCAGGGCTTTTGCTGTTATGTCCCCGATGCAGACCACTTTGAGGCCTGCCAGGGCTTCCTTTATTTCCTTATCTGCCTCCCGGAAAAAAGCCTCTACACCGGAAGCACTTGAAAAAGTCAGATAGTCCAACTGCTTTAAGGCTTCCGTCCTTTTTTCCGCCTCCAGGCCTTCCAGAGCCACATCATAGAGCACGATGTCATCATAAGGGACACCGGTCTCATCAAGAATCTCATTCAGTTCCTTAGAACCGTTTAAGGATCTGGGGATCAAAAGCCTGTCCTCCCGAGAAATCAAGCCTTTTAAGCCTGCCGCCAGATCCTGTACCTGATATTTCTCTGGTATATAATCCGCAAGAAAGCCGTACTGCAGCAGTTCATCGGCAGTTCCCCTTCCGACCGCGGCAAACTTCACATGACCCACTGAGCGGAAATCATGCCCCCATTCCAAAAGCCCACGGAAAAATTCTCTTACTCCATTGGCGCTGGTAAATACGATCCAGGTGTAGGACGGCAGCTTTTCATATGCTTCCTTCATTTCCGCTCCCTTTCGGCAGGACTCTATCAAAAGGCTCAGGATGCATTCCGAAGCTCCTCCAAGAGATTCCAGCTGTTTTCTCAGCCTTTTTGTAAAGGAGTCTGTTCCTGTTACTCCAATCCGGCACCCCTTAAGGGGCTGTTTTAACGTAGAAGTAAAATCAAGGGAAGCCACCTCTCCCACCACAATGATCGCAGGACTTTCTATTCCAGCCGCCAGCACCTTTTCCTCAATACTTTCTATGGTCCCGCGGATGGTTCTCTCTCCGGGAAGAGTTCCGTTTTGAATGACCGCAGCAGGTGTGTCCCCTGGTTTTCCCTGGTTTAAAAGGCCCTTTACGATGAGGGATAAGTTCCCTAATCCCATGAGAAAAACCAATGTGCCTGAAAGCCTGGCAAATTCATCAAAATCAGGAGGAAGCGTTCCTTCTGCTGAGAGAGTGTGTCCGGTCATGACATGAAAGCTTCTGCTAAGCGCCCGGTGGGTCACCGGGATCCCGGCACTTGCAAGGGCGGCGACCGCAGAGGTAACTCCGGAAACCACCTCATAAGGGATCCCTGCCTCAGAAAGAGCCATGATCTCTTCTCCCCCCCGTCCAAATACAAAGGGATCACCGCCTTTTAGCCTCACAACCGCAAGACCTTCCCCTGCCAGTTCTACCAGAAGTTTATTAATTTCCTCCTGCTTCATGGAATGACGCCCGGCGCGTTTTCCTACATAAATCTTCCGGCATTGGTCAGGTACTTCATCAAGAAGGCGGGGAGAAAGAAGAGAATCATAAACCACTGCGTCGCATATCCGCAGCCTTGACAACCCTTTTTCCGTAATTAGCCCCGGATCTCCCGGACCAGCCCCTACCAGATAGACGACTCCTGTTTCCTTCATAGCATCCTCCTTATTACGCAAGGCCATCGGCCGCCAGCCGTGCCAGCCTGTCAAGTTCCCCGGTTCCTCCCCAAAGATGGATCCGCTTGATTTCTTCCCCTCTTTTGCTGATCCCAAGAACCTCCATATCCCCGCCTTTAAGTCTTGAATATACGCCGATGGGTTCATGACAGCCGGCATTTAAATGCCTTAAAATTTTCCGTTCTAAAGACAGGCACATTCTGGCTTCTTCATCCTCAATAGGCTTTACCACCGCCTCAAGCCCGGAATCCAGCCGTCCTTCCACCGCAAGTATTCCCTGGCCTCCAGCCGGAATAAAGGTCTCACAATCAAAACAATGGTAATCATACCGGCTGTCTTCCCAAAGTCCCAGACGCTTTAATCCGGCAGCCGCCAATAGAATGCCGTCATAAGAGCCTTCCATGAGTTTTGAAAGTCTGGTCTGTACATTTCCCCTTAAATTCTCGCAGCGGACCAAAGCCCAGGGCCACATGTCCGTTCCAATCTCCTCTATCTGAATCTTCCTTCTTAAGCTGGAGGTTCCGATTATGATTTCCTTTTTTCCGGAAAGGTCACTTAAGGCAGGTGTCACCAAAACATCCCTGGGATCTTCCCGCTCCATAACTGCCACAATTCCCAGCCCCTCTTCCAGCTCCATAGGCAGATCCTTGGCGCTGTGGACTGCGAAGTCAATCTCCCCCCGCAGTAAGGCCTGTTCAAATTCCGTCACAAACACGCCCTTTCCTCCAAATTCCAAAAGCGGCTTATCAAGAATCCGGTCCCCTTCCGTCTGCTTTAATACCAGCTCTGCCGATAAGCCGTTACCTGACTTTTTAAGAGCCTCTGCCATCAGATTTGCCTGGGCCACGGCCAAAGCGCTTCTTCTTGTTCCAATGCGAATGGTATTACTTTTCATGCTCCGCCAGTTTCCTTTCTATCAGTTCATCTGCCTGTTCTCTGGTATAATCTCCCTGACGGATCCCCTCCGCTGTCATAGTTTTAAAAATTGACCTTCTGACTGGGAGGGAATCCACCCTTTCTCTTACCATATCCCTATATGAGCCAAGCTGCTTTGCCAGGCTGCCAAGTCCCACAGGAATGGCTTCCTTAAGCGTTTCTTTTAAATACCGGGCAAGGGCCGGAGAGCTTCCGCCTGTGGAGATCCCTACCGTGATCTCTCCATCTTTCATAATAGCCGGAAAAATAAAGCTGCATTCCTCCTGGTTGTCCGCCACATTGACCGGAATCTTCCGTTCCCGGCACCAGACGGATATCTGCCTGTTTAAACCTTCATCTGAGGTCGACGCTATTACAAAATCCATTTTCTCCAGGTCAGATTCTACAAATTCCCGGCACCACCATGTGAGTTTTCCCTTGCTTTCTTTTATCAGCCGTTCCATCTCGGGAATCACTTGCGGAGCCACAACTATGATATCCGGGCCATAATCCATAAGTGTCAGAGCCTTGCGGCAGGCAACTGCTCCTCCGCCTGCGATCAGGCATCTTTTCCCCTCAATATCAACAAAAAATGGAAAATAAGCCACAGTCATCCCTCCTTAATCCAGCGTTCTAAGCCATCCAGGGTTTTAAGTACCACCTTTAATTCTTCACTGGAAACATGATCCCTGACCTCAAAGAGAAGGGTATCCAGGCGTTTTCCAGCAAATGCTTCCTTAAGTTCTTTCATTCTCCGGATGTATGGATGGAACACCACCTCCTTGATGGCCCCATCTAAGTCCTCTTCCATGATCACGTTAGCCCGGTCCAGTTCCTTTAGTTTTATTTCCGTGTTGTTTTTTGAAAGTGTTTCAAAATAGTCGATGTTATAAAGAGTCAGCCCGTCCATTTCCTCAATCTCAGGGTCCATGTCCACAGGAACGGCCACATCCATAAACAGCCGTTTTTTTCCCGGAGCCACTTGCTCTGACAGTTCTTCACAGGTTACGGTGTAATGGGGGCCGGAAGTGGCACTGATGACAATATCCATCTCATCCATGTACTGATAGCGGTCCCTGTAATCCACGACCTTCACCCTGTCCCCCTTTACCTCAAAAGTCAGATCGGACTTATGGCTTCTGACCGTGCCGGTGACATGGATTCCAGGCTTGCTTAAAATATTTTTTGTTATAGTATTCCCCATTTTACCGGTCATGCCGATCACCATCACATTCTTATCTCCGCTCTCTTTTTCAAAGCGGAACACCTCATTGGCTACAAGGGTTGCAACGGAGAGAGGTGTTCTGGATAAATTGGTATCCGTCTTGATCCGTTTGGCACAGGCAAACGCCCTTTGGAACAGCACGTTCATTTCGTAATCCACCGCACCCTGGTCCCTGGACATCTCATAGGCACCCTTTACCTGCCCTAAAATCTCGTCTTCTCCCAGCACCATGGAATCGAACCCGCATGCCACTTTAAACAAATGCCCTATGGCGCTTTCCCCGCTGTAGATATTTAGATATTTCAGCAGTTCTTCCAGTCTAATTCCTTTAAAATCAGCAGTCTCCCGCTGAAGCTCACCGATTGCATGCTTTGTTCCTGAAACATAGATCTCACTGCGGTTACAGGTACAAAGCACAACAACACCGGTCACCGCTTCCTTCTTCATAAGCCGTTCTATAAACTCCGCCTTCTCATTTTCATGAAAGGCAAATCGTTCCCGGATATTCACAGAAGCCTTTTTATGGCTTACACTCATACAATACATCATTCTTCCAGCTTTCTTAACGTTAGAATCAGTTCATAAAAACTCCTATCTATTCTAACATAAGAAGGCAGAAAAGAGCAACCGGACATTCCAGGGATCATAGGATTAAGCGAAAATGCCCCCTTCCAGGCAAACGAGTTTAATTATTACACTCGTCTGCCTGGGAGGGGGCATATCAAACAAATGGCAATACTATTTATTCAAATGGGAACTGGTACTGGTTTAGTCCCAGTTCATCCCTGATCTTAATAAGCTCTTTCTGAACTGCATCATTGATCGGCACACCGCTGTTTTTGCGTTCCTGCCATACCAGATACTCCTTCTCGCCTGCCGTATAAATGTGGTCTTCCCCTGGAGCTTTGACAGAACCGCGAAGATCCCGGAGAATATCGCCGCATGTCTTTTTAAAGGAATCCAGGCCCATAAAGGCTTCCGTATCAATGGCAATGAAGAAGTGGCCTAAGTGGAAGGGAATCTTTTCTCCCTGTTCTCCAATGCCGGTTAAGGCTCTTAAGAAATTCCCCTGCTGCAAGGCTGCGGAAAGAATTTCAACTACAGTGGCATAGCCGTATCCCTTGTAGCCTGCCAGCTCTTCACCGATTCCGCCTAAAGGCGCAAGGGCCGCTTTTCCTGTATTTAAGTCAGAAAGAATCTGGTCTGAATTGGTCTGAGGCTGACCGTCCCGTCCGATTACCATACCGGAAGGAGTGGATTTTCCGATACGGGAATAGTATTCGATCCTGCCTCTCTGGGTAATGGAAGTCGCACAGTCCAGCACAAAGGGGAATTCCTCATCCGTAGGCATACCAAAGGTAAGAGGATTGGTTCCCAGCATATTTTCCACGCCAAAGGTAGGCGCGATGGAAGGCCTTGCGTTGGTTCCTGTAATTCCGATACAGCCTGCCCGGGAAGCCATGGTCGCATAATAGCCTGCAATGCCGTAGTGGGTGGAATTGCGGGCAACCACCATGCCCATGCCATATTCTTTGGCTTTCTCAATGGCCATATTCATGGATTTTACACCGATTACCTGGCCCATGCCGTCATGGCCGTCCACAACCGCTGTGGTTCTTGTTTCCTTTACTACCTCAAAATTTGTCACCGGGCTCTGGATTCCTGCTTTGATACGGTCCAGATAAATGGGTTTGAAGCGGTTAACCCCATGAGATTCAATTCCCCTCTTGTCAGACTCCAGCAATACATCCGCACAAACTTTCGCATCTTCTTCCGGAATCCCATACCCCTTAAATGCATCCACTACAAAATCCGTAATTGTCTTCCAATCCACAATGTTTGTTTTGGTTCCCATAATTACCTCCTGTATTTTTATAATTTATTTAAAAACATTGGCTCCCATATGATGGAAACCGCTGTTTTTTCATCGAAAGGCTGCTGCATTTCACTCCAATTACTTTCTTGACTTTAAATAAGCATTTTTCCCCTCTTCGTAGAGATTATTTCCTTCGCAGTCGATAACAACCACCAAAGGCATTTCTTCTACGTAAAGTCTGCACAAAGCTTCTGCTCCCAAATCCTCATAAGCGATGGGTTCCAGCTTTTTGATGCATTTGGCAAGCAGCGCTCCTGCTCCCCCGACGGCGCCAAAGTAAACACCGTCATACTTTTTTATGGCTTCCACCACATCCGGCTGCCTGGCTCCTTTTCCGATCATTCCCCTGGCTCCTACGGACATCATCGTGGGAGCATAAGCATCCATCCGGCCGCTGGTAGTAGGTCCTGCGGACCCTATCACCTGGCCTGGCTTTGCAGGAGTGGGCCCCACATAGTAAATCGTGGCATCCATGGGATCAAAGGGCAGCTTTTCCCCTTTTGCCAGGGTCTCACACATACGCTTATGCCCGGCGTCCCTGGAAGTGTAGATATCACCGGTCAGATAAACCGTATCTCCTGCGTGAAGGGTTTTAGACAATTCTCTTGTCAAAGGCAGTGTAATATGCTTTATCATTTTTATCTCCAATCCGCCGCTGACGCATGCGGCACGAAAAAGTAAGGAAAAGCGGCGCGCGTCTTCCACCGTTTGAGTCTTTCAAATATATTCAGACTACTTCCGTTTTATGGCGTGTCACATGACAGTTGATGTTGATGGCACAGGGCATGCCTGCAATATGGGTAGGCATGGTTTCAATGTTTACCCCAATGGCAGTGGTCTTTCCGCCAAAGCCCTGAGGGCCGATTCCCAGAAGGTTGATCTTTTCCAGCATCTCCTTTTCCAGATCAGCATAGTAAGGATCCGGATTGGAGGAATCCAAATCTCTCATCAAAGCCTTTTTCGCCAATAGGGCTGCCTTGTCAAAGCTGCCTCCTATCCCTACGCCCACTACGATGGGAGGACAGGGATTGGGACCTGCAGCGGATACGGTTTCCAGGATAAAATCCTTGATTCCCTGGAGGCCTGCAGAAGGCTTGAACATGCGGAGTGCACTCATGTTCTCGCTTCCAAAGCCTTTAGGTCCTACCGTAATTTTCACCTGGTCTCCCGGAACGATTTCCGTATAGATTAAAGCCGGAGTGTTATCCCCCGTATTTCCCCGCCTTACCGGGTCCTTTACAACGGATTTTCTTAAAAATCC
>NZ_DAMAUN010000152.1:7727-8027 GCF_032078915.1 Lacrimispora sp. | reverse complement strand
TGTGTGAAGTACACACCATCCAGCAGATCGCTACAGCAGCATTTACAGCAATCACCCAGGGAATCCTGGCCGCCGGACTGAGTACGTACGTTGATCAGCTAATGAAACAGTCTGGTAAAAAAGAATAAGAAGCCACAGTGACAGG
This sequence comes from Lacrimispora sp., assembly GCF_032078915.1. Classification (GTDB taxonomy): domain Bacteria; phylum Bacillota; class Clostridia; order Lachnospirales; family Lachnospiraceae; genus Lacrimispora. The sequence continues at coordinate 7,882 of NZ_DAMAUN010000152.1, read as the reverse complement.
GGTCTGGGAGTTACCCGGGCCCTTATCATATGACGCATAGATCAAAAATGGCGGGTTTTCAAAAACCCAGCCCGCCTATTTCCTTTTTCTTAATTCTTTTCTGATCCTGGGTTCGATCCCTCTGCGTTCCATTTCGGCCATGATGTTTTCAAATT
>NZ_DAMAUN010000152.1:0-7717 GCF_032078915.1 Lacrimispora sp. | reverse complement strand
CAAATTCTCCGGGAGGAGCAGAAGGGGGTATTACATCCCTGCTGGCAGCCTCTAACCGGTTGAATTCTTCCTCCAAGCTTTTTTCAAGTTTTTTATTCCAGTGTCTCATATAATCACCTCCCAGAAAATTATATAACAGTTGTAAAGCTCCTTTTATATAATGTTCTGGACATATGACTGAAATTCTGTTTTAAAACAATAATTGTTCCCAATCCAGTCAAACGGATATTATCTGCGCCCTTACTTGATGAGGTTAAATACTGGTTAGCTGCATGAACATATTGTTCACGTTCACCTGGCCGTATCCCCATATGTTATTTGGATAGGTGTATGAGCTGGCCCGCACTGCACCCCTCATCATCAGCCGGCTGACATCGACTCCATTCATAGTTATGTAATGTTCCTTGACAATGGTCCACTCAAAGACCATGGCAATGATGCCGGCCACATGGGCAGCCGCAGCCCCTGTTCCTGTAACAGAGCCATATCCATTTCCGGGAACCGCACAGGTAAGCTGGTAACCAGGAGCGGCAATATCAGGTTTAATAAGGCCTGTTCTTGTATAGCCCCTGCTTGATTCACCCAGAATTGAGTTGTTCATCTGATTATAGGCAGTCACAGTCAGCTGACGCCTGCCGTTTCCAGGTGAAGTGATGGTGGTATCCGGAGAGGAATTAAGAAAAAAGGTCTGGTTGGATATGAGACCGTTTGAAGGGAGCCAGGCATGAAAGGACAAAGGTTCATCTTCAATGCTCCTGACCCGAATGCGCCAGACTCCGGGAGTGGTGTTTTGAAAACGCACCAGGATCATCTGGTCTCCGGTTTCCTCTTCAAAAAGATAATTGTTGATATAAAGGGTAGTAGGGGTGAATACAAAGTTAAATATTCTGCAATCGCCGAGCGTAGGATATACCTGCTGGGTGGATTCTCTGTTTGGTGAGGAAATATCAATGGAAAGCCGTCCAAGGGAACTTGACCAGATTTCCATAGCAAACATTTTATCATTTTCCCCTATTCTTAATTCAAAATCATTGTAATAAGGCTCTGATTGGGTAGAATTAAAATAATGTCTTTGACTGTTTCCCTCGTTACCGGCAGAGACGGATATGCCGATACTGGGCTGAAGTGCCAGGTCATTTAGGTAACCGCTTAGAGCGCCCCTCCCGTCATGACCTCCCTGGCTGCTTCCTAAGGCGAAGCAGGTGACCACTGGGCGGCTATACTTTTCCGAAATGGTAAGGGAATAACGGAAGCCAAGCATAAGATCCGATTCCTGGAAGCATAAATCATTATCAGGAATAAAAAAGAAGTTTTTCAGATTTTTTTTTGCTTCCTTAAGCTTTACGATCACCAGATCAGATTGAGGGACTATACCGCTAAAGGATTCCAATAAGTTAGGAGTGCCGGCAATCACGCTTGCAATAGACGTTCCGTGTCCGTTTGTGTCTGTAGATGGAACAACAGATAGGGGATCATCAGAATTTAATGCGGCATTGATTGTCTCCTGGCTGTATTCCGTACCAAAGGTAAAGGTCTCAGGAGGGGTTCCTTCCTGCTGGGTCTGGTCCCATATGGAGAGAATACGGGTCGAGCCGTCACTGTTACGGAAGGCAGGATGCTGGTAATCAACACCCGTATCAATGACTACAATGATTACACCCATTCCAAACAGGGCTAAGGCAGGATTCCGCTGAACCGTTCCTATGCCGGACTGTTCAAGGCTGACCGTAGATGTGAGCGTATATATTCCGGGAAAGGTGTGGAGTGGATGCTTTACCATATCACAAAGACTTATGTCGGCGGCCGGGATATGCAGTAAGGAATGCCGGTTGTTCAGATAGGTGATGTTATCATCAGTGGGGGCTGAAGTAATTGGGTTTGTAATGATTAAATCAAAATAATTGTTATCCAAAATTTTCTTCACAGTTAAGTCTCCTTGCCGATGCTGACAGCAGCAATCATGCAATATGCAAAATGAGCGTAGCTGTCTAAAATTGGGATGTCCCGGCAGCACTGCCGGGCCGATATGCATGTTAAATGATATGGCAGAAGATGAAGAAATATGAGAGATGGATCGGCCGGAAAGCTATTTTGCTGTTTATTCCTGCAGTCGGTGTTCGCTTATTATAATTGACTCTCCCAATGCACCTATCACTTCAACTGAAATTGTGTTTATCACGGTTCTAAATGTTTCATTGCATTTAGAAACATCGAAATAGGCCCGTTCCAGTTTTTCTATGGAGTCTAAATTTCCAAGGGTTAAATGAGGAGTATAAGGGTATCCTTTTTTATACTCCTTTAATAGATCGGAATATAGTTGCTCATGGATTTTATGAATATATTCCTTTCCTTCTACAATATTTAAAAACAAATAATTCCCTAATTCACCAGGCTGCTTTGAAACTCCATTCAGAGTAATTTCAAAAGGCTTGATATTCATAAGCTTATCGCTTATGTGCTTGTCCAATCTATCATTGCTCATATCGCTTTGAAAGGGAAAAACTAAAGTGATATGCGGTTTTACAAGAGCAGATAATGGGTCGTATTGATTCCTATAGAAATGAATCGCATCCATGTTATGAAACTCTGGAAATATCATGATCGTCCTTGTATCCATATTGCCTCTCCTTTCTTAATTGACTTTGTTTGCTGCATTTTTCCAATTGTCTGCCGTCCGTAACCACAGAAGTCTTCAAAGATAATCTTGATAGTTATGGGTATGTGAGATAATATAATACTTAGTATGGAGTAAGGAAGGAATGCATTATGGAGGATAAAAAATGGCTTGAATGGGCGGTTGAATTGCAGGCAATCGCACAGGCAGGACTATATTATACGAAGGATTGCTTTGACCAGGAACGATTTGAAAGGATCCGGGAGATTTCGGCTGAAATAATCAGCAGACAATCAGAAATGCCGGTCGAAAAGGTCAAAGATTTATTTTGCTGCGAAACAGGATACCAAACACCCAAGATAGATACCAGGGCCGCTATTTTTAAGAACAACAGGATTCTTCTGGTTAAAGAAGCCGATGGGAGATGGTCATTGCCCGGAGGCTGGGTCGATGTCAATTTATCAGTAAAAGAGAATATAATTAAAGAGGTCAGGGAAGAGGCAGGCCTTGATGTCGAGGCCGACAAGGTTATTGCCGTGCAGGATCGAGAAAAACATAATCTTCCAATCTATGCTTACAAGGTTTGTAAAATTTTTATACAGTGTTCCGTTATTGGCGGTTCATTTAAAGCAAATAATGAAACCACGGACAGCTGTTATTTCTCATTGGAAGAATTGCCGTCACTTGCAACGGAAAAGAGCAATGCAGAACAGATAAAAATGTGTTTTCAGGCCTTTTCTGAGCAAGCCTGGAAAACAATTCTGGATTAGATCTCCAATGGATCAATGCCATCATTTTTTATTGAAGTAATATATTTGATCATATTCTTATCGTCTTGCACGCAGTAGGTGCAGCCCAGATGGCCAGAAACCTGCAGTGCAAGAAAACGAAACAGATCACATGCGGAGAAAACAGCATTCCAAAGATTTTCAGGACTGCCGTCAGAGTAGGTCTTCAAATATTTTTCATACAGTTCTGAAGGCAGGTATTTTTTATAATATTTCCCCCACATTCCTGTAGAAACAGAAAATCCATGATTCATGGCGATGTACCATTCCACCATTATATCAAGCTGAATGTGTACGATCCCCGTATACATTCTCATCGCATAAGGAATCTGATCTCTTTTAATCCCTTTTGCAACGTTGTTTAAACACCACCAAAACTCATTGCAGCATCCGTCATACATCTGTTTCGTGGGAATTTTAATCCAGTAGCCGGTATCACTTGCCTGAGGTATTTGAGGCAAGATATGATCCTTGTCCAGCAAAGGCACTGTAAGGCTGTCGGTAAGATAATTCTCAATGGCTTTTTCTTTGGTCATAATACGCAGATCAATTCTATTTCCGTCTTTATATAAGATGAGCCAGCCGTATGATTTGGTAAAGTCGCAGTCTTTGCCCCAGCCAAAGTCATTAGAATCCGGTTCCTGCATGACGGCAACGTCTCCAAAGATCTTTATCCACGTTTTATCCGATAAAAATGATTGTGTCTCAGAAACCACAAAGACAATATCATAATCCTGATAAATATCCTTTTCAACAAGGGGATTTGCACGAGAACCATTCATGTATGCTGCTATGATGCGTTCATCTGCTTGGGCAACTCTCAAGATCAATCCAAACATTTCCTTTTCACTGCGCATGACAATTTACCTCGTTTGATATAAATGATAGAAAGCTTCGTATGCTTATTCTACCATGGTACATTATAAAAGTAAATAATAGGGCCGGTGCTAGAGATGTCGGACGAAACTATTGAATATAGAAGAGAGATGGAGATCTCCGCCCCGTGTTCCTGCTCATTACAGGAAGTTGTAATATATACTATTAATTCTAATTATAATGAGGAGCATTTTAAATTGAATAACCTATCAAGAAACAATTTAACAGATGTACTAATTTTATCCTTATTAAATCCTTATATAACCTCTGCGATTAACAAATATTATCGACCGTATTTTAATACTGAGTTAGAGGTCTACAATTATGAAAATGAAATTCTTGATATCACAAGTTCAAATTACCTGACTGTAAGAATTGGTGTGTTTCCTCAAATAGGCGCTCATAATCCTGTTGGATGTGATAGGCTCACCTATACTGTTGATGCAAATGGCACTGTCATATTACAAAAATATGAGCATCTGGCATCTTATGAAATACCACCTCATTTAAAAGACAGTATTGATTCCATGTTTCCGACCCTATTGCGTATATTCTAACACCTCGTTCCCGACAATTTTTGAGACACCCTAATTTGGAATAGTAACTAAACTGATTTTAGCTAGCATGCACAATCAGTAATGGTAGCACGAAGTATAGAGTTATTGAACGTAGTTGCAGGCCCCTCTGTTGCAAGCTGAACAGTAAGCAATACATAATAGGTACAGCAGCCTTCTGTTTTTTCTATACAGTCATGAACATGAAAATTATAAGTGTTATAATTCGATTCTGGTAGTGAATGATCTAATAACCATGTTGGACCAATTGGTATTGGGACCAACTGACAACTACATTGCTTATATACCTGTATAAAAGCAATTAAAATAGATGTCGGAAAGATGGTATTAGTGGAAAATTCCAGTTCAATGCATGGCTGATTAAACTTTTTCCCATTCAATTGTAAGGATGCGAGTGTAAAGGTATCTCCGGTCGATGTTTCTCCGGCTACCGAAACAGTTGAAGGAGAGCTGCATTTTGATAAAACTATGTTCGTTGGTCTGATGCAGTTGCAGCAGTAATTAGATTGACATTCATCATTGTCACAGTATTGATTATCAGACGAACATCCATCTATTGAAGCTAATGCACTAAGATTGGCATTGTTAATAGAAATCAAGCCTGTTGTAGCAGTGCCAACGACTGTTACGGCAACATAATATATACAGCATTCATCATAGTTTTTGTCACATGCCTTAAATGAGAACGTTGTAGCATCTCCTCCTAAAAATAATCTTGTGTAGGTCAAGACTGAGCCTACAGGGATAGGGGCTAACTGGTCTGGGCATTGTTTGAATATCTGAAAATTCACTGTTGCAATTGATGCCTCTGTGACCAGGTTACTTGAAAAGTTAAATCGGATGGTAGAATGCTGTCCTTTAGCATTATTGATTTTCAATAAAGTGATACGAAAAGAAGTTCCCACATTTGTTCCTGCTGGAATTGTAAGAGTGTCTGTCGTACTATAGCATAAGAAAGCGTCATTTGATTTTTTAGCAATTTCAGGTTTGCAACAGTCGCATTGCTTATCCATCTTAAAATTACCTCCACACATGCACATATTGTTTATGTTCCTAACTATATAATATTATTAATATATAGATTTGTGAATTGAAATAGAAATGGCACTGTGAGCAGCTTTTATGCCTTTAGGTACAAGTTCAACATATACCACTCACCTTAACAGATTTTGCTAATATACTAGATATATATAATTTTTTTATGGGATTAGCAGTGGATTGAAACGGAGGTAATGAAATGGATGTGAAACGGCAGTGCTGTGTGTATGAGGATTGCCAGGTAGATTCTAAAAGATATAATAATTTTTTATTAAAATGCAGTTCGTCAAATAATCTGACGATACCAGTTGGTACCACTTCTGGAACAACATATATTTTAGCCGCTCTTGTATTGGACTTGGACCAATTTTGCAATCCTATAGTTAATCTGGAATTTAGCAGTAATATACTCTCTCCAATTTCTTTTGCAGAATTAAATTTTCAGATTTTCAGACAATGTAAAGAACAATTAAGTCCAGTAGCAGTTAGTTCTATTTGGACATTTAATACATTGACTCCAGGTGTAAACAGCAGTACGTTTACTTTTAATAGTTGTGATTGCGATCTCAAAGGTTGTGGTTGTTGTACTTACACTACAGTTGTAACTGTCACATCAGCGGTCGATGTAAATCCTACAACTATTAATGACGCAAAGCTTGATGTCTTTGTTACAGAAAGCTATGCCTGCTGATGCTTGAATTATTAGGCAATAACATAAGGATTAAAGTTTTAATAAAGAAAATCGTAAATTGTCTGGGCATTTTCATTATTAAAAATTTTAACGTTGGTGTTACTAATACCGTTGATGCTCACTGCTCGGAATACCGAGCAAAAAAGCGGATATCCTATTCCGGGCCCGCCTATTCATAGAATTATATCATTTTCGTGTGATATTTCGTGTGGTATCGTGTTGTATTTATGAGTATAAGTATGCCTAATTCAGCAGTTTATTAAAATTCTAATATAAAAAAACCCTAGTGTTTACAAGACATTCTTGTAATTACTAGGGTTTTCGAGCAATGCGGGTAACAGGACTTGAACCTGCACGGTCTCCCACCAGAACCTAAATCTGGCGCGTCTGCCAATTCCGCCATACCCGCTGACGACAACATAGATGATACCATTCGAGTGACAAATTGTCAAGAAAAAGGAGACATTTTCTCATGGCAAATATCAAATAAAAGCGCTTGCAAAAATCCCACTAAATTTCAAAGGGGGTTCCACGCTCATAATAAATGGTACAGAGTATTATAGAAATCAAGCTAATAAGAGTCAATATCATGGAGTATGATTACCCCGTACAAATTCATAGAAAGTCAGTGACCTCTTTATACATGTAACAACAATGATGCCGGAGAAAATACTTTCTATTATAAGAAGCCGATATAAAACAATGAAGGTTCTTATAGGATTCCCCTCATATCTATAAGTTTGCGTCAATGAGTCAGATGGTTATCAGACATTTAAAGAACTTACTTTCATTTAATACTAAGACTGTGGAAAAGATGAAGATGGATAATGCAGGCGCAGTCTCTTGAATTTTTGATAGTCTAATTCAAGATGGTTGTTATAAGAGATTCACTCAAGAAAACGGACGAAAGGTGCAGGTAAGCTGAAGGTGATTTATATAATAGGTAATTAAGAAGATTCAAAGATAAATATACAGGCAATAAATCTATGTAATATAGAAGGGAAACAATGGTCTGCACGATAGAATATAAGATACCGATTTTGCTATGCAATGTTCTGGAATATTATTTCGAAAAAAATACAAAATAATTGTTGACTTTTGTCAAATGCTTTGGTATGATATAACTCGCCGCTGA
>NZ_DAMAUN010000151.1:0-8156 GCF_032078915.1 Lacrimispora sp. | reverse complement strand
TTTTTTTGTTGATTTTTTGTAAGAATGTATGATAAAATAGTATTGATTTCTGGTATGACCAGAGCCAGAACAAGGGGGGGAAACGATGGAATTTCAGAAACTTAGCGCTTTGAGCTTAAAAGAAATGTTTATTTGCCAGATTCGTGATATGATTTTATCAGGGCATATCCCTGTTGGAAGCAAATTACCTCCTGAAAGGGAGATTGCCAGGCAGATGCAGGTGAGCCGTGCAGTGGTTAACAGTGGGTTCGCAGAGCTTGAAAAACAGGGTTTTTTGGAAGTGCATCCAAGGCAGGGAGTATTTGTAGCAGATTACGGAAAGAACGGAAATATCAATACCTTAAATGCCATTATGGAATATCATGGAGATACACTTGGGCAGGCAGAAATTTACTCAATCCTTGAAGTACGCCGGGCATTGGAACATCTGGCAACGGATACGATTATAAAGAATTCATCGAATGAGGATATTCTTGGATTGGAAGGATTATTAGAGGAAGTTGCAGATGCTACTTCGATTGAAGAAACGGTCTCAGCCACCTTTTGTTTTCATCACAGACTTTCCGTTATCAGCGGAAACAGTATTATACCTTTAATTTACATATCTTTTAAACCTGTTGTAACACAGCTTTGGAAGCGTTTTTGTATGCGTTATGGGAAAGAGGCACTATACGACAGCGTGCTTTGTTTATATAAATGCATCAAAGAGCGTGATGCAGAGGCGGCAAGAAGATGTACCGATAAACAGTTGGATGAGGCATTGGAAGGTGGGCATCAGATATATTGAGCTGCTTGTGTATGAGGACACTCTGAATAACCTTCATTCACGGTATTCCAGATAAGGATTTTGGGTTTTACCGTCCACATTGTTCTATGTTCGGGATGATTTCAACGAATAGCAAGAAATCATCCCGCTTTTGTTACTTTATAATATAAATCAGGGGATGCTTCTTTGGCACATATGAACATTTTTTAAGAAGCCCGTTTCAATTTCTCCAGTATTTTATTCATCATATCAACAAACATCCTGTTCTCCTCTATCGTTACCACAGACACTCGGCTATTTTCTTTCACAGATTCCTATCATCCTCTCTTCGCCATTACGCGATAACGCTGGTTGGCATTCCGTTAATCCAGTTTTTCAGGTTTTCTGCTGCCACACGGATCGTCCTGTACCTGGCTTCCTCCGGAGCCCAGGCAATATGCGGCGTGATTACCGCATTGCTGCAATCCATCAGTGCGCACCGTTCTCTCAACGGCTCCTGGTCTACCACGTCTAAACCGGCTGCATAGATCTTTCCAGAATCAAGTGCTGCTTTTAAATCAGCCTCATCAATGATTCCGCCTCTAGCGGTGTTGATCAGAATAACACCATCCTTCATCATCGCAATTGTTTTTTGATTGATCATATGATAGGACTCCTTTGTCAGCGGACAGTGAATCGAAATCACATCACTGCGCAAAAGCAGCTCCTCCAGCTCCACCTGTTCGATAAAATCGTATTTCTCACCCGTCTTTTTATGGTTGCTGAAAGCGATTGGTTTCATGCCGAATCCTGCCGCCATGCGGGCGGTCCACAGGCCAATATTTCCAAGCCCGATAATTCCTATTGTCTTGCCAAATAACTCAATCTGCCTGCTCTGAACACGGGGACCTCCCCCGCTGCCAATCACTTGGTGGAGATCCATGCATTTTTTATAATACTCATCCTGAAGTCTTATATTGTGGCAGATATCCAGAAGCAGAGCCATTGCAAACTGAGCGATTGTCACATCACCGTAGATGGTATTCGTCATAGTGACGTGGTGCTTCGCCGCGATATCACGGTCAAACTCCCCATACCCATGAGCGAATGATGCTAGATATCTTAACCTGGGATGCTTTAAAAAAAAGGCATCATCACACCATTCCTGTATCCAGACTCCTAAAAGCGCATCGGCATCCCCGGCAATTTCATCTCTCTTTTGCACATGAAACCCGTCGTGAAATACGACTTCATCAATCTCCGGAATTGTCTTAAGCTGCTCCTTCCAGTATTGGATCAATTCTTCTCTGGACGGTCTTCCGCCAATTGCCTCTCCCTGACAGATCACCACTTTCATTATTCCTTTCCTCCTGCCTTTTCTAATTTTAATCCTGATCACCCTGCATAGCATCGTAGCCCGTCTCCCCTGTGCGGATTTTCACGGCATCCTGTACGTCGTAGATAAAGATTTTGCCATCACCGATGTGGCCTGTATATAGCACTCTTCTGGCTGTTGACACTACCTCTTCCACGGGTACCTTTGCCACCATCACTGTTCCAAGCGCTCCGCAGACATATCCAGTTGACAGTCACCTCTATAAACAAAAAAGACGCCGGGGTACAGACTAGCACACATCCAAACGTCTTTGTTCTGCCCTGTTTCCAGATGCATTGTTTATTTTATAAAACATATTATACATATGGTATTAAAAAGTCAATTCTAATTAATTATTTCAGCGATATGCCTATTTAAATCTGATAGATCGAAAAAATTTGTGTTATATTTTATCTCTTTTTCTAATTCATGCATAAAATGTTTTAGTCAAGCAAACTTGTAACAACTAGGTATAAACTTGCCTTATTAATCGTTGAATCTTCATTTTTCTATACACACCTCTTTTACTAGTTGTATGATTCAACGATAAATTTAGCACACGATAAGTATAATCAATATGTATTAATTCACATTTTCGACATACAATTGTTATAACAACATATAGGGGCAAAATTATGGATCAAATAAAAAAATATAGAAGTATTATAAAAAATATAATACTTATCATAATTTTCAGCCTATTATCAATTTCCATAGTTAAAAGTATATATAAAATCTATGTGGTCTCTTCCGTACAGCCTGTTGATGGAATTTTAGTTCCGATTATAATGTATCATCAAGTTAAAAATAGTGGTTTTGGCAATGATGTCATTAGTCCTGATGAATTTGAAAGTGATTTAAAGTATTTAAAAGAAAATCATTACAATACAATAACAATGACGCAATTAATAGATTATGTTCATGATAAAAAGGAATTACCCCCGAATCCAGTCATTCTTTCTTTTGATGACGGTTATCTTAGTACCTATTTAAATGTTTATCCTCTAGTAAAAGAATATAATATGAAAATTGTTTTATCTGTAATTGGAAAAAGCGTCGATGAATTTTCGAAAGTATGTGATGAAAATATTGAATATTCTCACGTAACATGGGATGAAGTAAAAGAAATGCAGCATTCTGGACTTGTTGAAATACAAAGCCATTCCTATAATTTACATCAAATTTCTAAAGGACTGTATGGATGCTGCCAAATGGATCCTGAATCATTGGAGAACTATGAAGAACTTTTAACAAATGATATAAATAAGCTGCAGGAAGAAATTTTGTCTATAACTGGTAATAGTCCAAATACGTTTACCTATCCATATGGCAGATATAACGATAAAATAGAAACTATCATTAAAAACCTAGGGTTTAAAGCGACCCTGACTTGTAAATTTGGGGTAAATGTGATAGATAATGATCCCGATACTTTATACAGTCTAAAGAGGATACGCCGGGCCCATAATCAGAGTATTCAAAAAATGTTAAAAGAAGGAATGGACACTGTGAAATATAAAAAGTAATGTAAATTCACAGTAACCAGAAGGCCAACTATTTTAGCTAATAACATCAAATAATGAAAGGTACATTATCATAAATGATAATGTACCTTTCATTATTTGTCCTTGATTTATATCAAGTATCCCGTCCCTATAAGTTAAATAGCCGCAAGGGATCATTCTACCGCATTCCTTTCTTTTACGAAAGTACTATTTTTTCCACTAATCCGTCCTGGTCACTCTCCAGATGACCCCCGTATTCGGAATAAACGAATCCGGATTTCCCTGAATATTCAGTCCGGTATCTACGATATACATTGCTCCGTCAGGACCGAATAACAGATGGGCCGGTCTCTCAATACCTCCTCCGTTTGACAAAGAGGACGGAAACCCCGTTCGATTGATGGCAAACGTGCTGATGGTCCTGGATTTCATATCGATTTTAGATATTCTGTGCCCTGCATTCGTATAAGATATGGTATTGCCGATCTGGGTGTGTATGGTGCTGCCATATTCAGCGATGTACACATCCCCATAAGGACCGAATTGGGAATTATAGTTAAATTCAAACCCCCTTATGGAGGAATTGGGCGGAAATGTCACATAGGGCCTTGGGGGCACATTGGGCTGATTTTTAAAGAGAAGAGAAGGCTGTACACCTCCGCTAGGCGTAAAACGCGGCGAATTTACGGGTTCGCCTCCGGAATAATCCGGCCATCCATACCACAAATTAGGTGTAATATAATAAAAATCATCCGTAGCATTCTCGATCGGCCTGCTTCCCACTGCCTGATAACCGTTATTGACCGCATACAACTGGCCGCTGGAGTCAAATCTTAAGTAAGAAGGATTTCTGAATCCCCATGCGACCTGTTCTAAGTTGGAGCCGTCCAGATTTGCCCTGAGAATGCTTCCCGATGCCTTGATATACCGCTTTCTGATCTCGTACTCTATATTCGGAATGCCATAGGGAGAAAAAGCCCCCGTTATAGCGATATCATCGGGCAGGCCTTCTGTCAGTATGTTATTTGTTGCAAAGTTTTGTCCATAAAGCATGGTGTAATCTCCTGTGTAATCACACAGAAGAGGAGAAAAAGCCACCCACTCATTGTCATTTCCAACAACACCGCTGTTAGTCACCGTTCCCTGCCCGAAATACATCTTATTATCCGGAGAAAAGGTGACCGGGCTGTTATAGTTATCGCCGTTGCTGGGCAGCCCCATAATGATATTCTGCCTTGTACCATCTTTGTATATCTTTGTGATAAATCCTCTGTGAGATACGTAGATCACACCGTTTAAATAATTAATCCCTGATATGGGGGGAACAAAATCATCTGCGATCGTTTCAAAATGACCATTGATCATCTGTAATATCCGGGGATTTCCGGTAGCCAAACCGGAATCAGCTACCAGGATCTCCCCGTTTTCATTAAAGACCATCCCAATCGGAGAATTCAGATTTTTTATAAATACATCTATCTGATAACCTGTGACGATATAAATATCAGATGGATTCAAATACCTTTCTGCAAAACCATTGTCTTCATTGCAGGAGCTGATTTTTCTCCAATTACTATTATAGAACATTGGCTTTTTCCAGGATTTTTTTATTACATTATATTCGTTATCGTTAAAATTATACAATTATGGAAAATATTGCAGCAACTTATAGAATTATATAAATCTGTGAATCAAGTCGTTGAGCACGCTTTCCTCTGTTTTTTGTTCTATCAGTGGCAGTCCGTCTTTTAAGAGCCTGTTTTTTCGGTGGAACTCCATTTTTTCTTCCCGGTAGAGGATGCCGGTGGGGATTTTTTCACTGACTTCCATCGACATTTTAATGGCTTCCAACCGATCCGTCGGGTCATAATCAGCTCCAAGAGGCGCCGCCATATTTTTATAATAGGCAAAGGTATTGATTTTGTTGAAGGTGATGCAGGGCTGCAGGATATCCACAAACGCATATCCCGGATAAAGGATGGCCTCCTTCATGATGCTCACCAGCTGCTTTGAATCACCGCTGAAGCCTCTCGCAACAAATCCCGCTCCTGAGGCAATGGCCAGTAGCACCGGATTTAAGGGCGTATTTCTGTTGCCGTCGGTCTGAACTCCCGTAATGAGTCCTTCACCGCTGGTGGGTGATGCCTGCCCCTTGGTCAGGCCGTATATCTGATTGTCATGAACAAAATGTGCGATATTGACATTCCTTCTTATGTTGTGAATAAAGTGGTTGCCTCCTTCGCCGTAAGAATCCCCGTCTCCGGAATTTACTATGACAGTGAGCTTTTCATTGGCTATTTTGGCTGCAACTGCAGCCGGAAGGGCCCTTCCGTGAAGCCCGCAGAAGCTGTTAGCGCTTAAATACTGAGGTGTTTTCGCTGCCTGACCGATTCCTGCCACCATCAGCACTTTATTTGGCTCTATGCCCAGCTCCTCCAACGCCGTTTTCAGGCTGTTTAATATGGAAAAATTTCCGCACCCCGGACACCAGGCTGTTTCATAAGTTGTGAATTTACCCATCTACTTGGAACCTCCTTCCAACACCTGCTTTGCAATTTCTTCTCCGGATATCTGTCTGCCGTCATATTTCAAAATGCTTTTATGGCATTCTATGCCGGTCTGCTCCCTTATGAGGGAGGCCAGCTGGCCCGTGGCATTCTGTTCCACGTTGATTAAGGTCCTGCTCTTTGCATAGATGTTCAGTTTTTCCTGAGGAAGGGGATAAATATCTCCAAATACCAAAGCTCCATAGCTTCCATCCCCGTTTTTATTCAGCAGGGATACGGCTTCCCTGATGGGACCATAGGTAGACCCCCAGCCCAGGAGAAGGGTCTCGCACTGCTCTTCTCCCATAAACTCCGGCTCCAACAGTTCCCGGATAAGGCCCTTTAATTTTCTCATCCTCTTATCCACCATTTGATTCCTGACTTCTGCCGATTCCGTTATCCAGCCTCTTTCATCATGCTCATCACTGTCAGCAGCCACAAGATGGCTGGTCAGTCCCGGGATAAGCCTGGGAGAGATGCCGTCCTCCGTTATCCTGTAACGCAGATACTCCCCTTCCGCTTCTCTGGCATGGCTGATCAATTCCAGACCGGATGGGTCAAAGGGCTTCACGCAGGCCGTTGTATCTCCCAGATACTGATCACTGAGCAGTATGACAGGAATCTGGTATTTTTCCGCCAGATTAAGCGCCCGGAAAGTCTGATAAAAAGCATCCTCATGATTTCTCAAGGCTATGACCAGCCTGGGAAATTCCCCCTGTGATGCAGAAATAACGAACTTTAAATCGCTTTGCTCTGTTCTTGTGGGGAGACCGGTCGCCGGGCCAGGCCTCTGCACATCCACGGCCACCAGAGGAATCTCCGCAATGCCGGAAAATCCCAGCGCCTCCACCTTCAGACAGAAGCCGCCTCCGCTGGTCCCGGTCATGGCCCTTGCTCCCGCATAAGAAGCACCCAATGCCATATTGACCGCGGCGATCTCATCTTCTGCCTGCTCCACCACGATCCCCGCCTCATGTCCCACAGAAGCCAGATATTCCAAAACAGCCGTGGATGGAGACATGGGGTAAGCGGAATAAAACTTAAGCCCTCCGGCCACCGCGCCAAGTCCCAGGGCCTTGCTGCCTGAAATGAGCATGTAATCCTTATATCCGCCATCCAGATGCTTAAATTTCGCTTCAACGGCTGTGTAGCCTGCTTCAGCCGCCTTTACATTGACCTCAAGGATCTCTTTCTTCATGACACCGGCCATGACTTCACCCGCATATGTAAATGGCTCACCAAACAGCTTCAATACCGCGCCCACAGCCACGCTGCCGGAAGCCTTCACATTCCCCAGTTCTTTCGCTATTTTATTCATGGAAAGCTTAATGACTCTGGAATCCTCATCCGGATAAGCAAAGCTGCTGTCACATAATATAAATCCTTTGGCCGTCAGTTTATGCTTATGCAAATCAATGGTTTCCTCATTTAAAGCAACGATCCCATCCAAAACATCGCTGTGTGAGGTTATTTCCTCTGTCCCGAAACGAAGCAGGGAAAAATTGTGCCCGCCGCGCACGCGGGACATGAAATCTCTGGTGGTATAGATATAATAGCCGGAATGCTTCAGCAGCTTTTCCAGAATTGCGACTGTGGTATCAATGCCCTGCCCGGCAGCACCACCAATCAGAATATTATACATAGACTTTCCTCCTTTTGAATTTTGACTAATTATATCTTATTTTTGCATTATTATCAATATTCCTCTTGATATGCTTGAAATATTTACATAAAGTTTGTTAATTTTTTATTTATTTCAACAAAATATTTTAAAATTCATAATTTTGCAGACCAATTACCGGACCATCTCAGGGGATTTTTCTTTTATTTTGCAGAATAGATAAAAAGGCACATCCTCGTAGCAGATGAAAAAACGAAAAAGAAGAGGTATCATTTTAAAGCACCCCTTCTCTTCCGGCCTTTCGGCCGTTCTATATTATGGTTTTTTTATCATTACGGCAATAACAATTCCAACTATAACCGCA
>NZ_DAMAUN010000150.1:0-8230 GCF_032078915.1 Lacrimispora sp. | reverse complement strand
ATCGGTATGATGCGGCAACAGAGAAATGGATCTATAAGAGCAATGAAGGGCGGCCCCTGGGATCCATGTACATCAGTGAAGTGACGCCTGATGGATATGCCGTTGGAGGAGATGGAGCCTGGCTGCAGTAAGGAGGAAACAATGAAAAACATGAAGAAATGGAAAGCGCAGACTGCATTGATACTGGCAGCCGCCATGGTTATTACCATGGCGGCACCGCCCGCGTTTGCAGCACCGCTAAGTTACGGCGATCCTTCTGTCATTCAATTTGATCCACAGAAGGGGCCGAATCTGCAGCATTCCACATATGCGAATGTGCCAAGATATGCAAATAACATTTCCTATGCCACGGGACAGGCAGGATATGCCTTAAGTTCATCTGCGGATTTTTCTGGTATTGGGACAGAGGACAAAGGCTCCGGGCCAAGGCCCAAGCTTCCGGAATTTTCAGTTGTATGGCCGGGCTACACATTTGACGGTTGGTATAATAAAGATGGAAATAAGGTTCTCAATCTGCCTTATGCTTTTCCCTATGAATCACCGGAAACCTATAAGGCGGTGTGGAATGGTAACAGCAGCAGCCAGTTTGATTTCACAGTCATGCATTACCGTGATTTAAATTCGGCAAGAGACAGCATAACTGACGGTACCAGCCAATCGGCATGGCCGTCAGACAGCGACAGCCAGGTGATCCGGTTCTTTGATGACGGAACCTGGACGAATCAAGTGACTGCCAATACGCCGGTTTCAGCTACCTATAAAAGGAACATACCTGGGTATAAGCTGAAATCAGTGCTGATGAAAAACAATAAGATCAGAAGGTTTGATGATGCGAGCGGGGCTGGGACACTGGAAGAGGCTGCTTCAGTCAATACTTCCACCAACGCAATCCGTGGATACATGCCCAACGATGATCTTACGGTTGGATACCGTTATGAACCGGATACCAGCAAGAAATTTACTCTGCGGGTAGAATACGTAGATGGAAGCGGCACTGCTATCAAGACACCGGATTCGTATGCTTACTCAGCAGAAACAGTCTTCTCTGTTGCACCTGCTGCCATAACGGCATATGAGCTTACTGGTGCAGAACTGAAGACCGGATATGGAGATACGGATGATTTAGTAAACAGAGGAATCTATTCAGCGGTTTCAGCTGGCTGCAGCTTTGATTTAGATAAAAATTATGCTGGAAAGATGCCAAATCAAATGGTGGTAATCACCTATAAATATCAGATTGATCCGACCTATACAACTCATATTATCGTAAATACGGTGGATAATCATAACAACATTCTTGAACAACAGCAGAATTTGTCCGTATCCCCGGCGGATCCCGTAGAACTGGACATAGAAAGAAAACCAGGATATTCTTATCCGCCGAATATCACGTGGAACGGTAATTTCACCAACTATGATCTGGATGAGGATGGCGAAAAGCTGACCTTTCATACGGATATTATCGGAGGCTCTGTTAACATTACCTATAACGAGGATTTGACGGATCCTGCTTACTGGGCCCGCATTGATTATTATAATGGCGTGAACGGAAGTCTGTCGGGAGATTCCTCTCCTAAGTCGTTCAGGCTGGATACCTATACAATCGATGAATTAACTCAAGGCATCACCCCGTCACCGGCAGCTCATTATTTATTTGACGGCTGGTATAAAGCAAACGCAAGTGGAACAGGAAAAACCGGAGCAAAGCTTACCGGAGATGTAGTGATAACCGGGAACCTAAAGCTATATGCCAATTTTGAAGAGGATCCCAATGAGTGGTTTGCTTTAAACTTTGTATCTGGAAGCCATGGAAGTATTGTTTCAGGAGCCACATCGGCCCATGTAGCAAGGGGAACGGTATGGACGGATCTAGCGCTTCCTTCACTTCTGGCAGATGATAATTATATGTTTGCAGGCTGGTATGATGAGAATGGAAACCAGGTACAAAATAGCCTGCAGATTCTTTCCAATCAAACGTATACGGCCAGGTTCACTCCAATCGCCGGAGATGACGGGATTTTAAGCATTCCTGATACAGATGGTTCCGTATCGGCAGATGGAACCGGACAGATCAGAATCAATGGTGTGAACGAAGATAGAAAATATACGGTTACAGATGCAGACGGTATCGTGATTGCCACAATGACTGGCTCTCAGTTACAGAGCGGCAAATTTACGGGACTCAATCCCTGTACTTATTATTATGTATATGAACTTTCATTAACTGCGGCACCTGTAGCGGGAGAACCGCTGACCAGCCATGTGGATGGATCACTGATAAGCCAGCCTGCAAGGGAAGGTATTGTCACTCTTGGAAGCAACTATTCCATTGCAAATGATGGAAATGATGGCAGGAAGAAAATCAGGATCAGTCCGGTTGCATCGGGTACGCTGTATGCGCTTCTTGATGGTGATGGGAATGCCGTTTCCCAGGCAGGATCAGCAGATGGATGGTTAGGGGCAACAGGAAGTCCGGCTTTTGTAGAATTCCCAGGTCTGGAATCTGGTCTGGAATATACGGTGGTTGCAAAGCATTTGGGAGAAACAGAGTCTCCATCTGAAAAGATATTGCTGGGAAATTCGGTTTTCCTGGAAGATTCCACCCCGGCGCAAAATCAGACCTATACCCTGTATATCACCAACGGAGGCCATGTAGTTGAGGTCACCAGAAATAACGTACCTTTGGAGATTGAAGAAGGTGCAACCCAGATCAGCATTCGGGAAGGGGATAAGATAAGGATAAAAGCCCCTGATATAACCGGGTACAATTTTAAGCGGTGGGATTGCCTGATCGGATCTATGTCTCTGACTGATTCTCAGGCAACACAGCCGAATCCATGGGTTACCATGCCGGCCGGCGATGTAGTTCTTCAGGCACGGTATGAATCCACACCGGCAACGGCGACCTCCTCCAATGCAACGGTAGATTATTCCCCTAAAAACGGAACGTTTGCTCTCAATATGCAAACGGATCTATTGGAAGCGTTAAAGCTCGACTTAATTGACAATTCCGATGATCCGGATTTACTGGCAACAGGGCATAAAGTAGAATATACGGTTAAATTTGACCGGAGAAGTATGCCGACTGCTACGGAGTCCAATGCAGTGAGAGATGCTGCGACAGTGGATAGTGAGGCGTTAAAGATCCCCTGGGTTTTAGGGATATCATTGTCAAGAAAGGTGGATGGCATTAATAAAGCACTGCCGTCCGATGGGAACCACACACCTGATATTCAGGTTTACGGTACCCTGGATACCAGCCTTCTGGGGAATATGGATTACCAGTTGTGGAAGGTTGAAAATGCGGACAGCGATCCCATATGTACGGAGGTTTTACCTGTGGAACCTGATTTGAATGATCCGGATTCCGGATTTACCGGTACATTCCGGTTTGACGCAAATGTAGGGGACACGATTATCTTAACTTATTCCAAATCATATAAGGTGACCATTACTGATACGAAAAGAGGTATGGTGACAAATCTTAAGGCAAGAGGCGGAAGTAATCTTGAAGATGCGGACGGATATATAAATCTTGAATGCCTGGAAGACTATACGGATCCGGTTACCGGTATCGTATATGAATTTGCAGGATTTAAAAAGCAACCGGTGGCTGCCGCAGGCTTTTATGATGTAATGGCTCCGATCAACAAAGATCTCCAGCTGTACGCAATGTATGAACAGGAAGACGATTCCTTGTGGCAGGAGGCAAAGAACCGGCTGGAGGATGAAATCAATACGGCTAATGCTTTGAAAAACAATGGTTCGGTAAGTGAAGAAGACAGAAATATATTGAACGATGCGATCCATGATGCGATTGTAGTGCGCGATACTCTTCCCCGTCCCACGATTGGTGAGTTGGATCAGGCTTATCAGACATTAAAAGATATTGTTGACGGAATCAGTAATGGAAGCGGATCTGGAGGTGGAAACGAACCCGGAGGCGGAAACGAACCCGGAGGCGGAAATGAACCCGGAGGCGGAAATGGCTCCGGAGGCGGAAGCGGATCAGGAGGCGGAAGTGGCTCCGGAGGCGGAAGTAGTTCCGGAATGAGCAGCTCCAGCAGCGGCGTTGGACCGGGCGCTTACCGTTTTGGAAGCTATAAAACTTATATAAATGATGTTGACGGTCACTGGGAGAATTTTAATCCGGCAGCCAATGGATGGTCCTTCTTATTAAGCAGCGGAACAACATTAAAAGATCAGTGGTCTAATATCAGATATACCTATAATGGGACCACCCTGATCTATACATACCATTTTGACCAGGAAGGGGTAATGGACAGCGGCTGGTTTTTAGATGAAGAAGGGAAATGGTATTTCTTAACTACCGTTCACGATGGTTGGTTCGGACGCCTTAAGACCGGCTGGCATCATGATGATAATGACGGAAGATGGTACTACTTAAATCTGTTTAACGGCGCTATGCTCACCGGCTGGCAGAAAATCGATGGCGTATGGTATTACCTGACACCGGAAAACAGTCAGCAGACATGGTATCTGGATAAGACAAACGGGAAATGGGCTTATGCCGGTCAGACAGGACGTCCGCTGGGTTCCATGTACCGGAATGAAGTGACTCCGGATGGATATTATGTAGATGACAGTGGGAAATGGACACCGGAAACCCCATAGTTTAAATTGAAATCATTCTTCATAGGAGGGGAAAGTGTTTGGATTATCTGGCACTCTCCCTTTCTTTAGAAGGATAATGGATAAATGGATGGCCGACAACTAAAGGATAAGTTGGTTTCCGAAGCATGTGGGGCCTTAGTTAGCGGTAAGGGAGATTGAGGTAAGGACAAAGAGCACTGATTTAAGGAATAACTATAAATCGGTCTTTTTGAAAGGAGGAAACATGGAACGAAAGGAAGAAAGGAAAATAGGAAGGATCCGGAATGTATACATGGTTTGGAAACGTGTTTTGGCAATGGTCCTCTCCGTATGCCTGATAGCAGGACTTATTTTTCAGGAGACGGTAATAGCATTTGCTTATATTCCGGAACTGGGAAACACGAATCTTGGACTTTCTGCAAGTGATAATATCAACCAGACGTGGAAGTGGAGCAATGATTATTCCAGTACTGGTTCCGGAGGCTCAAGCTGGCGCTTTGAACTTGCAGGAAAGAAGGCAGGGCAGAGTGATACTTACAATAACGGCAATAACAGCAATATGCAGTTTACTTATGCCTGGTACGGTTTTCCCAGTTATCTTTTTATGGCGGCAGATGATGCTACCAGCAATGCTAAGATAGCACCGGTACCAGCTGATGTATCTGGTCTTTATACACCGGGTACACAAATAACACTTGGCAGCGGAAAGTATTATTCAGCAAAACATGGACAGCATGATTCTGACGGTAATGCAATCACCAATTCTGTTAACAGTTATTACAACGGGTATACTGAATTGCTAAAATTCGGATCGGGCGCAAATGAGACCCGTGTTGAGATGAAGGTTACAACCACTCCCAGTTCAGATGGCAAATATATGCTGGTAGATTATTATCTTGCTCATGTGGGTGGTACAATGCCGTCTGCCGGCCGTACCTTCTGGCTGGGCAGCGCCTATGATTTACAAATCAATAACAGTCTAACAAAAGATATGTATAAAACAGCCCGGGGATTTTATATGAGGGAGACTGCAAATAAGGCGGTTGTTGTTGATGTGATTACAGATGACCCGACACTTGGAATAACGGAACCTACGACAACGAAATGGGCGGGAAGTTTTAGCGACCGATGTACGAATATGTTTAAGGAATCCGCTGCGTCTTCCGCATTGTCCAGTGACTGTTCTATTTCCTATTCGTGGATGCTTACTGTACGGCCTTATGAAATTGTACATCGAAGAGTTGCTTTTGCAATGAAAGAGGCGGCGTACTATGTTTCTTCTCAAAATGGCAATAACAGTAACTCCGGAATATTTAGTGAGCCATTACAGACCATAGAGGCGGCAATTGCTAAATGCAACGGTAAGAATGCATATATTTATATTCAGGATTATAATCCTATTAATTCTACGATTGGTTTCAGCAGCATAACAAATTCGGATACGAAAATTGTCATAGCCAGTACTGATATGACAATAGGGGGAGTTCCTACCGCCGGTGCCCGCGTGACGCTGGCCCGTGCCAATGGATTTGCCGACGAAATGTTTTCGAATAATAATAATTTTGGGCTTTCATTCACAGATATTATTATGGATGGAACCAACGGAAATGCAACAAATGCTGCTTCACTGATTCGAGCAAGTAATGGAACTTTAGAATTAAATAATGAACTGACTCTTCAGAATAATAATGGAAGCGCAGTAGAAATTCTGGATAGTACGAATTTTGTGCTTAATGGCGGAGACAGTGGTATTGAGATAAAAAGCAACAGACCTGCAGCGGGAAAAGGTGCGGTTCAATTTGAAAGCACCGGTACTTTTTCTGCCCGGAATGAAATAAATATCTCGGACAATACAAATACAGCAGGAGAAAAAGCAAATGTCTATCTGGCCGATGGGAAGCACATTACCGTTGAGGGAGATCTTGGCGCCTCCCGGATCGGTGTAAATACCCAGCAAGTTCCGGAGGCTTCTGTCGGGGAGTCAACTGCCGCGGGGCAGGAAGTTGTTATAGCCGTACCTTCGGTTGATTATTCCGGAAGTATTTCCTCCTGCCCGTTTGCAGACAACTTTTTTGCAGATGCAGATACCGGTAATGGGACCGGAATCTTTTCAACGGTGGGATCTTCTGCCTTAAATAATTCAAAGAATACAGTATTAAAACGCAACGGATATACCGTTAGCTTTGTTTACCGGGATTCCACCACGGGAGGAACTGTAACCGGTGCCCCGGATACGCCCAGCCTGTCCTTTGCATCGGGAGATGGGGTGGTGATTCTGCCGCCAGCGGCTATTTCCGGGTATGAGTTAACCGGAACCTCCATTGACCAGGGAACCGGCAGTACCTTAACTGCGGTGGAAACCGCAGGGACCGATTTTGGAAAGTTAACCGGGACCATGCCTGGACAGGATGTGGTAGTTACCTATGAATACACCCGAATCGATGCGTCCATTGCCTTTGTAGTCAACGGAGGGACGCCTCAGCCGCAGACACTGGCCGGAACGGCCGGGAACAGCGTAAATGCCCTGCTTCCCAGTGTGAGCAGGTACGGATACGTGTTTAAGGGCTGGAGCAAAGTGAACAGCCAGGGGAGTCCGGAATACATTACCTCCCTGCCGGCTGTCTATCCGGAAAGCCCGGTCACTTACTATGCCATATGGCAGCCGGATACCAATGTAAAGTTTGATTATACGGTGGATTACACCAATCAGAACGGCTCCATCGTGTTCCAGTCGACGACCACGGCAAATACCTATTCCGTGGAATCGGTGATCCAGTCCCAGAAAAAGACCATCCATGGATATTTGTGGAGTCTTTTGGATTCTCTGACCAGCCCCGCTGAATATAACTATGACGGGCTTGGAGCAGTGCCGATCGGTACCTTTAACGGCTCGACCGGGGACTTTAACGGAAGGATGCCGGGACAGGATGCAGCTGTGAAATACGCATACAAGGTAGACCGGAATAATCCGGCGGCCAGATCGGATCTGACGGTGAGGTATGTAACGGAGAACGGAACTGTGATCCATGCGCCGGGTGTGACGCCGTATTACCCGGAGGATGCCATAAGTACAAGTCCGCTGGATATATACGGATACCAGTTCGTATCAGGAAGCATAACAGCCGGAGATACTGCGGATGATACGGATGGGAATCTGGTCAGTGCAGTCCAGGGAAGCTTTGGAAGCAGCGGCGGTTTTACAGGCGTCATGCCGAACCAGCCGGTAGAAATTACATATGTATATGAAGCAACAGGGGAAGGCTACCGGTTTACGGTCAACTATCTTGATAACAACACGACCGATAATAACTTAAGGAATATCGTTATTCCGGAGGTCCAGCAGAAAACAGCGGATACCGCGGTCAGCACAGAATACCGGGATTTATACGGTTATAGCTATGAAAGTGCGGCAGCAGTACCGGATTATTTAAGCGGAAGCTTTAATTCCGGCCATGATTATACGGGGACAATGCCAAGCGATGACTTAACCGTCAGCTACGGGTATGACCGTGTCCCGTCCCAGTGGGCCTGGATTACTTACAAATCAGGCATCAATGGCGTCATCTCCCATGGAAGCGGAGTTTCTTCTGATGTACAGGAACAGGGAAGCGGAACC
>NZ_DAMAUN010000149.1:0-8862 GCF_032078915.1 Lacrimispora sp. | reverse complement strand
AAGGTAGGGACAAACGGTTTTCTATGTGGTTCGATTCCACATTGTCCCATCGGTAATTAACCGTAGAAATCAATCAAATATAATCAGAAAGCAGGGGTAATCAATTATGATGAAATGGAAAGCAAGAAAAGAGACAACAAACATTGGAGTATTAGAGTTAGGAAACATTACATTTAATGAAGACTACATGGAAATCTCCATTGATATTTTTGACATGTCCGAGGAAATGAAGACCGAAATAAACAAGGCTATTGAAATCGCAAAGGAAAGGTATGTTGAAGAAGAAAAAGATTGGATTACAGAACATCCCGAACATAAAGATAAAAGATGTTTACAGTGGAGTAAGAAGCCTGTAGTTATGGACTTTACATTCTTGCGTATAAGACTAGAAGCTGGAAAGCCGATTGATTATAGTGTTGAAATAGGTTTTCATGATGCCGTGAATGATAGTATGGAGCAATGGGATTGTAGCATCACGGTTGATTTGTCTGAGCATACAAAGGAATTACAGAAAGCAATAATTAAGGTACTGATTGATAAATTCTTCTAAGTATATTAAGCAATCAAAGGGAGGGTTGTCATCAAGTGACAATCTTCCCATCAATCAAAGAATAGGAGTGTGAGCCACATGAAATATCATAAGTTACAGCCATTAAATGACCAGGAAAAGAAATATGCAGAAGAACATCATGGGCTTGTATATCATTATCTTCACAAATATGGTTACAGTATTGAAGAGTATTATGACATAGCTATTTTCGGATATCTTAAGGCGGTGCAGTTATATCATAGAAGAGAAGATTTAAGAAATAAGTTTCAATTTTCTACGATAGGCTGTTTATGGATGAAATCAGAAATTAAGGATTATTTCAGAGCACAAAATAGACAAAAGAGAAAGTCAGAAGAAACAGTTATTAGTTTAGACGCTAAATATTTCGAGAGAGAAGGACTTTATAATATTATTGGCGGGAAATCTGCTGAAGTTGATGTGCTGGAAAATCTCCTGCTAGAAACTGTATTAGACAATCTTCCAGATAGACAACGAAAAATTGCTTTTTTAAAAATAAAAGGATACAGCGATAAAGAAATATGTTCTATGATAGAAATTTCTTCATCAACATGCTATTTAGAAATGAAAAAGATCAAGGTAATCGTAAAAGAATTAATGTTTGGCTAAGAAATGGCCTAACAGATTGAAAGAGGGGAGAATATGGCTTTTGTACTAACTAATGGACAGTATTACATTGCCAAAAAGAAAAGCGTTGGTATTATTAAGACACTACGAATTGAAGAAGCGCAAA
The DNA here is from genome assembly GCF_032078915.1 of Lacrimispora sp. Taxonomy (GTDB): domain Bacteria; phylum Bacillota; class Clostridia; order Lachnospirales; family Lachnospiraceae; genus Lacrimispora. The sequence continues at coordinate 7,561 of NZ_DAMAUN010000149.1, read as the reverse complement.
GATTCTCTAATATTTACGGTGCAAATCGTAAGATGCAAAGAGCGCCTGGTAAGTGCCGAGGGTACTATACGCTTGAAATAAGCAAGGGAAAGAAAAAGAAGCGAAGGAAACATTATTCTGCCGATATTCGGAAAATGATTTATAATAAAGCAGATGGCCGATGCGTATTATGTGTACGTAAAATGCTATTTGAAGATATGACGCTAGATCATAGAATACCGCTTGCCATGAATGGGCCAGATGAGGTGGAAAACCTAACTTGTACATGTGAAACTTGTAATCAATTCAAGGGTAGTATTTTACCTAATGATTTTCAGGAACGTATAGTAGAAATTTTCATACATCAAATGGAAAAGAAGTATACGAATAAGCTTAAATGGAAAATTGTACATAAACTTTTGGAAAAGATGGTATAGGTGTGTCGGCACTGGTGGAAAATTCTACTGGTGCCGATTGATTAAAAGGGGAAGGAGTGTTATAATATACACGTAAATGAATGTATATTATGAATGGGAGCTTATGTTTATGGTTAACTACAATAAATTGATGGAAAAATTGAAGAAAAAGGGAATCACAACGTATACGATTAGGCAGAAAGCATTGATTCCTCAAGGGACGCTTGCAAAGTTAAAAATGTGTTCTGCTGATTCAATGGAAGAAATTGAAAATAAGTTAGAAAAATATAAAGAGGAACATGACGGAAAAGATTTTATGTGTGATGTTAGCACAAAGACAATTGAAGATATTTGTCAGCTTTTACAATGTCAACCACTAGATCTAATTGAATGGAAAGTTGACCTAAAGCCTGAACTATCATATGAAAGTAGATTCAAGGACGAGAAATAATAAAAGAGGACTTGATTTCCCAAGCCCTCCATTGTATAATCTACTTAGAAAGGTATTCGGAATTGAAATTTCCGATTGCCCTCAGTAAAAATACCTATTTTGAAATAGCATCTACTTTGGACGGTGGGATGCTATTTCTTTTTGTTGTTATGATTGTCTATGTAAGACAGAGCCGCAAAAACCACAAGTAACAAGGTTAAAACTTCGCCTGTACTCATAAGGGCATCACCCTCTCTTTCGTAATACTAGAGGGCATCTAACATCGGAAAATCGCATCCGTTTTCCTTTTGATTATACAATTTAATTATAGCATATGGAGCATTGATCTACAATCGAAAAAGCACCAACAGGAGAGTATTAATCTCTTGAGGGTGCTTTAATTGAACCTTGCTGACGGATTGCATCTACTGCCTTTTCCAATGAAAGTTTTGTCCATGTTTGCTTAATGGTCTGCTGCTTTAGTTCATTGATTCTTTTTGTGGTATATCTGTCAATCCACTCAATAAAAATAGACGGAATAAGATTCTCTGGTAGTTTCAGTAAGATGAAAAATGCGAACTCTTCCGCTTTGTTATATATACTGTAGAACAGCTCTTTAAATCTGTTGCGTTTCTTAAGTTCAATATTAATCTGTATCAACTCCTTCAAAAAAATTCAAAAAGTTTCAAAAATCATGGAGAGTTTGCACACTTTTATCCCATAAGTATAGTATAGGCTGATTCAAAGAAAATGGCAATCAAATATATAGTTCCAATAATGTATGAGTTTAGGAACTTTCCTTAATTTACGTGGTTTCTACGATGTCATAATTTTAGGCTGTAGAAATAGGAACTAAATCATTATGAAAATAGGAACTTTTAAAGGTGGTGAGAAATTTGAATAAGGAAACGGTAGCACTTACAGAAGAACAGTATAAAGAAATCATCTACACAATGCGATCAGGATTTTTATGCACCGATGGTCATATAGTAAAGCCCAACACAAGAATAGCAACTGCTTTGTCATTGGAAGCAAATTTAGGCTTGCGTATCAGCGATATATTACAGTTGAGATTATCAGCCATCATTCGTGATGGGGATAGATATAGACTAAATATTGTGGAGCAGAAAACCAAAAAGAAAAGGGAATTCACAGTACCAACGGATATTTATATCTATATGCAGAACTATGCTCTGGAAAATAATATCAATCCTGCTGCCAAGTTGTTTGATATATCGGAGAGAGCAGTCAATAAGCATTTGAAACTAGTATGTGATTATCTTGGATATTCTGGGATAGGATCGCATAGCTTTAGAAAATACTTTGCAACGAGTATTTACGTGAATAACCACTATGATATTAATTTGGTTCGTGTGCTCCTACAACATTCATCTGCGGTAACTACTCAACGCTATATCGGATTACAGAGACAAGAAATTGAAAATGCCTTACAGAATCACATAAAGCTACTGTGATTCTTTCATCTATTATATAGAAGAAAACAAACAAATAAATTAGTCCAGGAGGAAAAAGAATATGTTTCATATCGAAGAAAGAGAATTAAACACTATAGTTCAATCCGAGTATCAGAGGGGTGTTGCATACGGCATTAAGCTGATGGAGCAAAAAATACTACATGCTTGTGAGTGGGGGAATTCTATTAATATAGAAGGAAGAGCATATTTCGTTAAGACTGATATGGAGAACTTGCGGGATATATTTTTAGATTTGGAAAAGATGAATGAGGGAGGATATGAGATTTAAAAGAAATATTGCTACTTGATAATTGAATATTGAAAGTTGGTGTGGTATAGTAAAGGAACATTAGTTCTGTTTCGCGAAAGGAGATTTTATTATGATAAGAAGAATGCCGACCCATTGTGGAGATGAGACTTGTTCTTCATGCATTATTGCTGGGGATTACATTTTCCTTGCTCATCATGGAGGAGGGCAAGAAAAAGAAGATATTGTCTACCAAATGCGAAAGACTTTTGAAAGCATGAAGAACACACTTTCTTCCGTTGGCGCAACACTTGACGATGTAGTGCAGATAAATCTTTATCTAAGAGATATTAAAGATTTTAGATTGGCCGCTGATGTTTTTAAAGAGTATTTCAAAAATGGTTCGCCAGTAAGAATGACAACAACTACGGATTTTGTGGGGCAGACTTGTCTATGCCAAATGGATGGCATTGCATATAAACCATTAAAGTAAATAAATTATACATATAGCCAACTTTCAATATTCAAGTTGGTTTTACCACAAATGAGGTAAATGAAGGTTAAGAGCGAAAACGTAGTAGATTATTAAAGTGGTAACGTAACTTGTTACATGTTATTATGGATTTGTAATTTTGGTATCCAGGGATTGATTACCCCTTGATATATATTTGATTGATTTCTAGAAAGGTCATGGCTGCAAGGTCATGGCTTTTTTGCGTTTACTATATAAGTTTAGTTTTCGATTCAGACCGAATACGGCGGAATGATAAATTGTGTGAGTTATTAAAACAACAAAATAGTTGGCGTTCAAAATGGACTTCGTCAACACACATTTTTAATTATGGAAGAAATAGCTATGAATCCTTATTTTACAGTGGTTTATTAGCTTTTTTTATTATCTGGAATAGTGTAATCCTGCTGCAATCATATCAGAATATATACAAATTTTAGTGAAGTTCGAGAAAAGCCTTTATTTAAAAGGGTTTATAAAGAATTTAGACATTAGATTCGTTGAAAATAAATTATCTAAAAATATGTTTTGCTTATAAATACGCATATTACCGAACTCAGTTCCGAATAAAAATCAGTGAATACACTTAATTGTCAGATAATTAAGAGAAAAGGTAATGTGCTAGAATGCTTTATTTGTAGAGGTTTTACGCATTTTTACAAAAATCTATTATTGGAATTTTCTGATATTAACAATAGTAAATATTACTATTTGAGTTCGAAGTAGTTTCCTGGTGAATGATATGTATGATAATGTATTATATTCTTAATTTTTAATAATATTAACACTGAAAAATAATATAAATTCACTTCAACAAAAGATATGAACGTACCGTTCAGTCCGTACTTATGATAAATCTTGTAATATATTGCGATGAGATTTTATTGCTTTATTATTCTATATAAACTATCCTTATATTATAAATAGTTTCACTATTTTATATTTGAACTTAAGAAGTTTGTAAATATGAAAATGTGGTTTTTAATTTTCTGGTAGCGGTTTAATAATACTATCTTTTAAATGAGGTGGTATTTCATAAGACGCTAGATGCTCATATTTTTGCAATATGACGATTCCATTTGCATCAACGGTATAAGTGAGTCTATCATATCCAACAGGATTATGAGCGCCTATTTGGGGAAACACTCCGATTCTTACAGTTAGGTAATTTGAACTTGTGATATCAAGAATTTCATTTTCATAATTGTAGACCTCTAATTCGGTATTAAAATACTGATTATAATATTGGTTGATCGCAGAGGTTATATAAGAATTTAGTAAAGATAAAATTAGTTCATCTGTTAAATTGTTTTGTGGTAGGCCATTCATTTTAAAATGTTCCTTATTATAATTTGGATTAATAGTATATATGATAATATATTGTTTTTTATTACACATAGTAAAAATTGAAATTGGAGAAGTCATGATTAAATATTCGAAAAAAATACTTGTTGTAATAGTAATCATATTTATTGGTGTTATATGTTTTTTTGTTAAAGAAAATAGTGATTTCATAACTTTAAAGGAAGCTTATAATGTTGCATACAAAAAAGTAGTAGAAATTAACGATAAGGCTTTGCTTTATACAATGACAAGTGTAGATACAGAAGATACAAATAATTCTAAAGAAGGAATGAAGGGAAAAAGAAGGTTCTGGAATTTAGATTTTACTGCCCCCAATTCAGAAATACATTATATTTTTGAAATACGTGATAGAAAGATCGCAAAAATCACTAATTCTATGGGAGAATTATTGGATAAGGATTCCTTAATAGAAAGCAATGAAATAAATTTAGATTCTAGTGAAGCAATAAAGATTTCAGTAAACAATTATAATCTTAAACCGGGTATTAGCTGGGCCATCGGATATCATTTTACTCTAAATAAATATGATGGGACACCTAATCTAGTTGTAGTTGGGATAGATGAAGAAAATAATTTCTCGCAAATTAATTTTAATAGTATAACTAAATTAATTAATAGAGCACAATGTAAGGTGCCAATCGGTGGTGGACTATTTTATATGGAAAATAAAAGGCCTGTCTTTACCGACAATACTTTAGGTTTTGAAGGTATGACTTATTCCCCTAATTATCTTGAGGAACCAACGATGTTTGCTTGGGGATATAAGGGGTTAAATTCAATGTATCCTCAACCTATTTTAATGATGAAAAAGAAAAGTAGTTCCAATTGGAAATGCTTCGATTTAGATTACTATATTTCAAGTATTTGGCTTTCAACAGAAAACAACAATACAATCTATGCTTTGACCGATAATAGCTTATTAAAAAATATTGATTTAGAAAAGCAGTGGACAAGTATCTTTTCTGTATCCGAACAAATAGTAAACTCAAAAAATCAATCAAACTTTTTTTGCATTCAAACAAGTAATAAATTATTTTATTCAAGGGACTATGGCATTTCTTGGGAAGAATTTAATTTGCCTGTTAATCAGAATGTTGTGGCTGTTGACTTAGATTTAAACGGAAATGTTTATGCTTTAAGTAATGGATCGGTTTTTAGATTAGATAAAGGAAATTGGAATGAGGTGAATATTTCAACCGATACCCCAATTAAAAAGATATATTCATATAGCAACTATCTAATTTTATTAGGTAATAAAAAATTTTACTTATGGGATACATCTCTTAACATTAATAGTAGCTTCGATGGAAATATTAATAAAGTCATTGATAATAAAACTAGTAATAACCATTTATATGTTTTAGATAATGATGGAAGTTTGATAGAACTAATGAAAGAGGGGGATGAATGGCGAGTTAAAAAAAGAGATATGGGTTTAAAAAGTGGTTTCATAACAGATTACTTAGTCACTGACAAGGTCTCATACTATTGCACAATGCCAGAATATGCATGGCAGGATATGAAAAGAAAGGAAGGAAAAAAATGAAAAAAATACAAAAAATGAAGAAAGTTTTACTTTTAGTTGTTGCCCTATTAATATTTCTTGAGACTCCAGTTTATGCAGCTACAAGTTATGTTTTAAATCAAGATTGTACGAATTATATAAAAGGTACAACAACGGCTTCCGGTAAACCTGTGGCGATAGGGTATGTTGCTGTTCATGCTAGTAGCGGAACAACACCTGTGATTCCATTCGGTACATATATTTATATTGATCAAGTAATTACTACAAAATATGGTACAACTAATTCAGTGAAAACCGCTAATGGACAAGTCTCTACCTGGAGAGTTGAAGATATCGGCAACGGGACAGGATTATCAACATACTGGGTGGATTTTTTTATAGGTAAGGGACAAACTACATTAGCCACAGATTTTGGTATTGGTAAAGTGGATTATCATTATTCAAAGTAATTATTTGAAGCCGTAAGACGCGAAGATGTACAAACCGCAGGCATATGCAATATGCGGTAATTTTTTGCTTTAGACTGATGTAGTCAAAACTAGATAATCTAATGCATTAGTAAGAGGCAGCACAATACGAATGTAAATGTTAATGCTTAGGGTCAGTTATTAAAACTGATCCTAAGTTATTTTAAAAGGCACCCAGTTGTTGCTCACTTATATTCCATCAAGGATATATTTCTAAAATACACCCTATCTACAACACATTTTAAAGGCTCATTCAGCCACTTTATCCCATACCCTTAAGTATCATCTAAACCCTTACAAGCTGGAATCAGGGCAAATATTACCGTATACAGTCATGCTTATGGGTGTATGAACGGTATTATTAATAGTGAAGGAAATTATCAGAGGTGGCAGTTCCGCTACATCAGCTAGAAAGGAATTTCGAAAAAGGGGTGAGTGAAATTTGACTGACCCAAAATTGGTTCCCCAAAAAGGGGGCGAAATCTAACGTGCCCGTCTGATTGACACGTTGCCCAGGCTAATATAATCAAGCTCTCACCCATAGGTTAAAGAATCAACGTATACCTGTAAGTACGGGTTCGTTAAAAAAGTCCATTATGGACTCTTTTCTTATGTTCTCGTCAATATTGTCACCAACATCAACAATTGTTTACATGGTGTTTCACTTGCTTGAACCGAATAAATCGGATGAAGCAACTCAACAAGAGTATCTTGTCTCCTGGTTGGGGATATTACGGGTATAGTTACAAAAACTACTGCTCTTGCTATTATGAAATAAATTGTGATACTATATTTTTCTATTTAATAATTAAATAAATCGAGAAATTATAATAGGGGTGTAGAAAATGGGAGAAAAAGCTAAAAAATTAGAACCAACTAAAGATGTAATAAGAGAACTTTCATTGAGGTCTGGAAATCAGTGTGCTTTTCCGGGGTGTACTAACAGACGATAGGTTATTTACTATCGTCCTTTTTGTCCGTAAAATTAATATCCATATTTCAAATATGAAGTCACGAAGTAGTGATTATTATATAGCTCAGTTCTGGCTTGATATGCTATTTGATACAAATTATGGAGATAAAAGCGGTGATATGCAAAAACATGTTTGTGCTCACCTTTGTGGAACCACCCGCTTTCCGGGTCTA
>NZ_DAMAUN010000148.1:0-8972 GCF_032078915.1 Lacrimispora sp. | reverse complement strand
AATATTTGTACCCATCTTTCCCTTTCAAACGGGAAAGATATTTTACAATTGAAGATTTTATATTAATGGCTAAATTGCAATCCAAGCTTCCCGTTTTGTAACCGATTTTTCCATTTTGTTATGACCTTCAAATTTAGTAATCATCTTTCCTCTTAAGTAATCAAATTACCCACTTGGGGCTCTCTTTGAATCCTTTTTGTGGTATAATTCTTCTATAAAAAGTTAAAGTATAATAAACATGGAAATGTCGCTATGACCGCAACAAATGAAGCAGCCATGATATGGGGCATATCTGATAGGCTAGTATTGCAGTATCGCAATGCCAGTCACATTGAGGTCGCCTATTGATGGCCGCATAAAAACTAATGACTAATAGGGGTATTGTATATGGAATTTGGCGAGAAATTACAACAATTACGAAAAGGAAAAGAATGGACCCAGGAACAGCTTGCAGAAGAATTATTTGTGTCCAGAACGGCTATATCAAAATGGGAAAGTGGCAAGGGATACCCGAATATCGATTCGCTTAAAAATATATCAAAACTCTTCTCGGTATCTATTGATGATTTGTTGTCAGGTGAGGAGTTGATTTCCCTTGCAGCAAATGAGAACCGCACTAATATAAATAAGATTTTCAGTCTGGTTTATGGTACTTTAGATGTTATGACAATATCCTTTTATTTCCTTCCGCTTTATATACGGCAGGATAGTGACCTGATTCGGGCCGTGAGTTTGTTTTCGAACCCAGACGTAAGCACCGTTACATGGACGATTTATCTTGTTGCGCCTATTCTAATGGCAATGATGGGGATCGTACAAATAATTGCTCAACATTTTTTGAATGAAAAATGGTATAGCTTTAGCAGAACCGGCTCTATTCTGTTACAGGCTTTTTGCATTCTTGTTTATGTTGCAACTCGTCAACCCTCTGCGACTTCTCTCCTTTTCCTATTTCTTATGATTAAAGTAATTCTTTTGATAAAGAGCAGCCGAATAAAGTAAATTGTTCTGAAAAACCTTGTAAAAAACCCTTCGACACGAAAAGTGTCGGAGGGTTTTTGCCGTTGTGACGATTCGTAGCTTGAATATTTCCATACTTGGCCACACAATGAAGATGTGGCTGGCACACACAAACATACTAAAATTACAGAAAGGATTTTACGAATGGATTTTATCATTAAAACAAACAGATTAGTAAAACCATATGGAACACGGCATGACTTAAATCGTTTATCGCCCTATGTTCTGAAAGGGGGAATACAGGATGAAAAATAAAAAGTGTTTTATACTTGCCGGAATACTACTTTTGCTATTCATACTATTTACATTGGCGGTTTTAACATTTGACGTTAACCCCATAGGTCCGGAACAATCCAACGTTGGATTCTCTGCATTAAATGGCTTTATGTTCAAACTGCTTGGTGAAAACTTGCTTTGGTACCATATCACAGACTGGATTGGGGTTGCAGCTATCCTTGTTGCTTTGGGTTTTGCTGCATTGGGTTTCGTCCAGCTAATAAAAAGAAAAAGTATCAAGTGCGTAGACAGCGATATTATAGTACTGGGAGTGTTTTATATCCTCGTAATATTTTCATATGTATTGTTTGAAATATTTATTGTTAATTACAGACCGGTTATTTTGGAAAGTGCATTAGAACCGTCCTATCCATCTTCCCACACGATGATTGTACTATGTATCATGGCTACCGCAATTATGCAATTCCATTCCAGGATACAAAATAAATCAATCAGAATTTCGGCGGAGGTCATATCTGCTGCTATCATCGCCGTAACGGTGATTGGGCGTTTTATTTCAGGGGTGCATTGGTTCACCGATATTGTGGGAGGTTTATTATTGGGTTCTGCGCTTATTATAATCTATTACGCTGCGGTTAGTCAGGTATCAAAGAATAAATAGTTATAGGAACACCGATATTATCGGATCACCGCCCCAGTAGACTAACGGCGGTTTTGAAATATGATATGCTCCCTCCATTTCAACAGTTTTGTTTTTTCACTGTCTGCTATGAAGGGAATATACCGCAAAAATCAAAACCGTCGTTTCTTTTTAAAAAAAATGGATGCAGAAGTTCTATGGGCTAGATGGATTAAGCTTTTCTGTAATCGGAAAAATAGAAAAAAGGCATGACAGTTCCCTGCCACGCCTTTGTATTGTCTGCTAAAAGCATTTTACCTCTATACCTGCTTCTGAAAAACCTTTTCTTATCCTCTTTACAAATTCCAGAGCCTTCCCTCCGTCTCCATGAACACATACAGAATCCGCATCAATGGAAATCGTGCTTCCGTCAATGGCTTCCACCACCCCTTCTTTTGCCATTCGGATCACCCGTTTTAACGCCAGTTCCTCATCTTCAATCACCGCGCCTTTCCGGCTTCTTGGAACCAGGCTTCCATCCCCTTCATAGGCCCGGTCTGCAAATACTTCACTGGCAGCAGATACCCCTGTATCCTTGGCCGCCCGAAGCATCTCACTATTGCTGAGAGCCAGGAGAACCAGGCTGCCATCTACTTCTTTTATCGCCTGGCAGATGGCTTTTGCCAGTTTATAATCGTTTGCCGCCATGTTGTACAAGGCCCCGTGGGGCTTTACATGGCATAGCCTGATTCCGGCTCCTCTGCAAAAAGCGTTCAGGGCACCGATCTGATACATAACACTGGTTTTTACTTCGCCTGGAGAAAGGCTCATATTCCTTCTTCCAAATCCCGCCAGATCAGGGAATCCCGGATGGGCCCCTGCCCTCACTCCATATTTTTTACACAAAGCCACCGTCTTTTCCATTACCACAGGATCTCCCCCATGAAATCCACAGGCAATGTTCGCCGATGTAACATAGGGCAGCACCTCTTCATCCATTCCTATTTTATAAGCACCAAAGCTTTCACCCAGATCGCAGTTCAAGTCAATGACCGGCATATTCTCACCTCTAATTCTTTAATTCTGCATTTTTTAAATCCGTAATAAACATGTGTCCCGGGGCGTGAGTAATTACAAAGGGAGGCCTGCTGTTCATGACCACTGCCTGGGGAGTTACCCCGCAGGGCCAGAAAACAGGCACCTCTCCTTCATATATGGTCACCGGATCTCCAAAATCCGGTTTGCGGATATCTTTTATTCCAAGAGCTTCCGGATAACCAATGTGAACAGGTGCCCCATGCACCCTTGGCATGGAAGCTGTAATGGCAACTGCACCGGAAACCTGGTGATGAGGAATGGGCCTCATGCTTACCACCATATTACCTGAAAATATTCCTGCGGGCGTGCAGGGAATGTTCGTATGGAACATAGGAACATTTACTCCTTCCTCAATCTGTCTCACCGGTATCCCAGCTTCCAAAAGTGCTGTTTCAAAAGAAAAACTGCAGCCAATGAGAAAGCTTACCAGCTTTCCCCTGGTTCTTTGATATTCTTCAAATAATTCTGATACATCCGTGTGTTCACCGGTGCACACGCCGTTTTCATACACACGGTATCTGGGAATATCCCTTGGGATATCACTTCCTTCTGCTGTCAGCGGAAAACTTCTGCTTCCTGCATCCGATACTTCAAGAAGCGGGCAGGCCTTGGGATTTCTCTGGCAGAACAAGAGGAAATCCCATGCCAGCTCTTCGGGAAGGATCACCAGATTTCCCTGGGCATAGCCGCCGCACATTCCGGTGGTAGGGCTGTGGATCACACCCTCCCTGATCAGCCGGCGGACTTCTTTTGGCTCCCTGTTTCTATACTCTGGTCCCATGTTCTTTCCTTCTTTCCTGTCTTATGGTCTAATTACCGGTAAATGACATTTCGAAACCGTTCCTTTAAATTTCGCAGCTTTTCTTCTTCCTTCCGGCAGATTGCCACGGCCTCACCTGGAGTTACATATTGAAATGCCACCCATTCCCCTGGCTTTAACTGGGCCAGTGCGGGGATATCCGTACGGATCACCGTAGCGATTTTTGCATATCCTCCGGTGGTCTGGTGATCTGCCATCAAAACCATAGGAAGTCCAGAAGATGAGATCTGAACTGAGCCTTCTACGATCCCATCGGATATGATATCCGCCCCATTTTTCATTTCTATTGGCTCTCCCTCCAGTTTGCAGGCCATGCGGTCGCAGTCCATGCTTAGCCGGAACGGATTCCGGATCAGAGTGTTAAGTCCCAGCTCCGTAAAAGCATTTTCCTGGGGGCCCATTACGGCACGCAGAAGAACCATACGGTCGTCTCCATAAAAACGGTAAGGTGTTGACGATTGACGCAGCCATAGTTCATTCTCTCCCACGGCTGCCAGCTTCTCATTTCCCTTTAATCTCTTTATTATTTTCTTAAACTGCCTGAGGTCTTTCCCTGACTCCAGACGATCCCCTTCAAGGAGTGCCCTTCCCTCCAAGCCTCCTATGTGGCATTTCAAATTGGTGGAACGACTTCCCATGACAGACGGAACCTCTATACCTCCATAGACCGCCATGTAAGTCCGAAGGCCGGAAACCGCAAGCTCCATGGTCAGAATATCTCCTGTCCGAACCAGAATCGGGGAGAAAATGGGAACCGGGATTCCATTGATACATGGTTTCATATCCCCGCCTGCAAGGGCAATGATCTCGTCAGAGGTAAAACGGAGCTCACCGCCCTTTAACGTAAATTCGATGACTGCCGCTGTTTCCAGTTCTTCCAAATTACCGGCAAGGAGATTGGCAAGCTTCATGGAATACTTGTCACAGGCTCCGCTTTCCTGGATGCCCTGGCTTAAAAATCCTCTTCTCCCTTTATCCTGAACTGTGGACAAGGCTCCAGGACGCAAGATTTCAAATCCCATCCCGTCACTCCTTTTCCTGTTTTCTTTTTATTTCTTTATATTCTTCCTGGCTGATGGGTACAAAACGAATGGAATCACCGGCTTCATAAAGAGGTTTTCCCACCTGCTCCGGCTTAAAAAGACGGTAAGGCGTACGTCCGATCAACTGCCAGCCTCCCGGAGAGTCCATGGGATAGATTCCTGTCTGCTCTCCTCCGATTCCTACGCTCCCCGCCGGAATCCTGGTTCTTGGTGAGTTTAACCGGGGGGTAAAAATGCGTTCATCCATTCCTCCAAGATAGGGAAAGCCCGGAAGAAATCCCAGCATATAAATACGGTAATCCCTGCTGCTGTGAATCCGGATCACCTCTTCCTCCGTGATCTTTCCATGTTCCGCTACAAAAGAAAGATCCGGCCCAAAGCTGCCTCCATAGCAGACCGGAATTTCCACCAGCCTCCCTCTTATCCCAGTTCTGCCTTCCAATGATTCTGACAGCCGCGACAGAACCTTTAATACTGTGTCATAATCTGTTTTCAGAGGATCATAACAAACGAGAACAGAACAAAAGGCAGGTACTGTCTCAAGAATTCCTTCCACCGATTGCTCATGAATCCTCCGGTTTAATTCCATTACCTTCGAATTTACCTCCTCACTGATGGAATCACCCAATTCCACCAGGGCACCGCAGTCACCGACCGGCTTTATTTGAACCATGGCCTATCCCCTTCTTCAAAAAATCCTTTTTTCAGCACAGAATGAAACCAGTGATCGGAATTATGGGAATACCGGACCGCATAAGCCGTACATTGTCGCATCAGGCTGACAATTCCTGTATTCAGCCGGGTACCAAATCCATCGATTCCAGGGATCAGTGAACCGGTCATATCAATAAGACCGGTTCTTGACGCCGCTCTCATCAGTTCCGCTTCCATTTCTTCCCGGTGAAGAATTTCCATATCCCGCTTTAAGTAAGCCAGTGCCGCGATCAAACCGTAACAGCCCCAGTCAGAACAGGTTGCCGTTATCACATGGTCCGCTCGGCTGACCGCCAGAATTCCGCCTCCGCAGCCGCACACACATTCCCCGGGAGCCGTTAAAGGTATGTATTTTTTAATATGATCTGCTATGGCTCCCATGCCGATCTCATTGCCAAGATCACCGATGGCAATGTTTAAGACTCCCTTTTTCCGAAGCATTTCCCATAGTACATCTGTCTTGGCTTCCAGCTCTGTTACATTGTTTCCGGCTGAATTGTGGTAAACGCCATTTTCATTGGAACCGGGGGCCTCCACAGAGATTACCGCTCCGGGAAGCCCTTCCTTTATCAGCCATTCCGCTTCAATTTCTGCCCTGGCCGGATTTTTGGTAAATGCCATCACTCCCATGCTGAGAGGAAGTTCCCTTACAGTCCCTATATCCTGGTAAATATGAAGACCTACCACGCAGGCACATTTCACTACCGACTTCACACAGTCCTCAGGGCAGATAATAACAGGCTTTGCCCCAAAAGCCATGACTAAGGCTCTTGCCAGCAGCATGGAACTGACCATTCCATCCATCTCCGGTTTCTTATGAGGCAGAAGCACAAATCCTGTCAATATATAAACCAGATCATTTTCTTTCACCGTTTCACACAGCTTTTCCGCCGCTCTCATGGTAAGAGGCTCCCCCATCTGCTCCCGGCTCCCGGCATAAAGAATCCGGCATACTCCATAACCCCTGGGATCTAAATTCATCAGAGCATCCAGGTTTTCTCCCACATTTCTCTTTTCCAGTCCGCCTCTGTCCATCTTCCACTCCTAATCAAATATACTATCTCTGCCTGTATACTCTAAGTATTCTTCCAAAACGGCATCCTGAATCCTCTTTAACGTCGCAGGATCCTTTCCTCCTACAGGCTTTCCGTCAATAACGTCTGCATGAAGGCAGAAATTGGAGGAAGAGGTTACGATGACTTCATCGGCGTCCATAAGCTCTTCCATCGTGAATGCCCGCTCCAATACCTGGATTCCAAGCCTGTAGCAGGCCTGTATCATATGAGTTTTTGCAATCCCCCGAAGGATCAGGTTATCATTGGGATGGGAAAGGAAGGTTCCGTTTTTTAAAATAGAAACATAGATGTGGGCGAACTCCATCACCATATCTCCTCTGTGTAAAACAGTTTCCATTACTCCAGCTTTTAAAGCCTCCTGAGAGGCCAGCACAGACGGGAGAAGATTCAACGTCTTAATATTGCAGTAAAGAAATCTGGTATCTTCCATTGTAATCAGGCGGATGGGAACATCCGGGTCTTTTAGTTTATTAGGCCTTATCATGACCCACAGCTTTCCAAGCATTGCCTCATCATAAGCATGATCCCTGGGAGCGGTTCCTCTTGTCACCTGCCAGTACACAAAATGAGTATTCCCCTCCACCATGGAAAGAAGTTTGGTCAGAAGTTCTGAAAGCTCCTTCTTCTCCATGGGAATCTTAATATCCAGGGCTTTGGCACTGGAGTAAAAACGGTCCAGATGGTCCTCCAGAAGATACACCTTGTGATTTCCTCCAACGGTAGCATCATAAACTCCATCTCCAAAAAAATGAACCCGGTCCTGAAAGGGAACCATCAATTCCTCAGGTGCTCCGATCCTTCCATCATAATAAGCAAGCTCTTTCATAATATCTCCTTTTCACTGGAACAAATCCCAAATTTCAACTCCACGTATTTCTTAATTAATTCCACGCAATGATCCAGCCCCAAACTTTCCGTATTCAGGCAAAGGTCATAATTTTCAGGGTTCTTCCACTGCCTTCCGGTATGGTACATATAATAGGAATTCCTGTATTTATCCAGTCTGTCTATATACTTTGCAGCATCCTGTTCCGATATTCCCTGCCGCTCCATCTCTCTTTTTAAGCGGAATTCATAGGGGGCATCCAGATACACGGATACTACATTAGGCTCATCCTTTAAGACAAAATCCGCTGCCCGGCCGATGCAGACATAGGATTCATGATGAAGAAGCTCCTGCAAAACCTTTGCCTGATAATTAAAAAGATTCTGATCCGATAAAAAATTGCCACTTTCCTTAGGAATGACTTCGCCGCTGTAGACTCTTCTTGAGGCACGGTATAAAAAGGTTTTTTTCGTATTTTCATCTGCATTTGCAAATATCTCCTCATTGATCCCGCTGTCTTCTGATGCCAGACGCAAGAGCTTTCTGTCATACACATCGATCCCGTAATCAACCGCCAGTTTTTTACCTATGTAGCTTCCGCCTCCGCTTCCGCAGGTACGTGTGATGGCAATGGCAAAATACTTCTTATTCTCATCCATAATCGTATCCTCCTATTGTCCAAGATATGCTTTCTTTACCCTGTCATCCTTTAGCAGTTCGCCGGCATCACCTTCCATGGTAATCTTCCCAGTCTCCATGACATAGGCTCTGTTTGATATGGATAAGGCCATTTTTGCATTCTGTTCCACAAGCAGAATGGTGATCCCTTTTTTGTTCACTTCTCTGATAATAGAAAAGATTTCCTTTACCAGCAATGGAGAAAGTCCCATAGACGGTTCATCCATCAGGATCATCTTGGGCTTTGCCATAAGGGCCCGGCCTACGGCGAGCATCTGCTGTTCACCGCCGGACAAGGTTCCTGCCAGCTGTTTTTTCCGTTCTTTCAAACGGGAGAAACGTTCAAATACATCTGCCATATTGGCCGCCATATCTTTTCCATCGGTAAATGCCCCCATTTCTAAATTCTCCTCTACGGTCATCTGGGGGAAAATATGCCGTCCTTCCGGTACATGTGCCAGTTTTAAATTGATGATCTTGCTGGGTTCTGTTTTTAACAAATCGGCTCCGTCAAAAAGTATCTCTCCCTTGTCAGCTTTTTTTAACCCTGAAATAGTTCTTAAGATGGTGGTTTTTCCCGCTCCATTGGCTCCGATAAGGGAAACGATTTCTCCATCATGAACTTCCAGGGATGCCCCATGAATGGCTTCAATGGCACCGTAAGATACTGCCAGATCCTTTACCTTAAGCATCTTTCTCTACCTCCTCATCGTCTTTTCCCAGATAGGCTTCAATGACCTTTGGATGATTGGCGATCTCCTCCGGAGTCCCGGAAGCAATGGTAGTGCCGAAATCAAGGACTAAAATCCGTTCGCAGATTTTCATGACCAGGCTCATGTCA
>NZ_DAMAUN010000147.1:0-9104 GCF_032078915.1 Lacrimispora sp. | reverse complement strand
CATATTTTTCTTCGGTTTCCGGCATCAGTTCATAATCATGTAAGGCCAGAATATCGGTGTGCCCGGTTTGTTCCCAGCCGTCGTTTCCACTGACCGGTCTGGTTTTATCCAGAGCTTTTGCCTGATAAAACAACATATTAGAAAAGCTCTGCTGGCTCTTATCCGTTTTTATGTTTCTCATTCCCCAGCTTTCGTTCGCTGTCACCCATGTAATAATGGATGGATGATTATAATCCCGTTCAATGAATTCTGCCAGCTCTCTGGAGGTGCTTTCCACGGTATTGTCTGTATACATATAGCAGCTTGGCATCTCTCCCCATACAAGAAATCCCAGTTTATCGGCCCAGTAGTAATATCTTGGATCTTCAATTTTCTGATGTTTTCTGGCCCCATTAAACCCCATTTTCTTTGAAAGCAGAATATCATTCCGGATGGCTTCCTCATCCGGAGGCGTGAGAAGGCTCTGACTCCAGTAGCCCTGATCGAGAACCAGTCTTTGATATAACACCTCTCCGTTTAGCAGAATCCTCCCATTTGAAATGCAGACAGACCGAAGGCCAAAATAACTGGTCACCTTATCATTTTGAAGATTTACTTCCATCTCAATCAAATTGGGCTTTTCCGGCGTCCACGTCAGCTGATCCCGGCGCAGATCCAAGTCCGGCAAAGCCAGAATTCCTTTTCCATAGCCGTTTTCACAAGATATTTTCAAACTGCCCAGATCCATTTCCACGCCGCCTTCTGCAGGAAGGCTATGAAAGGAAACATCCGCGGACACGCGCTCCATGGAGGAAATGAAGATTTCGCATAAAGCTTCATTACGTTCCAGATCCGGAGTTGCCTTTATTCGTTTTATATAGGGTTTTCCCGCATATTCCAGCCACACACTCTGCCATATCCCAGTTGTAGGAGTGTACCAGCAGGCAAAATTTTCACCTGTCCATGTCTGCTTTCCTCTCGGTTTATCCGCATCACTGTAATCCATGACTTTAACCGTCATGGTATTCTTTCCTTCGGAAACCAGTCCGGTAATATCTGCCTCAAAAGAAGTGTGGCCTCCTCTATGGCCGCCTGCATAGGTTTGATTGATATAGACCTCTGCTTCATAATCCACGGCTCCAAACTTTAAAAGCAGGCTTTTTCCGCTTAATCTGCCTTTTTCCACAACGAACTCTTTCCGATACCACACAATATGGTGGACTCTTGTATCACCGATTCCACTCATTTCGGACTGATAGCAGAACGGAACCTGAATTTTCCGGTCAAATACCGGTTCATCAAAGGAAAAATCCCATTCTCCATTCAGATCCGTCCAATCTTCTCTTTTAAAATCAGGTCTTGGATAACGTTCAATGACCATCTTCATTCTCCTTTCCATTTTCCAACGTTCACTTAAGACAAGACATTGTCTTATCCTTTTAAACCGGAAGTGCTGATGCCTTCCACCAGATATTTCTGCAGACAGATAAAGATGATGACCGCAGGCAGGATTGATAAGGTTGCCATTGCAAACATCGCGCCATAATCAGAAGAAGATCCCGGATCGCAAAACAACTTTAAGGCAAGGCTGACCGGATATTTGGCAGACTCATTGATATAGAGCAGAGCGGAAAGAAAATCATCCCACCTCCACATAAATGAAAAAATGCTGGCCGTAATTAGAGCCGGGGTTATAAGCGGCATAATGATCCTGGAAAATATGCCATAATAAGAGCAGCCGTCAATCTTGGCTGCCTCATCAAGCTCACGGGGGATTCCATCTATAAAATTAATCATCATATAAACAAAGAATCCCTGAATCGCAAAGCAATAAGGAAGAATTAACGGCTTATAGCTTCCTACCCACCCTAATTTCTGATACCATAAATATTGAGGAATCATCAGAACCTGAGCCGGAAGCATCATGGAAAGCAGCATAGCCACAAACAAAGCTCTTCTGCCGAAAAATCTGCATCTTGCCAGGCCATAGGCCACCAAAGCCGAGGAAAAAACAGTTCCCAAGGTTGCTGCAACGGCGATAAACAGGGAATTCTTAAAAAAAGTTGCAAACGTAATCTTTGCAAAACCTTTCCAGCCATTTATGTAATTGGAAAGCACAAATTTTTCCGGAATCAGCTGGCCTGCTGTCAGAAAGATGGTATTGGTCTCCTTAAAAGAACTCATAACCATCCAAACCAGAGGATAAATCATCACAAGCCCCAAACCGCAGACGATTATATGGTAAATAATTTTACCTATTTTTCTTTTGGCCTTCATCTGTCTCACACTCCTTCCGTATAAACCCAGAATTTCTTTGTTGCGAACAGAATCCCTGTAATAAGGCCTATAATTCCCAGCATTACCCAGGCCAAAGCTGCCCCGTATCCGGTATTGTAGAACTCAAAGGATTGCTGGTACATATAAACGGTATAGAACAAGGTGGAGTTCAGCGGTTTTCCCTGGGTTATAATGAAGCACTGGGTAAATGCCAGGAAACCGTTGATCATCTGCATCACCAGATTAAAGAAAATGGTAGGTGTTAAAAGAGGCAGAGTGATCCTTAAAAACTGTGAAACTTTATTTGCGCCATCTACTCTGGCAGCCTCATAAAGCGTCACAGGAATCTGCTTTAAGGATGATAAAAAAATCAGCATAGAAGAACCAAACTGCCAGACTGCCAGGATAATAAGGGTCCAGATAGCCGTATTCTTATTTCCAAGCCATGCAAAGCTGGTCTGAATCCCCATAATACCCAAAAGGTGGTTGACCACACCATCGGTTGCAAACATCCGCTTCCAGAGTATGGCGACAGCCACAGAACCTCCGATGATGGATGGAAGATAGTAAGCCGCCCGGTAAAAGCCGGTTGCCTTTGTTGTATTAAGCAAAAGCAAGGCTACCATAAGTGCAAAAATCAAACGCAGGGGAACAGATACTAAGGCAAAATAAAATGTAACCCCTATGGTCTGAAAAAATACTTTATCATCGGTAAACATCTTTATGTAATTTTTAAGTCCTGCAAAAACAGGCGGTGACAAAATGTTATAATCACACAAAGAATAGTAAAAGGATATTCCCATGGGCACCACCATGAACAGCAGAAAGCCGATGATAAACGGAAGACTGAATACCACTCCCGCTGTACTTTCTTTGTTAAGGAAATGTCTGAGGCCAGCCCCTTTGTTATCTTTCATAGACGTCCTCCATTCGTGGATAAGAGTTTACTTAGCCGGGCGGATATTCGTAATCCGCTTCGCTGCCAGCTCACAGCGCGCCCCGCTTCACCGGGCATAAGTAAGCCCCCGCCGATCACTTATGCCTTTCCGGCATTGAAGCGGGGGACTTACTTAATAAGGTTAAATTATTTTTTGTTCATGATATTATTAGCCCCGTTAAAGAATTCTTCTGCGGCTGTAGCTGCATCATATGCACCGTAGCACAGCTGTTCCTGAACCTGATTCAACAGATTGGAAACCTCACTTGCGCCGTCTGGCTGCGGAGGATTGATGGGGGAACAGTTAGGGGTTACCACCTCGTTGACATAACGGATCACTTCCTGATCCACATCGCTCATCTTCGGTGCCAGTTCTCCTGCAATCACACTGGAAGCCGGAACGCCTCTTTCTCCCAGCAAAATGTTGTTTGCCTCGCTGGAATTCGTTAAGAAGTTAAGAACCTTAACTGCTTCTTCCGGATTCTTTGTATGAGCGCCGACAGAGAAAAACATGCTGGACTTTAAATAACCGGATTTCTTGGGATCTGCTGACGGCCATGTGGTGATACCGATTTCCATCCCCTCCGGAGCTGCTTTTTGAATAGCAGTCAGCTGGTTAGAGTTATAAAAAGCACACCAGGACATGGTTTCAGGACCGGAGCCGTAAACCAGAGGCTCCTGTTCAACGGAACCGATGGAAAGCTCTGCAAATACACCTGGATCAATAAACCATCCTTCCTTAATTCCCGTCTCATACATCTGGAAAAATGGAAGGTAATCATTTACGGTCCCGCCCATCTTTTTGTCTCCATAGAGAACAACATCATAGCTTCTCATAAAATAATCCAGATAGGCTCCCGCATTATAATAAGCAATGTTTGTTTTATACCCCGTTTTCTCGTAAACCTGGCGGCATACGTCCATGAATTCATCCGTGGTCATGTAATCCTTAATTTGAATACCGTTTTCCTCCAGCAAAGTCTTATTATACAGAAGAGAAGGCGCATTAATTCCCGCGCAGATTGCGTAGACTCCGCCATTCACCGTACCGCTTGCTATCGTGTTTTCTGAAATATTAGAGACATCCAGGGTACCATCTTCCATATACGGCTTTAAGTCTACCAACAGTCCATTTTTTACATATTGATCAATGAACGAATAATCCATCTGAACAAGATCCGGAATCGCCTGTCCTGCTGCGGAAGTAGCCAGTTTATTCCAGTAGTCAGACCACTCGGAAAACTGCCCTTCTATGGTTATCCCCGGGTTCTGCTCCGCATATAAGTCTAAGGCAGCCTGAGTTTTCTCGTTTCTGACCTGATTCCCCCACCAGCTCATTGTCAGTTTGGAATCTCCGCCTGCACTCCCTGTATCTGCTGCGGCAGTATCTTCTGCAGCAGAACCTGCTGTAGTATCTGCAGTTGTGGTTGTGCCGCCTTTGCATCCGGCTAGGGAAGCTGCTGCCATAGCTGCCGCCAATAGTAACGCAATTCTTTTCTTCATGAAACCTTCCTCCATTCATTTACTTTTGCTGTATCAAGCGTCTTCATTATACTTCCCACGATTATTCCAGTAAATGAGTAAAACCGGGTTCCAAGTTGAAAAAACCGTGTTGTCTGTATAATTTGAATAGTTCTTTTCCATAACCGGTTGTTTTACGGAACTGTTTTCTATATAATTTAGCTGTCATCAGTTCAGTACCCGAAAGGCGGTCCCTTATGAAGCAGTTTATCAGAAATCTCTCTTTAAAAAAGAAGATTCATTCCATTGTATTTCTTTGCATTATCCTTTTGGCTTTCGTTTCACTCTTCAGTATCCACCTGGTTTCCAAGGCCCACCAAAAGGTGCTCTATCAATCGGTGGCCTCATCCTTGTCCTATACTGCCAAAGAGCTGAATAACCGTCTGGATAATATTTCCACCATGGCTGATATGTTTCTGGCTGATACCATTATTCAAAATGGACTTGGGACTTTAAAGGATTCTCCCAGCGTTCAGGACCGTTCCATTGCATACAAAGCGCTTTACGGAACTTTAAATGAATATTATTTTACCTTCCGAAAAAACAATATTAACTATATGAGTCTTTACCAAGACCGGTTCTCCATTCATACCCATATTTCGGCGGAAAATATTCTTCCGGAATCCGTCGTTAAAGACCTTGTCACAAGAGGCGAAGAGGCCAAGGGACGCACTCTCTGGATTACTGATTACAGCGAAGAATACGGCCTGTTTATGGTCAAGAACTTACGCCGGTCAAAATATTTAAGTCTTGATTCCCTGGGAACGCTTGTTGTCAGCTTAAATATAAACGGACTGATAAAAGCTGCCACCAGCACCAGCCATTTTTACGATGACACCCGTTATATCCTTTACGGTCAGGAGGACTTAATCTATAATTCCTCCAGTTTAAAAGCCGGAGAACTGTCACTTTTTGATCACTTTTTCCATTCCAGATACGGTCTTGTAAATCCCGATGGAGACAGCTTCTTTTACGTAAAAGGAATCATACCGGAATTTGACTGGGATTATGTTTGTCTGATTCCATATGGCAGCATTGCAGATTCTCTCCGTACCAGCTTAAAAATCTGCCTGACAATCATTACAGTCTCCATAGGGCTGGCCATCCTGCTGTCATCTGCTTTGATTGACTCCATCACAAGGCATTTTGACAATCTGATTTTAAAAATGGAACGCTTTGCGGCCGGGCAGACCGAAACTCCCCAGATTTCCTACGATTACAGCAAACGTACCGATGAATTAGGCATTCTTCACGCCTGTTTCGACCAAATGGTGGATAAAGTAAACCAACTGATCCGGACCAACTACTTAAACCAAATCCTTATAAAGGAAGCTCAGCTAAAAGCCCTGGAAACCCAGATGAATCCGCACTTTTTGTACAACACTCTGGAATCCATCAACTGGAGGGCAAAGACCATTGGGGCAAAAGATATTTCTTCCATGACGGAATCCCTTGGCACACTCCTTCGCATTACACTGGACCAGAAGCACAAGGAAGTTCCTTTATGCCGGGAACTGGAACTTGTGCAATGCTATATGACAATCCAGAAATACCGCTATGAAGACCGGCTGGAATATGAGATATCCGCTCCCCAAAATCTCTTTCATTGTGCTGTACTGAAGCTGACCCTCCAGCCGCTGGTGGAAAATGCCATCCGCTATGGATTGGAAGAGAACACGGAAGAATGCCGGATTCAAATTGTTGCTGAAACAGACGGTACTACCCTCTTCATTTCTGTTAAAAATAACAGCTCCTTCTTTGAAGAAGACCTTTTAAAGAAATTGAAAACCCACAAAATAGAACCTCATGGTTTCGGGATCGGCCTTCTAAATATACTGGATCGAATGGTGCTTACTTATGGAGAGGGCTACGGGCTCACCCTCTATAATGAGGAAGACCAGGCCGTGGCTCAGTTGTCTTTTCCTCTCAATGCAACGCCTGAATCCGATTCTGATACGAAAGGAGAACGCAAATGCTGAAATTAATTATTGCCGATGATGAACGAATGATCCGGGAGTCTATTTCCTCTCTTATTGACTGGAACAGCCTGGGCATCGAACTGATTGGAACCTGCCGTGACGGTATTGAGGCTTATAACATGATTCTCGATGAATCGCCGGATATCGTTATGACTGACATACGGATGCCCGGCCTGTCAGGATTAGAGCTGGTAGAACGGATTTCTCAGGCCGATATGGACACCCAGTTTATTCTGTTATCCGGCTTTGGAGAATTTGAATATGCAAAGCAGGCGATGAAATACCGGGTCCATCACTATCTTCTCAAGCCATGCAACGAGGAGCAAATCATGGAAAGCATGCGGGATGTGATCCGGGAATACTATCACCGCCAGGCATTTCAGGATTTGAAAGAACGCCAGAAGGCGCTGACCGCCAATCTCCACCACAGCATTCTGGCAAATATTATCAACGAACAGATTTTTCTGCCTGAAGCGTCAGAATCTTCCTGGAATGCATATTCCGGATTTATGGATTTTTATAATACGGGATATGAATTGTGTTTTCTCCACTATCTGGAAGAAGATCATTTCATCTCTGTTTTAAGCCGCATTTACGATTACATGGCCGAACATGCACCTGGTATAGAACTGTACAGCATTTATGTTAAAAACTCCCTGATTCTGTTTTTCGAAGGATACCAGGTCTCCTATGATAAGTTCGATTTATTTATGCGCAGCTTAAATCCGATGGTGCAGTCAGTGGAATTAGATTATAAACGTTATACCTTTTCCAGCCTGGGAAAGCTTTTAGAAACCATGATTACAAAGATCAAACGTTACGGAATTATCTATTTTATGAATGGACTGCAGCCAGTCCCCACCTGTAATTATAAAAATCTCATCTCCGAAATAGAAGAGCTGACCACGCTTTTAATAGAAGCAAACGGCTCAGAACTGAAATCATATCTGGAGGAACTAACTGCAATTTTAAATGACATCGGCAATCCCGATTTTTTAAAGCAGGCAGGTTCACGGATACTGATTAAATTTGCCACAGAAAGCAGCTACCTTTCATCCGTTGACACCACGGAGTATCTGATGGATTTAAACCAGCAGACTGAGGTTGGCAGCATCCGCGCCTTGCTTTGTGAAAAGCTTAACGAGGTCTTAAAAGAGCCGTCCACCCTTTCCCAGCGCTACAGCCCCTTTATTGAAAAGGTCATGCAGTATGTAGAAGAACATCTGGACAATCCCAATCTTACCTTGAAGTCCATCGCAGAAAATTATCTGTTTATGAATGTGGATTATGTAAGCAAACGGTTCAGCAAGGAAACAAAACAAAAATTTTCAAACTACATCACCATCCTGCGCATCCAGAAAGCCAAGCAATTATTAGCAGAAGGTCATACCGAACAAATTCAATGGATCGCTCAGCAGGTAGGATGTGGAAATAACCCCCAGTATTTCAGCCAGATTTTCAAAAAAAATACGGGGATGACACCTAGCGCATATGCAAAAAAGTTAAACGGAGGAGAATGACATGACAAACAAAGAATTACTGCCAAAAATCCATCTTGTGATGGATAAGCTAATGAACTTGGGAGGGGCCGACTATGAAAATGACCGCTCTGTCGGAAAGGAAGAGGCAAGCCGGGGCATCATAGCCAGAGACTTTGGGATCGAAGAATGGGACTGGCCTCAGGGAGTAGGTCTTTATGGTCTTTTAAAGCTTCAGAGATTTTACGGAGATAACCGTTACTTAGAATTCTTTGACAACTGGTTTGAGAACAATTTAAAGAAAGGACTGCCCAGTAAAAATATTAATACGACTGCCCCCTACCTGGTTTTAGCCGAACTGCTGGAGGATCTTAAAAACCCGGAATACGAGAAGCTATGTCTGGACCACGCCCACTGGCTGATGACCGGACTTCCAAAAACAAAAGAAGGCGGTTTCCAGCATGTGGTAACTGCCATCGGAAACCGTGACGGCGTCCTGTTAAATGATGGGGAAATGTGGATTGATACGTTATTCATGGCAGTTTTGTTTTTAAATAAAATGGGCCATCGTTTCCAGAATCAGGAGTGGTTAGGCGAGGCTCTTCATCAGGTATTATTACATATCAAATACTTATACGACAAACATACCGGGTTGTTTTATCACGGCTGGAGTTTTCCGTTAAATAATAATTTCGGAGGAGTTTTCTGGTGCAGGGGCAACTCCTGGTTTACCTATGGAATTCTGGAATTTATTGAGTCCTATGAAGAAACTCTTGACCAGGGACTTCTCACTTACTTTACAGATACCTTTAAAGCCCAGGTAAATGCTTTGATAGGTTTACAGGCCCCTTCTGGTTTATGGCATACCGTTCTCACTGATCCTTCAAGCTACGAAGAAGTATCTGGCTCGGGAGCAATCGCCAGCGGTATTTT
>NZ_DAMAUN010000146.1:8721-9529 GCF_032078915.1 Lacrimispora sp. | reverse complement strand
GGAGCCTGCAGGTGCCCTTAGTGGAAAGATGCTGTACAAGGCGTTGATGAACGGAGTCTCCTTTATGATCCCGTTTGTGGTAATCGGTGGCCTGCTGATTGCGGTCGCACTGGCAGTGGGAGGAAAACCCACACCCCAGGGTCTTGTGATCCCCGAAGGCAGCTTCTGGAATCAGATTTCTGCAGTGGGAAGCGCCGGATTTACACTGATGATCCCGATTCTGGCCGGTTACATAGCATTTGCTATCGGTGACAGGGCGGCTCTGGCTCCTGGCATGATTGGCGGCTGGATCGCCAACAACGGTTCTTTTTACGGAGCGTCGGCGGGAACCGGCTTTATCGGAGCTATTGTGGCTGGTTTTCTGACCGGATACTTTGTAAGGTGGATGAAGAAGCTTCATTGGCCGGAGATGATCAGGCCGTTGGTTCCGATCATGATTATTCCTATTACTGGATCTTTGTTTATCGCATTTGCATTTATATTTATTATCGGAGCGCCCATTTCGTCCCTGATGACGGCTCTTTATGCCATGCTGGAAAGCATGTCTGCCGGAAGTATGATTTTACTTGGCATTACCATTGGTCTGATGCAGGGCTTTGACATGGGCGGTCCCTTTGGCAAGGTAGCATTCATGTTCTCGGTTGGTTTAATTGCTGAAGGACAGCCACAGTTCATGGGAGCACAGGCTATGGCGATTCCGGTTGCACCGTTAGGTATGGCGCTGGCTACATTCTTAGACCGCAAACACCAGCTGTTTCTTCCTGAGGAGACTGCCAACGGCAAGGCGGCTCTGGCTATGGGCCTGGTA
>NZ_DAMAUN010000146.1:0-8711 GCF_032078915.1 Lacrimispora sp. | reverse complement strand
GAGGGAGCTATCCCGTTTGCAGCGGGCGATCCGCTGGCTGTCATTCCGGTCAATATGATTGGATCCGTAGTGGCCTGTACGATGGGATTCTTATTCGGCATTACAGATTCTGTTGCTCATGGCGGCCCTATTGTGCTGATCCTGGGTGCAGTGAACAAGCCGTTTATGGGACTGATCTGTATGGCTGCGGGAACTGTGGTGACCGCAATTGTCTGTATCACTTTAAAGCGTCTTAAATTAAAACGAAACTAAGTGTTTCAACTGCAGCAAGGATGATAAGAATGGAGCCATTACATCGGTTAAGATCGATCAAAAGAATGATAGATTGACATATGATTTCCTCCTCTGATATGATAATGGCGAAGGAGGTGACGTTATGCTATCACAGCAAAGGCTTTATCATATCATGAGTATTGTAAAAGAACAGTCTTTTGTAACCATAAAGGAACTAATGGAACAGTTAAATGTATCAAAGTCCACGGTAACCCGGGATTTGATAGAACTGGAGGAACAGGGGCTGGTCAGCAGGGAGCGGGGTGGAGCTATGTGCAGAGAGGTTTCTTCTACACTGACGGTATTCAACGAAGTTCCTACCGTGAACAAGGAGAGCCTGTGCGCGGAGGCAAAGGAGATTGTCTGCCAGCGGGCTGTCACGAATGTTAAGGACGGGGACTGCGTTTATGTGGACTCCGGCACTACCCCTGTATACCTGCTGCCGCAGCTGCTTGCCCGCCATGTAAAGATTGTAACCCCTAGCATTT
Source organism: Lacrimispora sp. (assembly GCF_032078915.1). GTDB lineage: Bacteria > Bacillota > Clostridia > Lachnospirales > Lachnospiraceae > Lacrimispora. The sequence continues at coordinate 7,950 of NZ_DAMAUN010000146.1, read as the reverse complement.
ACCTGATTAAGAAGATTCCCATTACGTACAAGGGGGACATCTATCTGCTGGGTGGCCGTTTTTCGCCAGATTATGATCTGAGTACAGGATCCATGGCAGTGGATATGATTCGGAATTTTAATTTTGACCATGCTTTTTTCAGTACCAATGGAGTCAATATGGAAAGCGGTGAGGTTTACATTTTCGACATGGAGATTGGGACGATGAAAAAGGAAATCATGAAGAAGAGCCAGAACAACCATCTCCTGATTGATGACTCCAAGTATCATATTAAGGCAATGTTCTCGTGGGCAAGTCTGGAAGATTTCACAAACGTGTATGTCAATCGTCTCCCTGACACAGGTGAGGCACCGGATAATTTTACCGTTTGTCTCAGTTAGAATACATTAGCAGAAGAGGGGACGCAGTTAAGCGCCCTCTTTTTTTCACTAAAAGTGCAGGAACGAAATAGGAATGCAGAACGGGGCAGTAAGAGAAAAGCTAAGGAACATAAGTGATTTTTCAAGTAATATTAGATAGAGGAGGAGACTCTGCAATGAAAAAGAAAATTAATATTGACGGCGCTCAGAACGTAGAGGTGTCAATCCCGATCCCCTGTGAAAAAACACCGCAGGAGCAGTTGTCTATTATGGAAGCCTATACAGAGGCGCATAGGAACAGTGAGGGACTGGATAAGGCGAGAAGAGAGATTAATTGCCTGAAAACAATATACCCGGTTCTGTTCCGTTCGATTGAATGTGATGATCTGCTGGCTGGCAGACTTGATTTTTTGCCCATTGGCTTTGGCAGTGTAACAAGTATCGGAGGCGTAGGCCATTACTGCGTATTCCATAAGCTGAGGGCGTTTAAAGAAACGCTGTCGACGGAAGAGGAAAAAGCAAGAGTTGATACGCTTTACGATTACTGGCAGGATCATGATACGAAAGCAATTTACTGTCAGGAGGTATTGACAGAGGACACAGTCGGAAGGTTTATTGATTGCTCCTATCCTCTGATGGCAACAGCCAGGTTGTCGGGAATGATGTTGAATTATAAAAAGCTCATGGAATATGGAGTGGAAGGCTTAAAAGAACTGGTCGGTTCAAAAGAACAGAATGAATTTCTGGAAAGCAGTTATGAAAGCCTTTGTCTTTTGCAGGAGGTAATGGAACATCAGATTGAACTGGTGAGAGAAGCAAGAACCGGTGCGGACCAGTCCCGTTTGAAAGATTTGGAACTAATGGAACATGACCTGCAGCATATTAAGAAGAATAAACCACGCTCGTTCCACCAGGCTTTGCAGTTGTTTTGGATTTACGCTCTTTGTGCCGGAGTAATTAACTATGGGCGGTTGGATGACGTGCTGGGACCATTTTTACAACATGATCTGGATCATGGAATTATTGACGAAGAAGAGTCTTACCGGTATTTAAAATCCTTGTGGAAGATGATTGAGAACAGGCGTACCACGGTTAACGGACGTATTATTGTAGGCGGTGTAGGACGGGAACATCCGAAAGAAGCAGATACATTTGCCCGTATCTGTATGAGGGTGTGCAAGGACACACGTTATGTAGAGCCCCAGTTTACCTTACGCTTTAGTAAGGATACCCCAGAGTACATGATGGATATGGCCTATGATTGTATCGGAAGCGGTGCTACCTACCCCACTTTATACAATGATGATGTGAATGTCCCTGCTGTTATGTATTCCATGCGTGTGAAACGGGAAATTGCAGAACAGTACGTACCATTTGGCTGCGGTGAATTTGTCATTCAGGGTAAGAGCGTGGGGACGCCGAATATTTTATTAAACCTGTTAAAAATCTTAAATGTCACCTTAAACGGCGGAATAGATCCTATGGACGGGAAAAGAAAAAGCGGACCCGTGGAGATTCCGGAATGCTCCCAGTTTAAAACCTTTGACGAACTGTATGAGAAATATAAGGAATTGTTGGATTACTACTTTGATTTAAGTATACAGGCTCAATACCGTTCTTATGAGATCATGAATGAAAAAGTCTCCTTTCTGTTTACTTCTGTTTTGATGGATGATTGTATCAACAGAGGGAAGGCAGTGCTGGACGGTGGAGTGGAAATCCTTGGAGGAACCAATGAAACATATGGAAATATCAATTCCAGCGATTCCCTTTGGGCGATTAAAAAGCTGGTATATATAGATAAAAAATACAGCCTCAGTGAATTGCACCAGGCACAGCTTGCCAATTTTGAAGGATATGAGAGAATTCGAAAAGATTTATTGGATCAGGATAAGTACGGCAATGACAAAACGGAATGCGATAATCTCGCAAATGATTTATTTGAATTTGTGGCTCAGGGGATCCGCCAGAAGGGAATTGACTATGGCATGGGATATTTTCTGATCGTTATTTCAAATAACCAGACAAATACAGATTGGGGTCATGATACATTTGCCAGCCTGGACGGAAGGAAAACAGGTATTTACTTAAATCCAGCGAATAATCCCCAGGGCGGAGCAGCAAAAAACGGACCAACCGCCTGCTTGAATTCCCTGGCTAAGTTCCAGGCAAAATATCACGGGGGAAGCGTGCAGAATATTAAATTTACGCCCCGTATGTTCAATAAAGACAGAAAAAAAGTTAAGATGTTGTTTGATACATATTTTAAAAAAGGAGGCTGCCAGCTCATGGTAACGGTTGTGGATTATGGCGTTCTTGAGGATGCCCAAAAGAATCCAGATAATTACCCGGATTTAATTGTACGAGTGGCCGGTTACAGTGCGGTCTTTGTGAATCTGACAAAGGATATCCAGGAAGAATTGCTGAGCAGGGCATTGTATGATTAGAGTGACCAATATTGAACGCTTTGCCACCCATGACGGGCCGGGAATCCGCACCACCGTTTTCTTAAAAGGCTGCCCCCTGTACTGTCCATGGTGCGCCAATCCCGAGACACAGACCTCTTATCCGGAACTGTTATACAACGAGTCGAAGTGTATCGGGTGCCGTTCCTGTGAAAAGGGATGTGGGACTAAGGCTATTACCTTTGATGATAACGGAGCGTTCCATTATAACAGGAACTTATGTACCGATTGCCTGGCCTGTGAGAAAAATTGTATGCAGGATGCAATTGAGTTTTATAGAAAAGACATGGAACTGGATTTCATCATGGAAGAAGTGATGAAGGATAAGGATTACTATGATAATTCCGACGGCGGGGGAATCACGGTCAGCGGAGGGGAGCCCTTTGTACAGCTGGAGGGACTGATCGCCATTCTCAAAGCAAGTAAAGAAAGGGGATTGAATACGGCGGTAGAAACTACAGGGAATTATTCTTTAAAAGCCCTGCAGGCTGCCGAACCCTATATCGACCATTTTCTCTACGATTTTAAACATCTGGATGACGAAGTGCTTAAAAGGGTTACAGGAGGGAATGGGAGACAGATTAAAGAAAACCTGATATATCTGGTAGAGATGTGTCCGGATAAGTTAACTGTGCGCATGCCGATTATTCCTGGATTCAACTTTGATCCCGAATTAATAAAAAAGACGTTGCAATACTTACAGCAGCTGGGAGTTAAAAACGTAAACCTTCTTCCTTACCATACACTGGGAAAAGTGAAATACGAGAAATTAGGAAGAGTTTACCAGATGACTGGAAAAATGCTTCATGAAGAAGATTTAGAGGAATATCACCAATATGCGTTGGAGATTGGGCTGGAATCCAGAATCGGAGGATAGAAGCAGAAAGGTTTCCTTTTTCCTTCCATTGATTCTCCTTACACTATACTAAAGTAGAGTATATGTTATAAAGGTGCGTACTTGTTGATGCATTATGTAAATGATAAAATGAGTATAAAAAGTCAATGGAGGTTAAAAGGTGTGAAAATAGTTGTTTTAACCGGAAGTCCTCATAAGGACGGTACATCGGCATTAATGGCGGAGAATTTTATGAAAGGGACTGTTGAAGCTGGGCATGAGGTTTTCCGCTTTGATACTGCTTTTAAGAAGATCCATCCCTGTATCGGCTGTGACAAATGTCAGTATGGAAAGAATCCTTGCGTATTTCAGGATGACATGCTGGAGCTTTACCCCAAACTGATAGAAGCTGATCTGGCTGCCTATGTAACACCCCTTTATTATCACAATGTTTCCGCACAGTTGAAAGCGGCAGTAGACCGTTATCATGGTATTAATGACCTGATCCGAGGGACTGGAAAAAAGGCGGTTTTGATTGTGACTGCAGCATATCCTGAGGAGTGGGTATTTCATGGTATTACTGCTACCTACGAAACTACGCTCAAATACCTTGGCTGGCAGGACTGCGGTAAGATTCTGGCTTACGCTTGTCGCCTCCGGTCTGATATTGAGAATACGGATTACCCGAACCAGGCATATGAACTTGGTCGTGGATTATAAGGAGGCATGGGTTTATGGCGATTATAGTAGTATGGTCATCCCCTAATAAAAATGGACTTACAGCAGCCGCAAAAGATAGGGTAATTACAGGAATTCTCAGTGCAGGATATGAAGCAGAAGAAATTCATCTGAATCAAATGAAAATGGAGCATTGCAAAGCCTGTGGAAAAGGCTGGGGAATTTGCAGGACAAAAGGCCAGTGTATTATCAATGATGATTTTGCGGCAGTCTATGAAAAGCTGGTTCAGGCAGACGGCATTGTCCTTGTATCGGCCGTCTATTGGCATGACATTACCGAGTGCATGAAAGCATTCTTTGATCGTCTGCGCAGATGTGAGACCGGGCACAATAAGTATTTAGCAGGCAAAAGATGTCTTCTTGTGGCCTGTGCCGGAGGTACCGGTCTGGGAGCGGTAGAATGCCTTCACAATATGGAGGAAACTTTGAAGCATATGAGCATGAGGGCTTATGACAGGCTTCCGGTAATCCGCTATAACGAAGGCTATATGCTTCCGGCATTAGAGAAGGCCGGAGAAACTTATGCGGTCCGGCTGGCAGAAGGCTTTGATATGCAATATTGATTAAGTTTCATCTGCCATACGCAGATTCCTGACTTCTCCAATATTTCCGCTATTGGATATCGCTATGAATTGAGTCATCGAACGGTCGGCATAAATGAAAGCCGATGAATCAAATCATAATGCTATTTTAGACATTTGGTGTTAGTATATAAGAGCGTACTGAATACAAACATAAAAAAAGTTATAAGAGGATTGCAGATGAAAAAAAAGGTGATTTTATTTGCAGCGGCATTGCTGTGTGGCTGCTTATTAGCTGGCTGCCAGAAATCAAAGGCTGACCGGTTGAATCCGGATACTGTAACTTCAGAAGGTGGTCTGATAAAAGCTGAATCCCCCAATGAAGATAATGAGGAAAAAGAAACTGAAACAAAAAACGTGAAAATAAATTCATCTTTTGTCTCTGATACCGGAATTTCTCAATCAGATATATCTGTGGACGCGAAACGAATCATACAAGATCAATCCTTTGATGTTGAATTGAATGGCTGGGGAGATGTAAGGTTCATTTCATATGGTCCTGAAGCTGGTGCTGATTTTGAAGATGTTTCATTCTGCCTGATGAAAGACAATAAGGTTATTTATTCATTCCCTTACTATGGTGAAGATAACAAAACTGATACTTATGCAGGACTTTTTGACAGTGTGGAGTCTGTAGGATTTCGTGATGTTAATAATGACAGTTTAAAGGATATAGTCGTTATTATTAATTACATTACAGGTGCCGGCCCCCAAGGTATGGTTCCACGCCCCAGAGCAAGAATATTCCTGGCGGATAAAAAGGAATTTCATCTGGCAAAGGATTTAATTGAGGACATAACCGAAGATATAGATGAAAAGGATGTAACCATTGATAACATATGTGAATATCTGAAAAATAAGTAATCATTCTTTGCTATTGATATATTTATAAAAACGGCTCCAGGTGCAATTAAAAAACACCTGGGGCCGCTTTTGCTATACGTTAAGTTGATCATGCATTTGCGTAATCGGCTGTCTGCTGCAATGTGCGGAAGTACCTCTCAGCAGATTAAGGCATCTTGCTTTGCCTCCCGCTTGATACTGATCGTTGTCAGTTTTACGATGCATTATTTGATTTTCCATTTAAAACGGCATATGCCTTTTCATAATCTGTCTTTCTGACAAAAATAATATATTGATATTCCAAACTCAAATTTTCACCAAACGTTCCCGTTCTTGCTCTGGAACCGGCATCAAATATCGATGGGCTTTTTCTATTGATTACATTGATAGAATAAGGGATTTTATATTGATCCAGTAAATCACGAACTTCTACCTGCTTTTTCAAGTCATTAGTGCTGATCAACTCTTTTCGATTGAATATTGTAATCATCTTATTCCTTCTTTCTTTTTTATACCATATTACTCTTAAGAATGCGAACTATCAATATGAAAATTCCAAAGTATTCAATTGTCCTTTCATTCAATCCTTTGAATCATGGATAAGCAAACTTCAGTTACTCTAAGACGCAAACATAGAATATCGGCGCATTGCCAACAATATATTGCAGGCCGGCACCAAGGGGTGTATTCATGGGCATCTTGGTGCTGCTGATCAGTCGGGATAAAATTACCAAAAAAGTGAGAGATATAATATTTTATTTGGGGTATTTGTTGTAAAAAACACAGCACAAGGATGACCTTTACATTAAAATTACTATCCTATATTATAAAATTAACTAGTGGTTATTAAAAGAATGGAGTTAAGCTATGTTTCAAATCGGAAAGCGTGAGATCGAACTTCTTTATTTGGTAAATTCATCGAAGGATGGATTTATTTACAGAGAGTTAATTGAGAGATTTGGATATACGGAACGTTCTTTTAAATATGCTGTCGACTTAATCAATAGTTTTCTGAAAGAAAACTCCCAACAGGCCTGTTTCGTACTTGGCAACAAAAGATGCTATCTAAAAAATGCCCCTCTATCCATGAAGTTTACTATGGATCATATCACAAAAGAACAGTACTACCTTTCGAAGGAAGACCGCTGTGAAGCTATTTTCTTCCGGTATCTGGCTGATTTACACTATACAATTGATGAAATTACAGACTATCTGGATGTGAGTAAATCTACGGTAAAGAAATCCCTTGCAGTTGTTAAGGAAGAATGCGGGGAATACGGTCTGGAACTTGTAAACCATAAGAGAATGGGGATTGAACTAAATGGAAGTGAAACGGTAATCCGTTCCGCTCTCATGGATGTTCTTTATAAATACTGCGGTTTGTCAAACCAGGACAGCAAAAACAGGAAGCTTGCACTCCGCAACTGCAATCCTTATTTAAGAGAATGGATCGAAGCGGTTTTTAACCAGTATCAATCAGAACAGAAAGCGGAGGATTTACTATCCTCTATATGGGAATATCTGCCGGTGATTCAGAATGATGAAATCTATATACTGGCAGTTCTGAATCTGATCCTGGTATTTTACAGAACAGGAAGCGGGTATTATGTTTCAGCAGATACAAAGGAATACGTTGGTTTGGAAGGGAGAAAGCTGGCAGAAGTCATCAGCAGTTCCTGTGAAAAACATTTAAAGATCAAACTGCCCTGTGAAGAATTTTTTAAATTTGTCATTGTTTTAAACAAAGGTTATTCCATTGAAAGCAATGAAAAAGACCAATATCTGTTAATTGGAAGTATGATCTGGATCCATCGCCTGGTTTCTGACCTGCTGCAGAAATACACCAATCAGTCTTTTGGGGCATTGACAAATGAATACGGCTTAAACGAAGCACTGGACATGCTCTACAACCATTTCTACGCAGCGGTGGAGAGAGTAAGGAGAAACATCTACATTCAGAATCCAATTCTTCAGGACATAAAAGACGAATACGGGGAGGCATTTCATGATGTTGAGAGCAGTTTGGAAGGGCTTGAAAATTATCTGGAAAAGAAATTTTCACAAGATGATATCGGATATTTCACTTTGCTGATTGAAAATATCATTTCCCAGGTCCACAAACAGAAGAA
>NZ_DAMAUN010000145.1:0-9652 GCF_032078915.1 Lacrimispora sp. | reverse complement strand
GCCGGAGTTTGCCCTCTCCTTTTTAAAGGAGATGAAGAAAAGGAACATCCACACGGCGATTGAAACGGCTCTCCATGTACCAACAGAAACGCTGGAGGCGGTACTCCCGTGGCTGGATCTGATTTATGCGGATTTTAAGATTTTTGACCCGGAAGCCCATAAAAAATATATCGGTGTGACCAATGAGCGGATAAAAAAACACATACGTCTTTTACTGGAATCTGAGAATAGAGACCATGTTACCATCCGTACCCCAATGATTCCGGGGCTTACCACAGTGGAAGATAACATTGCAGGAATCAGCCGGTTTATTTCAGAAATTTACAAGGAAGTGTCCTATGAAATACTGAATTACAACCCCCTGGGGGAAGCTAAGTACTATTTGGTAGACAAAACCTATTGCTTTAAAGATAACCCCAAACCCTACTCCCGTCAGGACATGGAGCGGTTTGCAGAAATCGCCAGATCTAACGGGGTAAACCATATCATCTTAGAATCATGAGAAGGAGAGGAGCAGAGACATGAAATTTATTATTGATGATGCGAACATTGAGAAGATTAAAGAGGTATACGACACATTTGCAGTGGATGGAGTTACCACCAATCCCAGCATTCTGGCGAAAAATGGAAAGCAGCCTTTTGAGACCCTGAGGGAAATCCGTGAATTTATTGGGCCGGAAGCGGAGCTTCATGTGCAGGTGGTTGCAGCAGATGCGGAAGGAATGGTTGAGGAGGCCCACAGGATCCAAAAGGAGCTTGGAAAGAATACCTTTGTAAAGATCCCTGCCACAAAAGAAGGATTAAAAGCCATGAAAGCCCTGAAAAAAGAAGGGGCCAATGTGACAGCCACGGCCATCTACACCCAGATGCAGGCATTTTTAGCAGGAAAAGCCGGGGCAGACTATGCGGCACCGTATGTAAACCGGATCGATAACCTTGGAGCAAATGGTGTGAGGACGGCCAAGGACATCCACGACATTTTCAAGAAAAATGGGTTAAAGACGGAAGTACTGGCAGCCAGCTTTAAGAATTCCCAGCAGGTACTGGAGCTTTGCCAGTATGGGGTCGGCGCGTCTACGATTTCTCCGGATGTCATAGAGGGGCTGATTAAAAATGACTCTGTAACGATGGCGGTAAGCGCTTTTACCACGGATTTTGAAGGGTTGTGCGGTGCAGGCAGGACCATGAAGGACTGTAAGTAAACATTTGCGTAAGCAATGAGCCGGCCGATTACACTTTGCACGCTTTTCTGAGCTGAAAGGAGAAAGGATTCCCATGCTGTCCGATAAAGCATTACGGATTATGAAAGTTCTTGTACTGAATAGAAACACTCCTATAACTGTAAAGATGCTGTCCGTGATGTTAGATATGTCGGAGCGCACGGTAAACACCTATTTGAAAGAGGTTGGCAGCTTTTGTGATAGAGAGGGGATCAACTATGTCGGCAGACGGGGAGTAGGTGTTTACCTGGAGCTGGAGCCTGAAGATATGAATCGGCTTCCAGAGCTTTTAGGTCAGGAAGCCCCTTATTATGATGAGCAGGACCGGCAGTTTTATATCCGCCAGATTCTGCTTCAGGGCTGGGGGAATTATACCATTTCCCTTTTTGCAGAAGAACTTTATGTGTCCAGACAGGTCATCGGGGCAGATTTAGAGGAAGCAGAGCGCTGGTTTCAGAATTATGAAATCACCATCCTTCGAAAATCCCGTACAGGAGTCACCGCCAAAGGAACGGAGGTGGGATTCCGTTCTGCTTTGGCTGCACTCTGCAGAGAACAGAAGGTGGAATTTAAGGAGGAAAGTCTGTCCTGTGATTACAGGATCGGAATCGGTAAAGCACAGCATTTGTACCAGGTTTATGAAAAAAAACTGGTACAGGGAGTCTGCCGGGCACTTCAGCTGTTTGAGACAAAATCATCCCTGGTATTTGTGGATTACAGCTTTATTATGATGGTGGAATACCTTTGTGTACAGATAAAGCGTATGGAAAAAGGTTTTATAGTGAAAGAGGAAGAACTGGTCATTCTTTCTCCTGGGAGAGCGGGCAGTGTTCTGTCTGAAAGCCTGGCGGACACCCTGGAATATGTCTGTGGAGTTCGCTATCCGGCAAAGGAACGCAGCTATATTTATCTGCTGCTTTCCGGAGCGGAATTCCGTCAGGAAGAGCATGTCCGTCAGGAGGACCAATGTGCCAGACAGCAGGTAGAAGAGATCTGCCGTCATATTGTTTCCTATTTGTCAGCAGCAACAGGGTTGGATTTTTACAGGGAGAAACGATTGTTTTCCGGATTGGAGAGCTTTCTTTATAAATGTATTGTAAGGACCCGCTGTGGTTTTGAAATCAGAAATCCCTTTCTTGAAGATGTAAAAACCAATTACGGAATTATCTTTAACACATGCTTTGGTATGGGAGCTTATATCCGGGAAGTCATTGGCAGAATTCCTTCTGAGCACGAGATAGCCTTTTTAACTCTTTTGATCGGCGGTGCCCTGATCCGGATTGAAAAAAGAGTAAATGCAGTACTGGTAGGAGCCGGAAGCTTGTTTCTGGCAGAAATGACCACAAAAAAGATTGAAAAAAGGATGGAGGGGCTCCGGATCATTGCGGTTCTTTCCAAGGATGAGCTTGATAAAGCGCAGACATTGTCCTGTGATATGGTGATTACGACTATTCAAGGACTGAAGTGCGATTTACCGGCCGTCTATGTGACACCGGTCGTGGATGACCGGGATGCCCTCCGGCTTCAGAAAGCCTGCAGCGAGGTGTTTACCTTAAGACTTGGCAGGCCGGAACAAATCACCCTTAGATCGTACATCCGCCCGGAGTTTATCTTGCTGGATGTGGAGACAGTAGCAAAAAATAAATTGATTGAAATGGGCTTTCAGGTGTTAAGGGACCATGGCTGTGTCACCGACAGTTATTATCAGGAGGTCCTTTACCGGGAAACCATCAGTTCTACGGAGATTGGCAACGGTGTTGCGATTCCCCATGGAATTGAAAACAGTGTTCTGATCCCAGCGGTATGCATGATACGTCTGCAAAAAAGGATAGACTGGGGAAGTGCACCGGTAGATATTATTTTCATGCTGGCACTGAATTTTAACGATGGGGAAACGACACGGCGTTTTTTTAAACTGTTTTATGAAAAGGCAGGAAATGAGAATATCGTAAAGCTGCTGAGAACGGCACGAACTGAAGAAGAGATCATGGAGATTCTACAATAAAAAGATGGCAATGCCATCTTTTTTCATTTGCCTTAAATTGCGGTTGAGTTTATGCAAAAAAACGACAATAGGTATGTTGAAAATAATAGCAAACAGGAATAAAATACAATTAATAAATAACAAGGAATAACAAAGGAGGGTTTTGCTGCATGGAAAAACCACTGATGTCCAAGGAACTGATTGTGTTTAAAATGGAGGCAGAAAGCAGGGAGGAGGTGATCGCGCAGATGGCCGCCCTGATGGAACGGAATGACCGTCTGCTCAATAAGGCAGGATATGAGCAGGATGTTCTGACGAGGGAAAAACAGGCATCAACGGCAGTGGGATTCCTTACGGCAACCCCTCATGCCAAATCCGGCCATGTGAAATATCCTTCTCTGACCTTTGCACGGTTGAAAAAGCCTCTGAAATGGGATGATCAGGAAGAGGTAGAGCTGATTTTCCAGGTGGCTGTGCCGTCTGAGGGACAAGGGGACCGTCATCTGGAAATACTGGCGGGTTTGTTTCGGAAACTGATTTACGATGAATTCAGAGATGCATTGTTAAAAGCAGACACCAGCGAAAAGGTGCTGGAGCTGGTAGGGGAATTATAGGAGGAGAAGAGAGATGTCTGAATTAGCGAAAATTTTAAAAGGAACAAGGACACACCTGATGAACGGCGTATCTTATATGCTTCCGGTTGTGGTAGGCGGAGGTGTTTTGATGGCGGTTGCGGTTATGATGGCAGGGAAAGGAGCGGCCCCGGATAGCGGTATGGCAGGAAGCATCTGGCAGATCGGGGTCAGTGCTTTAGGGCTTATGGTACCTGTGCTGTCTGCCTATATTGCAGTTTCTATTGCTGATCGTCCCGGAATCGCACCCGGACTGGCAGGCGGCGTACTTGCGAACAGCATTGGAGCGGGGTTTCTGGGAGGAATTGTTTCTGGACTTTTTGCCGGTATCATTTGCTATTATTTAAAAAAGATCAAGCTTCCTAAAGCCGTTCAGTCCTTAAAGTCCATCATAATAATTCCCATTGTGAGTGTCCTTCTTACGGGAATTCTGATGCTGTTCGTGCTGGGCGGTCCCATTGCTTCTTTGATGGAGGTGCTTACCGGCTTCCTGACCAATATGAACGAAGGAAATAAAATTATTTTAGGTTTGATCGTAGGTGCCATGATCGCCTTTGACCTGGGCGGACCGGTGAACAAAGTTGCATTCAGCTTCATGGTTGCAACGATCAGCATGGGGATCTATACCTATGCAGGACCATGTGCCATAGCCATAGCTGTTCCGCCGCTGGGGGCGGGCACTGCTTCTCTGATTCTGAAAAATAAGTTTACAGCAGAGGAACGGGAAGCAGGAATCGGTTCTCTGGCCATGGGGGCGGTAGGGATTTCTGAAGGAGCGATTTCCTATACCAGTGCAGATCCTCTCCACATGATTCCGATTAATATGATAAGCACTGCTATTGCCTCTGCTCTGGCTTATGCCATTGGAGTGACATGTCAGGCAGCCTGGGGAGGCTTGATCGTTCTTCCGGTAGCAGGGAACCGCCTGGGATATGTTGTCTGTATGGCTGTTGGAGTTGCAATTTATGTAGTTTTGTGCGCGGTATTTAAAAAGAATGTTTCAGAAGAAAATGAGGCTTTTGCAGCCGGCGTTGACGATGATGTGGATATTTCATTTGAATAAAGGAGAGAATCATTATGAAAATTATAGCAGTGACAGCGTGCCCCTCCGGGGTCGCTCATACCTACATGGCTGCAGAAGCCATCAGTAAAAAGTGTAAGGACAGAGGCTGGGAAGTAAAGGTGGAGACACAGGGATCCATTGGTGTGGAAAATGAAATCACGGCTGAGGATGTTTTGAGTGCCGATGCCGTCATTCTGACAAAGGATATGCCGATCAAAAGGGAAGAACGTTTTAAAGGAAAGCTGATTGCAAGAGTTGCAATCGGAGATGTCATTAAAAAGACGGATGCGATTCTCAATAAAATTGAAAGTGCTGTAAATAAATAGCCGGATATTGGTTATGGAAATGGCGGCCTGGTCCGGCGGAGGGAGTGTCCGATTATGGATATGCCGTGCCAGGGTTTGAAAGGTTTTTGGGCGAGTATATATGAATAGTTATCATCCGATGCAGGGGAATGAGGCATGAGAAACTTGATCAAAAGATGTTAGATCCAGTGATTGGTAAATTCCCTGTTTTACAGCAGCCAGTGCTTGATGCGTTTACAGAAAAAAGCTGAATGGTTAAGATAATTAAGTCAAGACCATCAAAAACACAAAGCTTGCAAAAGCACTTGAATTTTTTAAATGCAAATGCTATAATCCTACCAATATATTAATCAAGAGATCAAAGGAGTCTCAAGCGTACACAGTACGGTTGCGGCTCTTTTTGCTTATGGATAATTGTAATGCATATGATCCAAGTCCATAAAGCAAATAAGTCTCTTAAGGAGAACAAGGAGGTTTTCCCTGCATTTTTGGGGAAGCCTCCTTGTTCCGTTTTATTTTCATCTTTTATGATAACAGATTGAGGAGGAATCGATTATGAAAAAAAGATTATTACCTGTAACGATCATTACAGCAATGACGGCAGTGCTTCTTGCCGGCTGCGGTTCATCTGCACAGCAGAGTGCTGCGGGAGGCAGTACAGCCGCCGCAAGTTCAGCGTCTACCCAGGATGCAGCGTCTGCCCCGGAAGGAGGAGACGGGAAAACCATTAAGATCGGCGTGTACGGTCCTGTCACAGGGGGGTCTGCTGTTTATGGGGAAGGTGCACAGAATGCCATTACCATGGCAGTTGAAGAAATCAACTATGGAGATTCCGGTTACAAGGTTGAGATTGTAAACGGCGGAAAAATAGTAGATGACGGCGGTGATGCCAAGCAGGCAATTAATGCTTACAACAGTCTGATGAAAGAAGACCCCAGTGCCATCGTGGGAAGCTTTTTTTCCTCCGTTACCCTTCCAGTTGCCGAACAGGCCTCCAAAGACAATATGCTCCTTCTTGCAACAGGAGCAACCAATAAAGACGTTACCTTAAAAGGTTCCACCATTTTCAGGAATTGTTTTATTGACCCGTACCAGGGCAAAATGGCTGCGCAGTTTGCAAAAGAAAAGGGCTGGACAAAAGCCGCTGTTATTTATGCCAAGGATGATGATTATTCCAACGGCTTAAAGGATGCATTTATTGAGAATGCGGAGGCAAACGGAATTGAAGTGGTATATGTAGGCGAATGTACCACAAAGGATACAGACTTTTCTTCCCAGACATCCCAGGTGGTGGCAAAAGGAGCAGATTTCCTGTTTTATCCTGCATTCCTTGATACGGTTCCCCTTCTGGTAGGGGCAGCAAGGGATGCTGGCTTTGACGGAGCCGTCATGGGTGGTGACGGCTGGGATGGAGCCGATACGGCAGGTTTTGAGGATAAGTTTGAGAACTGCTATTTTACCAACCACTATTCTTCGGAAGATACCGCTCCGGCCGTAGTCAATTTCGTATCCAAATATACGGAAAAGTACGGCTCGGAAAACTTGAATGCCTGTGCGGCTCTTTACTATGATGCTATTTACATGCTGGTGGAAGCTGCTAAAAACAGCGGTGCATCAGATACGGCTTCCCTGGTAAAGGGGATGACCGGAATGACTTTCACAGGTGTAGGAGGGACCTTTACCATGGATGAAAACGGCGATCCGGAGAAATCCGTAGCGATCAATACCTTTGAAGACGGCAAGGTGAAATGGCTTATGACTCTTTCACCGGAAGGAACAAAGGAATAAAGCTGCATAAATCTTACAGGAAGATCTGAAAAAAAGAAAAGGAGATGTGCATGAGGACTTAAAAAGTCTTTGGTGCGCATTTTCCTTTTGAGAAAAGGAGATCCTATGACATTTTCATTATTCTTTCAAAGCCTGATAAACGGACTGAACCAGGGCGCTATCTATGCTTTGATCGCACTTGGCTATACCATGGTTTACGGAATCATCCGAATGATAAACTTTGCTCATGGCGATTTTATCATGATTGGAGCCTATACCTTATTTTATACCATTCCTATGATGATCCATGCAGGAATGCCTGCATGGATTTCCGTTTTCCTTGCCGTGGTCATATGTGCTGCGGTGGGAGTCATGGTTGAGGTGATAGCCTATAAGCCGGTCCGCAGGGCCGGTTCCATGTCAGCTCTTATTACAGCACTAGCCATGAGTCTGTTTCTTGAAAACCTGGCTATGGTTCTCTTTGGCGCAAAGCCCCACAATGTCCAGAAAATATTTGATTTACCCTCTGTAAATGTGTTTGGAGTGGCCCTTCCTCTGAATGTTATCTTGACCATCAGTATCGGGATCGTTATGATGGCAGGCCTTCAGATATTTATAAAGAATACCAAGATGGGGAAAGCCATGCGGGCGGTTCCCCAGGACCGGGATGCTTCCATTCTTGCGGGGATCAATGTCAACAAGGTGATCACCATGACCTTTGCCATCGGTTCCGCATTGGCAGCGGTTGCAGCTCTTATGTATTGTACCAAATATCCGCGAGTCACCAACGATATGGGTTCCATGATGGGACTTAAGGCCTTTATTGCCGCTGTTCTTGGAGGAATCGGAGTCATTCCCGGAGCCATGCTTGGAGGAATTTTAGTTGGACTCATTGAGATTTTTGTAAAGCTGTTTTTACCGGGCTGGTATGAAGCGATTACCTATGCCATTCTGATTGTGATTCTTCTGGTGAAACCGTCCGGCATTCTTGGTAAGAATGTGGGCGAGAAAGTTTAAGGGGGTGGACCATGGAAAAGAGGTATAAAGTTTCCTATTTCCTAAATTTCCTGGGTGTTCTGGCTGTTTTTTTCCTGTTTGTCCTGCTTTTTGAAAACAATGCTTTTGGCAGGTCCACCCAGTATATCAAGGGAATCAGTACCACTGCCTGCTATACGGTCATTATGGTGGCTTCCTTAAATCTGGTGGTGGGCTGCATGGGCGAATTTTCTCTTGGCCATGCGGGTTTTGTATCAGTGGGAGCATATGCTTCTGCCATTGTATCCAATGGACTTGCCGGAAAAGGACTGCCCGATATTGCATTATTCCTGGTTGCTATTCTTGCAGGAGGAATTGCAGCCGGCATGACCGGAGTCCTGGTTGGAATCCCGGCTTTACGCTTAAGAGGAGATTATCTAGCCATTGTGACCATTGCTTTTGCAGAGATTATCCGTGTCCTCTTTTGCAACCTTTCCATTACAGGCGGCGGAAAAACCATGAGCGGTATTATAAAGCTTTCCAACTTCTACTGGAGTTTCTGGATCATGGTGATCTGTATAACCATGATGTACATGTACGTACGCAGCCGTTTTGGCAGAACGGTGAAAGCCATTCGGGAGGATTACATAGCAGCGTCTGCTTCGGGAATCAATGTTACTTATTATAAAGTGCTTACCTTTACCGTAGCCGCTTTCTTTGCAGGAATCGGCGGAGGTGTTTATGCCCATTACATGACAGCCATGATACCCACCAACTTTAACTTTATGTACTCTGCGGAGCTTCTCTCAGAGGTGATCATCGGAGGGATCGGCTCCATTACCGGGTCCATAATCGGTGCGGCTTTTCTTTCTTCTCTTCCGGAAATGATGCGCCAGTTCTCCCAGTACCGTATGCTGGCATACTCTGTAGTACTGGTACTGGTTATGATTTTTAAACCGGGCGGTATCTTTGGAGCATGGGAATTTTCCCTCATTCGTGTATATGAACGGCTGACAGGCAGAAAAGGCGGTAGGGAAAAGAACCGGAAAAAAACAGAAGGAGGTGTATAAATATGACAGGAGCAGAAGGAGCTATGCCGGTATTAAAGGCTCAGAACCTGGGAATCCAGTTCGGCGGATTAAAAGCGGTGGACAGCTTTAATATGGAAATCGGAGAATCGGAGCTGGTGGGGCTGATCGGTCCAAACGGTGCGGGAAAAACCACAGTGTTCAATCTGATCACCGGTGTTTATAAACCGACGGAAGGATCCTTTTACTTAAATGGTCAGTCCATGAATGGGAAAAAGACCCATCAGATTGTTGAAGCAGGAATTGCAAGAACATTCCAGAATATCCGGTTATTTAAGAAAATGACCGTAATCGATAATGTAAAGGCAGCCATGAGCGCCAAGCTTACCTACAATCTGTTTCATGCCGTTTTTCGTACGCCGTCCTACTGGAGGCAGGAAGAAGAACTGACAAAAAGAGCCGGAGAACTGCTTCAGATTGTGCATTTAAGTGGAAAAGAAGATTATGAAGCAGGAAATCTGCCCTATGGCGAACAGAGGCGTCTGGAGATAGCCAGAGCCCTGGCTACGGATATGAAGCTCCTTCTTCTTGATGAGCCTGCGGCAGGGATGAATCCGACAGAAACGGAAGAACTCCTGGAGATTATCAACTATATCCGCGATGAATTTAAGATTTCCG
>NZ_DAMAUN010000144.1:0-9856 GCF_032078915.1 Lacrimispora sp. | reverse complement strand
CACAGGTATGTTATATTTCTCCATCAGCTCCTTTGTCAGCTCGATCGCTGCTTTTACCGTAGCGTCCACAAAGTACCAGTCCCGGCTTGTGTCAGCCAGATTTCCGCTGCTATTTCTTACACACATTTCAATACCAATACTATTCTGATTCCTGCATTCCGGGTGGATGTATGATTTTGCCCCACAATGCCATGCAATGTCCTTTTCCTCAACGGACTGCCAAACTTCCCCGTCAAATCCAACATAATAGTGAGCACTGGCACCAATGTACTGAGAGGCGTAATATTTGCAGTTTGCTTCTGCTCCTCCCAAGGCTCCTACATAATGGATCACAATGTACTTAATGCGGTCCGTATTTCCAGTATTATAATTATAAGGTGAAAGTAATTTCTTGATCTGCATATTTTCCCTCCAATTAAAAAAGGCCCAGGATTATCCCATGCCCAAAAGTTACCCTGTTACAACAAGTTATTCTGTTGCTTCTGCTTTCTTTTTTAACACATCAATGGCTTTGATCAGAACTGCAGGAAGCGGCAGACCCATGAGTCCGGCATTTTCCACGATGGAGATCAGCTCGTTTGCCATGAATCCTATAATCACCATGTCCCGTATGTAATTGGTTCCGATAGCCAGATCCAGACGGTAGGCAATCAGAACAAACAGAAGGGTCATGCACTTGCGGCAGAGCCCTTTAAAGCCGGCTTTTGATTCCAGGGCTCCCGTTTCAGTTTTGGTACTCCTCTTAAAGATTCCGGCTACGGCCAATCCGGAAAGAAAATCAATTACCATAAAAAGGACCAGAGTACCGATCCCGGTATCCCAGCCCCCAAACAATGACGCTATGAAGCTTCCCACAGTTCCCACTACCATACAAAGTGCTTCTTTTTTCATTCTCATATTCCTCACTCTTTCTTATACTCTTTCCCGGTGATATCCAGGTATTCTTTTTCGGTGATCCAACGTCCTACGGCATTCCATACCATTCCAACGGACCATAGACTTGCTTCATAAAATCCTTTCACCTTTTCAAATTTATTCATCGTTTTATACCTCCATTTCATATCCTGACATCATGGACAGGTACTCTATCTGAGCGTTAAGGACCTGTACCTGCTTCTGGGATTCCTCATACTGATTTTGAATCAACATAAGGGTACGGTAATCTACAAAAGGATAACAGGCATAACCACTCTGGATTTTGTTTCCTCGTTCATCAAGCCTATAAAGTAGCTCGCCAGTTTTTTCGTCTCTGGCATTGCTCCCATCATCATTAAAGAGAAATTCATACTGAGGTTCGTATTTGTGGGCACATATACAGGTATCGCACCAGTTTCCAAACATTGCATTTCTTGTTTGTACAACTTCATAGACTTCTTTGAAATAACTTGGTTCTTTATCTAATGATAATATTTCATTTTGTTCATTTACATATATTTTCATTTAAACTCCTCCTTAACTCAACCAAATTCTATAAATAGCGCCTTTTATATTGAATCTATCTAAATAAAGCCTTAATAAGCCTGTCATTTCAAAAGGCGATACACTTATGCTAAGTGTATAATAGCCAGATACCTTAACAAGAACTACTTTATAAAGCTGAGTCCATGAAGAACCATTATTTGTGCTAATATAAAAGTCATAATAGTTCCCATCATTTTCAGCATACCCCTCTATATTTAGATAATTTTTACCAGAGAGATTTACGTTAACTGAGGTTCTTATATCTGCACTTGAGTTGACTGATATTTGCCCGGAATCCAATGTCACTTTTGCTCCAGACCATCCCGCAACATTGTTCCCTCTATAATATAAATCCTGAACGCCAGGTACATATCCCTCAAACGTACCGGTTCTTCCGCAAACCCATTCACCTTTTTTCAGTTTTGCAGGAGTCAAACCTATTGCATTAGCAACCTGATCGTAACTCATATATTCATACCCATTATTTGCCCATGAATACCCATGAAAACCTCTTGCAACGGCCACCTCAAACCTATTATTATTAATCCGAATTGCATCTATTGCGGTAGGGGTCCCACTATAATTAGGCATGGATCCTGTTCGCTTGCTTTTAGGGTCCATACTGTAATAAGACCTTCCCGCTAATACCTGATCGTCTGATGCATTTCCGCTTAATGCCAACGTTCCGGGCATTGGATTGCCATCTTTATCAACAATCACTTTCCCAGCCAGCACATCACCGACCCCAGCCGTTATCACATCCAGGTCAGCCCCGCCGCCACCTCCCGGCATCCATATCTTTCCCATACCTTACACTCCTTTCAAACCGATTTTGATATCCGTAGTCGGCTTTTTGTATACCTTAAATAAGGCAGTACCAGCCCCCAGGGAGGCCGTACCACTTGTTATAATCCCAAAGGCCTTACTATATGCCTTTTGGACTGCTTCTGTGGCTCCATCTGCCAAAGCACTTACTACCGTAGCCTCCATCTCCGCCGTGGCTCCTGCAACCGTTACTGTCTGCGTGTACGGGGCTGCACTACCGGTCCAGCCTGCGGCAGTCAAGGTGGCCTCTGTCACGTGATCAAGCCGATTGATTGCCTTATTCGTATCATTAATATCTTTTGCCCCAAAACTATCACCTACCGGATCATAGGGGGTCACATCTTCGAAGCTCATTGTTCCATCTGCATTTGTAATCATGCGGTATTTTCTGTTCCCGGCAAATCCATCATCTTTATAATCAGTTTTTAATGCCATTTCTTTTTCCTCCTAACTTAAAGGGCAGCCGATTATGATGCTCCGCCCAGATCCCCACCCGGACGGAGATTACAAAGTTCTCTTTCGCTGCCACTGGATTTTTACTTATATTTACGCTTGTGATCTCAATCTGCGCCATAGACCCTCCTTAATCAGTCACCTTTACAGACAGAACAAAGGTCTTGCCGGCATCTACTGGGTTCGGTACCAGACTCACCTCTGAGATAACCGGAGCTGCTGTATCCAGGATGACGGCCCTTGTTACCGTAGTTGTCTTACCTGCTCCATCTTTCGCCACGATGGTGATCGTATTGGCCCCCTCCGCCAAGGTGAGTGGTTTGCTAAATGTACCATCACCATTCACAGTCACATCAGCCGCGGATCCACTATTAAGCTTAACAGTCACGGTCACAGGGCTGGAAGTCACATCATTGGTGTTTCCGGTCACTGTGCAGGCCGCCTGATTGGTGATCAGATTATTGGCAGGAGCTGTTACGTTTAGGGTGGGCGGTACTGTATCAATTTTAAAGGTCACATTTTTCTGCGAAGCTGCATTACCATCATAGTCCGATGCATCTGCCTTTATTGTATGACTGCCATCTGCCAAAGCTGATGGAGGCGTATAGCTGCAGGTAAATCCTTTTCCGGATGCGGTTTTCGTAATACCAGAGGTGACAACCGTAGAATCTATGGTTAGCTTAATTGTATCAGGATCTACGCCGGAATCATCATCTGTAATATTCCAGGTGATAGCGGGCTTATTATTGGTTATCAAGGCTGATGCTGTCGGGGCTGTTATCGTAATGACCGGAGCCACCTTTTCTTTGACAGTAAGCCGCAGGCTGCTTCCAAGCGTACTGTCCGTTGCGTCCTTTGTGGTGACGTTTCCCGCCGTATCCTCTGCTTTGATGGATACAGGGTAATAATGTCCACTCAAAGGATAACTGGACGTTGATGGGGCGGTGATGGTTGCTTCATAGGCTCCTGTGGAGCTGTTCAACGTTAGATTGTAGGTCTGGCCATTGAGCGTGGCCTGTACCGTTTTAACACTCATAAAGTTCCTCTCTTTCCTAATGAAATGGGTAATCTTCTCCGGGCTTTCATGATTCCATATAGCCGGTCAAAGAGCTTCTGGCAGGCCTCTTCTATCTGGTTCAATTCTCCATAACTCAAAAATGGCTTATTCTCCAGGTGGACACTGTACTGATCTGCTGGAAGGCCAGAGGCTATGCAGATGTAATTCAGATTCTTTTCAATCACCTGGAAGTCTTCCGGCTTTGGATATTCTTCCCAGCTCTTATCCGGACCCATGTTTATAAATTCCACACTGTTAAAAAGTGTATCTGCAATTCGCTTGATGTAACAAACATTATATTTGATCCGGTTATAATCTACTGCGTTAAAGTAATTAGGCGGTTCCCAATGTTTTGTAGTGATAAAGATATTTTCCTTCACCACCAGCCGAAGATCCCCACCAAGCTCTGGATCGTCTTTGCCTTTTATCGTGATATTGCCAGCAACGTCACCAGACTGCAGGGTGACCGCATAACTGCGGTATTCCATCAAATCCGTGTCAGGAGCTTGGGGGGCCGGGATAACAGCGTGATACGAACCGTCCTCTCCCAACGTCAGCTCGTAGGTAACGCCATCTATAACAGCTCTAGCATACTTTACCGACATACTGCACACCTCCCCCGGCCAAGATGGAAGGTACATCGAGGGCGGCCCCTGGATTGTCCCATCAGGTTCTCATACATTTTCAGGCAGCCCCCCTCAATACGATTTAAGGCTAGGTAATCTGGAAAGGGCTGGTTCTCGTACCATGTCACCGTTTCCCCCTTCCAATAGGGATAGATGCTATCGCGGATCCGGCCAAGGTTATCCTCCAGGGTATTGATTTCGTCTGCATAGAAACTATAGTCCTGATAGCCCTTATCAGGTCCCATTTCCTTGATTGCAAAATCCGGATATAAGGTAACGGCCAGCGCCCGAAGCTCCTGAAGGTTATTCTTGATCCGGTTATAATCTTCTATATTAAAATGATCTTCTTTCTTCCAGATCTTAGGTTGTATCCACATCCATATACCTCCTTGCCTTGATTGATCCAGATAACGCTCCGTTAAATTTAAGGGTATGGTCATAGATCCGGATCAGCATATCGGGGATATACCGGTTTTCCAAAAAAGCCAGATCATTGGCATCGATGCGGGGTTCTCCCCGGTACTGAAGCTCATACTCCCGGTCCGCTTTCATGTAGTTCCCGATCCACTCAGCCAAGTCAGCGGCATGGATCATGCCAGACACCAGGGGGTTTTCCCAGGTCTCCAGGCTGCCAGTAGGGTTTAATTGCCTGCTTACCTTGGCCTGGCTTGTCGTGTATTCTCGGCCAGTCAAAACAACCTCTACCGCGCCGGTGGCCCCCGTAATCTCCACAGTGGCATAATAACTGCTGCTGTCAACGATAATAGCCTCCTGCCCCTCCTGCGGCTCTGTCAGAGTACAGGATAAGTCATAGGCCGCATTATTAAAGTAGAATGTATACCTGTTTTCTGCAGGTGTGACTACAATCGTCTCTTTGCCCAGCTCTTTGTTATCCCCGGCCTGATTGTAAATAGTCCGGATCACCTGCAGCTCTCGCACCTTGGCCTGCTGAATACCTTTCGGGGTCTTGGTCAGCTCATGGCTATATTCCAGACGGTAATCCGTCACATCCCCGAAGCCGATGTAATCCAGCAGGATCCGGTTGTGTGGTCTGGCTCTTATAAACTCAATCTCCACGCAGTCAAAGGTTTTAAACTCCCGGCTAACAATCGTTTCCTGGCTGATCTCCCGGATTGTAATATCTTCCACCGGTTCTCCAAACAGGCCAGTATGTATAACAAATTCTTCTGGAGGATTTCTACCAAAAAGGAACTGCACTCCAAAACAGGTAAAGGAAGCTTCTAGCTGCACTGTAACACGGGGATTTTCTATAAAGGTACCGTCCTCCCTGCTCATGGCTTGACTGACATATCCCATATCCAGATAGGGGGCCTGTTCAGTGATAAAATACTGACTGGCATCCGCCTTAGTAAAATCTGATGCGTAGGAAGCGTATTCTGCTTTCTTTCCCGGTTTTAAGATGTTCCCGGCCTGGCTATACTCCGTCCCTTCTTCACCACTGGCCGCCATATCTGGAATGAAGCTGGATCGTAAAAAGATGCTGCCACTCCTGTCCTGATAGAGAATGCACCTGCCTGCATTGGCGATCAGCTGCAGGGCTTCCTTGTGAGAGACAACCGGCATCGGGTTGGAAACCTTTACGGTCTTTAAATAAGGATCGATCCAATAGGACCGGGAATCTACCTTGGCATCTGAAAACACATCAGCCGCCAGATCATACAGGCTGATCCCTTCCGGTCGGTATAGGCCTTTATAATAGGTTCCGTCCATGCCGTCAAAACGATCTGTTGCTGAAAATTCCATCTGCTCATCATCGGCAGACCATTCTTTCAGCTGAACAGTTGCACCAGGAAACCATTCCACGGATCCGTCATCAAGCTCCTGGCCGTATAAAACAGTGATATCCTGACCAATCTCCAGGAAGTTTACAGAGCTATTGACGTTCTCCACATCAAAAGCCCGGTCCTTATTATTTACGGTTAGATTAAAATCAATGGTCGGCAGCTCTTCCATAATAGGGCTGATGTGCTCCCTTTTGGTAGCTGATAGGATCTTCCGGCTGTCAAAATATACACCGATACCCATAGTTACCATGTGGATCCGGGACCGGCTCTTGCCGTTTATCATGCTCAAAGGGGTAAAGCGCAGGAACGTTGCCCCGTTGAAAATCTCCTCTGTGACGAAATGCCCATCTGTATTACCCTTGATTGCCACCGTGTTGTTATCGGATTCTATGACAAAATCCACTGGGTAGGCTTTTCCAAACTCAATCGTTAAGCCTTTGATGTCATACTCAATCGGAAACCGGATCTCTATAGGGCCAAGAAGATCCTTTGAGACAAGGCCCTGATTGAGCACCACATCCGATCTCTCCCTTGGAAGGAAGTACATGCTGCCGTCCACCGCCGTGTAGTCCTGGTCACAGGTGGCATATAGCTCCTTAACTTCGTAATTGTCCAGGGGCATTTTAAAACTGCTGTAATAAGCATAATTTTCTTTGTCCGGGACGTAAGCGCTGGCCTGGGCCTGCTGATTAATAAGGCCGATGGTTACGCGGATATATGAAAACGGATCCCTGAACTCACGGCGCATCAGTTCTTTATATTTCTGACTTGCTGGCTGCACTACTCAATCACCCCACAGTCAATTATATTTACCTTACAGTCCATGTACCTTGATGGAAGTCCATCTGCATCAAATTCTATGGGGGTTGCTGTCCGGTTCCCCGGATACATGCGTATTGTCATCATGCAATTATGAACCATGTCTGGAATCCTTGCCGTCACAACAAATTTATCAAACTCCTGCAGCATAGCTGCCCAAGTGGCAGCGTCTAAAAACTTCCATTGCAGGTTCTCAAATTTGTATTGATCTCTCCCCACTCTCTGGCCTATAAACTCCCCCAGGGCACTTTTTCCGTCACTTACATTCGTTGCCACCACCAGATTCCCGCCAATGTCGGGAGACGGAAACTCCCGGCCATTGATTGTTATTACTGCCATAGTGTACCGCCTCCTTAAGTTGTTCTTAGAGAGAAACCGCTTCTCTTGTCCAGATCGGATAATTTCTTTTTAATCTCCCTGATATCAATATTTACAGTCAAATCCATGGCCTCAATCAGTTCTATGATCTTCCGGAGAAGGTCCACCATGAGGGACAGGTAGTGATCCGACATGTTCTCGGTGGGCATGGTCATAGCCCGGCCAGCCATTGCCTGGACCTGATCTGCTGTATTTATATTACGTCCGGTAGTGCCGACCAGGGACAGCTGCGGGGTTGCATTGCTGACAATGGCGCTCATGCTGGAAGCAAGCGGAGCAATGGCGGATCTCATGCCATACTGCACTGCCCTGGTGATTCCCTCCGTAATCTGCATGTTATTGGCAACCGCAGCCTTGCCTCCCCAGCTCCCCACCATTTCGGGATTGCCGTTTTCATTGGCTACGAACAGGCTTCCTGATTCTGGAAATCCTCCGGTTGCACGGCCCTTTACACCTGGACCACTATTTACATACCCTTTACTACTTCCTGAACTGGAGGATCCTTTTTTATCTTTTTTATCTTCTTTTTCTTCTGCATCGTCCTTGGCTCTGCTGAACGCATTTTTTGCCCCATCAATAACCTTATCAAATACTTCCCCGACGGTCTTTGCAATTCCTCCCAGCCAGTCCGTAATGTTACTCCATACACCTTTCATACCTTCCCAGAACCTATTCATGACGTCCTTGCCGATTTGGAGCATTTCATCCAACTTGAATACATCTTTGATTTTTTGCCAGATTTCTCCGAACCATTCCTTGATGGCGTTCCACTTGTCTTCAATGGTGGATTTCACACTGTCCCAGATTTCAGACAGCTTATCCCTGATCGCTTCAAAGACTTCGGCGGCTTTGCTTTTGATCGAATCCCAGATGTTTGACGCAAGGGTTTTAATACCATTCCACACCAATTCCCAAATACCTTTTATGACATCAAGAACGGTCTTGATAATGGAGCTAATGGTATTTATTGCGAGAGAGACGATACCTTTCATAGCATCCCAAATGCCGTTAAAGAAGGTCTTTATTCCCTCCCATGCTTTATGCCAATCCCCAGTGAACACACCAACGATAAAGTCCATAAGGCCGCCAAGAGCTGTCAAAATATCTCCGACAACTTTGCTTACACCCTCAAAAAATAGGAAGAATCTATCAATAGCATTTTTAATAAATTCCGCTATAATTGGAGCCGCTGCCTCCATAAACCAAAGGATAAAAGGCAGCAAAACATTTTCCCACAACGCAGTTATTGCATCAGCTGTCTTCCCCGCAAACTCCATGAACTTATCAATCAGAGGTGACAGATATTGCTCTCTAAAATCTTGGAATTTCTCAGATAAATAGGTTAGTACGGGAAGGAAATAGGTATTGTAAAGCTCCAGGAACTTTGTTGCTATTTCAGTGAAACCTTTCCCAAAAGAGTCAAGCATAGGCTTAACGTGGGTGTCATAAGTTTCGTTGATCTTTGTGAAGACTTCTTCTATAATAGATTTTATTTCAGAGAAGATAGGCTCCACAGTGGAAAAAGTATCTTCCAGAGTCTTCTTAATTAGGTCCCTGTTTTGAATGAAGGGGGCCGTAATCGTATCAAGCAAATCCCTAGCCAGTTTGCCGACCAGCTCCGTAACGCCCATAAAAGCTTCTGCAAAAATACCTTGCAAGTCGGCAGAAATCTGCTTAGCACTATCGCTTCGAAGTGATGAGAATATTGTTGCAAGTGCAACGCTAAAATTACCAGCAATATCCGCAATACTTCCCCCAATATCAAACATGGATATCAGGTACTCTTTAATCCTACCGCTGTTTTGCTCTAGAAACTTATTAATCCCGCCCAGCAGATTATCCGCTATGGAGGCGCCGATAGAAGCCATACTTCCAGTTACTTTTCCAAGATTTACAGCTATGCGGTTTCCGAATTCCTCCGCTGAAGCCAGGACTGCTGGATCGGTGAAAATACCTTTCAAACTCACACCAATTCCTTGTATGGATTGCTTGATGCTATCCAGTACAGACATATCCCCGAACCCAATGCTGAAGCCGGTCTTAAATAATCCGGCTAATTCTTTCGCCCGGTCAATTAATCCCTGGTACTTATTGCTGACTTCCTCAACGCCAGAAGTATCAAGGGAACCCATGTCAAACTCATCTGCAGCATAGTCACCTGCCCCCCCAGATCCAGAGCTGCCACTTCCAGTATCCGGATCGATGATATTTAACTCATCAATTCCAGTAGACATTCCCTTGATATCCTTGGCCGCTTTCTTGGCAGCTCCACCTGTCCCTCCGATAGCACCAGAAGCATTATCCGCAGCATCGGTAATAGCCTCCATGCCAGAAGCCGCTGCAGCCGATACACCCCCACCGGAACCTTTCTTTCCGGATATCAACTCCGTGAACGCCTTGAACGCCTTGGCAAGGCTCATCAGCTTTCCGAT
>NZ_DAMAUN010000143.1:0-10206 GCF_032078915.1 Lacrimispora sp. | reverse complement strand
TCTGGCCGTCGGCTATCATCTGTTTTATTTCATCAGAAGGAGTCTCTTCCTTTGCTTTTTCTCTGGCGTCTTCCAGTTCCCTTTCCTTAAGGGCCTTCTGACATTCCAGATACTGCCTGTAGGTGTTTTCGCTTAAGATCAGGCATGTCTTTTGTTCATCCAGATAAGCCTGCTTGAAAATTCCAAGCTTGATCATCTTTTGGACGTCCTTTAATACAAAATCACGGGATCTTCCAATGTTTCCTGCCAATTCCTCAATGCTGCAGTACATCCGCTTTCCCGACTGTTTTGCATAAATTCTGGCCCTCTTTAACCGGTCCCGGATGCCGATTCCTGCACGAAGCATAAAACCGGATACGCCGCCTAACAGGAGTAAGATTAAGGTTGCACCTGCCACAGCCCAGATGACCGGCTTCACCACCAGAGCCACAATCCAGACGACTAAAAGAAGAAGCAGGATTATGCCAATGCCAATGCTCCCAAACACCGTATACAAAATACCTGATACACGGCCTGTCTGGTTTAACTGCGCCAGTTCCCCCTGACCGTCACCGGTTCTTTTCAAGACATCCCGGCTGGTCTGAAATGCCCGGTACCCAGGTCCGTCTTCACGGCTCTCTCTTTGTACCGACGCTCCACTCCACTCAGTCCTACGGTATGTCTCTGTTTTTTCACTTCTTTGGCTGCTAAAGCTTCCCGGCGGTATGTTCTTTCTAAACTCCGTCCCCTTAATCAGCTGGCTCCTGGCTTCCTCCAGGGCAGAATTAACCGTATCGGATATGGTTCTGTTCAGCTGGTTAAAATCCATGGAATCAATGGCATTTTGCACCGAATCCCTGATCTGGTCTCCTAAATTTGAAAATTCTCTATTATCCATATTCCCTGGTCTCCCAAAAACAATTTGTTGCATCAGACCATAATCATATCATGAATTGTCCTGATTTACAATTACGCATACCTGCAAAAAAATAGAAAGCTTCCAAAACCGAAACTTCTTCGGACTTTGGATCACTTTCTATTCTTTTAACAAGCTTCTAGGAAAGCAGATGGCCTTTTTCCTTCATCACTTCTATGACCTGATCCACATATTTCTCACAGGTATCCAGATCAGCGGCCTCTACCATGACCCGTACCACAGGCTCTGTGCCGGACTGGCGCAGAAGAATCCTTCCACTGTTTCCAAGGCTTTCCGCCACCTTTTCCACTTCAGCCTTAACCGCCTCATCATCCTGGGCCGCCGTCTTATCGTGGACACGGACATTTTTAAGCACCTGGGGATAGATCTCTAGCTCGGAAACCAGTTTCCCAAGGCTCTCCTTCTTTTCCAAAATGACTTCCATTACCTTTAAGGAAGTGAGAATACCGTCTCCCGTGGTAGCATGCTTGCTGAAAATTATATGGCCGGACTGCTCCCCGCCCAGGCAATTTCCGTTAGCCGACATATTTTCATATACATATTTATCGCCTACCGCCGTTTTTTCAAACTCAATGCCTTCCCGCTCAAAGGCCTTGTATAGACCGAAGTTGGACATGATGGTGGTCACCACCTTGTTATTCTTAAGGGTTCCCTGTTCCTTCATATACTTGCCGCAAATATACAAAATGGCATCTCCATCCACCACTTCACCGTTCTCATCCACGGCAATACACCGGTCCGCATCTCCGTCATAGGCAAAGCCCACGTCGGCTCCCACTTCTTTAACAAACTTCATAAGCTGCTCAATGTGAGTGGAACCGCATCCTGTATTGATGTTTAAGCCGTTGGGTTCATTGCTGATCACATGGGTTTCAGCTCCCAAGGCATCAAAAACATTCTTGGCAATGGCGGAAGCGCTGCCGTTTGCACAGTCCAGGGCCACCTTTTTATTCTTAAAAGATCTGGTAGCTGTGGAAATCAAATAGCCGATATAACGGTTTCTTCCTGCGGCAAAGTCTACGGTACGGCCGATTTTATCACGTTTTGCCATAGGCAGTTCACCGGTCTCTCCATCCAGATACTTTTCAATTTCCAGGGTCACGCTCTCTTCCAGCTTCTCACCCTTTTCATTAATTACCTTAATTCCGTTATCATAGTAGGGATTATGGCTGGCGGAAATCATGATTCCGCAGGAAAATCCTTCGGTGCGTACGACATAAGATACGCTTGGAGTCGTGGTAACATGAAGCAGATATGCATCGGCTCCGGATGCGGTAAGGCCCGCCACCAGAGAGTACTCAAACATGTAGCTGCTGCGTCTTGTATCTTTTCCAATGACAATCCTGCATACTTCATCCGGATTCTTCTGCCCATAGTACCAGCCTAAAAACCGGCCCACCTTATAAGCATCTTCCACCGTAAGCGTTACATTGGCTTCTCCGCGGAAACCATCTGTTCCAAAATATTTTCCCATATAATAATATCTTCCTTTCATCCGTCTGCAGATCATACAGAACAATATGTATGCTTATAACCCTCTAATCTTCGCCCTTAAGTACCTCACAGGCGTATAGAATGGTTCTTGCATCATTAAACTCATAGCTGCAGGTTACAAAAGACCAAAGCTGTCTCACCGGTTCTTCCGGCTTCTGAAGAAACAGGCCGTCCTTTGTCATCTCCTCCACATATGCCTGAAAGCTTTCATCTGTTTCAAACACGGTCTTCCTGCGGATGGGGGAGGCATCCGTATAAAGTGCGGTGATGGGCTTCAAATGGTATTCCCTCTCCGGCGTATAAATATAAATATCCTGATGCTCCTTAAAAAAAGCCTCATCCTTGTACTTTATGATGTCCTTAAACATCGTACCGTTCTTCATGTGATGCCCGTATATTATGTTATGCCGGCCGGAAAAGTCAGGTTCGCTTTCATAATCAAGGTAAATGGCTCCGGCCACGCTCTTCTTGCCCTCAAAATCTGTATCCAGATAAGTTTCATTGTTATCCGTCTGCACAATGGGATAGTCGATGACCGTGCCTTCAATCCTGATCCAGCCCACGATATCCGGATTGATTTTACTCAGTTTCTCAAAATCAATGGGGGAAACATAGGCAGCGATTGTCTCTGCTTCCGGGATACTGGCCTTAGTTTCCCCGGCCGTAGTCTCCCTTGCAAGCTCCGCAAGGCTTTCATACTGCTGTTCGGCATGATCTCTCGTTTTAAAATCAGAATAGAGCTTTCCTACACCTACAGCCAGAAAAATAACGGCTATGATAAGAACGCCAAAGGCCAATTTTTTACTTTTCATGCGCATTCCTGCTTTCTCTAATGATTTTAATCCTCCTAAGTATACCGTATTTTAACAAAAATCACAATCTTTTATAAGCAATGCTAGACTTTTCCACTTTTTTTCTATATACTAAAAAAAGAAAATGTTAATATGGAGACATTATATGAAAAACCAAGAATCTATCGTTCATGTAAATATGCTGGGAGGATTCTCCATATCTATGGGGGACAGGACGATCGTAGACCAGAATAATCAAGCAAAAAAACCCTGGAGCCTTTTAGAATATCTTATTACGTTTCGAGGTCGGGATATTCCGGTAGAAGAACTTATTGACCTGTTTTGGAAAGATGAAGCCAGCAATAACCCGGCAGGAGCCTTAAAGACCTTAATGTTCCGTGTACGCAAACTTTTAGAGCCTCTGGGATATCCCACACAGGAACTGGTTTTCCAGAACCGAAAGGCTTACGGCTGGACGAAGGACCTTATAACGGTCTGCGATACTGACCAGTTTGAGGACTTGTGCGCCCAATTAGAGGCCCACGGTCTTTCCGAGGATGACCGTTTAGCCCTTTGTCTGGAAGCCTTTGCCCTGTACAAGGGAAACTTTCTTCCAAAATCAGAGTGGGAATCCTGGGTGGTACCGATTCACACTTATTATCACACCCTTTATCAAAAACTGATCCAAAAAACTTTATTCCTTCTGGAGAAAAGAAAGGATTATCCCACCATCATCGATGTATGCCAACAGGCCATTGCCATCGATTCCTATAGTGAAGAGGCTCATTATTACCTGGTCTATGCACTGTACCAGAGCGGCAACCAGCTTATGGCTATGGAGCATTACCATCATGTGACCGACATGTTCTATAACGAATTTGCCATCACTCCGTCCATTCGATTTAAGGACTTATACAAGCTTATCAGTGATAAGAAGCATGGAATTACCATGGATCTTAGCACCATACAGGAGATTCTTTCAGAGGGCGGCACGAACAGCGGGGCCTTTTGTTGTGAACCCTCTGTGTTCCGGGACATCTATCAGCTGGAGACAAGGGCGATCCAGCGCACCGGCGACTCCATCTTCTTATGCCTTCTGACCATCAGCAATCTAAAGGGAGAGCTTTTAAAACCTGCGGTCCAGACAAGGGCAATGGATGAGCTTGGAGAATCGATCCGCAAATCCCTGCGCAGAGGAGATATCTTTTGCCGCTACAGCGTAAGCCAATACCTATTGCTTCTGCCCACGGCAACCTATGAAAACGGCGAGCTGGTGTTAAAGCGCATTATTCAGAACTTCAAAAAAGAATATTCAAGAAAAGATCTTTCCATTACATATTCATTGCAGAGTATCATTCCAAACTAAGCCTTATGGCTAAGGATACATACAGGAATCAGCTGCTTACAGGAGGAACCGGATGTTATCAAATGACTTTATTACATTCACATTGGAAAAGAAAAAAAGCATCGCACTGATCGCTCATGACAACGAAAAGCACGCACTGATCGAATGGTGCAAGGAGCATAAGTCGGCTCTGGAAAAGCATACTCTCTGCGGCACCGGAACAACGGCACGGATGATCACGGATCAGACAGGTCTTCCCGTTAAGGGCTATAACAGCGGCCCCCTGGGTGGTGACCAGCAGATCGGTGCAAAGATTGTGGAAGGAAGAATTGACCTGGTCATCTTCTTTTCCGACCCTCTCACCGCACAGCCTCACGACCCGGATGTGAAAGCGCTTTTACGTATTGCCCAGGTTTACGACATTCCCATTGCCAACACCAGAGCAACCGCAGATTTCATCATCACCTCGCCGCTCATGGAAGAGACCTACGAGCATCAGGTCATCAACTTTCACAAAAACGTTGCGGACCGGGCAAAAACCCTTTAAGGGTCCTGACATAAGGATCAACAGAAGGCAGAGCTTTTTCAAAATTAAGCCCTGCCTTTTTTTCTGTATCTGTCCATATTTTATTCAAAAACTCTTTCACACAATTTTATATATTCCTGATAAGCAGGAAACTCCTCTAGACCTGTAAGGCGTTTTGCGACTCCCTTGTAATACCAGGCGTGTTCTGACTTGTTTTTTTCGTTAAAGCGCTGCCAAAGATCATCACCCACTAAAAAATAGTCTCTTGCGGTGGTTCTTAAATTACTCAGCTTGTCCGCCAGAACAAGGATCTTGCTTTCTCTGGAAGCCTTTTCTAAATGATCAAGTGTCGCGCATTTGCGTTCCTTCCAGCACTTCGTTTTGTCTTCTGTTTCTTCCATAACCAGTTCAGCCACCCGAGGTCCGAACTTTTCCTTAAGCTCTTCCTCCGTAACACCCGTATCCTCCACCACATCATGTAAAAGTGCGGCGCAGATCAGCTCTTCATCCGTTACCATCAGCGCAACGATGACTGCCGTCTCTAAGGGATGGACGATATAGGGAATCTTCGTCCCTTTCCGAAAGGTCCCCTCGTGGGACTTGGTTGCAAATGCAACAGCCTTCTCGACCATACTGAGTCTCCTTTTGATCTTTCTTAGGCATATAACCTCCTTACTATATTAACACAAGTAATTCCGATTTAACAGAGCATATTTTACTGGGCCTCCCTTTTCCCATATTTGTATATTCATCAACAGCCTCATGGGCCAAAATCACTAAGAATCGCCTTTGGAATATAATAGAATATAAAGATTTAGATAAATTCTTTAAAATGTAAAATTGGGATAAGGAGGATTTTTTATGAATGCCAATGAATATAGTGATGGATTTGAAAATAGAGAAACATGTTATGATTGTAATCAAAAATGCAGCGAGCGAATATGCGTTTGTAAATCTGAGAGAATCCAAAAAACTTTAAAACCTAATAGAGCATCCTTAAAATGCGGTTCATCAACAGGAACTATAACAATTCCTGTTGAGACCCCTGCCGGAGTTACATTTACATTAGCTACTGTAAATGTGGATACAAAATGCATGAACCACCCATGTATTCAATTAGAATTTACAAGTGACATCATTGCTACCGATGCAGCCCTAATTCTAAATTTCCAGATTTTTAAACAATGCAGCAATCTAATGGTACCTATTCCAGTAGGGCCAGTTTGGACATTTTCACCCCCTGCTGAACTTACAGAAGGTGGTGCCTTTACAGATACCTTCTCATTCTCTGTATGTGATTGTGATACAACCTGTGATGAATGCTGTAACTATCGTGTAGTAGTTACTTCAGTTGGTGTAGCTACAATAGGTATAACAACTATTGTCAATTCATCTCTTGCAGCTGTCATTGTTGATCGTGCATGTTAATAATAAAAAAATTCCCATTAAAAATAATAAAAATGGCGAGTGAGTCCGTACTATTTGGATACTCGCCTTTTACTTATATTCGGCCCTTCTGGTTTATGCGCCAGATCACCTTCGACTGCTGCACTTTCCAAACTGTGTATAACTAAAGACTTCAGCATGTAATAATTTGCAGTTTAGTGTCGTATTTTCAGACATTAACAGTCAATCCACAATTGTTTCCACAATATTGTGGATAAGTGTCGTTTTACCAGTTATTGCAGTCCCCTCTATTATTTTTTACAAGTCAAGAAATATTGAAACATAGGCCCTACTTTTTCTTTATTTACTATTACAAAATAATTTCTTGACATATCTTCAAATTCCTGAAGCGGCATATCAAATTGATCTGTTCTGCCTAAGTAATCCTCTATCATCATTGTGATTTGAAACTCAGGACTTCCAAGGTCCGGAACATCAAGGACAAACTTCCCATAAGGTTTTAAGATACGATGGATTTCCATAATAGCTTTTTCAACAAAGTCTTTTTTAAAATACTCGAGAGAACCAATACATGCTCCTATGTCAAAAAAGTTTGTATCATATGGTGTTTCATGCATACTGCCGCAATATAAAGAACCCATAGGCAAATGATGCTTTTCAACAAACTCGTGCAGTAGCTGAATGGTTTTGCTGCTTATATCAACCCCATAATATGTGGATGGCCAATTATCATAGCCGCGAAACATGAAGTTTAGGCAGCATCCAAGATCAATAAATTTCATATCTATAACTGGTGATAAATAATCCATAATCTCTTGTCGGCCACTATCAGAAAGCATTCCATCTATCTGCATTTTTTGAAATAAAAGATAATTGGGATCACTTGTAATATGTACTGGAAGTTCTTTGTACAAATCAATGCCTCTTCGCCCTAAATCAATAGCCTTGTCATAAGATTCTGCAACTAACTTTAACTGATTTCTCACAAGATTGAGCCCCCTTTTACAAAATCCACATTTCTCCATTTGGCATTTCACTTAAGTTTCCTTTTTCTATCGATAATACTTTTCCTGATTTACTGACTTTAACTATATTGTCATAATATTTATAGTCTGATGTTACATGATCATTTTCATCAATGCCTTCTTCTACCCATCGATTAAAATAAAAAGCATCCCCATCTCTAACAATAAAGCTATCCCTGGCATCCATTTTTATTGTTAATTTTTCAGGATAATAAACGATAAACTCATGATCAACACTAATAAGCATCAATGGGTATTTAGCAAGCCTTATATTATATAAATTCAGATCTTTCATATTAAAATGAGCAATTTCCGTTAGAACATTCTCATCAGGTATAAATTTGATGATATAAACCTGATCTATATTAAAATCCGCCCTAATGAAATATATAATACCTTCAATAAAAATAATATGCTCATAATAAATTCCATATTCTAATTCATATGGAGTGTAGCTATTACCATCAGGATAAGAAAAAAAGGTGAGCTCATTTCCTTTTATCGGCTCATTCATTTCCTTTAGTTCTTTGATTTCATATTGGCTAATATAATTATCAAAAGAATATAGCCATCGATCAGTACCTATCAAATCTGAATATCCATTATTATATTTCTTTTCTATAACTATGAATTTCATAAAATCTCCCCTACATACTAATTCTTAACCTTAAATGCCTTAATTGCCTTAATTGCTTTTTAACCTTAATTTCCTTAATTGCTTTAATTGCTTTTTAACCTTAATTTCCTTAATTGCTTTAATATCCTTTATATCCTTTATATCCTTTATATCCTTAATTCTACCATGAGCAAAATGCATCATCAATATAAATCCGCAGTCATGCCGGTACTGCTTCCTGATCCGTAAAAATAATATAAGGCGGATCCAGGTAAATCAGAATATTCTTTTTTCCAAAATTCCTGATTTTTAATAGCAGTGATATTTATATCACATATATTAGTATAGAATATAAAAAAGGTGACTAAGTACATGTCAAATTCAGAAAACTCAAATCGTGATGCTGCAAATACGCCAACTTTCCCCTATGACTATGGACCGAACTCTTTAGTTATTGATCTCAATAAGGCAGCACAGCAAAACGATAATTTCCGTTCGACTTTATGGACGGGAACCTATTTACAGGTCACTCTCATGAGCATTCCTGTCCATGGGAGCATTGGTATGGAAGTTCACACTGATCACGACCAGATTTTACGAATAGAAGATGGTCTAGGCTTAGTTCAACTAGGAGAAACTCAACTCTCAATGTACGGACAGTATCTCGCATTTTCTAATTATGTTATATTAGTACCTGCCGGTATATGGCATAACATCATTAATATCGGCAATGTCCCACTTAAAATATCCTCGTTCTATGCCCCTCCTCATTATGCATGGAACACGGTTCAGAGGACAAGAGCTTCTGAACCCTCCTTACAGAATAATTCATAAACAATTATTTCACACAGCCGGCAGGATTTCCCCATCCTGCCGGCTCTGCTTCAATGTAAACCAGCCCCAGTACAGTACCAGTATCGGACAGGCAGGGGCACAGATAATGGCCTTTTAGCATGTAAAACACCCTCGCATCCTTACACGGTCACCGCAATCCAAAGGGTATAAGCAGGGCTTGTGTCAAAAAGATTTATATCGAATATTATTATATTGTAAGTAAATATAAAAAGGGGCGCAATATTATTATGAAAGCACAGGAAATGGCACTAGAAGAATTGAAAGATGAAGTATTAGAAGCTATAGAAGGAAAATCAGATAATGAAAAAATTGAACTACTCAGAAAAAAATTTAAAATTGATTGGGACATCCCCAGATGTTGTGATCAAAGACCATGTAAAATGTGGTATGCTCAAGTTTTCACTTACTGCAGCACATGCGAGTTAGAAAAAGAACTGAATTTTTTCTTGTTCTTAATCAACCTTTTTGGACACATTTTTGGTTTTTGTTTTAACCAGGAGAGTACAGTTTTTTTAGGCTGTACATGCCCTTGTGGTAACAAACAAATAATTCTTTATTATTCAATTGTATTTAAGGATTGAATTCTTACCTTCTATTGATGGTGTTTGAGGTTTCCCCGGTAGGTTTTCCGGGGAAATATCATTGAAATACGCATAAACACAGCATTCTGTAAGAATAAATTAAATTATTACGATTTGATAGTACTTATTTTATTGCGCCTCATAAAACAAAGGTTTTTCGCTTAAAATCGAGGTTCTTGAGACTTTTAACCTCACCAACTGCTACCACTTGAAAACAGTCAAAACCAGGGGGCCTGCAGTCAAAATGCAGTCAGAAAATGATATAATTCTATGAATGGGCGGGCCCGGAATACCGGATACCCGCCTACCCTTTTAAAACGCTCCCGGTCCCTGTACACCTTCCCGATCAGAGACATATAGTGCACATTCCAACGGGTGCCCGGCTCTTGGTTCAAAATAGAAATCCTGGCCATCAATTACCTGCCAGTCAGTGACTGCATATCCGTCCTTATTGAAATAGTATTTATGGCCGTTGATGATCTGCCAGCATAACTTATAATAAGAAGTCTTGGAATCTGCATACCACCAGCCATTCTTATCATGACTCCAACCTAGAGTATATTCCTCAGGAGCCACCAGAGCAGCCTTGAACGCGTCCCAGGTATGCCGGGTGTGATTCCATACATAAGGATTTGGACAAATCTTCCCCG
>NZ_DAMAUN010000142.1:6009-10328 GCF_032078915.1 Lacrimispora sp. | reverse complement strand
CTGCTGCTGTGCCACGGATAGCCCACGAATCAGCATTCCAGCATCCAGATCAAGTCCCAGCGCATCAAGAGCTTTCTGCGCCTCATGCTTCATTTTCCGGTAATCCACCAGCTTCAAATGGTTTTTGGGTTCCCGGCCAAGAAAAATATTTTCTGCAATTGTCATCTCAGGAATGTTGGTAATTTCCTGATGGATAAAGCTGACACCATACTTGCGGGCATCGTCTACGGTCTTTATGGAAGCTTCCTTCCCGTCCATATAGATGGTGCCTGAATCAGCACTGAAAATTCCGCCCAGAATTTTCATCAAGGTGGATTTTCCTGCCCCATTCTCCCCCATAAGAGCCCGGACTTCTCCGGGCTTTATGGAAATACTGACTCCGTCAAGTACAACATTGCGACCAAACGCTTTGGTTATATCTTTCATTTCAAAAACATATTCACTTGACATGTTTTTAACACTCCTGTTCTGCATTCTTCGCTACGGGTCAACACTTTAGGGATTACTGATCTACGTTCTCCTCTGTAATGATAGACATCGGTACAACTACCTTCTCCTCAATGGTCTGTCCGGACAGAAGACGATAAGCGGTTTCGATACAGGTTGTACCGATTCCTGCCGGATCCTGTGCTGCAGATGCTACCATTTCACCGGCACGGATAAAGCCTTTTCCTTCATCAGAGCCGTCCACGGAAACAACCTTGGTAGCGTCTAAGCGACCTGCTTCCTTTAAGGCTGCGATGGCACCGCGGGCTGTCGGGTCATTGATCGTGAATACTCCGTCGATTACCGGGTTTGCGTTGATAAAGTCTACCATGATCGGCTGAGAATAATCGGACTTTGGCTTCTCAACGTCTTTGGCCTGGATGATCTCGATGTCTGGATACTTCTTTAATTCCTCTTCAAAACCGAACTGACGGTCATAACAAACTTCTGTGGTACTATATGTAATTTCTACTACTTTTCCTTTACCGCCTAAAGAATCTGCCAGAGCCTGTGCACACAGTTTTCCGGCTTCTTTATTATCAGAAACAACCGTACACTGAACCAGTTCCGGGTTCTTTACTGAGGTATTGAATGCAATGACAGGTATATCAGCTTCCTTGCATGCTTCCAGAGTGGCACGTACTCCTTCTGAGTTGATCGCGGAAATACAGATGACGTCACACCCCTGGTTGATCATATCAGCCACGTCATTCATCTGCTTATTCTGGTCACCGCCGGCATCCTGAATGATCAGTTCATCCTTCGATCCGCTAAGAGCTGCCTGCATGGCATCCTTGATCTGGATGAAGAACACATTCGTTAAATCCGGTGCAGAAACTCCGATCTTAATCGGCTCTCTGGTATCCTCCGCTTTTGCTGCGGTTGTTTCTGAACCGGAGTTTACTGCTGTTGTTTCCTTTACATCGGTTTCCTTTGCAGTGGAACCGCAAGCGCTTAAAGACAAGGCCATCATAGCTGATAATACAATTGCAGTAACTTTTCTCATAATAATCCACCTCTCAACATTTTTTCATTCTTTTGTAGCATACTTTGATTTGTTTTTGTTTTTTTACCCTAGTTTTTGTTACAAATGTTTAAACCATTGTATGATATCATTCTCTATTGCGTTCCCGGGTTTGCATTTTTGTCTGCTGTCATACAATATCGCAACTAAATAATACATTTTTTATTGAATTTTGTCAATAGGAATTTTAAAATTATGCAAAATTAACAAAGGTCTGTCATACACTTTCCCTCTCAGATTGTATTACACCTTTACCAATTCCTGGAAATTCCAAAAAAAAAGCAACAGAACGATCTTTTTCCATTCGTTCTGCTGCTGTTATTTCTACCTTTTACCGCTTAATGATGACATTCAAATCCGTGTTGATCAGAGAGATATGCCTCTTTGCATAAAGTTCCGACACCTCTTCGTCCCGCGCTTTTAAAGCTTCCACTATATTATGATGGGCTTTTATGGCATTCTGTGCATTTTGCGGTACCTGGAATGTCTTTAACCGGAAATCCCGGATGCACTCGTCAATCTTTCTGCTCATAAAAATCAGCATCTTATTTTTGCTGGCTTCCACGATCTGCCGGTGCAGCTTCTCATCATATTTTGCCATTCCGGCGATGTCCTCTTCCTCTACTGCGCGGATAAACCTGAAATGGATCCGTTCAATCTGCTCAAGCTCCGCATCAGTGGCCCGTTTCGCTACGATCCTCGCACACAAGGGTTCCACCGCACTTCGGACCTCGATATAATCCTTTAATTCCACTTCATTTTTAAGGAACCATTCTGCCAGTTCTTCCTGTCCCAGCTCTTTTTTACTGACCAGAAATGCTCCTCGTCCAGGTTTGATCTCCACCAGGCCACGGGCCTCTAGAATACGGAAAGCTTCTCTGACTGTACCGCGACCCACCGTCAGCTTTTCACACCATTCTTTTTCCGTAGGCAATTTTTGCCCGACTTCTATTCCGTCTGCTGCAGCAAATTCCTTCATACTGTTCACCACCTGCTGCACGATCGGAATTCTAGAAACCTCTTCCATTTATTCACACTCCCTCTTCTTCATATTCATCTTTCGTCTAAATATTCCATGATGTCATACAATCATTGTATCACATTTGAAGAAAACTGCAAACATAAACATGATTTTTCTACTTTTTTCATACCCATCAGACAATCCAGTTGTTTTCCCGCTGCATAAAAAAAGGCCAAAGCAGTGACTTAAAAAGTCCGCTGCTTTGGCCTAAAAAAAGGATTACAGGAACGTAACCTTCCATGTTTTGATTTCATAAGGATGAATTGTAAAAGAAGCCGTTCTGTCCTGGTAAGTTACTTCTGCCTCTTCCTCTTCCAGCATGTTGCATTCCATGATCCTCTGAATGTCCATGCCAAAGGTCATATTCCCGATGGTCCGTCTGTTGTTTGTCTCATAAAAGCGAAGGATGAGTTCATTGCCCTTTTGCGACTGCTTCACAACCTCAATGACAACGTTATCGGCATCCGCTTGTACCAGAGAGAATGCTCCGGGCAGCT
Organism: Lacrimispora sp.; assembly: GCF_032078915.1. GTDB lineage: Bacteria > Bacillota > Clostridia > Lachnospirales > Lachnospiraceae > Lacrimispora. The sequence goes on along the minus strand of NZ_DAMAUN010000142.1, from coordinate 7,300 downwards.
GTCCTCCATCTTTCTCTTTTACAAGGGCTGTCATCGGATTATTCATGGTATAAGCCTTTTGTATTGTTCCTGCCGTTTTCCAGTCGCCCTTGTGGGGATAGATGGAAAATACAAAGCTATGGTGTTCCTTATCTGCATCCGGGTTTGGATAGGTTGCCGACTTTAACATGGAGATACCGATCTCACCGTCATGGACGTGACAGCCGTACTTGCAGTCATTGATCATGCTGACTCCATAATCATCCTCTGAAACATCGATCCACTTATGCATGCATACCTCAAATTTTGCATAATCCCACATGGTATTGTAATGGGTCTTCCTTTTCACATTACCATACTGAATCTCAAAAGTAGCTTCATCCGTATGGATATCAACCGGGAGAATCGACTTTAAGAAGATATGGTTTTCCTTCCAGTCGATCTCATTGCGAATGATGATTTCCGGGCTGTTGTATAAAAGGGAGATGTACTGTTCAATGATTGAGTCCAGATATCTTCTCTTTACACAAATTGTTGCGCGGACCGGACCGTTTTCCACAAGCTCCATGCTGCTTACGTCAGTAATCTCCCAGGACTTTTCTACATAATAGTTGTTTACATCCCAGGCATCATAGTTGTGTGGTCTGTCTTCATAGGTCATCAGCACGTTGGCATGCCTGTTTTCTTTCAGCACTTCCCGTTCATTCTGCTTATCATAAATCGAAGAAATCTGTCCGTTTTCATGGAGGGTCACGCAGATAAACTCATTCTCCAGATGCCTCTCATCTGCCCTTAAGCCGGTATCACAGCTTCCTTCCCGCAGTTCATAAGTCTTATAGCCCTTAGAAGGAACCTGGGAAGCACAAAACAGCCAGGAGCCATCTCCTGCCTTCTGCGCAGGAAACAGGATCTCTCCATCCATTACCGCTAAATTTTCCATATATTCCGGAGCGAGGAAGGATACGGCTCCCTCCCCGTAAAAGCTGTTAGGGTTAAATACCACCAGATTATCCTTATGGGCAGACACACCCTCTAAAACATTGGAAAGGGCATGATCCACCAGTTTCCTGCCGGTTTCTCCGATCGCTTCATATTCCTTTTTGGAATCCTCATATACCTCTTTAATAGAAGATCCCGGAAGGATATCATGGAACTGGTTTCTTAAGATCACTTCCCATGCATCCTCAATGGTCTCCCTGGGATAAGGATTCTGGTTTAATACTCCATCTAACATGGAGTAAAATTCTGCATTCTCAAATAAAAATTCTGATTTCCGGTTGAACTTTTTATTTCTTGCCATAGAGGTATAGGT
>NZ_DAMAUN010000142.1:0-5999 GCF_032078915.1 Lacrimispora sp. | reverse complement strand
AGGTGCCCCTGTGGTATTCCAAGTATAATTCTCCGACCCAGGAAGGCAGATATTTTTTTCCTCTTACTTCTTTATCCAGCTTCTCAAAAAATGCCTTAGACGTACTCATCACAGTCCTTGGACAGCCTGGTATGCCCGTTTCAAGCCTCCGCTGGTTTTCCAGCATATCTTTGGTAGGACCGCCGCCGCCGTCTCCGTAGCCAAAGGACATTAAGACCTCATCATTTAAATATTTCTGGCTGTATCTGGCCCAGGCTCCTTTTACCTGTGAAGGATTTATGTATGCATTATAGGTAGTGAAATGCTCGGTTTCTGTTCCACCCTCCTCAGCTGCCTTATGATAGTCACGGCTTGGGCTGAAGTGGGTTAATATCCTGGTTCCGTCAATTCCTTCCCATTCAAAGGTGTCATAGGGCATTTTATTGAATTCATTCCAGCTGATTTTCGTAGTCATAAAATATTTGATGCCGCATTTTTTCATGATCTGAGGAAGGGCGGCGGAATATCCGAACACATCGGGAAGCCATAAAATCTCATTGTCCTTCCCGAATTCTTCCCTGAAAAATTCCTTGCCATGAAGGAACTGGCGCACAAGGGACTCCCCGGAGGAAAGATTGCAGTCTGCTTCCACAAACATGCCGCCTTCTGTCTCCCATCTTCCTTCTGCAACACGTTTTTGTATCTCTTCATAAACCTCAGGAGCATGTTTCTTAACATATTTATAAAGCTGGGGCTGGCTTGACATAAAGATATATTCCGGATACTGTTTCATCAGCTCCAGCACCGTGGAAAAGCTTCTTACCGCCTTATCCTCCGTAACCGCAAGGGTCCATAACCAGGCTACGTCAATGTGGGTATGGCCCACGCAGTAAACCGTTTCTTTACTGTTTCCGCTGTATTTATCATAGAATTCTTCCTTCATGTATCGCCGGGCTTTTTTCAGGCTTTCATAATATTCTTCCGAATATTCCTTTCTTAAGTCCAGAAGATTTAAGGATTCATTCACTGCATGAATGATGGAGAGATAGGCACTGTCACTGTCAGGAAGAAGCCTTGCGACCTGATAAGGAACGGAAATATCATAATAATACTGCTCTGTTTCCCTGTCTAACACCTTTATCCTGGAATCCATGACAAGCTTGAAATTCTGATCCCCGGTAAATGCGGATAAAACGATTCGAAACGTCTCACCTGGCTCTGCTTTTTCCGTCAGCAGCACCTCCCTGTGATTGACGTCAAGCCCCTGCCGCCTGACACCATTGACGTAAATGGTAAACTGGGGATTCGTGGCATCCCACAGCCCTTCTCTTCCGGTTTTTAACTCATACACCACCCATTGATCCTTAAACTCTGCGGGAATGGCAATGACTGTTTCAAACCAGAAATATTCCCTGTGGCCGCCCCACAGTTCTGCACTTGTAAGCTCCTCCCAGTCATCGGTGCGAAGGTCCTGGACATTTAAAAAGCGTTCCCCGGATTTTAACATCCGGTAACTGGTGACAGGAACTTCTTTCACATAGATAAGTTCCTTAAGGTCTTCCACCAGTTTTCCAATCCGTTCTTTGATCAGTATCATTGTAATCTCCTCCTTATGCATCAGCCTTTGGCTGCGCCGGCCATATTAAAGCCCTTTGACATATAATTTTGTGACAAAATATAAAGTAATATAGAAGGAATGGCATAGACGGCCGAGTAAGCGGCCAACTGTCCATAGATTATCATACCATGCTGTCCGAAAAATTGATATAGGGTAACAGATGCCGGTAATTTATTTAGGGTCTGCAACAGGATATAGGGTATAAAAAAGTTGCCCCAGCTCCCTGAAAAGGTAAAGATGAAAACCACGCAGATTCCCGGAAACATTAAGGGTGTGATGATTTTCTGAATGCTTGCCAATGTGGACGCACCGTCTACCCAGGCCGCCTCCTCCAGTTCTATGGGGACATTGTCCATAAAATTTTTCATGAGCCAGATCCCATAAGGCATGGAGGTCGCCGTCAGAAATAAGATGAGGCCCAAAGTCTTGTCATACAGGCCAATGGTCAGGAACATCTTATACACCGGCACCATGACTGCCGTTATGGGAAGGGAGGTCATAAATAAAATCGTATATAAAAACAGACTTTTATAACGAAGTTCATATCTTGACAGGGGATAGGCTGCAAGGCCTGCAAATAACACCACCAGGACCGACTGTCCAAAGGAAATGAGCAGTCCGTTGGCAAATGCCCGCTGATTGGTCTGGCTGGACAGGATCACCTTGTAATTATCAAGGGTCCACTGGGTTGGCACCTTCACTGCCTGAGAAGCGTTGCCGTCAAAGGAGGCCAGCACGATCCAAAGCAGGGGAAGGACAAATATAACAGCTAATAAGGTTAGCACCCCATAGGGCACCGTTTTTCTTAATTTCCAATACATGAAGCACCTCCTCTAGTCCTTTCTCATGACTCTTGTATAAAAAACACTGAGCACAATCCCGATCACAAGCAGAATCATGGAAATAGCCGTGCCGTATCCAAGCTGCTGGGAAATAAATGCCTGCCGGTACATAAAGATGGGAAGGGTCAGGGTTTTGGTTCCAGGTCCCCCGCCTGTCATCATGTAGATCAGCCCGAATACGCCCAGGGTGGATAAGGTATTCAGCATGGTATTTGTGGCTATGGTGTTCTTGATGCAGGGAAGTATGATCCTTAACATGGTCTGAAAAGGGCCTGCCCCATCCACCTTTGCCGCTTCCTCAATATCCGCCGGTACCCCATCTAACGCTGACTGAAAGTTCATCATGGAAAATGCAGTCCCATGCCATATATTTGCTAAAATAACCGTTGCCATTGGAATGGCAAACAGGAATTCCACGGTAGGAAGGTGGAAAAAAGAAAAGATCTGGTTCAAGGTACCTTCATCTCCGAAAAAGGTGCTGCAGCATAAGGCTACAACCACCTCCGGCATGATCCAGCCTGCCAGGAAAACAGGACCTACGATCCCCCGGAAGATCCTGTTTCTGTTTCTCATGTTAAGGGCAATGAGAAAGCCCAGGACCTGTTGCCCGATCAGGCTTCCAAGGAGAAAAACAAGGGTGTTGACAATGCTGATGCGTACGGTGCGGTCCTTAAACATGCTGACATAATTGGACAGGCCGATAAATTTAAGCTGTTTTGCATTCTCTCCTGATAGGGCCAGGTTTGTAAAAGAATAATAAACGGTCAATAAAATCGGCATCACAAAAAATATAAGCAAAAGGACCATAGAGGGTAGAATTAATACTGATTTTCTTGCTTCCGCAAACAGCCGGCTGCTTTTTTTATTCATGGTTTCCTCTTTTCTGCCCTGTTTCTAAGGGCATATAGGTATCCCTGTAAGGGGTTTCCTCATTTCCGCCCTGTATTTAAGGGCATATAGGTATCCCTGTAAGGGGTTTCCTCCGTTTGAATAAAAACAGGGAGAGCCAGGTGCTTTGCTATTGCACGTTAGCCCTCCCCTTCAAATCCTGAACGTTTATTTTGTCACGGTTTTATCTGCGCCAACGCTGTTCGTTACGTCTGATTTATACTGCGCCATTGCATCCTCCGGACTCGTACCTGACACAACCGATTCCACCATGGTCTGGATATGGGTAGTAACCGTTGAATACTGGCTGTTTCTTGGCCTGTAGAAAGCTCCGGATAAAAAGCCGGTGCACTTTTCCATAAAGGGCTGGGAAGCGTATGTAGGATCTGCTGCAATATCAGTTCTGGTTGCAATATTTCCCTGGGCAATGATGGTATCTAAGTAAATATCATAGCTCATGCAGTGCTTGATAAAATCCATTGCAGCATCCTTTTGGTCGGAAAGCTGCGGTATGGATAATGCCCAGCCGCCTGACATGGTGATGCTTCCCGGTTTCTGCCCCTCAGAGGTGGGCATGGCTGCGATGCCAAGCTTATCCATGTATTCCGGCCATGGAGCCGATCCTGTTTCCTTGTAATTTCCTGTCATCCAGTATCCGTCTAAGGAAATGGCAAGCTTGCCTCCCGGTAAGTATTCTCTGGAAGCAATGTTTCCTGCCTCTCCGTTTAATACCTTGGAAAGGGATGGCCCGTATCCTTCCTTATATATGGTGTTGATAAAATTCAGGGATTTTAAAATATTTTCGCTGGATGCGATCCATTTATCATTTTCATCTAAAAGCTGTTCACCTGTCCCGTAAAGAAGCATCTCATAGGTCTGCATGGAGGTGGCTTCTCCACTTGCTACTCCTGAATTGCACCAGAAAGGCACCACATCCGGGCATTTCTCCTTGATGACCTTGCAGGTATCCAGGATCTCCTGCCAGGTTTTTGGCTGCCACTCCGTATCTAAGCCGGCTGCCTTAAATATGTCTTTGTTATACCACAATCCGCGGGTATCGGTACAATAAGGGATTCCGTACACGCTTCCGTCACTGTATGTAACCCCCTCCACCAGAGGCCCGTAGAAGGTCCCGTCATTCCATTCCTTATAGTCCTTTAAGTAGGCAGAAAGATCGGTAAGATATCCGGCTGCCACATCAGAGGGAAGCTGGAACGTATCTTCGCAGACAATGTCCGGAGCCGTATCCGCTGATTGAAGTGCCAGCGCCACCTTTGCAAAATAATCCCCTTCTGAAGCGGTAATGGGGGCAATGTCAAGTTCAATGGAATCCTTTTTATCATAAGTCTCATACGCCTGCTCAAACCAGTTCTTTAAAGCATCGCTTCCTCCATCACGGAAGGTGATGGAAATTTTCGTCTTTTGGCCTGTGCCCTGGGTTTCCGCTGTTTTTCCGGTTTCCCCGGAAGCTGCTTCTGTCTTATCCTGGGCTGTTGTCTCCGTCTTTGCCCCGGAACCCTGGCATGCTGCCAGGGAAAGAATCATGGACGATGCAAGCACCGCTGCTGCAACTTTCTTCATTTTCTTCATAAAACCCTCCCATCTCTTATTTGTTTCCCAGACTTCCTGGGAAGAAACATATACTTGTAAGGTATCTTTATCTACGCGGGCAGCGAGCCGGCTAAATATGCCTGCATGCTTATTCATCGACTTCCGCGCTAACTATAAGTAACCCGTGAAGCGTGTTTCTTATAGTGGTTAAGAGAATGATAGCATAAGAAGGTTTTACAGAGTATTCCAAAATTTTAGAAAAGGGGTATAATTTTAACCTTTCCGCCTACCTTTCTAAAATGGCGTTCCTGATGTCACCTTGAAGCCTTTTGGAAACCTCCTCCGGTGTCATGGTCTTGTCTCCGAGAAAATCCGTTAGATTCCCTGCAATTCCATCTGATATGATAAACCATGTGGTGTAGGCATTTTTTAAGATGCTCTGGTTTCTCTCCCGTTCCACGAATTCATCCGGAAGGCCTCTTACCAGTCCGGGATTTACCTTTACATCCGTTCTTACGGAAAGGCAGTAGGTATTTTCGTAATAGCTTTTTATCACATCCCTGGATGTAAGATAGTCCAGCAGTTTTATGGATTCTTCCATGTCCGCCGTTACCGTGATCCCGATGTTGTCTCCCTGCAGCAGATAAGTCTGCTTCTGGATATATGGGATTTCCGCGATTTTATACTTACACTTCCTGTCCGAATTCTCCAATATGGACATGGAGCTTAGCTCTGCGATGGCGATCTTCACATATCCTTTGGAAAATGCCTTCATCAGCTCCTTTTGATTCCAGTTGATCACATCCTGGTCTATGATCCCCTCATCCCTCATATTGCCAAGCATTTCATACAGTTTCATGCAATTTTCCGTATCCAGGCTCCGCAGGGTTCCTCCGGCCGAATAGATCATCTGCAGAAAACTGGAGGCGATATCCTCTTTATTCTTCATGGCAAAGCCGAAATTATAGGTGCCAAGGGTACTGGTTTCCCTGCACAGCTTAAGAAGCTCTTCCATCGTATCCGGTATGGCGGCATCATGCTTCCTCAAATGATCCTCATTATAAAATACCACATAGGGGTTGCTGGTAAAGGGAACGGAATAGCAGATGCCGTTTACCACT
>NZ_DAMAUN010000141.1:0-10486 GCF_032078915.1 Lacrimispora sp. | reverse complement strand
CGCACAGGAAGAACAGGGCGTGCAGGGCAAAAAGGGAAGGCCATCTCCTTTGTTGTTCCGACTCAAACCAGGTATCTGCATGACATCGAAGATCTGATCGGGTTTAAAATTCAGGAAAAAACGAAACCTTCCAAAGAGGAAGTAGCCAATCAGAAACCTTCCTTTGATAAAAAAATGAATACGGCTCCAAAGATTAAAAAAATGAAAAGTGATCAATTAAATAAAGATATAATGAAATTACGTTTCAATGGTGGAAAGAAAAAGAAGCTGAGAGCAACTAATTTTGTCGGAGTCATATCCAATCTGGATGGTGTGAAGGCAGAAGACATCGGAATAATTACCATACAAGATACCCTTACCTATATAGAAATACTAAACGGGAAAGGCCCATTAGTGCTGGAAGCAATGAAAAATACAATGATTTGCGGTAAACAATTGAAGGTATCATCTGTACAGTTGCAACGCTAATATTACTTTTGGAATATAAGGCGGTTAAATCAAAACTGCTAATTTTCTAAATTAGAAAATTATTTCAAAAGTAAAAAAACAAATTACTGATTTCACTGATATAATATCAATATAAAAAGATGTTTGGAGGGTGAAATGAGCAGACTAGGGATTTCAATTTATCCGGAGCATTCAACAATGGAAAGGGATTTTGCGTATATGGAATTGGCGGCCGCGTGTGGGTTTAAGCGGTTATTCACGTGCTTTTTATCAGTCGTTGATCATATTGACTCAGAAGTGGAAAAATATCAAAAATATATTCAAAAGGCGCATGAATTGGGATATACGGTATCCCTGGACACGAATCCTGCGGTTTTTGAAGCATTAGGTGCAAGCCATATGGACGTAAAGATATTTGCTGATATGGGGGTGGATATACTAAGGCTGGATATCAGTTTCGGAACCTTTATGGATGCTATCTTAACCCGAAACCCGTATGGCATAAAAATAGAATTAAACGGAAGCTTTGACAATGGTTCCATAACCCTTTTAGAAAATGGAGCGGATCCGGACAACCTATTAATATGCCACAATTTTTATCCTCAGAAATATACAGGATTGAGTTATCAAAAATTTATCGAATTGTCGAAAAAATGGAAAGACGCAAACCTTTTAACCAGTGCCTTTGTCAGCTCCCGGCAGCAGGACACCTTTGGTCCCTGGGAAGTTTACTGCGGCTTGCCTACTTTGGAAATACACCGCGGCTTGCCGATTGATCTGCAGGCTAGACATCTTATCAGCACAGGGCTTATTGATGATATTATCATTGGCAATGCCTATGCTTCAGAAGAGGAATTAAAGGCATTGTCCCGGATTCGTTTTGATAAAAAGGAAGTCAGGATTAAATTGCATCATGAACTGAATGCCGTTGAAAATAAGATCGTACACACTCTGCCGCATTTTTCCAGATTAGATGAATCTGACTATCTCATCCGTTCTTATCTGACCAAGAAATATGCCAAAAAAATCCAGGTTCCGGCGATAGAATATCCCTATAAACAATTTAAAAGAGGAGCTATTGTGATGATTAATGATAATCTGGAGAAATATCGCGGTGAATTACAGATTGTTTTACAGGATATTGACAATGAAGGTTATCAGAATATCATTGGTGAGATCATAGAAGAAGAATTAATCATCCTGGAAAATATTAAACCCGGCAGCATGTTTGCATTTATTTCATAAAATATTGTTGAGGTGATGTGGTTGAAGGATTCAAAACAAATCCTACTCGCTTATATAGACTGTTCTTTTAAGCAGGATATTTATTACGGATTGGCCGTTATGCTGCTGGAGCATGTATCAGATATACAAAATTATAATATTAATAAGGTTGCCCAGCTTTGTTATGTATCTACCTCAACGTTAAGCCGTTTCTGCAGAAAGCTGGGGTTTGAAGATTATAATGAATTTAAACATGGTTTTGATCAAAAATATCCGCTAATAAATTATACTAACGATTTTTTACAGCAGTCGACGGATGATATATTGACTGTTGCGAAAGACCGGTTAGAGGATATTCATGCCTTGATTGATTCCCAGCTTGCCAATCTGGATATCAGCCGGCTGGACCGGATCCTGGAAAGGATTTATGAAAGTCAGACGATTCTTTTTTTAGGACATCAGCTGTTGCAGTTTTATGGCAGTTACTTACAACAAAATCTGCTTCGATATCATAAATTAAGCTATTCATTCTATCAGGATGCCGATCAGATTCAGTTTATTAACCGTATGAGTCCGCGGTCACTCGTTATCATTTTAAGTGTGGATGGCAGCTATCATATTAAGCATGCGGAAATAATTACCCTTCTGACCAAGAAAAAAGTGACAACTGTAGTAATTACTCAGAACCCATCAACGCCGTTAATTAATTATTGTACAGATTCCCTGGTTATCAAAGGAACCAATAAAAATGATATTGGAAAATATGGAATGTTGTTTCTCATTGATCTCATGATGCTTAGGTATAAATTGTTATATCCAGGTTTGGACAACCTTTAACGGGAGCATGATATTTTCTGGATTCTCAATTATTGAAATGGATTTCCCGGGCAGGAATGTCCGGATCTCTGACAAACAAATTTTAGAATTCAAAGAAAGTAAACAGGAGGCCAGGAGTATGAGGGATTATCAGGTACTAGCTTCATTTATTGTAGAACATGTCGGAGGGGTACAAAATATTCTAAATCTGACGCATTGTGTGACGAGATTGAGATTTCTACTCAAAGATGAGAACTTAGCCGATACAAAACTTTTAGAAAAACAGGAAGGGATTATCTCGGTTATCAGACAGGGAGGTCAATATCAAGTTGTCATTGGAAATGAGGTTGAAGATGTCTACAATGCGGTGTTGGAAGTCAGCCAGATATCAAACCGCAACAACACTTCAAGCATGTTAAGTACCGGGGGTGAAGATAAGGGTGAAAAGAAAGGCTTGGGGGCAAGATTTGTTTCCATTATTACGGAAGTTTTCACACCGCTTTTAGGGGTTTTATGCGCAACCGGACTTATTAAAGGCTTTAGTATCATTTTCGTCGGATTAGGCTGGATCACTCAGGATTCAGGAACTTTTCAAATATTGCAGATCATTGGCGACAGTTTGCTGGTTTTTTCGCCGGTGTTTCTGGGATATACGGCTTCTAAAAAGTTTGGACTAAACGAATTTGTCGGCATGGCGATCGGAACGTGTCTGATCCATCCTACTTTAACAATTCTGATGAATGACAGTGCTTTATATTCATTGTTTCATGGTACTTTATTTGAATCAACGGTGAATACGACATTTTTGAGGATGCCGGTAATACTGATGAAATATTCGGGAAGTATTATCCCTATTATTATCTCCGTATATGTTGCAAGTAAAATAGAGAAGTTTTTTAATAAAATCATTCCCAGGTTATTAAAAATGTTTCTGGTTCCCGGATTGACCTTATTGGTAATCGTTCCTCTGACGCTGGTTTTCATCGGTCCGGTCGGGACGATGGCCGCTCAGCTTATCTCTGATGCCACCGTTTTTCTGAGTTCCTTTAATTCAACGTTAACCGGACTGTTTATAGGCGGGATCTTTCAGGTCCTGGTCGTGTTTGGAATCCATTATGGTTTGATTCCAATTCGCATTAATAATATTTCGGTGCTGGGATATGATAATATTTTATCGACGTCCTTAGCTGTGATTTTCTCTACTGCAGGAGTTTTATTAGCGATATGTCTGAAGACTAAAAATAAGAAACTCAAGGCTGTTGCTCTGCCGGCTTTTATTTCGGCAATGTTTGGCGTCACAGAACCGGCTTTGTACGGTGTCACGCTGGCAAGAAAAAAAGCCTTTATTTTTTCAGTTATAGGAGGTGCGGCAGGCGGTGCAGTTATGGGCTTTTTTGAATCAAAGACATATGTCCAGGGCGGTTTGGGACTACTTGCCATTCCCAGCTACATAGGCCCGAATGGCGTTGACAGGGCTTTTATTGGCAGTATCTTCGGTATCGTCGCTGGTTTTATCGTTGGTTTTCTGTTAACCTATATATTTGGCTTTGAGGATAAAAGTACGATTTCTTTATCATCACCGCTTCAGGGAAAGGTTGTTCCTTTAAATCAGGTGAAGGATGATGTGTTTGCTTCCGGATCAATCGGAAAAGGTGTTGCGGTCGTACCTGGGGAGGGGAAGGTGTATTCACCGCTTCAGGGAGAGGTTACGATGTTATATCCAACCATGCATGCGATTGGAATTACCGGTAAAGATGGTACCGAGATTTTAATTCATGTCGGAATAGACACGTTTAATCTGGAGGGCAGGCATTTTAAAGCCCATGTTAAGCAGGGAGATAAAATTAAGAAAAATCAATTATTATTAGAATTTGATATCAATGCGATCAAAGAAGAAGGTTATGACATAACGACGATGGTGCTATTGCTACAATCGGAGGATCAGGATGTTGCTGAGGTGGTTCAAAAGGATTATATTGATTATAGAGAGAAATTATTGACAATTGAGCGACTTTAATTACATGATTGAAAAGATAAGGAGGAAATGAATGTTTCCAAAGAACTTTTTATGGGGTGGAGCGATCGCGGCAAATCAATGTGAGGGCGCTTACAATGAAGACGGAAAAGGTCTGTCTGTCGCTGATGTTGCCCGCTATCGTTCGCAGATAGAGGTCAGTGACTATAAAAAGCAGTGGGAGATCAGTAAAGCGGATATTGAAACGGCCAAGTTAAGTCAGGATGTCCTTCAATATCCGAAACGCCATGGGATTGATTTTTACCACCGTTATGCCGGGGATATTGAATTATTTCAGGAAATGGGATTTAAAACCCTGCGTTTATCGATTGCCTGGACTCGTTTATTTCCAAAAGGAGATGAAACAAAGCCTAATGAAAAAGGGATCGCGTATTATTTGGAGATATTCAGGAAGCTTAAGGCCTGCGGGATTGAACCGGTTGTTACGTTATCTCATTATGAAATGCCATTAGCGCTGGTGGAAAATAATGAAGGCTGGGTATCCAGAAAAACGATGGAATGTTTTGAACGCTTTGCACGGACATGTTTTCAGCATTATCATACTTATGTGAAATATTGGCTGATCTTTAATGAAATAGACAGTATCATTCGCCATCCATTTACCACGGCCGGTATCATCGAAGAAAATTATCCAGATAAAAGAGCCTTGAATCAGGCCTTGATTCAGGCATTGCATCATCAGTTTTTAGCCAGTGCCATCGTTACCGGAGCAGCCAAAGAAATCAGAGCGGACAGCCAGATCGGCTGTATGCTTACAAGAACTTTAATTTATCCGCATACCTGTAATCCGGCTGATATCGCCTTAGCTCAGGTATTGAACCGGTTGAACTATCTGTTTGGGGATGTGCAGGTATTTGGGGAATATCCTGAATTCGCTTTTCGTTTTATGAAAAAACAGGGCGTTGAAGTAGTAATGGAAGCGGAGGATCTGACTGTGATAAAGAATAATCCGGTAGATTTCGTCTCTTTCAGCTATTACATGAGTTTGAATGCCAGCGTTGAGGCAAAGGGAATGGAACTGGCATCAGGAAATCTGGCTGTCGGAGTTAAAAATCCCTACTTGGTGGCTAATGAATGGGGCTGGCAGATTGATCCGGTCGGTTTAAGGGTGGCTTGTATTGATTTATATGACCGTTACCGCAAACCATTGTTTATTGTGGAAAATGGCATGGGTGCGATTGACGAGATTGGTGAAAACGGTATGATTGAAGATGATTACCGGATTGAATATTTTAAGCAGCATTTTTTAGAAATGGAGAAGGCGATTGCCAGTGGTGTCGAAATCATGGGCTATATGGCATGGGGATGCATTGATCTGGTCAGTGCTTCGACCTCCCAGATGAGTAAACGCTATGGGATGATCTATGTTGATGTGCAGGATGACGGAAGCGGGACCTATGAACGGCGTAAAAAGAAAAGCTTTGACTGGTATCGAGAAGTGATCGCCTCCAATGGACAGTCCTTACACCAATTATAGAGATGTAAACGCTGTACGCAATATCTGGAAACAAGGAATGTTAGCATTGGCATAAACTGCTAAAAAGAACCGCGGGACACATGGGGTTAGCTTGTTGATACTGTAGTCATCAGGTCACTAGAGCAAGAAGCCCCTGCTTCTGGCTTGAGCATTTATTACTTCCCAATTGGGTGCTAAGTATTGGGAGTATGTTACTAAGTGAATTTTGGGATAAGACATCTATATGGAGGCGTATTTGAGATTGGTAAATTAATTGGTCAATCTCTTTTTTAGGCTTTATCACAGGAAAAATGGTTTTATTGTATTATACTTTTCGTGTCCACATTTACATAAATTCCAATGAATTTCAGAAAATTAACATAAAATTTCGTCCAATTGCATAGAAAACCGCACAGAACCAATTCCATTAGAATAAACTGAATTGAGAATGAAAATGCGTTGCAAATCGAGCAGTTTGCAGGAGTTTATATGGACAATATCAGCTATAGTGATGAAGCAATGACAAGTGCAGGATTACCTTATGATAATATAAACTGGTATAATATTACGGGTCAGCCTTTTGGTACTGCCTCTAGATTTAATGTTATTATTTTTAATGATGCCAATAACATTATAGATATTGAAGGGCCTGTAGCAATAGGCGGTAGTTTTTACAGCCCAAGGGGTTTGAGTGTTGGCTTTGTCAAAAGAGGTAACAAAGCAGTTAATTACTCACCGGATTTAGTACGCTTTTTAGTTGGCGGTAATGTTTCTATGGCCGGTCCTTTGGTTGTTATCGGTCATGTGGTTGTGGGAGGAGCATTCCGTGCAGCCAATGGAAGTACCTATTTAATCGGAAAAGATGGTATAAATGATGGGATACAAGAACTGAAATTTTTGTATCAGGCCAATGGAGGCAGCCAATATTGGACACCATCAGATAAAGGTGATCACTATGTGGTTCCCAGTTATGATGTACCAAGATATATACCTGCAAGCAGGATAGGCGCTGACTTACCTAGATTTTTTAGTGATGCAAGGGAAAGCATCGGTTTATACAAAGACTGTATTGAGTCTTTAACTCCAAATGGAAATGTAGTGGATAATAATTACGAGTGGATTTTAAGGGGCAATGATCCTGTACAGAATGTATTCCTTATCGATGTAAGGCCAAATGGTTTAATCAATAAAGGAATTCGTGCAGAAGTTCCACAAGGAAGCAGAGTTATTGTAAGGCTGAGAACAGGAGCAAATGCCCATTTGCAATACGGTGTTTATGGGGAAAGAAGTAAGGTTAATCAGACATTGTATGTGTTTGAGGATGCAACTAATATTTATATGGAAAAGTCTTCTGATATCTGGGGAAGCATATTGGCACCACAGGCCATGTTTCATGCTCATCCTACAGGCGGCCATGTAAGCGGCAATGCTGCCTTAGGATCTTTTGCCGTAAATGCTGAGAGCGGCTTTGAATTTCATTATTACCCATTTATTGGCGGAGTGATATGTCCAGCTGTAGCACCAGCTCCGGAAGTACCTGAAGTATCACCAGGACAGGAAGAACAGGTATGCCCACCATGTCCGGCACCCACACCATGTCCGGCACCCACACCATGTCCGGCACCCACACCATGTCCGACACCACCACCATGTCCGACACCACCACCCTGCCCGGTACCACCGCCTTGCCCCACGCCGGAGCCATGCCCAGCATGTCCGGTACCGCCACCTTGTCCTACCCCGGAACCCTGCCCGGCATGTCCGGTACCACCACCTTGCCCCACCCCGGAGCCATGCCCGGTACCAGAACCCTGCCCAGCGTGCCCGGTACCACCGCCTTGTCCAGCGTGTCCGGAGCCAGAACCCTGTCCAGCGTGTCCGGTTTGTCCGCCATGTCCGGTGCCGCCACCATGTCCGGTACCAGAGCCATGCCCTGTATGTCCGGAATGCCCGATACTGGAGCCATGCCCAGCATGTCCGGAACCGGAAACGGTGATTATTCCCATTCCAATACCAATTCCTGCAGAGTGTCCGGAACAGGAACCCTGCCCTGTTTGTGAGGAATGCCTGATGAAACCCTGTATTATTGCGGGCTGTGTCTGGGGCTGTTGCTGCAATAGTTTCCATGATTGGGATGTAAAGTTATATGAGAGATGCAAAGATATTGATACGTTACTATGCTGTGTGCAGATCAATGGTTGCGGCTGCTTTGAATTTACAGTTCCTTATGAAGGTTTTTATATCTTGAAAGTAAGAATGTCTGACAACTGCTGCAAGACATTCCGGTGCAAACCAATCATTACGTTGAATAATGTTGGCGTAGCCTGTTTTATGATTGATTAATTCTATATTAATTTGTTTTTTATTAAATTTTATCAGAGCTGCTGCATGCGAGGGTTTCCCTTAATTGCAGCAGCTTTTTTATTAATTCCCCTTTAGATGTTTGCCTTACCTTTGGAAATGTAAATGCTGCCCGTTCTCTGGCGGAAAACGAAGGCATTCATTGACTTTCCAGAACCCATATGTTATCTTGTAATTATATTACCTGAATGGAGGGATTACGTGTGTTGATTTTTTTCCGATAAAGGGAGTCTTGCAACTAAATGCAATATTCTTTTAAATCTGCCGATGCAGATAATCGGGATAAGTCTGTCCATACGTGATACCTTATTTATATTATAGCAAACGAAACCTCTCCGATTTAAGGAACGGCTGGTTTTTTTGTTGGCAATTATTATAATATGGTATACTTTTTCCGATTCTATTTTGCATAGGCAGTCAATTGCCTGTGCTTTTTGTTATTCCTTGAAAGGGAGTTCAAAAATACGCTGGATAAGAGTAGATTGACAATGCTTCATTTCAATGTTGAATATTAATTAAGTAAAATAGAAAAGGAGAATATCTATGACACATAATATAAAAAATAAACGAGTATGGTTTATTACTGGAGCAAGTAAGGGACTTGGCTATGCCTTCGCATGTGCTGCACTGAAAGCCGGGGATAAAGTTGTAGCAGTTGCAAGAACGATTGATAAATTGGAAACGCTAAAAGATACGTATCAGGAGACTTTGATGCCATTAAACCTGGATGTTACAGACAGGGAGGCTGTTTTTTCTACGGTTAAAGCAGCGGTTGAACATTTTGGAAGGCTTGATATTGTCGTTAATAATGCGGGCATCATGACATTAGGAATGATTGAAGAATTGAAAGAAATTGATGCCAGGAAAATGATGGATACAAACTTTTTTGGAGCCCTTTGGGTCTGCCAGGCGGTGATGCCATATTTAAGGGCTCAGCGTTCAGGACATATAATACAGATAACCAGTATTGGTGCCATTATCTCAGGCCCAATGTCGGGCATTTACAGTGCAAGTAAATTTGCTTTGGAAGGAATGAGTGAAGCTTTAGCAAAAGAAGCTGAACATTTCGGAGTGAAACTTACCATGGTAGAACCAGGAGGCTACTGGACAGATTTATACCTTTCGATGAGTTACAGCGATCCATTGGATTCATACGGGACACTTCGTGAAGAGCTGGCAAAACAATACTCCGAAGGTTCGGCAGATAGTGATCCTTCCTTGGCAGCGGAAGCCCTTATGAAATTAGTAGATAGCGATAATCCTCCCTTGCGGCTTATCCTGGGCAGTATGGTTTACGATTTGGCAATGGACACATTAAAGACACGGATGAATGCTTGGGAGGAATGGGAGGCAGTTAGCCGTGCATCGGAAAACGCGATTCCCGCACCTGAGGGATATGGAGTATTTATGGAGGAAGAGTAATGACGTATATATATTTGATGAATAATGTGAAACCATTAAATAAGGAACTCATAAAGAGTCATGTGGATCATTTAAAAGAATTAAAGAATCAAGGCAAACTTGTATTTTGCGGGCCTTTTACAGATTACCCCGGAGGAATGGTCATTTTTTTAGCTGAAGATTTGGCGGAAGCAACGAAGATTGCAAAATCAGATCTTTTCATTGCTTCCGGATGTAAATCTTTTGAAATCAGAACGCTGGAACCAGCCAATGACGAAAATAATTACCTTTTGGGAGAATAAACTGGCATTCGGATCATTTTTGTAGATCAAGACATGTGGATCCCCTGGTATTGATTTTAAAAGTGTGTAGCCTTGAAAGTCTTGAAAATACTGGGGCTCACGGATACTGTATTTTAAAAGTTAATATTCTTCTTGTATTTATCCCTCGATCTGTGTTTATGAAAACATATCCAGGAAGTCAGGAATTTGATAAATATAAAAGAATAGAAAAACTGGGCTGAGAATTTAAGTTCCGTTGAAAATTATTTCTTTGTTTTTCCGCTTTATGTTCGCGCTATGCCAGGATCAGTTATGAAATTTTTTGAACAACTAAAGCCAATGAACAATAAAGACGTACATATGGCATTTTTAGTTCAGTCCGGTTTTCCAGAGACTAGTCAGTCGTACTATTTGAGACATTATCTTGAACTAATTACAAAAAGGCTGGGGTGATGCTTTGATGGA
>NZ_DAMAUN010000140.1:0-10707 GCF_032078915.1 Lacrimispora sp. | reverse complement strand
GCTTTTGCAAGAAGCTCTTTTGCCTTAACAATATCAGCTTCGTGATCAGCAACATTAAAGAAATCGCCGCCATTATTCTTACGAGTCACATCTTCAAAGGAAGAACCATTTTCTGCATCAGAGATGCCAGGGCCAACGAAATTTGTTGACGGAGCATAAATTCCCTGCATAACAGTATTGGCAACATAATCACGGTCAATGGCAAGGCTCAAAGCTTTACGCACATCCGCGTTATTAAACGGCTCCTTCTGGGTCTGGAAGCTTATATAATAGGTACCCATGGTAGCGCCTATCTGGAAATCTTCAGTATTTCTAAGGCTTGGAATCTCTTCCGTAGGAAGGGTTTTGATCATGGATACTTCACCTGACTGGTATGCGCTATAAGCTGCATTGGCATCTTCCATCAGGACAAATTTTAAGGTGTTTAAAGTAACCTTGGCTGCATTCCAGTAATTTTCATTTTTAGCAAAGGTGATGTGGGAACCAGGTACCCATTCAACCATCTTTAACGGACCGTTGCTCACATAGGTCTCCGGTTTTAAGGTCCACTGATCGCCATTGGTATCAATCGTAGCTTTCTGTACCGGAACCATGGATGCATGAGTGATCAGCTTTGAAAAATATACACAGGGAACTTCCAGCTCAACCACAAAGGTCTTATCATCAGGAGCAGATACAGCAAGGGCATCCAGATTGCCTGACGCTGCTTCTTCATATCCCTTTACGTAACCAAGCATATCTTCTCCATATGGAGCAGCTGTATTGGGATCAGCAAGTCTCTTCCAGGAATAAACAAAATCTTCAGCGGTTAACGGTGTGCCATCGCTCCACTTTAAGCCATCACGAAGATGGAAGGTATAGGTAAGCCCGTCTTCAGATACATCAAAAGATTCAGCCTGACCGCCCACTATCTTGTTATCTGGATCTACGATCATCAAAGGTTCATACGCGTGAACAATAATATTGGCACCATCTGCAGCGCTGTTCAGTGCCGGATCAATGGTCTCGGGATTCGGACCAACCTGTACTGCAAGATCAAGTGCTGTAGAAGTTCCATTGGCGGGAGCTGTTGTTTCGCTGTTAGCATCCGCAGCTGTAGTGGTGTCAGAACCTGCTTTCGTGCCAGCAGTATTATTTCCGCCGCAAGCGGAAAGAATCATACCGGAGGCCATAACAGCAGCTAACACAAGTGACATTTTTTTCATATACCGTCCTCCTAATAAAAATTATATTCGATCAACGCAATAACGCTTTAATCAGTTACTGCAATGACATATTCTTTAGCATAACATAAAAACAGAAAAATAGCAATGAAAAAATGGTTTATTAGATAAGATTACGGTCAATCGGATATTCGCAATCCGCAAGTAAGTCCCTGCCCGCCACTTATGCATTTCCGGCATTGAAGCGGGAACTTACCTGATGAGGTGAAATAAAAAATCACCCAGGAAATATTCCTGGGTGATTTGTAAATAACAGATTTTTTAGTCCATGGTAGCAAACTGGAAGAACCAGTATCCATACGGAGAATACCATGTACCCTTTAACTTAGGATCCTGTAACCAGAATTCATTCCGGTAATTCAGCGGTGCAATGGCTGCATCGTTAAGGATTATATTTTCTGCCTCATGAAGCTTCTCATAGTGCTCTTTAACATCAGCTGTGGAGTTGGCCTCATTGAGAAGCTTGTCAAGCTCCGGATTTTTGTACAAAGCATTATTATTGCCGCTTGTAGACATCATCAGGTTTAAAAGATTGGAAGGATCATCATAATCAAGACTCCAGGCATCACGCGCAATCTGATAA
Source organism: Lacrimispora sp. (assembly GCF_032078915.1). Lineage (GTDB taxonomy): Bacteria > Bacillota > Clostridia > Lachnospirales > Lachnospiraceae > Lacrimispora. The sequence continues at coordinate 8,901 of NZ_DAMAUN010000140.1, read as the reverse complement.
TCTCCTGCGCGGCGGGTAGGTGTGAAGGTTGCCCACTCAAGGATCTTAATGTCTACGTTAATGCCAAGGGCTTCCTTCCAGCAGCTCTGCAAGTATTCTGCTACCGGTTTGTTATAGCCTGCATCGTTGGTCATATACTCAGTAACAGGGAAACCTTTTCCGTCAGGATATCCGGCCTTTGCAAGAAGCTCTTTTGCCTTAGCAACATCTGATTCATAATTTTCAATATTAAAGAAGTCGCCGCCGTTGTTCTTGCGTGTTACATCCTCAAAGAAGGTTCCGCCTTCTGCATCAGAAACACCGCGGGGAACAAAGTTAGCCGCTGGAGCGCCAATCCCCTGCATAACGGTATTAGCCAGATAATCACGGTCAATGGCAAGGCTTAAAGCTTTACGCACATCCGGATTGTTAAATGGCTCCTTCTGGTTCTGGAAATCTATATAGGAAATACCCATGCCTGGCTCAACATGGAACTCTTCTTTGCCCTTTAGCGCCGGGATCTCCTCTGTAGGTACATCCTTAATCATGGATACTTCTCCGGTCTGATAAGCGCTGTAAGCCGCATTCGCATCTTCCATCAGGACGAATTTTAGAGTATTTAAAGTAATCTTATCTGCGTTCCAATAATTTTCATTTTTCGCAAAAGTAATATGAGAGCCTGGTACCCACTCGATCATCTTTAAAGGTCCGTTAGAGATATAAGTATCAGGCTTTAAGCACCACTGATCCCCAGCCGCATCTACAACTGTCTGCTGCACAGGAACCATGGAGGCATGAGTAACCAGCTTTGAAAAATACACGCATGGAGCGGATAATTCTACTACAAGGGTCTTGTCATCGGAAGCGGAGACACCAAGGGCATCCAGATCTCCGGCAGCTGCCTCTTCATAGCCCTTTACATAGCTAAGCATGTCTGCCCCATAAGGAGCTGCTGTATTAGGATCTGCCAGTCTCTTCCAGGAGTACACAAAGTCATTGGCTGTCAGAGGAGTACCATCACTCCACTTCAAACCATCACGAAGGTGGAAGGTATAGGTAAGTCCATCCTCAGATACATCGTAGGTTTCTGCCTGACCGCCTACAATCTTGTTCTCTGAATCTACGATCAGTAAAGGCTCAAAGGCATGTACGATCACATTTGCACCATCAGCCGCACTATTTAAAGCGGGATCAATGGTTTCCGGGTTCGGGCCGACCTGAACTGCAAGGTCAAGACCTCCAGATGATTCTCCTCCTGGGGTAGTTGCTTCCCCATTCGCTGCATTGGTAGTACCGCCTGCAGATGGACCAGCCGATTTATTACCGCCGCAAGCGGAAAGGATCATGCCGGTTGCCATAACAGCAGCCAATACAAGTGACATTTTTTTCATAAATTCCCTCCTATAGAATATATTTAATCGGCACAGCAATACGTCCATCGTCTGTTGTGCCGATTCGTTCTCAGCATAGCATAAAAACTATAAAATGGCAATGAAAATCAATTTACCTTGTCTAAATGGTGACATGCAGCGAAATGGCCGGAAGAAACCTCTCTCCACTCCGGTTCCTGGGCAGCACAAAGTTCATCCGCATAAGGACACCGTGTGCGGAAGCGGCAGCCGGATGGCGGATTTACCGGGCTTGGTACATCCCCTTCCAGAACAATTCTCTTAGATTTACGGCTGGTTTCCGGATCCGCAATCGGAATGGCAGAAATCAGGCTCTTGGTATATGGGTGCACGCTGTGGAAGGTCAGTTCATAGCTGTCTGCAAGCTCTACCATTTTTCCTAAGTACATAACTCCGATCCGGTTGGAAATATGCTTCACAATGGAAAGGTCATGGGCAATAAACAGATAGGTCAGTCCCAGTTCCTCCTGAAGCTGTTCAAACATATTGACAACCTGCGCCTGAATGGAGACATCCAGAGCCGATACCGGCTCGTCACAGACGATGAACTGAGGGTTCACTGCCAGAGCGCGGGCAATACCCACACGCTGACGCTGACCGCCGGAAAATTCATGAGGGTAACGGTTTGCATGCTCTGAATTAAGTCCTACTGTTGACAGCACAGAAATGATCTGGTCCTGACGATCCTTTTTATTAGAAGCAAGATGATGGATGTCAATCGCCTCGCCGATAATATCCCCAACAGTCATACGGGGATCCAGGCTGGCATAGGGATCCTGAAACACGATCTGCATCTTTCGGCGGTAAGGGAGCATGTTTACCTTGGTAATATCTTTTCCGTCAAAGAAAATCTTTCCTGCGGTAGGCTCATAAAGCCGGAGCAAAGTACGGCCTGTGGTGGTTTTTCCGCAGCCGGATTCTCCAACCAGTCCCAGAGTCTCGCCCTTTTTAATTCCAAAAGAAACGTTATCTACTGCTTTTACGACTTTTTTCTCAAATAACTTGCCTCCGGCAACAGGGAAATACTGCTGTAAATTCTGCACCTCTACAAGATTTTTATTCTCCATCATGCATCTCCCTTCTGTGCCTGTTCATACTCCTGTTTCTGAAGCAGCCAGCAGGCACTATAATGAATATCGGATATATCCGTATACGGCGGCATTTCACGCAGGCAAATCTTCATGCAGGCACGGCATCTGGGCGCAAAAGGACAGCCAGCCGGCGGATTTAACATATCCACAGGGCTTCCTTCAATAGGAACCAGCTTGCTGTGCTCTTTTTCCGTAAGCTTAGGAATGCTTCGGATCAGGCCTTTTGTATATTCATGGCTTGGATTATAAAAAATATCATCCGTATTGCCGTATTCTACAACTTTTCCTGCATACATAACTGCAATTCGGTCGCACATGTTCGCAACCACGCCCAGGTCATGAGTGATCATGACGATCGCCATCCCAAGCTTTTCTTTCAGTTCCATCATCAGCTCCAGAATCTGTGCCTGAATGGTTACATCCAGAGCGGTCGTCGGCTCATCTGCGATCAAAAGCTTCGGCTCACATGCAAGAGCAATGGCAATCATGATACGCTGACGCATACCGCCGGACAGCTCGTGAGGATACTGCTTCAGACGCTTATCCGGCTCATTGATCCCAACCAGGGTCAGAAGCTCCCTTGCTCTTTCATTCGCCTGTTGTTTATTTTTATTTGTATGAAGCATGATCACTTCAGTGATTTGGTTTCCAACTGTGTAAACAGGATTTAAGCTGGTCATGGGATCCTGGAAAATAATAGAAATTTCATTTCCTCGGATCTTTCTCATTTCCTTCTCTGTCATCTTCTCAATCTGGTGGCCGTTAAACTGAAGGGATCCGCCAATCAAGCGTCCAGGATAAGCCGTAAGTCCCATAAGGCTGTAGGCTGTTACAGACTTACCGGAACCGGACTCACCTACAATTCCCAGAACCTCTCCTTCACGAAGATGAAGGGATACATCATTAAGAGCCTTAACTTCTCCAGCCGGGGTAAAGAAGGAAAGACGTTCATTTTCAATATTAACCAAATATTCGTTCATCGAATCTCTCCTCCTTAATCTTTCAGCTTTGGATCGAATGCGTCACGCAGACCATCGCCCAATAAGTTGAAACTTAGAATAATGACAGAAATCATAAGAGCCGGTGCAAACAAACGGTGCGGATAACTTTGCAGACCATTTAACGCAGCGCTTGCAAGACTTCCCAAAGAAGGCATGGGCGCAGCAACGCCAAGGCCAAGGAAGCTTAAAAAGCTCTCCGTAAAAATTGAGGATGGAATCTGCAGCGTAGTCGTTACAATTAAGGTACCAATACAGTTTGTAAGTAAATGTTTCTTAATGATATGACCACTGGATGCTCCAAGGGCTCTTGCCGCAGTTACATATTCCTGCTCTTTTAAAATCAGGATCTGGCTTCGTACGATACGTGCCATACCTACCCAGTAAAGCAGGGCAAATACAACAAAGATACTGATCAAGTTAACACCGATGACCTGGATCCACTGAAAACCGGGTCTTTGAGACAAGGCTTTTAGAGGCTGGTCAAATGCAACGGAAAGCAATACGATAATCAAAATATCAGGTACTGTATAAATCATATCAACAATACGCATCATAATCATATCCACCCAGCCGCCGAAGAAGCCTGCGATGGAACCGTAAAGGGATCCGATGAGTAAAATGATACAGGAAGCGATCAGACCGACCATCAGGGAAACACGGCTTCCCATCATGACACGGACCGCATAGTCACGACCCAGGTTATCCGTTCCTAAAATATGAGGAAATACTTTCTCTCCTGATTCTATAGCAGTCAGTTCTTTTTCAGAATACTGCATGGGAGCAAGATTTTCACTTCCACGGATCTGCTGTTCATACCTATATGGGTAGAATTGAGGGACTAAAAAGGACAAAATAAATACAACAATGATAATAGCAAGGCTGATCATTGAAATCTTATTCTTTTTAAGGCGTCTGATTCCATCCTTCCAAAATCCAACGCTCTTACGCATGACTGTCAGGCTTTCTTTTTCTGCATCACTTGCCGGGAGAAAGTCTTCTACATTAAGCTGTAATGATAATTTATTCTTTGGCATTTCTTTCTCCTTTCCCTTACTTTAGATTAATTCGCGGATCGATGAATTTATAAGCAACGTCGACCAGCACATTCATGATAACCATTAAAGTAGCAAGGAAGATCGTAGTACCCATGATAAGAGGATAGTCACGTCCTGTAATGGAACCAATGAATTCAGATCCCAGGCCGGGAATCGTAAATATCTTTTCAACAATAAAACTTCCTGTTACGGTATAGGCCAAAAGCGGTCCTAAATATGTAACAACCGGAAGAATGGCGTTACGAAGTGCATGCTTAAAGATGCTGACCATCTGGGAAAGCCCTTTGGCACGGGCTGTTCTCATGTAATCCTGTCCCATAACATCCAACATGGAAGAACGCATCAGACGCGCGATATATGAGGACGGATAAAATGAAAGAGCCATGACAGGCATAATGTAGTTTTTCCACGAAGCCAGTCCAAACGTAGGCAAAAGCCCCAGCTTCAGACTCAATATATACATTAGAATAGTACAGACAACAAAACTTGGCACTGCGATTCCGCATGTGCTGAAGATAATAATAATATTATCAACTGCGGTTCCGCGCTTGAATGCAGCAATACTGCCTAATGGAACTCCAACAAGAACAGCGGTCAGAATTGCCATTCCGCCGATCCTTGCAGATACAGGAAATTTTGTTTCAATGATCATGTTCACCGTTCGGCCGCGCTGTTTTACGCTTAATCCTAAATTTCCGTGAAGCAAATCCTTCATATAGGTGATATACTGATCGCTTAACGGTTTGTCCAGGCCGTACTTTTCATTAAGGGCCGCCTGGGCCTGTGGGCTGATGGCCTTCTCTGACATGAAGGGGCCTCCTGGCACCATATTCATGACAAAGAAAGTAACCGTTGCAACAGCAAAGATGGTTACGATCGCCATAGCGATACGCTTTATAATATATTTAGCCACTTTCCTCAACTCCTTTGGTATAGTGATGTCCGTCAGATATGGAAACATCTGTCAATGGTAAACGGACACTGTTTTAAAAGAAAAATCCCATGGATACCCATGGGATTCCCCCCAGAATCCTGCTACAAGATTACTGCATCTGCCTAGCAACTTCTTCTGCAAAGTTCTCTTCCTTCTTTTCAAGACCTTCACCAGTCTCAAAGCGTACGAACTTTTTCACATCTACCTTACCGCCGACTTCCTTGGAAACCTGCTCCAAGTACTTCCCAACAGTTAAATCTCCATCTTTTACATAAGCCTGGTCTACCAGACAGAATTCTTTTAATTCTTTGTTTAAACGACCTACAATCATCTTCTCAAGAATGTTATCTGGCTTATCCGGATTCTCATTCTTAGCCTGAACCTTTAAGATTTCCATCTCATGATCAATGAAATCCTGAGGAATTTCATCTCTCTTCACATACTTTGGAGTTAATGCAGCGATCTGCATGGCAATATTCTTTAAAGCTTCCTTTACAGTGTCATTCACTACTTCTGCATCAGCTTCAATCAAAACACCGATTCTTCCGCCGCCGTGGATGTAATCAACAACGACTCCGTCGGCAACGATCTTCTCATATCTTCTGATGTTCATATTTTCCCCGATCACTGCGATCTGGCTGGATAATGCCTGAGCAACGGTTAAGGAGCTGTCCTGTGTCCAAGTCTCTGCAAGGAATCCTTCCATATCTGTTGCCTGGGAAGTAAGCACCTGAGTTGCAACATCAGCAACATAGTTCTGGAACTGAGCGTTCTTTGCAACAAAGTCTGTCTCACTGTTTACTTCTACGATTGCTGCAGATTTTCCATCTTCTGATACAACCGTGGTAACGATACCTTCTGCTGCAATTCTTCCTGCCTTCTTAGAAGCAGCTGCAAGTCCTTTTTCTCTTAAGAACTCTACTGCTTTGTCCATATCACCGTCTGTTTCCGCAAGGGCTTTCTTGCAATCCATCATGCCCGCGCCGGTCATCTCTCTTAATTCTTTTACCATTCCAGCTGTAACTGCTGCCATTTGTTTTCCCTCCATCAATTGATTTCATCGTTATTGCGATGCTCTTTGGGCACAAAGGTATGCCCGCAGGGCGTTATTTTCAATTTTGATATTTTCAAAGGCCGTTTTATTCACAGGAACCTTTTTCCAGTAAAAAAAGCTTCGACCCGCTTCTCAAAGCAGGTCGAAGCATTCAATCGCCTGAATAATTAAGCTTCTACAGTCTCTTCTGTTTCCTGAGCTGCTTCTGCTTCTTCTGCTACTGCCTCGCCCTGGTTTGCTTCGATTACTGCGTCTGCCATCTTAGATACAATTAATTTTACGGCTCTTATGGCATCATCATTTCCTGGGATCACGAAATCAAGTTCTTCAGGATCACAGTTTGTATCAGCGATACCAATTAACGGAATTCCCAGTGTATGAGCTTCCTGAACGCAGATTCTTTCTTTCTTTGGATCTACAACGAAAATCGCATCCGGAATCTTCTTCATATCCTTGATTCCGCCTAAGTTCTTCTCTAATTTATCCCACTCTTTCTTAAGAGCAATAACTTCTTTCTTAGGAAGAACATCAAATGTTCCGTCCTGGGACATGGTCTCGATCTGCTTTAATCTTGCAACTCTGGACTGGATTGTCTTAAAGTTTGTAAGCATACCGCCAAGCCATCTTTCATTAACAAAATACATACCGCAACGCTCTGACTCAGATTTGATGGCATCCTGAGCCTGCTTCTTTGTTCCTACGAAAAGGATCTTGCCGCCTTCAGCCGCAATGTCAGAAACTGCCTTGTAAGCCTCATCTACCTTAACTACAGACTTCTGTAAGTCAATGATATAGATGCCGTTTCTCTCTGTGTAAATGTATGGAGCCATCTTAGGGTTCCATCTTCTGGTCTGATGACCGAAGTGTACGCCAGCTTCTAAAAGCTGCTTCATTGAAATAACGCTCATGTTACTACCTCCATTTGGTTTAACTTCCGCCCGCTTCTTATGCTCCCAGGGAGACCGGTATCCGGCACCTTCCTCTGGAATCCGCAGACGTGTTTTTTATCAGCCTAGCCAGTATAGCATATCTTTCTACACGATGCAAGTATTTTTTTACATTTTGTGTTCAAATCAAACACAACCTACCATATTTTGTGTACAGATGAAACAATTGGAAATACAAGCATATTCCGATGATCCATAAATTCAAGTCTGAACGTTTTTTCCTTAACCTTCCATATAAAAAAGAGCAGTTTTCACTCTGCTCCTTTTTCTTCTGACAATGGCTTTATATATCTTTGATATCCCGGCGCTCCGGAATATTTTTAATGGTTCCGGCCTTAATGGTTTTCAGTTCATCAAACACCACATCGTTCAGTACTTTAATATAAGTTCCCTTCATACCGGAGGATCTGGATTCAATCACTCCAGCACTTTCAAACTTCCGAAGGGCATTGACAATGACGGAACGGGTGATCCCTACACGGTCAGCGATCTTGCTGGCTACCAGGATGCCCTCATTGCCATCCAATTCCTCAAAGATATGAGTAATAGCCTCTAATTCGGAAAAAGATAAGGTGCTGATTGCAGATTTTACAATCTGCACTTTTCTGGTCTCCTCCGCATTCTCTTCATTAACTGACCGCATCATTTCAAGTCCTACCACCGTGGTGCCATATTCACTTAAAATGATGTCATCGATATCGTATTGAGAATCGGATTTATAAATGAACAGGGTTCCTAATCTTTCCCCTGCAATATCAATCGGTGTGATGATAGCTTGGTATTTTCTGATATCGTCACCAGTGAAACCCAGCGTTTCCAGATTAACGTTCTCCTTTGTTGATAATATGCTGAGCAAACGCTCATTTAACATTGTATCAACATAACCGCCAACCTGGTCCGCGATCAGCTCCTGAATCTCCTCGATGTCCGGTGTCAGGCCAATGCCCAGCACCTTTCCCTTCTTGCTGATCACAAGAATATTCGAATTCAGGATCTCGGTCAGCACTTCACAGATATCGTTAAATACAACCTTATGCGAATTATTGTTATGCAATAATTTGTTAATTTTTCTAGTTTTGTCCAACAACTGTACGCTCATAGCCGAAAACCTCCTTAAGAATTTATGTGAAAAACTAAAATACACCTCTAATGATTAAATATTAACATTATTATTTTCAAATAACAATAGTTTTTTGAAGATTTTCGATTTTCTTAATAATTATTCTTTTTCCTATTTGTCAGTGCTATATCCACATTGCTCATTGGAGCACAGTAATTTACTTCCCTTTTCAACCATGTAAGCTCCGCACTTGGGACAGGCTTTCGTAGAAGGCTTCTGCCAGGACATGAAATCACACTCAGGATTTGCCTCACAGCCATAATAAATTCTACCCTTTTTGGTTTTCTTTATTACTACCTCTTTTCCGCATT
>NZ_DAMAUN010000139.1:0-11034 GCF_032078915.1 Lacrimispora sp. | reverse complement strand
CCTCTTCTGGAACCATACCGAAAGAATGGGAAGCGTAGTGATAATCCTTATGTAAATTTTTATTGGGACTTTTGCTCCCAAGGGAAGCCGGCTTATGTACCTATTCAGTTTCTTGGGCTGATCGAAGCAATACAATTGATTAGAAAGGCAAGAGGCATAGCTGTTCTTGCTCACCCAGGGATCAATATCGGGCAGGATCAGAAGATTCTGGAAAGCATAGTTTCATGTGGTATTGATGGGATGGAAGTATACAGTAGTTATCATGATGAAAACATGGTTGCTTTTTACAATAAGCAGGCTGAAAAATTTCATTTACTGAAAACCATGGGCAGTGATTTTCATGGCAAAACAAAGCCGGCAATCAAACTGGGCAGTATGAGCTGCCATGAAGAAATAGATATTTATCATCAATTGAAGAAAAAACTTCATGAGGCGGCGGTATAAAAATATTTGCTTATCGAATATTGAAGCAAAAGGACTTGAACCAGACAAAGGCTAAGGGTATGTATGCAACATGAACACCCAAATGTCAGGAACGGATATCGTATGCTTTATAAATGGAATGTAGGATATTTCTGTGGAATAAAGCTGATCCCATCAAACTGGCTATACTATAACAGCATGTATGGATATAGCATAGAACAATATATAGAACGGCAAACACAGAAGTGGAAGAAGAAAAGAGAAAAACAGATAGAAATATAAGGGGGGCAACCTAGAAATAGGTTGCCCTGCTTTATTGTTTTGGTCTATTATTTTGTAAAAAATCTGAGCGGGATTCGTTCAGACATGCTTTTTCTTCGCTGTTACTGCTGCGCCAGCGCATGCATGAGTTCAGCTGTAGCTGGATAAAGTCTGTCATAAATATCCTGGTATACCTTGTAGGTCTCATGATTTTTCGCGTCGGGCCGGTAGGTTTTGCCGGGCTTGATAAACTTGGTCAGGGCAGCGAAATTTTCAAATCCGGGATACTTTACGGCAGTGGCCGCCATCATGGCATCCCCAAAGCTGGCTCCGATGGTCACAAGTGGTGTGTTGATCTCCTTGCCAGTCACGTCCGCCACAATCTGCATCCATAATGGATTCTGCACGCCGCCTCCCACGGCGAATATCTGGTCGATTATTACGTTGTCGTGGGCTTCCATAAGATTCAGCTGCTGGTTGACGGAGAATGCCACGGATTCCAGGGCGCTGCGGTACATATGGGCTCTGGTGTGGGCCAGGGTCAGTCCCAACAGGCAGCCTCTTGCCAGGGGATCATTGATGGGAGTCCGCTCACCGGCGAAATAGGGCAGTGTGATCAGCCCGTCGCTTCCCGGTGCAATTTGATCAACACCCTCCATCATGGTCTGATAGGCTTCCAGCCCGCCAGCCCGCTCGATTGCCAGGGCATCTAAGAACAAGGTGTCACGGTACCATTTGGTAAGGGAACCGGCTGCGTTGGTCCCGGCAGAAATGTCACATAGGCCCGGAACGATAAATTCTTCCCGCCACAAGCGGTCATCGTCCACTAGCTCCTTTGTTCCTAAAATCATGTAAATAGAAGAACCGAACTGAATCATCATCTTGCCGGGAGCTACCACTCCGATGCTGATGGCCTCCGCACCGGAATCATCGGTTCCCGTGATGACCGGAGTACCCTCTTTCAGACCGGTTTCTGCTGCTGCCCGGGCGGTAACTCTGCCTGCGATCTCGTTAGACTCTTTGATCTCTGCCAGCTGGTCGGGGCGGCAGATGGGAGCGCATAGTCTGGTGTTGGGCGTTCCGTCCCGGTCGTACAGGGGATTGAAGCTTGACAGCCCCAGGAACCGGTCCACCACATAATTTCCTGTCAGCCTGGCGGTGATGAAGGTGGAAGCTGTAATGAACTTGTGCGTTTTCTCATAAACCAAGGGCTCATTGTTCTTGATCCAGAGAATTTTGGGCATCACATCCGAGGAACAAAGAGGCCGTCCGTACCATTTCTTGATCTGTTCTTCGCTGTAAAGCTCTGTCAGTTGTATCATCTCCTTGGTGGCCCTGGAGTCGATGCCATAGAGGATAGCTTTTCGCAACGGGCGGCACTGTTCGTCCACAGGCAGGCAGTCCGCGCCCAGTGCGCTGGCCCCCACAGCCAGAATGTCTGCAGGGTCTACCTGGCTGTCTGCGATCAACTGCCGGCTGATGGTACAAAAATCCCCCCACCAATCCATATCTGCATCATGCTCATAGTGGCCGGGCCTGGGATTAGTCATGGCGTGTTCAGTAGTTCCGGTGGCAATGATGTTGCAGTTCTGGTCGATCAGTACGCCTTTGCTGGAGTTGGTTCCCGTGTCAATACCCATAAAATATTTTTTACCGATCATGTTTACCTCCATAAGAAAGTGTAATTCAACTGTGCCCGCAGGTCTGTGGGACGCTTGCTTTTGGAATCGATGCTGTAAAGAGTATGTATAAGCTTAAAAATGCTGCAATTACAAACACGATGCAACAGGTGGGAATCATGGTTCTAGTGATAGCCACCTGGCGTAATGTGATTCCCAAATTCAAGACTCCTTTTAATTCATAGATTTCCTTAGATCGTACGATGGACAATTTTGCCGTCCACCAGTGTCAGGCACACTTTGATGCTGCGCATCTGGTCCATGGGGGTCTTGAACACATTCCCATCCAGCACTGCGATGTCTGCCAGATTGCCGGCTTTAAGGGTGCCCGCCTGAGATTCGCAGCCCAGGTTGTACTGCCCGCCATAGGTCCAGGCTTTTAATAACTCAGATGCGGTTAGAGTGTTCGCCTCGTTGAAGGGCGCACCTCCTTCAGGGAACATGGCGCCTACCGTGTGGTAGATAGACTCAGGAATATCGTCGTAGAGCAGCGGCAGGTCCGTGCCGCAGGAAATCGTCACACCGCTGTCAGCCATTTTCCGGCGGTTCCAGTAGTTTTTGCCACGTTCCAGGCCGATTTTCTCCTGAATCATTGCCAGCTTGCCGTCCCGGTCTGCGATAGACATGATCTGGGGATAAATCTCTGCCACTATGCCGAGAGCTCCCATGCGCTCCAGATCAACAGGATCCGAGCACTCCAGATCTGTGATTGCATGACGGTTTTTTACCTTGCCGTCCGGTCCCCTTTGGCACTGGTCGAAGATATCCATGGTCCTGCAGATGGCTCCATCACCCTGTGCGTGGAGAGAAAAGCGGAAGTTCTCCCTGTCGGCTGCCAGGGTATCCTTTCTTAATCCTTCCCAGTCAATAGCTTTGGCGCAGCAGGTATCCGCGCAGAGGTAGGGAGACTTCATTTCACCTTCCAGCTGGCTGATGGATCCGTCGGTCATCTGGTTATAGCCTGAGAAATGTACGAAACTGCCGTGGAAGGAATCCCGCATCTCCTTTCCATATTCCAGATTCATGGGAAAGCCTACAGGCTGACTCATGAAATGCACTCTGGCTGTCAGGGCATTCTCTTGTTCTAATTTCTTAAGTTCTTCTGTAAAACCATAGAAGTCGTCAAAGCCCATTTCCTTGACAGAAGTAATTCCCCTTGAATTCATCATGGACAGATATTTCCTGAATTCCGGTACGGAAAATTCCGTCTGTCCCAGAATATGCTTCAGAAGGCGCCAGTAGCTCTCTGACCAGCAGGTGTCCGGGGTGAAACGGTATTCCCTGCGGGCAGCGCTGTTCATATAGCAGCTTTCGCCTCCCTCCATAAAGAGGATGACAGGCACGTCCCCGAACTCCTGGTCCAGTCGGTCACAGTTCAGCTCCGTGAAGCCGGGGTGCACTCCTCTTGCAAGCACTGTCGCGCCTGGGATCAGGGTTTTCTGGTAAGTCTTAGCATCTGCCACCGCCTGGTCCGCGTTTTGGCATGCACTTAAATCGGTCCCCGCGATGGTCAGCAGATATCCGTTGAAAAAACAGTGCACGTCTGTAAATCCCGGGCAGATGAGCCGCTCCCCCAAGTCAAGCACCTGGGTGTCAGGTCCGGTGTACTCAGCTCCGTCTGAGGGACCTGCGGCCAGGATGCGGTTTCCTGATATGGCGACGAAGCCTGCTTCAGGAACAGAAGCAAGGCCTGAGAAGACAGCATTGGAACGTAATAGAATGTCAGCTTTCTGCATAATACAGCCTCCTTTGTAAAGATAGTAATATTAATAAGTTACCTATAATTTCATACCAAATCTGAGGTCATCATAACACAGCAGGAATATGGATTCAATCAAAAAAAGAGTTTTAAGAGAATATTTGTAATAAAAGTAAAAAAATATGTTTGAAAATGTACATAATGCACAATTTATAAAACTAAGTGGGTGAAAAAATAGGAATGATGTTGACATTGGCCATTTCATTTGATATGTTAAAAGCGGTATTAAAATATAGAGAACATATATAATAAAATGGGAGGTAATAACACATATGCTTTGGACTGAGGAAATGTTTCACACGAAAAAACCGATCATCGCCATGCTGCATCTGGATGCCCTTCCGGGAGATCCCATGTATTCTCCGGATAATGATATGAAGACAACTGTGGCACACGCCAGGGCGGATCTTAAGGCGCTGCAGGAAGGCGGTGTGGACGGGATTTTATTCTCCAACGAATTCAGCCTTCCCTATGAACGGAATATGAGTTTCGTTACGCCTGCCAGCATGGCGCGGGTTATCGGAGAGCTCATGAGCGAGATCAGAGTGCCTTTTGGAGTGGATTGTATCTCAGACGGTCTGGCTACACTGGAACTGGCTGCTGCGGTGGGTGCTGACTTTGTGAGGGGAACCTTCTGCGGCGTCTATGTGGGAGACGGTGGGTTGTACAATAATGACTTTTCAAAGCTCTTAAGGCGCAGGGCTGCCCTGCCTCTTGAAACGCTTAAGATGCTCTATTTCATCAACCCTGAATCTGACCGGAATCTGGATACCAGACCTTTGAAGGATATAGCCAAGTCCACGATTTTCAAGGCTAATCCGGACGGGTTATGCATCTCAGCCTCAGCCGCCGGGCAGGATGTGGACAATGAGTTGATCGCACAGGTAAAGGCGGCAGCTCCGGAGGTGGTGGTTCTGTGTAATACAGGGTGCCGCAGGGATACAATAGAACAGAAGCTGGCTACAGCGGATGCTGCGGTGGTGGGGACTACATTTAAGGAAAACGGGGATTTTTCCGCACGCGTGGATGCAGCCCGCGTGAAGGAATTTATGGAAGTGGCAAAAGCATACCGGGAGAGTTTAAGAACCGATAGCTGATTGCAATGGATTTAAGCGGCAGGCTTCATTCGCAAGTGAGGAAGGCGATCCGGGCAGCCAGGGAATCAGCTGGTGTTGGAACGGGCGGAAGGCCTGTGCATTAAAACTAATTAATAAGATTGGATTGGAGGCAGAGAAGCCATTGCCCGCCGGGCTGTACACATCAGCATCCGGCGAGTGATGGCCTTTTTGATATAGAAATGCTTTGTACTCATCTGATTATCAAATGAAATATTGGAAATATTTGACTTGACTTCCAATGGCTTATGTATAATATGCACTAATATGTGGACTAAATTATGTGAAAAATAATAAATTGACACTAATATATTGATCTGCTATACTTCAAGTGGTATAAAAAAATCATTAACATATATAGTGAAGAGGAGAGGGAAAATGAGGGTTGCTGTTATCGGAGACAACTGCATTGACGTGTATGAGCGGATTAAAAAGAAATACCCCACCGGCAATGTGGTGGACACGGGAGTCAATATTCAGAAGCTGGGAATTCCTGTATCCATTATCAGTACAACCGGTTCCGATGAAAACGGAAAATGGATGGTGGAGACACTGGCCAGAGAAGGGCTGGATTTGAGTCACTTCAAAGTGGGAGACGGGCCGACTGCCATCACTTACATGGACATGGACGGGCTGGACCGTGTGCATGGGGATTATGTGGAGGGGGTGCTGGAACATATTGTGTTTGACGATGAGGATATCCGCTTTGCCGCAGCCCATGACCTGGTGCATACCGCGCTGTGGGGAAAAGCGGAGGATGCCCTGCCGAAGATCCGTCAGCTTTCCGGCGCGCCGATCAGCTTTGACTATGCAGACCGGTTGGATCATGAACTTGTTGAGAAAACCCTTCCATATGTGGACTATGGATTTTATTCCTACCATAAGGTGCGGGATGCATTTATTGAATCCTACTTAAAGGATAAGGTGAACAGAGGCATGAAGGCTGCGGTGGCCACTTTTGGCGATAAGGGAAGCCTGGCCTATGACGGCAACCGGTTTTATGAGGGAGGCATTTATCCTGCGCGGGTGGTGAATACTGTGGGAGCGGGTGACAGCTTTATCGCTGGATTCCTCTATGCAGTTCTTAATGGGTCGGATATTGAGACGTGCCTGGACACAGGCGCGAAGATAGCTGCCAAAGTAGTCAGCACCTTCAATCCATGGGAGAAGTAATTGCAGCGAACATTAAAGAACACGAACAAAGGGGGTAATTTATGAAACTAGGAATGTTTACTTCTGGCTACCAGCGCAATCCGCTGGAACACTGCTTTCAGGACGCAAAGCGTTTCGGCTATGATTTTATCGAGCTGTGGGGCGGCAGGCCTCACGCCTTTGCACCGGATTTAAAGGCAGGGGAAATCGAGGAGGTGAAGCGCCTGATCGACAAATATCAGATGCCGGTTTTGGGATTCACGCCAGAGCACAACGCCTATCCTTACAATTTTATGATTGGAAGCGAGCGGCAGCGGAAAGATGCAGTGGATTACTTAAAGCTGTGTCTGGATATGGCAAAGGAGATGGGCTCTGACTATATGCTGGTGTCCCCGGCCCATGCCGGATACCTGGCAACCTATGAGGAGATCTGGCACCGGATGGTGGAGACCTTGAGAGAACTGACCGGCCACGCTGAGAAAGCTGGTGTAAAGTTGGTGGTGGAGACACTGACGCCCTATGAGAGCAACGCGTTCAAGAGCGCAAATGATCTGATGGAACTGTTTAGGCGCATCGATTCCCCCTATATTGTGGGCATGTGTGATGTGGTGCCGCCTTTTGTCCAGCATGAAAGCATCATGGCTTACATTGATAAGCTGGGCGAAAAAATGTATCACATGCACATTATTGACGGGGAGCAGGGGACAGACAGCCACATTGTTCCCGGCGAGGGCTCCATACCGCTTCCGGAGCTGTTTAAGGAGCTGAAGGATGCCGGATATGAGAAGACTGCCACATTGGAGCTGGTGACTGGATATATCAACGAACCCAGGCTGTATGCCAGGAGAGCCATCGATAACGCCCGCGCCTATATGAGGGAAGCTGGCTTCTGACTGACGGACGGGAAGGGAGACTTATCATGTTTATTGACATTCATGTACATCCGGCGTTTTATGAACCGATCAATGAGGACGCCAAGGTGGAGGAGTTAAGGCATGACGCCCTGGACATCCACTTAAATGGAACGGCGCCTCTGCAGCACATATTCAACCAGATGCGCTGCGCGGGACTTGACCGTCTGTGCCTGCTGCCGGAGGACTACTCTACAGAGTATGGCAGGCCGCTTGTAACAAATGAGGAGATCAAAAGGCTGGTGGATTTAGCGCCGGACCGCTTTATTGGTTTCGAAGGGGTGGATCCTCTGGCTGAAGGAGCTGCGGATAAGCTGGAGCACGCGTTTGGAGATTTAAAACTCAAGGGATTGAAGCTTCATCCATCCAGGCAGCATTTTTATCCGTCGGATGAGCGGCTGAATCCGATTTATGACATCTGCGAGAAGTATCACAGGCCTATAATCTTTCACAGCGGACTGTCCTGGGAGCCCAATACTCTGGCGAAATTTTCCAGGCCCATTGAGTTCGAGGAGCTGGCAGCCGCCAGACCAGGCCTTAAGATCTGCCTGGCCCACTTCGGCTGGCCCTGGGTGCAGGAGACAGCCATGCTGATGCTGAAATATCCTAATGTTTATGCGGATACGGGAATACTGTATTTTGACAATGCTTTGGAGTTTTACAAGAGGGTATTTAACCATGACATTCCCGCCACATGGATTGACCGAAGTCTGAGGCATCAGGTAATGTTCGGAAGCAACAATCCGCGTTTTGAGCAGATCCGCATGGCGGACGCCATTTCGCGTCTGGGCTTCAGAGAGAGTACCCTGGAACTGATCAAAGGCGGCAATGCCATCGAATTCCTGGGCGGATTAGAAGATACTTTCACCGGCGGTGTTACCGGGGAAAGGTAAGGAGGGGCACCATTGGTAGACACAAGTTCAATTACACTCCTGACAACGGAATACAACCAGATGATCCGGATCACCGGTGAAATCGAAAAGGCCGTGAAGGAAAGCGGAATTCAAAGCGGAATTGTCAACGTAATCAGCAGACACACAACCACCGGAATTACGGTGAATGAGTCCCTGGAATGCCTGGAAAGTGATATATCGGAGTTCCTGGCCAGGATGGCCCCTGAGGACTGGCCATATGCCCACGCCAGAATGCTCCGCGACTACGGTTCTACGGCCGGCAATCCCACAGGTCACTTAAAATCACTTCTCACAGGAAATCACTGCCATCTGCTGGTAAGCGGAGGCTGCATCCAAAAGGGCGGGGCTCAGGAGGTCTATTTTTGCGAATTTGACGGACCGGCCCAGAGAACAATACTCATCCAGGTGATGGGCGAGTAACGGTTTCAAGCAACAGATGCGCGTCCGCGGGGACGTGTAGTCATATACGGTTATGGGGAGCTTATTAAAAAATACAAATAAAAAGGAGAAAGAGTATGTCAAACGTTAAAACACCGGAACAAAGTGCCAACGAATTAAAGCGGAAGCTTGGTCTTGGCGCCGTAATCGCTCTCGGAGTCGGCACAACAGTAGGATCCGGAATCTTCTCATCACTGGGTGAGGTGGCGGGAGCCGCGGGTAGCAGTCTGTTTTTGGTGCTGTCCTTCCTGATTGGCGGAATGCTGCAGATCCCGGCCAACTTCTGCTATGCGGAGCTGGCCAGCGCCTTCCCTGAGGATGGCGGACAGTATGTTTACTTTAAGGAAGCGGGATCACGTCCTCTGGCATTCCTCTGTGGCTGGATCAGCTTCTGGGCCACCGATCCGCCGTCCATCTCCATCATGGCCCTGGCCATTGCTAACTACCTGGCGTTCTTCATTCCGGTGCACGGTTTGATTCTCCGCCTGGTGGCGGTTGGTTTCGTGTTGATTTTCATGATGCTGCATCTGCGCTCAGTGGAAGGAGGCGGTAAATTCCAGATCTTCATCACTGCTTTGAAGGTTATTCCCTTTGTGCTGATCGTCGGCATCGGTATCTTCTTCATTAAAGGAGACTTATTCCTGTCCTCCGCGCCGCTGGCAGGAGTGACCGCAACCGGTTTTACCGCTCTTCTGGCCGGTATCTCCGCCACAACCTGGTCCTTTGATGGTATGGCGGCGGCCTGCTATATGTCCGGAGAGATCAGAGAACCCAAGAAGAACCTGCCCAGAGGACTGATCCTCACTGCATTTATCGTACTTGCCCTGTATGTTGGACTGACCTTGATTGCTTCCGGTCTGCTGTCTGTTGGCGAGCTGGCTGCCTCCGAGGCGCCTATCGCACTGCTGGCATCTAAGATTCCGGTTATCGGCGGATATGCTGGAACTATCGTGGCGGTAATGGCAGTGATCGTGGTAATCGGATCTCTGTCCAGCTGTATCATGTTCCAGCCGCGTATTGAGTACGCCATGGCAAAGGATGGCCTGTTCTTCAAAGCTTTTGGCAAGGTTCATCCCAAATATGAGACTCCTTATTTCTCCATACTGGTTCAGTGTGCAGTTGCGATTGTTCTGATTTTTGCCACCTCGCTTTCTGACCTGCTTGGTTACTTCACTCTGGTAGCTCTGCTAAAGAACTTCCTTACCTTTGGCACTATCATTGTGCTGAGAAACAAGGCACACTACAAACCTGCATACAGGATGCCTGCAAGGCCTTTGATGGTGGGTGTGGCTATGCTGATCACAGGAACCCTGATCTGGTCAACCTTTATCTGGGCGCCTATGGCAGGTATTGCCTGTGCGCTGATTGCCGTGGCTACAGGACTTCCGGTATATTACTTCTGGGAGAGCCGGAATAAGAAGGCAGCAGCCAGGAAATAGCGGTTTTCTCCAATTAGAGAGATTGACACTTTGAGACAGATGTTCTAAGATTGAATATGATGAAACAATATTTGTATTTTAAGTATGAAAATAAAGGAATGTCTGCCATGAGTTTAGATCGCCAAAAGCCCCGTGATGAGGCAATGGAAAAAATTGAAAATTATATAATAAAAAATCATTTAAAACCGGATGAGAAGCTTCCTTCCGAACGGAGCATGTGCGAGATGTGGGATTTTAACCGGTCCACCCTCAGAAGCGCGATCAAGCAGCTGATTCTGGAAGGTAAAATCTATAACAAGAATGGTTCGGGAACCTATGTGGCCAGGGAAAAGTTGGTCCGCAACCTTCAGGATGTCTATGGGTTTTACCAGACAGCACAGATTGCGGGGCGGGAGGTCGATACAAAGGTGCTCCTCGTGGATTTCTGTGAGACTCCCAAGAATATAGGACGCAAAATGAAACTGCCGCTGGGGCACAAGCTGATACGGCTTGTGCGCCTGCGCTATCTGGATGGGATACCGGTGCTGATTTCCACCATCTATCTGGATGCCCAGCGTTTTGCCGGGCTGGAACAGATGGATTTGGACAAGGTTTCTCTCTATGCTGTTTTGAAGGAACAGTATGGTGTGGAGGTTTCCGGCGGCATGGAGAAGCTGAGCATCGCCTACTGCGATGAGGAGGAAGCGGGTTATCTGGAGATCGAAGAAGGTGCTCCTGTGATTTATCAGTCAGGTGTGACGATGGACCAGCAGGACGTGGTATTTGAATATTTTAAGGAGATCACCCGGTCAGAATACGTTTGCTTTGCAAGCGAGCTTACGAGAAGGTGAGTTCCTTTCTGGCAAATGGAGGAATAAAATATGAAACTTGCTGCAGTTGGCAATAACTGTATGGATGTCTATGACAATACCGGGAACGCTTACCCAGGCGGCAATCCTGTAAA
>NZ_DAMAUN010000138.1:0-11041 GCF_032078915.1 Lacrimispora sp. | reverse complement strand
TTTAGCAGCACGCGCGGGTGCTGCTTATGTATCGCCGTTTCTGGGGCGCCTTGATGATATCTCTCAGCCGGGAATGGACTTAATCAGGATGATCGCTGATATATTCCGTATCTCAGGGATCGAAACGGAGATCATTGCTGCCAGTGTGAGGAATCCGATTCATGTGATTGACTGTGCACTTGCAGGGGCGGATATTGCCACGGTTCCATACGGCGTCTTGGAGCAGATGACAAAACATCCGCTGACCGATCAGGGGATTGAAAAATTCCAGGCAGATTATCGTGCTGTTTTTGGAGAGTAAGCTGGGAGGAGAGAGAAGATGGGGAATTATCTGGAATTAGAAAAAACGGCAAATGAAATCCGCAAAGGGATTGTGACGGCAGTACATAGCGCAAAATCCGGTCATCCCGGCGGCTCGCTGTCAGCAGCAGATCTATTCACCTGGCTCTATTTTAAGGAGATGAATATTGATCCGGAACATCCGGCAAAAGAAGACCGGGACCGGTTTGTTCTGTCCAAGGGCCATGTGGCGCCGGGATATTATTCAACCTTAGCGAACCGGGGATTTTTTCCGGTGGAGGATCTAGTGACCCTGCGCCATACCGGCTCCTATTTACAGGGGCATCCGGACAGAAAGCATATTCCGGGTGTGGATATGTCCAGCGGCTCTTTAGGACAGGGAATCTCGGCAGCGGTGGGGATGGCGCTTTCTGCAAAGCTCAGCAAAGAACCATTCCGCGTGTATACCCTCCTTGGCGATGGTGAGATAGAAGAGGGACAGGTCTGGGAGGCAGCAATGTTTGCCGGTCATAGAAAGCTGGATAATCTGGTGGTTATTATCGATAATAATGGACTTCAGATTGATGGTCCCATTGATGATGTCTGCTCTCCCTATCCGATCGACAAAAAGTTTGAGGCGTTTAATTTCCATGTCATCAATATTGACGGGCATGATTTTGCGCAGATAGAACGCGCGTTTGAGGAAGCAAGGCAAACGAAAGGGATGCCGACAGCCATTGTTGCAAAAACCATAAAAGGCAAGGGTGTTTCTTTCATGGAAGGATCTGTGGCATGGCATGGGACGGCGCCTGATGACGCTCAGTATGAAATAGCGATGGCAGATTTGGAGAAAGCAGGTGAAGCGCTATGCCGGAGATAAAGGAAATGACTGCAAAGAAGATTGCCACCAGGGAAAGCTACGGCAACGCCCTGGTGGAACTGGGACAAATAAATGACAAAATCATCGTATTGGATGCAGACCTGGCGGCGGCGACAAAGACTGGAGTCTTTAAAAAAGCATTTCCGGAGCGCCATGTGGACTGCGGGATTGCAGAATGCAATATGATGGGAATTGCCGCCGGCCTTGCTGCTGCCGGGAAGATACCGTTTGCAAGCACCTTTGCCATGTTTGCCGCAGGCAGGGCGTTTGAACAGGTCAGGAATTCCATCGGTTATCCCCACCTGAATGTGAAAATTGGGGCTACCCATGCAGGGATCTCTGTCGGTGAGGATGGGGCCACCCATCAGTGCAACGAGGACATTGCCTTGATGAGGACGATACCGGGGATGGTTGTGCTCTGCCCGGCGGATGATATAGAGGCAAAAGCAGCGGTAAGGGCAGCGGTGGAGCATGATGGACCGGTCTATATGCGGTTTGGACGTCTGGCGGTTCCTGTAATCAACGATACGCCGGATTATAAGTTTGAACTGGGAAAGGGCATTGTGCTGCGTGAGGGAACGGATGTGACCTTGATTGCCACCGGACTTGAAGTGTCGGAAACCATTGCCGCAGCAAAAAGGCTGGAATCCGATGGGATTTCTGCGAGAGTCATCAATATCCATACCATCAAGCCGTTAGATGAGGAGCTTGTCTGCAGGGCAGCTAAGGAGACCGGGAAGATTGTTACGATTGAAGAGCATTCAGTTGTTGGCGGACTGGGAAGCGCTGTCTGTGACGCTGTGTGCAAAGAATACCCGGTGCCGGTGAAGAAAATAGGAATTCAGGATGTGTTTGGTGAGTCCGGACCGGCAAAGGAATTATTGCAGAAATATCAGTTGGATGAGATGGGAATATACCGTCAGGTGCTGGAGTTTGTCAGAGGAGTTTAAACATATAAGCGGAAGAGAAACCGTCTGGGTAAAAATAATCCAAAGCCATAGGAAGATAGAAATTATCTTCCTATGGCTTTTTAATTGGCAGGATCCCATGATAATGCAGTATTCCCATAGGGCGTTCAGGTAGAGTTGCGGAGAATCAGGCTGGTAGGAAGAATTACTTTCCTGGGTAGAAGCTGATACCCGTTGATCCTTGCCAAGAGCAGATCGACTGCAACCATGCCGATTTCCTTTGTAGGAATTTCAATTGTGGTCAGAGGAGGGTTGGAATATTTGGATATTTCGATATTGGACAATCCGATAACTGCTACTTTGTCCGGTACGGCTATTCCCATTTTATAGAGGCTGCTTAAGGCGGCCATGGCCATTAAATCACTGGCTACAAAGAAGGCGGTGGGAGTATCTTCTTTCTGATAGAGCTGGCTGACCTTCTCCATGCAAAGGTTCTCATCCCAGGCACAATCAATCACCCAGTCAGAATTTACCGGTAGGCCGGCTGCATGCAGGGAGGCGTAATAGCCCCGGTACCTCTGGCTGGATTTTATATTGCCGCTCATGCCGCTGCCGCCGATAAAACCTATCTTTTTATGCCCCTTGTCAATCAGATGCTGCACTGCCACACTGGCTACCCTGTAATGGTCATAACCTACATTGTCGATATCCTCCCACCAGGTATCGATTCCGACAATGTTTGGAACCTGATTTCGTATGAACTGGTAGATTTCACTGTTGAGCGATTCCATCAGAATCAGACCAGAGACTGGATTGCCAAAGGCACTGTATAAGGTCTTTTTATCCTCCAGCTCGGCACCGGTCTTAATAAAGGTAAGCTCATATCCGTTGTTTTGAAGCTGTTCTTCTACGCCGGACAGGATGGACATAAAATAAGGGTCGTTGTATTTGTTTTTAGTTACGCTTAGGACGCAGCCTATTTTTACAAGCGCATTGCCTGGATGGGCTTTATTGTCACCAGAGGAAGAGTTTGCGGGGGATTTTACGGTATAGTTCAAATCTGTAACAGCCTTCCATACCCGGGCCCGGGTTTCGTCGGTCATTTTGTATTGGGTATCGTTATTTAATACCCGTGATACAGTAGCTATTGACACCTTTGCCAGATTGGCTACGTCTCTGATTGTGCTCAAATTAGTTTGCCCCCTTAATCACAGCTTGTGGATTTTATTGTTTAGTATGTTTACGTAAAGAATGTGCGTTACATACAGTTAAATTATAATAATAGGTTATTGATTTTGTCAATACTCAATTTTCCTGCCACTGAGTGGAATTTATGGAAAAATCACTCCAATTAGAGGATTTTTAATGTAGTTAACCGGAATGTCTCTATAAAAACCTATGAAATGAAAGATATAAAAAGATAAGCCTTTGAAAGATAAGTAAAGTTATTTGTAAAGTTTTTTACAATAATTTTAATAATAATTTTGAAAATGGTATTTACACAGGGCAGGGCAAATGTTATAATCCAGCTATAAGGTTTAGTAAACAAACGTAACAAAAAGTAACAAAAAAGAAAACAATAATAAAAAGAACCTGACTAGTTTTAACAGAAATATCTATGCGGAGCAGCAAGACGGAAAGGGAGTGCTGGGATGAAAAATGTCCATTGCCATAAGTGTACAAAGGAATTAAGCAATAGCGAGATTGCTCTTAACCTTAAACTGTTAGGAAAGCATATCGGAACGTTACACTGCTATCAATGTTTATCGGAGTACCTCTGCTGTGATGCTGTCAGACTGCAGGAGTTGGCAGAGCAGTATAAAAGCAGCGGCTGCCTCTTATTTCAAACAAATTATACAGCCTAAGGAGATAAGCCTATGAGTGATACCTATGTAATATATCCTAAAATAATTGACGCACTCCTTGAAAATCCGGGGATTGGCTTTATTGCAGCTCCGGGTCTGATGGAACCGGCAGGGGTAATACATGATAACCGGGGCAATCCGGTGGAAAGATACAAATTTACCGATAGCAGCAGAACCTGGAATCATCCCGACAGCAGGATTACCTACTGCGGAGTCCGGTGGAGAGATCTGGAGGTTGAAAAAGGCAGATACCGGTGGGATATCCTTGAGAAAAAACTTGAGGAGGCAAAAGCATCAGGCTGTACGGCAATTGTACGCTGCTCTCCTTATGCATTGGCGGAAGAGGACGATATCCCGGACTGGTTTCGAAGGGAATGCCAGGAGGAACCGGAATTTCCCTTTTGGAGAGTTGATCCGCTGCATTCTCCCTATGTTACATACTGGTCTAAGTTTATTGCGGAATTTGCAGAACATTTTGACGGACATCCGGTAATAAGCTCAGTGGATATGGCGCTGGTGGGGGCCTGGGGCGAAGGCGGAGGTACCGAGTTTCTTGAAGAGGAGAGCATCAGGCAGATGGCAGATGCTTATATCGACAATTTTAAAATAACTCCGCTGCAGGCTCTTCTCCATGATCCAAAGTCCGTAAAGATAATTCGGGAGAGAAAGGAAGCTATAGGCTTTCGGGTGGATTGCCTGGGAGATATGGGAGGTTTCCATCAGGAAGAATGGTCCCATATGCTGGATTTTTATCCGGAAAATATCTGCAACTTTGAAATGGAGGCTGCATGGAAAAAGGCACCGGTGGTGTTTGAAGCCTGCTGGCACATGAATGACTGGTACCTCCAGGGCTGGGATATGGATTATATTGTGAAGGAATCCTTAAAGTGGCATATCTCTTCCTTTAACAGCAAGGGCACTACCGTCCCTGAGGCATGGAAGGAAAGTGTTAAAGGGTGGCTCAATAAAATGGGATACCGTTTTGAATTAAGAAAGCTCACGTATAATCCGGTGGTAAAAAAAGGAGAAGTTTTCCGGATCAGAGGATTGTGGGCCAATACCGGTGTTGCTCCCATTTATCACAGGTATCCCCTGGTAGTCCGCCTGAAAAATGAGAAGGAAGTCATCAGCCTTACCAGTAAAACGGATATCAGAAGCTGGCTGCCGGACCTGGATATCCTTTGGGAAGAAGAGTTCGACCTGGAAGGAAAGGCCGGTGAGTATTCTCTGGAAATAGGAATTGAAACCGGGATACCGGAGCTTGGAAATATAAAGCTGGCAATTGAAGGCTTAGAAGACGGTTACTATTGTTTTGGAAAAATAATCGTAGAATAGAGGGAAGAGTATGGGACATTTATCGTATGGATTCAAAGAATGTGTGGATTATTGCGGCTTTGACAATCTGCCCGAGGGATTGGAGCAATTCTATGCCGCTTACCCCGGGGAAGAGGACATCCATTTTATAGAGAGAGGATTTTTAAAGGAAGTGTTTGAGAAATTCAATCTTCCGGAGAAGAAACAACGGCTGTTGATAAAGGCGGCAGAAGCAGTGGAAGGGGACCCGAAACTGTTTCATTTCTCCAAGTTCCTGGTATGGGATATGTGTTCTGCCAGAAACCGCTGTGACGTGGATAACTATAAAAATATGACTCCTGTGTGCATGGCAGAGTACGGAGAGCTTTATTCTTTCCTTCTTCTGCTGGCCTGTGTGGTTCCTTCCATAAAGCTTTTAAAGGAACGGGGCGTTCCGGAGCATTATTATCGGGATATTCCTTTCCAGCCCATAAAATCCCAATTAGAGAAACTGGTTCGGGATGATGTAAGCGTAAGTGATTTTCCCTGGGATATGAACTTTTATACCTGCTCCATCTTTCTTATGGACCGGTTCCTGTTTATTCCCTGCCGCTTTGGCGATACATTTACCATGTACCGGAATAAGGTTTCCGGGAAGGTAACGGCCCTAAAACATGGCGGGGAGGAATTCCGCAGGGACGGGCAGTTAAATGGAATAAACGGAGTTTATGATAAGGCAGGAGCCTTTACTTCTATCTGGCAGGAGACGGAGGAGGAGATTACCGCAAATCCCATCAATCCCATGGGCTTTGTGGAGAGGGAACCCGTAACGCTGGTAAAGAAGGAATGGGCGGAAGCCTTAAACCAGGGGGATATGCTTCTGGCGCTCCATGTGCCTTCGGGACCGGGATATAACCCTGAGAGACTTAAGAATTCCATGGTGCTGGCGCTGGAGTTTTACAAGACTTATTTTCCGGAATTGCCGGTCAAAGGCTTTTGGAGTGAAAGCTGGCTGTATGATTCAAGACTGTCGCTGGTGCTTGATCATGATACCAGCAATATTATAAAGGTCCAGCGTCAATTTTATCTATATCCGGTTCAGGAGGGAGACGCCATGCTTCGGTATGAGGTATTTGGTGACTGGAAAGCAGATGAAACAAAGGCGGAGCTTAAGACCTCCCTGCAAAAAGCGGCGGCTGCTTATATGGCAACAGGAGCGCGTTTTAATAACCTGAGTATGGTGGTTCTAAAGGAAGAAGCGGATCAAACGGATCAAATGCCTTATATCACACAGGAAGACATTGCGCGCTTCAGACAGATTGCTGACAGCCATTTAAAATAAGGAGGAGCTGCCCATGGGTAGATATGCACTGGAACATTACAGTCCCTATGAGACTTATAAAATACGGCCGATGCCCCTTTCTAGGGCCACAGTTAATCCTGGCAGAGGGCGGTACCAGATAGTAGAACTCACCTGGGAGGAGCTGGAACCCCAGCGGGGTAAATATGACCTAAACCGGTTAAAAGAAGCACTTGCAGAGGTACATAATCCGGTCCTTACCATAAAACAGGTACTACCTGCCTGGCTAAAGAAGGGCCAAGAGGAAGGTTTTATCCACTTAATCAGGAGAGTTGCAAGTGCCCTGAATAATAAAAAGCTTATTGGTGTTGCAGTTTCCGGGGAAGATAGCAGCCAGGAAATCTGGAATGCCTATCTGGAAGCCTTTGAGGGAATCCCATTACTGGTCTGCCTTGAGCAGGAGGCCTTGCTGCAGTATCTAAAGGATCATGAATACCCTTTTGGCCTTATTGTAAATTGCAGCGAAGATAACTGGATCAGCTGCTGTGAAAAATTTGCCGGGTACCGGCTTCAAAATACCTGGCAGCGGATGCCGGTACTGCTTCAAATAGAAGAGGAGAACCCAGGAGAGAATATCCGCCGGGAAAGCCTGCGCTGGCATGCCGGTCTCTCCAGCCGTCTCATGGATGTGGGTTATGACTTAACCATAAGAAGATTGACCTATCCAAAGAAGATCGCGTCAAAGGGAGCTCTCCCCCTCCGGTTCTGGTTTGTAAATAGGGGCAGTGCGCCCTGTTACCTGGATTACAGCCTAAGGCTTCGTCTGGAAATGGAAGGAGAGCGGCAGGAATTTGTCTTACACATTGACAAGGATGTCTGGAAGGTTGGAGATATTACCCACAATGAGATTATTTCCTTGCCGATTCTGCCCCTTGGTGAATACTGTTTGTCAGTTGGGATTTTCTTTGCTGATGACAACCCCATGGAGCTGGATATCCGGATGGAGGAGAAGGACGGTTATTACAGGATGGGAACGGTTGAGGTGTGTAAAGACACTGCGGTGGATTTGGCACATGCCTGGGATGATTTCTACCCCGATGGCTATTATCCGCTGGAGGACCCGCAGCTTCCCGATTGATTCGATGGACGACAGAAAATAAAAGCAGGAGGAAAGAAAATTGAAGATTGCATTAGTTGGTGCAGGACAGCGGGGAATGATTTATTCCAAGCACGCCTATGAAACAAAAAAGGCAGATATTGTAGCGGTAGTGGAGCCGGAGGATGAAAGAAGATCAGCTGCAGCGAAAAATTTCGGTATTCCGTCTGAAATGCAGTTTAAAAATGTAGAGGATTTTTACCAGAAGGGCAGGATTGCCGATGCCGTTATCATCGCATCCATGGATCAGGACCATTACCAACAGGTTCTGGATGCTCTGGAGCTTGGGTATGATATTCTTTTAGAAAAGCCAATATCTCCCAATCCAAAGGAATGTCTTATGATACAGGATAAGGCAGATCAGAAGAGCTGTAAGGTGATTGTATGCCATGTGCTCAGATATACGAATTTTTTTGCTGCAATCAAGGAAATTATCGACAGCGGAGAGCTGGGGAAGGTAATTACCATCCAGCATAATGAGAATGTTGGGAATTATCACATTGCCCATTCCTTTGTCAGAGGAAATTGGAGAAGAAGTGATTTATCCAGCCCCCTGGTGATGCAAAAATCCTGTCATGACATGGATATCCTTGCCTGGCTGGTGGGCAGTGAGGTGAAAAAAATAGTTTCCTTTGGCAGTTTAAAATACTTTAAAGAAGAAAGTGCACCAAAGGGCAGCTCCGATCGCTGCCTGACCTGTAAGGCTGCCGGAGACTGCCGCTTTGATGCCCGCAAGGCTTACTTACCGATCGTGGGAAGCTGGCCGGCTTCGGTACTTACCCAGGACCAGACGGAAGAAGGGATAAACAAAGCTTTGGCAGAAGGCCCCTATGGACGTTGTGTATACCGCTGTGACAACGATGTGTGCGACAACCAGGTGGTATTAATCGAATTTAAGAATGATGTAACAGTCAGCTTTAATTTAAGCGGATTTACGAATAAAATCAGCCGGACGATCAAGGTCATGTGCGAAAATGGGGAAATCAGAGGGGATGACAGTCTGAACCAGATTGAGGTAACCAAATTTGCCTCCAATGCTATTGATGGTTTTGAACAGAGAATCATTCATAGCGGTCAGCCTCAGGGAGGCCATGGGGGAGGAGATGTGGCCCTGATGGACGATTTTATCAGTCAGATGGAAACACGCAGCGACAACAGCAGATCCTCCATTACCCAATCAGTGGAAAGCCATGTGATGGCTTATGCGGCAGAGCAATCCAGAATTACCGGCGAAATAATTGATGTGGATGCATTAAAAAGCCGGCTGAGAAACTCTTAAAAAACAGAAAAGAGTGGTGAAGAGTGATGAAATCAAAAAGAATCCAAAAGGAAGCACCGGGGCCTAAAGAAGACCGGAAAAAAGAATTCCTGCGTGAAATAAAAAGAAACAAGGGCCTGTATCTTATGTGTATGCCTGCTCTGATTGTGCTGGTTATGTTTTGCTACATTCCATTTGCAGGGACCTGGATGGCATTTACCGACTTCAATGTAATGGATGGTATCTTTGGAAGCAGGTTTGTAGGCTTGGATAACTTCAAGTATTTCTTTTCCGAGAGCAGCATGGGATGGCGGGTAACTTATAACACACTGTTTATCAATTTCTTTGGTATTATACTGGGACTGATTGTTCCGATCAGTATTTCCATATTTTTCAATGAAATCAGGAGCAATGTCTTTAAGAAACTGACACAAAGCTTTATGTTTTTTCCGTATTTCCTTTCCTGGGTCGTAGTAGGTACGATTATCTACGGATTTTTTTCCACCGACGTGGGCGTTATCAACAATATGCTGCGATCATTGGGAATGGAACCGGTGAAGTGGTATGCGGAACCCAAGTACTGGAAGGGCATCATAATTACCGCCAGTATGTGGAAGTGGAGCGGATACAGCTCCATCATTTACATGGCAGCCATGGCAACGTTCGACGGTTCCCTGTTCGAGGCTGCAAAAGTGGATGGTGCAAACAAGTTTCAGAGGATTTTATATCTCACCATTCCGATGCTGAAACCGACGGCCGTTGTACTGACCCTTATGAGTATCGGACGAATTTTCTACGGTGATTTCGGCATGATCTACGGTATTGTTGGCAACAACCCGGTATTGATTGATGCGGTAACCGTTATTGATACTTATGTATATCAGAGTATGAGGACCCTGGGCTTTTCCTATGCTACCGCAATTGGACTGTTCCAGTCGGTGATGGGACTGATTCTGGTAACCGCTGCGAACCGGTTGGCAAAAAAATATAATGACGGGGAGGGATTGTTTTAATGAGAAAAAGCAAATCATTCGGAGATCACCTGGTTACTATCCTTGCTTATTTGTTTATTGGCCTATTCGGGCTGCTTTGCCTGTATCCCCTTGTTCTTACCTTAGGTGTGTCCCTCTCTTCGGAACGCGAAATCGTCATGCATGGTTATTCAGCGATTCCGCAAAAATTTACCCTTAATACATATATCTATATTTTTGCAAACAGTGGAATGCGGATTTTAAAGTCTTACGGAGTTACTATTTTTGTTACGGTTGCCGGAACCCTTGGAGCTATGATCATTACCAGTATGATTGCCTTTGCATTATCGATTAAAAGCTTAAAGTACCGTAATGTCATTGCCTTTTTATGTAACTTCACGATTGTGTTTTCCGCGGGCCTGATTCCCTGGTATGTGGTTTGTGTGAATTACTACGGTTTAAAGAATAATATTCTGGCGCTGATTCTTCCTTCTGTTTTCAGTGTCTGGAACATGTTTCTTATGAGGACCTATTTTTCAAGCATTTCGCCTTCTTTATACGAGGCGGCTAAAATTGACGGAGCAAGCTATCTGCTGATTTATTGGCGGATTGCACTTCCCCTCAGTAAAACGGCAATGCTCACCGTAGGCCTTATGTATGCCCTGCAATACTGGAATGACTGGTGGAATGCCCTGATTTTTATTAATGACAAGGATTTGTTTCCTCTCCAGTATTACCTCTACACAATTCTTTCAAACGTAAATGCCATTAGTTCGGGGCGTATTCCTTCCGGCGCTGCTGCAGGAATCACACTGCCCTCTGAAACGATGAAAATGGCAGTTACGGTTATAACCATAGGTCCGATTATCTTCTTATATCCCTTTGTACAAAAATATTTCGTACAGGGTATTATGACAGGTGCAGTCAAGGAATAAGCTCTGTAGTAAAAATCATTGGTAGGCCGGGAGAAAGGCTTAACATAAACAAAAAGGAGGGTATTGCAATGAAAAGACGATTGATACTGACGGCTGCCGTGATAATGGCAATCGGTTTACTTGGGGGATGCAGCAGCAAGGGAGAATCGAAAGAAGGCACTAAAACCGTAACGATTCTATATCCAGGTGATGAGAG
>NZ_DAMAUN010000137.1:0-11106 GCF_032078915.1 Lacrimispora sp. | reverse complement strand
TACGGTGGTGTGGGAGGACGGTAGATAAAATAATTATCTACCTCCTACCCGATTATCGTTCTTTTTTGTAAAATAGACAATGGAAAAAATCGTTTACCGAAAATATGGAATCTTAATCCGCATAAGTCCCTTTTGATTTAACCAGTTTAGGCCGGTAACCCTGGGCCGTAAGTGCTGCCATAATGGAATTCTTATGTTCCGTGCCAAATGCTTCCATGGTTATGCGAAGTTCCACTGCAGCATTCCGGTTAATGCTGATAAACTGGTTATGATCCAGACGGATGACATTTCCCTGTTCTTTTGCAAGAAGCGCTGA
This sequence comes from Lacrimispora sp., assembly GCF_032078915.1. Classification (GTDB taxonomy): domain Bacteria; phylum Bacillota; class Clostridia; order Lachnospirales; family Lachnospiraceae; genus Lacrimispora. Next base: position 10,790 of record NZ_DAMAUN010000137.1, on the reverse strand, counting down.
TATCTTTGCAAGCTCTCCTGGTTTATCTGGGAGCAGAACAGACACCGTAAAGATACGGTCTCTCTGCATCAGGCCCAGTTGGACGATGGAAGCCATGGTGATCACATCCATGTTTCCTCCGCTTAAGATAGAGACAATTTTTTTATTGTCCACATTCATGTGCTTTAATGCCGCAACAGTCAGAAGCCCCGAATTCTCCACGATCATCTTATGGTTTTCAACCATGTCAAGGAATGACACGATCAGTTCGGAATCCTCTATGGTGATGACTTCATCCACGTTTTCCTCGATGTAGGGGAATAGTTTTTCTCCCGGGCATTTTACCGCAGTTCCGTCTGCAATCGTGTTGACACTTGGAAGGGAGACCACCTTACCCTGTCGTAAGGATTCCTGCATACAGTTGGCACCTGCCGGCTCCACGCCGATGATCTTGATCTTAGGATTTAACATCTTTGCCAGAGTAGAAACTCCTGCGCAAAGACCGCCTCCTCCGATGGGAACCAGGATATAATCAACCGTGGGAAGTTCCTTGATGATCTCCATGGCAATGGTTCCCTGTCCGGCTGCTACGTCCAGATCATCAAAGGCATGAATAAAGGTAAGCCCCCGTTCTTCCGAAAGTTTGTAGGCGTAATTGCAAGACTCATCAAAGACATCACCTTCTAAAATGACCTCCGCTCCATAACCCTTGGTACGGTTTACTTTCATCAGGGGTGCCGTGGTGGGCATAACGATGGTTGCCGGAATGCCGGCCAGCTTTGCAGCATAGGCAACGCCCTGGGCGTGATTACCTGCTGAGGCAGCAATAAGACCTTTGGATTTCTCTTCTTCAGTCAGGGTGCTGATTTTATAATAAGCCCCTCTCACCTTGTAAGCACCGGTATACTGCATATTCTCCGGCTTAAAATATACCTTATTGCCGGTTTGGACGGAGAAATACTCACTGTATACCAGTTTTGTTTCCAGGATAACTTTGCTAACGGCTTCCGATGCTTCTTCAAACTTTTCCAATGTCAACATACTTTACGCCTCTTCTTTCTCTTCAACGTGAAACAATGCGCTTACAAATTCTTTTGCATTGAATTTCTGCAGGTCATCAAGTTTCTCTCCTACCCCAATATATTTTACAGGAATCCCCAGCTCCGACTGGATAGCGACCGCAATGCCACCTTTTGCGGTTCCGTCAAGCTTTGTTAGGATAATTCCGGTAATATCAGCAACTTCCATAAATTGTTTCGCCTGGACAAGAGCATTCTGTCCCGTGGTTCCATCCAGCACTACCAGGGTTTCCCGGTAGGCCTCAGGGTATTCCTTGTCAATGATCCGGTTGATCTTTTTAAGCTCTTCCATCAGGTTTTTCTTATTATGCAGACGGCCTGCGGTATCACAGATTAAAAGATCCGCATGTCTGGATTTTGCCGCTGCCACCGCATCATAAACAACTGCCGCAGGGTCAGACCCTTCCTGTTGGGCGATGATGTCTACTCCGGCCCTCTTAGCCCATTCACTAAGCTGCTCTATGGCTGCCGCACGGAAGGTATCCGCAGCGGCAACGATCACCTTTTTTCCGTCATCCTTCATCTGTCCGGCCAGCTTGCCCACTGATGTGGTCTTTCCCACTCCATTTACGCCGATGATCAAAAGAACGGAGCTACGTTTTTCAAATTCATAGGCATTTTCTCCCAGATCCATCTGTTCCATAATGCTGTCCATGAGAAGCTGTTTGCATTCCATGGGATCCTTGATGTTTTGTTCTTTTACTTTCTTTCTCAAATCCTCCATAATGGACATGGTGGTCTGGATCCCTAAATCCCCCATAATCAGGATCTCTTCAATTTCTTCATAAAACTCATCATCAATGGCTGAAAAGCCACTGAATATGGAATCTACGCCTGCGATGATGTTATCCCTTGTCTTCTGCAGCCCAGCAACCAGCTTGCCAAAGAATCCCTTTTTCTCACCCATAGTCAGCCTCCTTAACTTTCTAAATCTTCTTCAATCAGGTTTACAGATACTAGCGTTGAAACGCCCTTTTCCTGCATGGTAATACCATATAGACGGTCTGCAGATAACATGGTACCACGCCTGTGTGTAATAACAATAAACTGAGTATATTTCGTCAGTTTATGCAAGTATTTTGCAAAACGGTCCACGTTGGAATCATCAAGGGCTGCTTCGATCTCGTCAAGAAGGCAGAATGGAGAGGGCTTTAAGTTCTGGATGGCAAACAGCAGCGCAATTGCCGTCAATGCCTTTTCCCCACCTGAAAGCTGCATCATATTCTGAAGCTTCTTGCCAGGCGGCTGGGATATGATCTGAATTCCTGCTTCCAGGATATCCTCATCCTCCACCAGCTCTAATGTGCCCCGTCCTCCTCCAAAAAGTTCCTTAAACACTTTATCAAATTCCTGCCGTATCTCCCGGAACTTTTCATCGAATTGTTTTCTCATTCCTGTATCCAGTTCATCGATGATCTTTAACAGGGTGCCCTCTGCGGCTACCAGATCATCGTGCTGTGTCTTCATGAATTCATAGCGCTCTGATACCTCTTTGTAATCCTCAATGGCATTGACATTGACATTGCCAAGCTTCCGGATCTCCTCTTTTAAGGACTGGATCATACGTTTGATTTCAGGAAGTGACGTCCATTCCTGGTTCTTTAAATCCTTTGCAGTGGAAAAAGTCAGTTCATATTCATTCCACATGTAATTGACATGGCTCTCCATCCACTCATCCAGTTTTTCCTTCTGGCTTTGCAAACGGAACAGTTCTTTATCCAAAAGGCTGATCCTTCCCGTAAGCTCTTCTCGTTTCCGGAACAGTTCCTTCTGCTCCCTGGAACTGGTCTCTTTTTGTGTGGACTTCTCATTTATGATGCCTTCCAGTTCTTCGGAGTATACCCTTTCTTCCGCGATCCTGCCCTTTAATACCTCAATTTCCTTTTGTTTCTCTTCGATAATGGAGTTAGAACCATGAGTTCCGTTTGAAAGCCCGGCAAGCTCTTCCTCCAGACGATGGACTTCTTCCTTTACACGCCGGATATTTTCCAGTTCAAAATCATCCTTTTGCTTTAAACTTGAGCTTTTCAGCTGCACAGATGATAAGTCCCTGGAATACTGCTCCCGGTCAGCCCTGGCAGTTTCAAGCCGGCCGTTTAAACGTTCCAGCTCTCCGACTGTTTCCTGATTCTGCATCTCCAGCTTATCAACGGCTGAAAGCAGCTCCTGCTGGCTGGCACTGATTTCGCGTATCTGCACTTCAAGCTGGCCGTTTTCCCGCTCTAAGTCTCCGTAAGATTCCTTGATTTCTTCTTTTTTATCTTCAATCCTGCGTATATTTATTTTAACCGTATTTTGCTTTAAATAAAGCTGCTGCTTTTCCGCCCGGATCTTTTCCAGTTCTTCCCTGCTTTCCCCAAGGAGTCCCTCGTTTAATACCAGTTCTTTTTCCAGCCGTTCCACATCGGAAAGAGCCTTGGAGCAGATCTCTTCCAGTTCCTCCATCTCACGCTTACGCCCTAAAAGATTGCTGGAATTTTTAAAGGCACCGCCCGTCATGGATCCGCCTACGCTGAGAAGCTCTCCCTCCAGCGTTACGATCCTGAAAGAATACTGGAACTTTTTTGCAAGTGCAATGGCATGTTCAATGGTATCCACCACAACCACACGGCCAAGCAGATAATTTAAAAGGCCTTGATACCGGTCTTCCGCTTCCACCAGGGTACCCGCAACCCCCAATACTCCCGGTTCCGTAAGAGCCCTGTCCTGGCGGAAGGAATCCCTGTTGCCGACACTGGTTAAGGGAAGGAAGGTGGCTCTTCCATACCGGTTTTTCTTTAGATATTCAATCAGCTGCTTGGCAGTTTCTTCGGAATCAGTAACAATATTCTGGATGCTTCCGCCAAAAGCGGTCTCAATGGCAATTTCATATTTTTTCGGCACCTTGACCAGATCCGCCACGACCCCGTGAATGCCATGGATCCTGTCCCTTACCTCCATGATACGGCGAATGCTGCCGCCATAGCCTTCATACCGCTCAGCTATGTTTCTTAAAGACTCCAGCTTTGTATAACTCGTATGATATTCCTGCTGTTTGTCATTTAAGTTCTTGTTAAGCCTTTTGACCTCGCCTCCCAGCTCTTCTGCACGGTTCTCACTGAACGCCTGGGCTTCCTGGCTTTCTGAGATGTTGGTTTCTATCTCATCCGCTTCCTTTTGAAGAGCTTCCAGCCGTTCATCCTGCTCCGACTCATCACTTTTAAACTTTAAAAGCTTCTGGCAAACCTCAGAACGGCGCACATTCACCTGTTCCAGCATGGTTTCATACCGCTGTTGTTTTGCGGTTAAGGAAGCTTTTTCATTGAGGATATCAATGATGCCGCTCTTTCCTTCCTCAATCTGCTGTTCAAAAAGATGGATTTTCTCATCTTCTGAATTCAGGACTTCTTCCGCATCTTTAAGTTCGTTCACGGCGGCTTTCACCTGGTCGGCAATCAGGGAACGTTCTTCCTCATAAGTAGCGGCCTGAGCCATTTTCATCTGGATCTCAGCATCAATAGCCCTCATGCGCCCGGCAATGTGCTCCGCATTCATCTGTTCCGTGTTGATCTGTTCCTTTAGAACGTTGATCCGGCCTTCCAGGCTTCCCATTTCCATGTTGGATTTATTTTTCTCATTTCCAGCCTTGCTGATAGCCTCCTCAAGCTCCGCTAAATATGTATCCAGAACATCATATTCTTCCCTGATGCCCTCTGATGTCTGCTTTGCCTCCTCCAGATCTTGAGCTACAATGGTTTCCTTTGCCTGGTTTTCCTTCATCTGTACCTGGATTCCCTCAGTCTCCATCAGGAACTGGTTAACATCATACTTTTTTAAATCTTCTTTTAAACGGAGATATTCCTTTGCCGCTTCGGATTGCCTTGCCAGGGGGCCTACCTGCTTTTCAAGCTCTGTGAGAATGTCATTGACACGGATGAGGTTTTGTTTTTCATCTTCAAGCTTCTTTTGGGCGATGAGCTTGCGCCGTTTAAATTTAACAATGCCTGCGGCCTCATCAAATAATTCTCTTCGCTCCTCCGGCTTTCCGCTTAATATCTTATCAATCTGTCCCTGCCCGATAATGGAATACCCTTCCTTACCGATTCCGGTATCATAGAATAATTCATAAATATCCTTTAAACGGCAGGCACTGCCATTGATCATGTACTCACTTTCGCCGGAACGGTAAACCCTTCTTGATACCGTTACCTGGTCGTAATCAATGGCAAGATGATGATCGGAATTATCAAGGGTAATGGCAACATAGGCAAAGCCCTGAGGTTTTCTCAGTTCTGTTCCGGAGAAAATCACATCCTGCATGTTGGAGCTTCGAAGCTGCTTTACCTTTTGTTCACCAAGCACCCAGCGCACGGCATCGGCGACATTGCTTTTGCCGCTGCCGTTAGGGCCTACGATGCCGGTGATCCCATTATGAAATTCAAAGACGATCTTATTGGCAAAAGATTTAAAACCCTGGATTTCAATACTTTTTAAATACATAGTTCACGCCGACAGGCTCTACTGGGCCTGCCCTTTCTTTTCCTTATTATTGTCCGTGCTCTTTGGACATAGAGGTATACCCGCAGGGTGTTTCCTTATTATTGTCCATGCTCTTTGGACATAGAGGTATTCTTGCAGGGTGTTTCCATATTCTTAAGACTGAGAATCCCATGATAGGCAGCCACCTGCTCCGCCGCTTTTTTTGTCCGTCCGGTCCCCTGACCGATTATCTCCTTGCCTATAAGGACCTGAGACTCAAATACCTTGTTATGATCCGGTCCCTCTTCCCGTAAAAGCTCATAGCTTAAGGGCTCGTCCGTCTTGCTCTGCACGATCTCCTGTAAGATAGTCTTGCTATCATAAAAGAGCTGCTTATGTTCCAGATCATTCATGATGAATCGAAGGATAAACTCTTTTGCATTAGCAAAACCACCGTCCAGATAAATGGCCCCAATCAACGCTTCCATAGCATCAGATACGATCGATGCACGCCCTCTGCCTCCGGTGGCTTCTTCCCCCTTGCCCAAAAGCAAGTATTCTCCAAGCCTTATATCCTCTGCACAATAGGCAAGAGTCGGTTCACAGACGATGCTGGCGCGTATCTTTGTCAAATCCCCCTCCGGCCTTTCCGGATACTTGTGATACAGGCAGTCACTGGAAACCACTTCCAGCACAGAGTCTCCCAAAAATTCCAGGCGTTCGTTGCATTCCAGCTTATTTAACCGGTGTTCATTGGCATAGGAGCTGTGTGTCATTGCCTGTGTCATGAGATGGCTGTCCGAAAAACGGTAGCCGATACGCTCCTCTAATTCTTTTAATTTCTTGCTCATCATACACCTCTTCTCATTATGAAAGAAGGTGCTGCGGACAGACTAAAAAGTCCCCGGCAGCACCCACATCTATTAATTTAAAGCATTCTTGATCTGTTCTACTGCGTCACTGACACTTACGATGTTTTCTGCCACTTCTGTTGGAATCTCAATATCAAATTCCTCCTCAATGCCCATAATGATCTGGAACACATCAAGGGAATCAGCGCCAAGGTCATCCACAAATGTGGAGTTCATGGACACCTCATCCGGCTCAATATTTAACACCTCTGCAATTATGTTCTGTAACTTCTCAAATTCCATCTCTTTTCCTTCCTCTCTCCTATTCTTGATTTTCATCATTCTTTTTAAGACTTTCTCTTATCTTATCATTAATTCCCTGTTCTTTGAAGGTCACGCACTGAAGTATGGAGTTTTTCACTTCTGTTGCCTTTGAATTCCCATGGGTTTTTACAACCAAGCCATTCAGTCCCAGAAGCGGCGCTCCGCCGTGCTGAGATGCATCAAATGATTTTAGGCTTTCCTTCAAAGCAGGTTTTACAAGCAGGGCTCCAATTTTGCTCCTTAAACTTCCCATCATACCGCGTTTTACCTTATCGATTAAGGTTGCTCCTACTCCTTCGTAAAGCTTCAGGATTACATTGCCTACAAATGCCTCACAAACAATGACATCTGCACCGCCATGCGGAATCTCTCTGGCTTCAATGCTTCCGGTAAAATGGATATCCTTGCACTCCTTTAACAGTGGAAAGGTTTCTTTTACAAGCGCATTTCCCTTTTCCTCTTCTGCGCCGATATTAACGATAGCCACTCTTGGATTCTTTATTCCCACTACATGCTCCATGTAAAGGGATCCCATCCTGGCAAACTGTACCAAATAGGACGGTCTCGCATCCACATTGGCTCCGCAGTCAATCAGCAGGGAAACGCCTTTTTCCGTTGGGATAAGCGGTGCAAGCGGTGGTCGTTCCACCCCTCTTATCCGTCCGACAATCACCTGTCCGCCAACCAGTATAGCGCCCGAACTGCCAGCCGATACAAAAGCATCCGCTTGCCTTTGTTTTACCAGATTCATTCCCACAACGATGGAAGAATCTTTCTTCTTTCGTATGGCGTTAACCGGAGGTTCATCCGTCTCGATTACCTCTGACGCATTCACAATCTGTATCTGATCCTTTCGAAACGTATGCTTCTTCAGCTCTTCCGATACCATCTGCTCCTGCCCTACTAAGAGAACCTGGACTTCTTTATTCGCGTTTACCGCCTCTACGGCTCCGGCAACCATCTCCACCGGTGCATAGTCGCCGCCCATGGCGTCAACAGCTACTTTTATCATCATGATTCTCCTTTCACATATCGCCTAAGATAATCTATTACATAATATACTAAATATTATACTATAAATCAATAATAATATTGAGAAATTTAAATGCTTCTGGAAACCATGCTTTTTTCCACCTTTTTCATAACGTACAGATAGGAAATTCCTGTAAATAGTGCAGCACTGACCCAAGCCGCAGGGTCACAGGCACAGGATAAAGGAAAGCTGAGTAAGCGTATGGCCAAAGCAGCAGTCACAAGCCTGGCCACAAGCTCCGCAACTCCGCCCATCATGGGAAGAAGGCCATAGCCGCAGCCCTGCATGGTATTTCTGAATATGAAAATCGTTCCCAAAGGAATATAAAAGGCAGCGCACAGATAGACATAGGTTCTTGCCCACGGCAGCATAGTCGTAATATCCACATCCCCTGAAAAAAACAGTCTTAAGGCAAAGGGGATCGTCAGACAGATGACAGCGGAACAGAGCAAAGAATAAACGCTGCTTATCCTCAGCGCAATCTTCACACCATAGCGGATTCTTTTAATATCTCCTTTTCCGTAGTTCTGCCCGGAATAAGTGGCCATCGTCTGCCCCGTGGCAAACATCCCCTGAACCACAAGATTCTGAAACTTGTTGGCCGCCGTATACGCCGCAACAGCCGTTGAACCGAATAAGTTAATGGCTGACTGCATGATTATGGTTCCTGAAGCTGTGATCCCAAACTGGAGGGCCATGGGAATCCCCACAAAAAGCTGATGTCTTGTATCCGCGCTGGTAAGCTTCCACTGGTTCCTGTCAGGAGCCAAAGCCGGGACCTTCTTATAGATGTACATAACACAAAGAACCGCAGATATCCCCTGTGATACATTAGTGGCCCATGCCGATCCTGCCACTCCCATTTGAAAGACGATAACAAAAAGAAGGTTTAATATTAAATTCAGACCTGAGGAAAACGCCAGAAACAAGAGAGGTACCCGGCTGTTTCCTACTGCCCTCAAGAAGGAAGAAAACAGGTTATAAAATATATTGGCAACGATACCAATACAAATGATCGAAATATAGGTATAAGCATCTGCAAAAATGTTATCAGGCGTATTCATCAACCGGAGCAGAGGTTTCATGAATAAAAGGCTTATGGCAGTCATGATCATTATGACAAAGACAGACAGGATGGTGCCATTGGCTACGGAATGCCTTGCTCCCTTTTCATCACCCGCCCCAAACCGCTGACTGGTGAGGACCGTAAATCCCGTACTCATTCCCTGAGAAAATCCAATGACTAAAAACATGATGGTTCCCGTAGAGCCAACCGCCGCCAATGCGTCAGGCCCAACAAAACGGCCTACAACAATGGTATCCACCATATTATAAAGCTGTTGGAAGATATTACCAAGGAAAAGGGGAAGCGTAAATTTTAAGATGACGGAAAGAGGATTTCCTCTTGTCATATCAGTTTCCATAATTTTCATCCTTTGCTCACGTATTGCTCCAGCTTTTTCCAGGTGGCGCAAACGTTATTTTACCATGTTCCTTGTCTGTTGTCACCGTTCTTTTAAAAAAATATAGAAAGTCTCATTCATAAACCGCAGCCATAGCAGCTCCATAATCCCCGATCCTCTCCCCTAACTGAGCAGGAACGATTCTGCATGCAGCTGCGGAAGAGGTGAGAGCCTCCCTGCTGATTTCCTCCCACATGGAGACTTCCATGAATTCGTGGGTTCTGGCGTATATACTGCCGGCCACTATTACCTCCGGATTCAGGATATCTATGAGCATGGACAATCCTCTTCCGAAATACATTCCCGACTCTTTTAATAATTCTACGGCATCTATATGACCTGCCTTTGCGGCCGCTGCCACATCCTTTGCCTTGATATCCTCCTTTTCTCCAGTCTGGAAGGAGGCCTTTTTCCCCTCCTTTTCCATCTGTTTCGCTTTGTCTATTGCCATTTTCCGGATTCCGCCGCCGCTGCAAAATCCTTCCAGGCTCCCCGCCTTACCATATCCAACCGGCCCGTCCTCTTTCAGGCGGACATGGCCAACTTCTCCCGCCATGCCGCTGGCACCTGTATATAAACGCCCATTTAAAATCAGCCCTGCGCCAAGGCCGGTCCCAAAGGTGAGAAATATCATATGAAGAGATCCTCTGCCAGCCCCATATTTCCATTCGGCAAGGGCACAGGCATCGGCGTCGTTTAACATCCTGGCAGGCATCTTTAGTTTATCCGACAGATAAGAAACAATGGGAACTGAAACCCAGCCCGGCAGGTTAGGAGGAGAACAGATGACCATGCGGTCAGGACTCAAAGGTCCTCCGCAGGATATTCCAATACGGCAGTCAGGCCGGGAAACCCCATGGGTCTCTAGCATACGTTCCCCATAAACGCATAACGTATCCAAAACTGCTCTCCAGTCTGATGTTGTCTGTATTTCCTTCCGGTCGATCCATATAATCGTATCGCCCTCCAGCCGGCACAGAAACGCCGCACACTTTGTTCCTCCAATATCAAATCCCATGATATGCATCATAATACCTCAGCCTTCTATTATTATAAGTAAGTTCGATTCGCCTGGCTGCCGGCCAAACGGATATCTTGCCTTCATTAAGTAAAATATGCCAACAGAGCAGGAACCGGCGAACCGGCCCTGCTCTTTCCCTGTTATAAAAAGTATCTGCGTTTAAACCGCACTTATTTTAATGTATCTTTTGTAAGAACGGAAACGCCTGTATCTACGTTCTTGTCTCCTGTATCCTTGCTTTCCAGGGCATTAACAGCTGTCTTCATTCCTTCATATCCCATAACATCAGGATTCTGAGCCATAGTCGCAAGGAGATAACCATCTTTAATCAGCTGAAGGATCATATCGGATTTATCAAAGCCTACGCCGATTACAGTCTCGCCTGCTTCCTGAATGGCATTGCCGGTTCCTACTGTAGAGCCTTCATTGGCTCCGAAAATGCCTACGCAGCCCTGGGTAATATAGTTTGCTGCAATATCCTTGGATTTTGCCGCATCGCCTTCGCCGTACTGAGTTTCCAGGATCTCAAACTTTGTTCCCTCAAATGCAGAACGGAAGCCTCCCTCTCTGGCTACGTTAGAT
>NZ_DAMAUN010000136.1:0-11159 GCF_032078915.1 Lacrimispora sp. | reverse complement strand
AGTCGTTATCTACAATAAGTGCGGAAAGGGTTGCATTGTTTATAGCAGTAACGCCAACCGTAGCAACGCCGGCAACCGTAGCAACTACGCTGTAAGTGCAGCAGTCATCGTTGCACAGATCACAGTCGCAAACGAAGAAGGAGAAGGTATTACTATCAGTAATAGCTACAAGCCGTGAAAAAGTCCAGATTGGCCCTACGGGAATAGGAGTCAGCATGCCTTTGCACTGTTTGAATATCTGGAAATTCAGAGTAATAACAGCAGCAGTAGTAACGATATTACTTGCAAATTCAAATTTAATACATGGGTTTTTTAACCCTTTTGAATCTACGTTTACAGTGGCCAGAGTAAAGGCAGCGCCGGCAACTGTTGCCAATGGAAGGGTTACGCCTCCCTGGCTGCCGCATTTTAAAATAGTTCTGTTTGGTTTAATTCTTTTGACGGGACGCTCGCATACGATACTGCAGTTGCAGTCCTCACATTCATCACAATCGCATTCACATATTCTCATATCAAGATCATTCATGATGTGACCTCCATTTTGCTTAATAATTAGGAATGTTTCGTTATACCATCATGGTATACTACATTATATTATCAAGAAGAAAATATGCTACAACTCAATAGACAATATCTCTTATGATGTCATAATTTGGCCGCCGTTTCCTGCAATTAGCGGATCCTTAAGGTCAGATCCTTATGATTCATAGTAACCAGTAACCGGTAAACATCATGTTTCCATGAAGTTTTCAAACGTTCATCCGTAATTGGGATCACTTCTTTTTGTATATTTGATGCACCTTCGATAAGAAGGCTGCCCAAATCTCCGATCTGTACGGTATTTTCATATACAGTGGGTTCCTCATAGAACATAAGGGACAGCACGGGACATGGAAGATCCCCTTCGTAATGATCGGATATCGTGATTTCTTTTCCCTTTTCCAGTACAGCGTTCCGGGTGTAGGATTTAATCCGTTCATCCGGGTAGGCAGCTTCCAAATCCATGGAAATATGGCAGACAGAGGTTCCTAATTGATGGGTCACGTTTTTCGCCCGGTAATCAGATCCATCCCTTTGCATGATCTGGGTCCCGCCGTCAAAAAAGGCAGGCAGATTGTGATACTGGGATTGCATGGTCCAGATGTCATACCGGTCTTTTGAAAAGGTTTTTTTCGTATAGGTCTCTACCCCAACGTCTATAAACATGGGCTTCCCATCCTTGTAAATGGTAAAGCTCCCTGTGTCGTTGTGATTATGGCTGTCGTCATTATCCCCGGCTTTTACGGCCAGATAAAGATGCTCATCTCTGGCTATGAAGAGCCCAACGCTGTCATACCAGAAATCCCGGTGGGCAATGGGAGATTTGGCAAATGAAATCATTTCCTTATGGGTAAATACAGTCTGTAAACGGTAAAACAGGTTATGTTCCTCAACGGTTAAGGGATCTTCACTGCTTTGGTAATCCTCTGAGGCAAAAGACATAAGCTCCTCATTTTTCGTCCGCTTGCCAAAGAGGTATTCCCTGGCTCCGCACCGACCGGCAATGGGAGAGCAGTCTGCGAAATTCACGTAATAAACATCATGAATGTGAGCGGTCAGTATGTAGGAGGCAATGTTCCTGATTTTTTCGATTTCGTACGCAGGAAGAAAGGCATTGTCTGATATTCCATTTAAAACCTCAAGGCAGTTAAACAGGCATAATCCTGCGTGACGGTAGTATTGGGCGCCTTCATCGCAGCAGCCGTCTTCCCCATATTCATCCAGAAAATAATCAATACTTTTGCATGCCTTTTTAAATATATCCTCTTTTTGGGCTTTTGGAAGCTCTCTTGTAAAGGCGGAGAGAAGCACGTTCTGGGTACACCAGACTGTCCAGTTATTCATGTGGCTGGCTCCGTCACCCATCCACCAGAAGTGTTCATTAAGGTAAGGAGTGAAAATCCTCTCCTCAAGATTTTTATTGATCATCTTTGAGAGGAAGGGAGTGACGGAATTAAACTCCTGCCTTAAAAGGTACTCTGCCACGGCCAGTACGGAAGCCGTTTCCGCTGCAAATAAATCAATGACAGGGCGGGTAACATCAGGAAGGATAGAGGGTGGTGTGTCGCGGATGTAGGAGTTATGGGCAGGAAGCTGCCATGCGTTTTCTTCGCAGATCAAAGAAAGCCCGTTGATGATATCATCAAGAAATCTTCCCTTATATTCTGCGCATTCAGCCAGGACCAGGGCATCAAGAGCGGTCCTTCTTAAAAACAGCTTATCCTGAAAACGGCTTCTGTTTCCGTTTCTGGTAAACTCCATGTAATCCACAGCAGTTAATGAAGGATAATCAAAATTTAAAAAAACTTCTCCGTTTTTAATGAGGCGGCTTATGAGATCCTCCGTCAGAGAATCCCAGGTATCCCGGTCAGAGGCCTGGGGAAAGGGAGAAAAGCAGGACAAAGATTTCTTTAACCCATTTGCTAGTTCTGTAATCATGGCATGTACACTCCTTATTTGTTTACGTCAGGGTTGACGGTATTTTGCTGTATAAATTCACGGGGAGAAAGCCCGGTGACTTTTTTAAAAACTTTACTGAAATAAAATGCACTTTCAAAGCCAAGCTGATCAGCTGCCTCATAGATTTTCATATCCTGTTCCATAAGGAGGGCTTTGGCCCGGTTGATCTTAGCCTGGGCAATGTATTCTGAAAAACCGGTCCCGCAGTTTTTCTTAAACAGGATGCTTAAATAATTGGGACTTAAGCCGAATACTCCGGCCACTTCGTTTAAGGTGAGTTTTTCTGATACATGGTTGTTGATGTATTTTTGTACATTGGTTATAACATGAGCTTTGTAGGTTTTTCGTTTGGATTTCAGCACTTCACAAAGTCCATCCCGGAAAATCGTCATCCACTCGGCGATCTGCTCCACATTGGTAAAACGATATATGGAGCGGTACCCGTCACTATAGGATGAAAAGATCTCCGACATATTTTCCTCTCCGTCGGGAAGAAGGGAAAGCGCTAAATAAAGGATGTTGCAGGCTCCGTCTGCGGCCTGGGAAAACCGAAGGGGATGAGTTTCAAACAGCTGGATGATTTCGGTCAGAGTACGGAATAAAACATCCGTATCAAACTCATTAAAGGCCTTGGTTATCTCACTTTTAAATACGGAGATATTAAAAGCATTGCGGATGGAGGCAGTATCATTGCCGGTGAACATCACGATGGGCTGCGCGGTACCGGCCCGTCCAAATGCCTGGCGGGCTTCCTGGTAGGATTCGCTGATTTTTAAGGGCTGGCTGACCGGGGTTCCGATTCCCGTGAGAACCGTAACGTTAAAATAATTCCGGATCATATCTGCCACGTTGCGAAATGCATCGAAAACAGCTTCTGTTCTATAATCTGCCAATTCAAAGAGGTGAAATACCACTGCAAAGTGCTTCATATCAAGACTTACCACATAGGCGGGAAGATGCCTGCCGATAATTTCCTTTGCCATTTGCAAGGCACTGTTATAAAGGTTCATGAGTTTTCCATAATCCATTTCCCTGCTGGTTTCTTCCTGGAACTGGCAAAGGGCGGTAAAATAGCAGGTTTCCGTAAAGTCCAGCCTTAAATCTTTGGACTGAAGCTCAAACTGTTCCTCATTGTCAAAGAGGTTATGCAGGATCCGCATAAAAAATTTTTCGTAATAGCTCTGTAATAAGGGTCGCCCTGAATCCTTATATCCCATGGAGACCTGAATGGTTTCCAGGCGGGAGAGGGTCTTTTTTACGGCTTCCTCCAGAGCCTTTGCATTTAATTCCAGCTTGATTAAATAGTCTACGGCCTCATAGGTCATAGCCTCCTTGATGAGCTGGAATTCCTCGTAGCTAGTTAGAAAAATAAACAGGGGGATCTTTCCGTAGGTTTCCCGGCAGGTCTTTGCCAGGGTAAGCCCGTTCATAATTGGCATGCGGATGTCGGTAATGACAATTTCCGGTGAATATTCTGCGATCATTTCGAGGGCATCCTGCCCGTTCATAGCAGTACCGCAGATCTCAATGCCGTAATCCGCCCAGTTTATCATGGATTTTAATCCGATCTGAACCAATGGTTCATCATCTGCAATCAATAATTTTATCATATATATTACCTTTCGGCTGTTTGATTTTCTGAATAAAGGGCATAAGGTATTAAAATGGACATGGTGGTGAAGCTGCCAGGACAGCTCTCAATGGTGATTCCATATTCCGGGCCAAAATCATATTGGATGCGCCTGTTAACGTTGCTGATACCAACTTGCCGGAAAAATTCAGTTTTGTTCTGGCTGCCGGTCTTCTCATGGAGAACCTTATCAATGGTATACTTGGACATTCCTACGCCGTTATCGGTTATATCTATTTTAAGTGCTTTTTTGAGCCCCAGATTTGTGCTTCGGGCTGAAACAGTGATCTTACCAGCTGTTTTTGCAGGCTCTATTCCGTGGAACAGAGCATTTTCAATGATGGGCTGGAGGGTAAAACGGTGAATTTCACAATTGTATAAATCCTCTGTTTCAATGAAATATTCGATGGTGACACTTCCTCCATAGCGATATTTCTGGATCAGGAAATAATCCTTTACCAGATCCAGCTCTTCCCTTAAAGGGATCTTGGAAGTGGTACCTTTTGAAACATTTTTAAGAAGCCTGGCCAGGGCAGTGGTCATATCTGCAATTCCGTCTGCATTCTGAATGGTTGCCATCCACTTGATGGAATTTAAGGTGTTATATAGGAAGTGGGGATTGATCTGGCTCTGCAGGATCTGGTATTCCAAATCCTTTTTCTGTTTTTCATCAGTTACCCGTTTTTCCATCAGGGTGATAATATTTTCTGACATATTATTGATTCCCTTGCCGACTTCTCCCAGCTCATGATTCCACTCAATGGCCGTATCCCTGGAAAAATCCCCCTTTGAGATATCATGGATTTTACTGCTGAGCCTGTGAATGGGGTCCATGATGATCTTGTTTAACAGGAAGGCGAGGAGTATGCCAAGTGAGACAATGGTAAGGCAGATTGCCAGGATCAAAAGGGTGTATATATTTTTCTGTTGGCCAAGCTGCTGCTCAGAAAGTACCTGTGATAAACTCCAGCCGGCCATACCCTCGATGGGCCGTTCCAGCAGGGTCCGTTTTTTCCCATCGTTCATGGTAACGGAGAGAACCCTGGTTCCTTTGGAGAGAGATTCGTTTCCGGTTAGTTTTACTGGATTGGTGTAGGGCATTTCCATTTCCTTTAAGCCGTTTGAATTAAAACCGTAGATTTTATCTCCAATGGTAATAAATAGAATACTGTCCTCGGGAAGAGGATAGGAGGCCAGGTAATCGGTGAAGATCCGGGAGGAAATTTCCACATAGGACCAGCCAATGACTTCAGAATTAAATTTGTTGGAAACCGGACGTACGATGGGAATAAATTGGTCCAGGCCTATATTGGAAAATGGATCTTTTACCAGGCCGATCCAGAGGAAATCGTCGGATCTGTAAAGCGTTTCAAAGAAAGGTTCATTTTTAATGATCCTGGCCGCATAGGAGGAGGAGTTGTTTGCCAAAGCCGCAATTTGAAGGAAATTGTTTTCATTGGAAGAAGAAACGATGACCCGGGACATGTATTCATTGGACCTGGTGTTGTAATATTCTTCCTTTAAACGGCTGTGGGAGGAAAGGGCCATAGGGCGCAGATTATCAAAGTCCTTGGTGGATGTAGGGAGCTTTGGCTGGTCTTTAAACGCTTCCAGATAATCCAGTACGGCACTGTTGGAGCAGCACCATTTGCTGAAATAGATAATATCCTTCATATCTGCCCCAATGTTGTTGCTTACAACTGAAAGGCTGAATTCCACAGACTGGATCTGGTTTTTTCTTAAGAAGGACTGGAAAACTGAGAAACAGACAGTTGTAGTCAGAACGGTGATGAGCAGCGTAATGGCTGCCGTGAGTACCATAATTTTTCCTCTTATGGTCTTTGGGATGAGCTTTTTCCACATGATAAAATAAAGTCCCTTCTTTCCATGGATCGCTTGTAATAATGGTTTTAACATCTACAAAGGTAGCCTATTTAATGTAAAATGTCAATGAAAAATCAGCTGCTTTTTATATACAAACGTGTTAATTTGTATACAAAAGAGAAATATTACTGCTTATCATAAAAAAGTGCATGTTTTAACAAAGTGTAAAAGAAATGTGAATAAAAAGTGAATATTATGAAAGATAAATTCCATTTTTAATACCGCAATCCAGCGTTATAATAGGAACCATGGTAAATCACGGGGATCATGCGGGGTTTACTGAAAAACAATCAAATCAGGAGGGATTACAATGAAAAAAAGAACACTGAGTATTGTTCTGGCATGTGCCATGACAGCAGCCAGCCTGGCCGGATGCGGCAGCGGTTCTAAAGGAACCACGTCAGCTCCCACAGAAGGCGCGGCAGCGGAGGCGACGAAAGCTTCAGAGGCAGCAGGAGGACAGACCACATTAAAATGGTCCGTATGGGATATCGGCTTAACAACCTATTACCAGCCTCTCATCGATGCTTTTGAAAAGGAGCATCCGGATGTGAAGATAGAAATGGTTGATTTAGGCTCCACCGATTATCAGACGGTTCTGGCAACAGAGCTTACCGGAAGCGGTTCTGACTTTGACGTGGTCACCATAAAGGATGTTCCTGGCTATATGACGCTTGTGAACAAAGGCGTATTAGAGCCTCTGGACAGCTATATCCAGTCTTCAGGTGTTGATCTGACACAGTACAAAGGCCTTACCGATCAGATCACGGTTGACGGAAAATTATATCAGCTTCCGTTCCGCAATGATTTCTGGGTGTTGTTCTATAATAAAGATATCTTTGACAAAGCAGGCGTTGCTTATCCAACCAATGATATGACATTTGAACAGTATGACGATCTGGCAAGAAGTCTGACCGTAGACACTCCCGGACAGGAGGTATATGGCGCTCATTACCATACATGGAGATCAGCCGTACAGCTTTTCGGCGTTCTGGATGGAAAGAACACCATTCTTGATGGAAAATATGAATTCTTAAAGCCATACTATGAGATGGTTCTTGGAGAGCAGGAAGACGGAGTATGCCAGGACTATGCTACTTTAAAGACCAGCGGCTTACATTATTCCGGCGCATTTGCCCAGGGAAATGTTGCAATGATGAACATGGGTACATGGTTTATCTCTACCTTAATGGATAAGGTTCGCACCGGCGAGTACACAGACTGTACCAATTGGGGCATTGCCAAATACCCACACGCAGATGGAGTAGAACCAGGCTCCACCCTTGCGACCATTACCTCTTTAGGAATTCCGGCCAAGGCTCCTCATAAGGATCTTGCCTGGGAATTTATAAACTTCGTAAGTGGTAAAGAAGGCGCAGAAATCCTTGCATCTACCGGTACGATCCCGGCTGTTATGAACAGCACGGTTGCTGATCTGGTATCCAGTGCAGACGGATTCCCTAAGGATGACGGAACCAGCGTAGAAGCTCTTAACACCTCTAACTTATACTTAGAGATGCCTGTAAATGCAAAGAACTCCGAAATTGAGACGGTATTAAACGAAGCCCATGATGCTATCATGACAGGCGGCATGTCCGTAGATGAAGGCATTGCCCAGATGAATGAAAAGGTTAGTGCAATTCTTGCTCAGTAACAGGTAAACAAAAACGGTATCATAGAGGCGGGCAGCAAAAAGCCCGCCTCATTTAAAGAAACTTCTGATTTGATTTGACGATTGAAAAAACAGCGTGCCCTGCTTCATCGGGCGTCAACAGGATATGAAAGCATATCCGCTTGATTCTTTAGACGATAAAAACGGGAAAAGGAGGATAAGCAATATGGCGAAGATAATAACAGAAGCGCAAAAACAGGAAAAAATCGCGGAGTTAAATAAGAAACGGGATGCTTTAAGCCTTTTATTGAGAGAGGCTGAAGGAACCCGTAAGCGGGATGTCCTGATTGCGAAAATCGAGACAATAGATGAGAAAATAAAAAAGGTGCGGACAGGGGAACGGTTCACACGTCAGGAAAAGAGGGATATGGTTGCATACTCCTTCATCGCCCCCAACTTTATCGGATTTGCAGTATTTACACTTGGCCCCATTATTTTTGCTTTTATTCTGGCATTTATGAAATGGGATGGCAACAGTCCGCTGGAATTTGCCGGACTTAAGAACTTCGTTGATATGCTTGGAAGTGCCAGATTCCATGCTTCCTTTACCAATACCATTGTATACTGTATTGCAACGGTTCCTTTGACACTGGCCTGTGCCTTAGGACTGGCCGTGGTTTTAAACCAGAAAGTCATGGGAAGAAATTTCTTCCGTACGGTGGGATTCTTCCCCTATGTGGCGTCCTTGGTAGCGGTGGCAGCCGTATGGAATATGCTGTTCAGCCCTCAGAAAAGCGGTCCCATTAACATGATCCTTTATCATCTGGGCGTCAATGCAAAAAACCTTCCAAAGTGGTCCGCAGATCCTCACTGGGTGATGTTTACCATTGTACTGTTCAGTGTCTGGAAGAACATGGGCTATTACATGGTTATCTATCTGGCCGGACTGCAGGGAATCAATGGAGAGCTTTATGAGGCGGCAGGCCTTGACGGCTGCAATTCCTGGCAAAGGTTCCGCTATATCACATGGCCCCAGCTTCAGCCTACTACCTTCTTTGTTACCATCATTCTGACCATCAACTGCTTTAAGGTTTACGACATCGTGTACATGCTTGCAGGCGGTTCCAACGGAATTGTAAGTTCCCAGGCAATGGTTCTGGTTTACCACATTTACGAAGAGGCGTTCCGCAACTGGAATTTAGGATATGCAAGCGCGGTAGCAATGGTGCTGTTCTTAATGGTTCTTGCCATCACGCTGGTTCAGTTCCGCGGCGAGAAGAAATATGCAAACTAGAATAAGGAGGAAACGAAATGAAAGTAAAAAGCACAAATTATAAAATCAGCAGATGCCTCCTCTATGTGGTTTTGATCATTCTGACAGCTGTTATGCTGATTCCTTTTGCATGGATGTTTTCGGCTTCCTTAAAGCTGGATAAGGATGTATTTATTTTCCCGATCCAGTGGATACCGGAAAATCCAAGATGGCAGAATTATCTGGATATCTGGACAAAGATCCCGCTTATGACCTTTGTATTAAACACGGTGAAGATCACATTGATCGTTACCTTTTTACAGCTATTGACCAGCAGCTTTGCTGCCTATGCGTTTGCTAAGCTGAAATTCAAATACAGTAACATCTTATTCATGGCTTACATCGCCACCATTGCGGTTCCATGGCAGGTATATATGGTTCCCCAGTTCATGATGATGAGAAAATTCGGGTTAAATGATTCCCATCTTGCGATCATCTTCCTTCAGGCGTTCTCAGCGTTCGGCGTATTCATGATGCGCCAGTTCTATCAGGGGATTCCCGATGAACTGTGTGAGGCTGCCAGGATCGACGGCATGAGCGAGTATCAGATTTACGGAAGGATCATGCTCCCATTGTCAAAGCCGGCGCTGTCAACCTTGACCATCTTTACCTTCGTAAGCACCTGGAACGATTTTTTAGGGCCCCTGATCTATCTGAAAACAGAAGCGAAAAAGACCCTGCAGTTAGGGCTTAAGATGTTTATCAGCCAGTACAGTTCCGAATATGGCCTGATTATGGCTGCATCGGTACTTTCCCTGATCCCGGTCCTCATTGTGTTTTTGTCCCTGCAGAAATATTTCGTAGAAGGCATTGCAGCAACCGGAGTGAAAGGATAATGAAATGGAAACAATAAAGAATTTCGTGGATAACATCCATAACGAGGCTTATAAGGACAGCTATGCCTCTCCCTGCCTGGGGACCAATTCCTATGTGATCCCAGGCGGCAGGACAGAGCAGTCCCTGGACGGAGCCTGGAACTTTTCCGTCGATATGTATGATAACTGCTTAAGGGCCAAATGGTTTCTGGAGCAGGAGGTGAATTCAGAGGGGCTTAGGGTTCCTCTGGATTATGGCTTTGACGACTGGGAGGAGATCAAGGTTCCGGGAGTATGGAACCTTGCAAAGCCGGAATATTTTTATTATGAGGGACCGGCGGTATACAGCCGCCGGTTCTCTTTTAAGGATTCCTCCAAAGGACATGTGTTTCTACGGTTTGGGGCAGTATCCTATGAGGCCAGGATCTTTTTAAACGGAAAATTCCTTGGTGTCCACAAAGGGGGATCAACCCCATTTTGCGTTGAAGTTACGGAGGACTTAAAAGAGGATAACAGGCTGATCGTGGTCGCTGACAATACCAGACGGCAGGATCAGATACCAAGTGAGAATACGGACTGGTTTTTATACGGCGGCATTTACCGGAGTGTATCTCTTCTTTGTGTGCCTCAGACTTATATTAAAGATATGAAGGTATTTCTGGCAGATCGGGAGAAAAAGGAAGTCAGTGTTTCCATAACTCTTGGAGGTTTTGAGGACATTGAGGAAGGGGAGGCGGTTTTCACCATACCAGAGCTTCAGGTGGAAGAGGCAGTTCCCTTAGGAACGGGTGGACGGGGACAGCTGACACTGGAAATCAGCGGACTTTCTTTGTGGAGCCCGGAAAGCCCTAAGCTGTATGAGGTTTTCCTGCATCTTCGTTCCGGCAGTAAAACACTGGATCAGGTGAAGGACCGGGTGGGCTTTCGTACCGTGGAAACCAGAGGCAGAGAAATCCTATTAAATGGAATGCCGGTTTTCCTTCGTGGTGTCTGCCTTCATGAGGAGACAGAGGACCATGGGAAGGCGGTTACAAAGGAGGACATCCGTCAGGCATTTGACTGGGCAAAAAAGATGAACTGCAATTTCCTCCGTCTGGCCCATTATCCTCATACGGAATGGGTTTCAGAACTGGCAGATGAGGCAGGCCTTCTTCTATGGGAAGAAATTCCGGTTTACTGGTGGATCGATTTTGAAAACCCCAGGACCTTAGAGGATGGGAAAAACCAGCTGACCGAGATGATGAACCGGGATTATAACCGGGCCAGTGTGATTATCTGGTCCGTAGGAAATGAAAATCCTGATACCGATGAGCGCTACCACTTTATGAAGGAGCTGGCAGAGACAGCAAAGGAATTTGATTCCAGCCGTCTGGTATCCGCCGCTTGTCTGGTTGATGCGGTGAATTT
>NZ_DAMAUN010000135.1:8368-11453 GCF_032078915.1 Lacrimispora sp. | reverse complement strand
ATGATGATTCCGTGGAAGGGCTTTTGGTTCTCTTAAATACCTCCGGCGGCGACGTGGATGCAGGCCTCGCCATAGCGGAGATGATCGCTTCCTTAAGCATCCCGACCGTATCCCTGGTTCTTGGAGGAAGCCATTCCATTGGAGTTCCCTTAGCAGTCTGCACGGATTATTCCTTTATCGTACCAACTGGAACCATGATGGTTCATCCCGTAAGAATGACAGGAATGGTGATTGGCGCCTCTCAGACTTATGAATATTTTGAAATGATACAGGACCGGATCTTAAGCTTTGTTTCCACCCATGCAGAGATCGCTTACGACCAGTTAAAACGTCTTATGCTGAATACGGAAATGCTTACCAGAGACTTGGGAACCGTGCTGGTTGGCGAGGAAACGGTAAAAGAAGGACTGATTAATGAAGTGGGCGGAATCAAGGATGCTTTAAAAAAATTATATGAACTGATGGAAACTGCTTCCCGTTAATCGTTGCAATTCTCCCGATTTTTTTGTATACTGTTACCAACGGATAGAAGGGGGTAGTTATTGTGCCTGAGACAACGAAGAAACGTACAACAGCTAAAAAAGGGAAAAACGGGAGAACAAGAAATACCGCCGCCAAAAAAAATGTGATTTTACCGGAACCGGAATTTATCCATTCAGAAGTCGTGATCATTATGTCATTTTTGGCTGCGGCCATTCTGTTTTTTAGCAACTTTCATTTATGCGGCGTGGTCGGGGATTTTCTGCGGAGCGTACAGTTAGGTATATTCGGAAGTGTGGGATATGTCGCGCCTGTGCTGCTGTTTGCAGGAACCGCGTTTTACATCTCCAACCAGGGAAATCCCAGGGCTGCTTTTAAACTGGCGTCTTTTATTCTGGCGCTGGTTTCTTTGTGTGGATTTTTACAGCTCCTTTTTGGAGCAAAGGCCGGCGAGGGTTTAGGACTTGCCGACATTTATTTTGAGGCATCCGTAAGCGGAAGAGGAGGCGGCATTATAGGCGGCCTTCTGGCAGGTGGGCTTGTCTCCATAATCGGCGTAGTGGGAGCCTATCTGGTGATAGGAGTCCTTCTTGTCATATCTGCGGTCTGCATTACGGAAAAATCGTTTGTAGATATTGTGAAAAAAGGAAGCGGAAAGGCGTACCGCCATGCCCGGGAAAATGTTGACATGCGCATGGAAGTTCATGCAATGCGCCAGGAAGCCCGCAAACAGCTTTTGGAAGAGAAAAAGCTTCGGGGAGTCAATTTAGATGCCACAAAGCTGGAAGAAGCCCAGGAAGAAAGCGATGTAAAAGAGCAGGTTGAGGAAGCTCCTGACAATCTTGCAGATGATATTATGGTCCAGGCGAAACGGCTGTCTGCCGTTACTTCTGTGGAAGAAGACGAACTCAATCCTGCGGATATTTTCCGGGGCAGTTTTTCACCTGTGCCGGAAGATGATGAGGATATTGTTCCCTTTGACCCCGATGTGGGAGGAACAACGTTTGCTGAGGCTCTGGAAGAACCTTCCATATATATGAAGAAAGAGGTCAAGACCTTAAAGGAATTGGAGTTTGTGGAAGAGGAGTTCTATCCTGTGGAAGAAAATGATACCTTTGTCATTCCTGAGGAGCCAAAACAGGTGGTCACCGCTTCCGGCAAGGTAATAGAAACAGATACGGAAGCTCTTCAGAAAAAGCTGGAAAAGAAACGGGAAGAGGCAGCAAAGGAAGACGGATTAAGTGTCAGCCTTGAAATCAAGCAAAAACAGGAGATTGTGAAACAGGAATATAAGTTTCCGCCTCTCTCCCTGCTTAAAAAAGGAAAATCAGCAGTCTTTTCCGACCGGGAATACAAGGATACTGCCATCAAGCTTCAGCGGACCCTTCAGAATTTCGGGGTCGGGGTTACTGTTACCAATATAAGCTGCGGACCCTCCGTAACCAGGTATGAACTTCATCCGGAGCAGGGGGTAAAGGTCAGTAAGATCGTAAGCCTGGCAGATGACATCAAATTGAGCCTGGCAGCCGCTGATATCCGAATTGAAGCTCCTATACCAGGAAAATCGGCGGTGGGTATCGAGGTACCCAATAAAGAAAACCAAATGGTATACTTACGGGATATTCTGGAGGCAGACAGCTTCCAGAAACATTCCTCCAAAATTGCGTTTGCGGTGGGCAAAGACATCGGCGGCCAGGTGGTTGTCACTGACATTGCAAAGATGCCCCACCTTTTGATCGCCGGAGCCACTGGATCTGGTAAATCCGTCTGCATCAACACCTTGATTATGAGCATCATTTTTAAGGCGGACCCGGAGGATGTAAAACTGATCATGGTAGATCCCAAGGTGGTGGAATTAAGTGTTTATAATGGAATTCCCCATTTACTGCTCCCTGTGGTCACTGATCCCAAGAAGGCTTCCGGAGCCTTAAACTGGGCGGTGGCGGAGATGACGGACCGTTATAATAAGTTCGCTCAGTATAATGTCAGGGAAATTAAGGGATATAATGAAAAGGTAGAGAGTATAAAAGATATTGAGGATGAAGATAAGCCCAAAAAGATGCCTCAGATCGTCATCATTATCGACGAGCTTGCGGATCTGATGATGGTAGCTCCCGGAGAAGTGGAAGATTCCATCTGCCGTCTGGCCCAGCTTGCCAGAGCTGCGGGTATCCATCTGGTCATTGCCACCCAGCGTCCGTCGGTAAATGTCATAACAGGTCTCATTAAGGCCAATGTTCCCTCCAGGGTAGCATTTGCGGTTTCTTCCGGTGTGGATTCCAGGACCATTATCGATATGAATGGTGCGGAAAAGCTTCTTGGAAAAGGCGATATGCTCTTTTATCCGGCGGGATATCCAAAACCGATGCGTGTTCAGGGCGCCTTTGTATCGGATTCTGAAGTCTCCAAGGTGGTGGATTTCTTAACAGAGCAGGGGATGACTGCAGATTACAACCCGGAAGTAGAAAGCATGATCGCTTCTGCGCCTGCAGGAGGAGAGATAAGGGGCGGCGGAAATGACAGGGATGAATATTTTGTCCAGGCCGGAAAATTTATCATTGAAAAGGATAAAGCTTCCATTGGTATGCTGCAGAGGATGTTTAAA
>NZ_DAMAUN010000135.1:0-8358 GCF_032078915.1 Lacrimispora sp. | reverse complement strand
TCGGCTTTAACCGGGCTGCCCGGATCATGGACCAGCTTGCAGAAGCCGGAGTAGTAGGAGAAGAGGAAGGCACCAAGCCACGCAAGGTACTGATGAGCCTGGAGGAATTCGAGGAAATACTGTAAAGTCCGATAATATAGAACCGTGTTATTTACATAGAAGGAGGATTGGAGAATGAAAACAGATATCGAAATCGCACAGGAGGCAAAAATGCTTCCTATTAAAGACGTGGCTGCATCCTACGGGATCGGTGAGGATGAGCTGGAGCTTTACGGCAAGTATAAGGCGAAGCTGACGGATGAATTGTGGGCGCGGGTAAAGGACCGTCCGGATGGCAAACTGGTTCTGGTAACCGCCATCAATCCTACTCCGGCAGGAGAAGGGAAAACCACCACTACCGTAGGTCTTGGTCAGGCATTGGGGAAAATGGAAAAAAAGGCGATCATCGCCCTCAGAGAACCCTCCCTTGGACCATGCTTTGGAATTAAGGGCGGCGCGGCAGGCGGCGGATATGCCCAGGTAGTTCCCATGGAAGACTTAAATCTTCATTTTACCGGTGATTTTCACGCCATAACTTCTGCCAATAACCTGCTTGCAGCTCTGTTAGATAATCATATCCATCAGGGGAATGCTCTGGGAATCGATACCCGTCAGATTCTTTGGAAGCGCTGCCTGGACATGAATGACCGTGCTCTTAGAAACGTTGTGGTCGGCCTTGGTTCCAAAGCAGAAGGCTTTGTGAGAGAGGACCACTTTGTAATTACGGTTGCATCGGAAATCATGGCAATCCTTTGCCTTTCAAATGATATGGAAGATTTAAAAGATCGGCTGGGAAGAATCATTGTGGCATATAATTATGCTGGAGAGCCTGTAACTGCCTCTCAGTTAAACGCAGTAGGGGCTATGGCGGCTTTATTAAAGGATGCGATAAAACCCAATCTGATCCAGACACTGGAGCACACCGGCGCCATCGTTCACGGCGGTCCCTTTGCAAACATCGCTCATGGCTGTAACAGTGTTCGTGCAACGAAGACAGCCTTAAAGCTGGCCGATGTCGTTGTGACAGAGGCTGGGTTTGGTGCGGATTTAGGCGCGGAAAAATTCCTGGACATCAAATGCAGGAAAGCCGGATTAAAGCCCGATGCCATTGTGCTGGTGGCAACCGTGAGAGCCTTAAAATACAACGGCGGAGTGCCTAAGGACCAGTTAAAAGAAGAAAACCTGGCTGCTCTTGAAAAAGGGATTGTCAATCTGGAAAAGCACATTGAAAATATGATGAAATACGGCGTGCCGGTCATTGTTACCTTAAATTCCTTTATCACAGATACAGAGGCAGAACACCAGTTTGTTAAACGTTTTTGTGAAGAGAGAGGCTGTGAATTCGCCTTATCCCAGGTGTGGGAAAAAGGAGGAGAGGGCGGCATAGAGCTGGCCGAAAAAGTCCTTTATACCCTGGAACATAAAGAAAGCAATTTTGCACCCATTTATCCTGATGAAATGGGACTGGAAAATAAGATCGCCACAATTGCAAGGGAGATCTATGGCGCGGCTGGGGTGACCTATGCTCCTGCAGCTTTAAAAGCCATAAGAAAATTTGAAGAAATGGGCTTTGGCAGCCTTCCTGTGTGTATGGCAAAGACACAATATTCCTTATCCGATGACCAGACAAAGCTTGGGAGACCAGAAGGCTTTGACATTAACGTACGGGATGCTTATGTATCTGCCGGAGCTGGATTTGTGGTCATTCTGACCGGAGCCATCATGACAATGCCAGGTCTTCCAAAGAAGCCGGCTGCAGACAATATTGACGTAAATGAAGATGGAGTAATCACCGGATTATTCTGATTTGGAGGTTTTAATGAAGTTTATAGAATGGCTAAAGGACTTAAAATATGAAGTATTGCAGGGTAGCCTGGACGTGGATGCAGAGGATGTCATTTATGACTCCAGAAAGGCCCGGAAGGGCGTTGTATTTGTCTGCATGAAGGGAACGAGAACCGACTCCCATGAATTTATCCCTGAGGTGGTGAACGCCGGGGTGGAGATCCTTGTAGTAGAACAAAAGACAAAGATCCCGGATGGCGTAACTGCCATTCTCGTACATAATGCCAGAGAGGCGCTGGCTTTACTTTCAGCCGCCAGGTTTGGTTATCCGGCGGAAAAGATGGTGACCATTGGAGTGACCGGAACCAAGGGAAAAACCACCACCACGCACATGATCAAGACAGTTCTGGAAGCCTGCGGGAAAAAGGTGGGAATGATCGGAACCACAGGTATTGTCATCGGCCAGGAAGTAACTCCTACGATGAATACAACTCCCGAGTCCTATGAACTTCACCAGGCCTTCAGCCGTATGGTGGAGGCTGACTGCGAATATATGGTGATGGAGGTTTCCTCCCAGGCCTTTAAGATGCACCGGGTAGACGGGATCTGTTTTGATTATGGGCTGTTTACCAATCTTTCGCCTGATCATATCGGACCGGATGAGCACCAGGATTTTGAGGAATACCTTTTTTACAAATCCAGGATTTTTTGCTGCTCTAAAGTGGGCATCATGAACGGTGATGACGAGCACTGGGAGGAAGTGGTAAAGGATGCCACCTGCAAACTTTATTCTTTCTCCATGGAGAAAGATGGAACTGACTTTAAAGCAGAAGCCATCCGATACATCGCCCAACCGGATTTCGTGGGACTGGAATTTGACATCAAAGGAACTTCTGAGCTTTCGGTCCGGGTGAATATTCCGGGACGCTTTAACGTTGCCAATGCATTGGCTGCAGTCAGTGTCTTAAGCTTTTTAGGGCTTCCGAACGAGAAGATCTGCCATGGGCTGGAACATCTAAACGTGAACGGACGTATGGAAATCGTATATGCCTCTGAGAAATGTACGGTAATCGTAGATTATGCTCATAATGCGGTCAGTATGGAAAGTCTGCTTTCAACTCTAAGAGATTACCATCCGAAGCGCCTTGTCTGCGTCTTTGGGTGCGGCGGAAACCGTTCCAAGGACCGGCGGATTACCATGGGTGACAGTGCGGGACGTCTGGCAGATTTTACGATTATCACTGCGGACAATTCCAGATACGAAAAAACGGAAGATATCATTGCAGACATTCGAGGAAGTCTTGAAAAGACCGGAGGAAAATTCATAGAAATTCCGGACCGCAGGGAAGCGATCCGCTACAGCATCATTCATGCCGAACCGGGTGACATGGTTGCCATTATAGGAAAAGGGCATGAGGATTACCAGGAGATGAACGGAGTCCGCCATCATTTTTCAGACCGGGAAGAGGTTTTAAAGGCGGTGGATGCCCAGCTTTCAGAGGAAGCTTAAAAGGAAGGAACAACGAAAAATAAAATGCCGGAAGCCGTAGGGATATGCGGCTTTCGGCATTTCCACGGTAGATGGAATGGAGGAAGCAATGGTAAATATGACAGTAAAGGAAATACTTTCAGCTACAGGAGGAAGGCTTCTTTGCGGAAACGAGAATACAGTTTTAGAGCACATCAGTATTGATTCCAGATCGATGAAGGGGAATGATCTGTTTGTCCCTATCATTGGAGAAAAACAAGATGCTCACCGCTTTATCGGGCAGGCCTTTGACAATGGAGCAACAGCGACGCTTACCAGCGAGCATGATGCCATGGACTTTGCAAAGCCCTGGATCCGGGTTGAGGATACAAAAAAGGCTCTTCAGGCCATCGGGAGCTATTACAGGGACCGTTTAAAACTTCCCCTCGTTGGAATTACGGGAAGCGTAGGAAAGACCACTACAAGGGAAATGGTCGCTTGCGCCCTGTCGGCCCGTTATTCTGTTTATAAAACTCCTGGAAACCATAACAGCCAGGTGGGAGTGCCCATTACCTTATCGGAGATCTCGGCTGGGGATGAAATCGGAGTCATTGAACTGGGAATGAGTGAGCCGGGAGAGCTGACCGTCATTGCCAGGATCGCAAAGATCCAGATGGCTGTGATTACCAACATCGGAGTAACCCATATCGAGCAGCTGGGATCCCAAGAAAATATTTACAGGGAAAAAATGACCATCCAGGATGGCCTGATGGAAGGCGGTATCCTGTTTTTAAATGGGGATGACCCGCTTTTAAAAACAACAAAGGCAAAAGAAGACTGTAAGACCATCTATTACGGAACAGGGGAAAACTGTGATTACAGGGCTTTGGATGTCCATCTGGAGGAGGGCTTTCCGACCTTTACTGCAGTCTTTGGCCAGAAGAAGGTTCCTATACGGCTGGCGGTTATGGGAAGCCATAACGTGTTAAATGCCATGGTGTCTCTTGCGGTAGCTTCTGAGTGCGGCATTCCTATGGAAGAAGCCACAAAATGCCTTCAGGAATTCACCGGCTTTAAGAACCGGCAGCAGATCTATCATGTGGCAGGTATGACCATCATTGATGATACATATAACGCCAGCCCGGTTTCCATGAAAGCAGGTCTGGAGGTTTTGGGCTCTATAACAAAGGCGGAACGAAGGATCGCTGTATTGGCTGATATGAAGGAGCTGGGAGAAAAATCCCCAGAATACCATTATGAAATCGGAGAATACATTGCAGAACATCCGGTATATGAGGTAGTTACTTTAGGAGAATTGGCAGGGGAGATCGCCAGAGCGGTGAAGGAACACGCCCCTCAAATCACGGTTAAAGAATTTATGGAACCGGAGCTGCTGGTATCTTATTTAAATAAGGAGTTAAAGGAAGGGGACTGCGTGCTGTTTAAGGGCTCCAACAGCATGAATCTCGGCCCTGTGGCGGAGAAATTTTACCGGCCCTGACAGCCTTCTATGGCTCTTGTAGCATAAGGCGTACCTTTATGCCCCAAAAGAGTGGGCAGAAAAGAGGAATACAATGACGGAACGATTTGCCCGGATTATTATTGATATTTCCCATGAAAAAGTTGACAGAACCTTTGATTATAGGATTCCGGCCGGGCTTCTTGATGAAGTGGCTGTAGGGTCCCTGGTTTTGATTCCTTTTGGAAAAGGAAATTCCATGCGGAAAGGGTACGTGGTCGGCATTGCCGCCCATGCGGATTATGATCCGGATAAAATTAAGGAAATAGCAGGGATCGTAACTGATGGTGTATCAGCAGAATCCCTGCTCATTTCCCTGGCATGGTGGCTGAAGGAACGGTATGGCTCCACCATGAACCAGGCATTAAAAACGGTACTTCCGGTAAAGCAAAAGGTAAAGCCAAAGGAAAAAAAGGTGCTTAAAAGCCTTTTGGATCATACTCAGCTTATCAATGCGTTAGAGGAAGCGGAAAAAAAGAAATATAAGGCCAGAGCACGCCTCTTTCAGGCGCTTATGGAAAATCCTGTCATCCCATACGAAATTGCAGCCAACCAGATGAACCTTTCTGCCGCTACTTTAAAGCCGGTTATAGAAAAAGGATACGTAAGCCTTGATCGTGAAGAGGTTTACAGAAATCCCGTTAAAACAGAGGCAAAAGAAAGAAGCAAGGTAGTTTTAAATGGGGAACAGCAGGCCATTGTAGACAGCTTTTGCATGGATTATTCCCAATCGGTAAGAAAGACCTATCTGATCCACGGCATTACTGGAAGCGGAAAGACGGAAGTTTACATGGAACTGATCCAAAGGGTCATAGAGGATGGAAAGCAGGTGATCGTTCTCATTCCGGAGATTGCCTTAACCTACCAAACCGTCCTGCGTTTCTACGGAAGGTTTGGGAACCGGGTGTCCATCATCAATTCAAGATTGTCAGCAGGGGAACGGTATGACCAGTTTGAACGGGCAAGAAACGGAGATATTGATATTATGATCGGTCCCCGTTCGGCCCTGTTTACTCCTTTTTCCCGTCTTGGGCTGATTCTGATAGACGAAGAGCATGAGGGTGCTTACAAAAGTGAGGTATCCCCAAGATACCATGCCAGAGAGGTGGCTGAGAAAAGGGCCTCCATGCAGGGGGCATCTCTTGTTTTAGGCTCGGCGACCCCATCCCTGGAAGCTTATACAAAAGCCCTTCAGGGGGAATATCGGCTTTTCCGCCTGACGGAACGGGCCAAAAAAAACAGCCGTCTGGCGGCAGTATCTGTGGTGGATTTAAGGCAGGAGCTAAAAGAAGGCAATAAATCCATTTTCAGCAGGAATTTACAGGCACTGATCCAGGACCGGCTGGAGAAGCGGGAGCAGGCCATGCTGTTTATCAACAGGCGCGGTTATGCAAATTTTGTTTCCTGCCGCTCCTGCGGCGAAGCCATTCGCTGCCCTCACTGTGACGTGACTCTGACACTTCATAATAACAGCCGTCTTGTTTGTCATTATTGCGGTTATTCCATACCCATGCCAGACCGCTGTCCTGCATGCAGTTCTCCTTACATTGCCAATTTCGGAGTGGGAACCCAGAAGATAGAGCAAATGACAAAAAAGATGTTCCCGGCAGCCAGAGTCCTGCGAATGGATCTGGATACGACTTCAAAAAAGGGAGGACATGAGGAGATACTCACCGCTTTTTCTGAAGGAGAGGCTGACATCCTTATAGGCACTCAAATGATCGTAAAGGGGCATGATTTCCCCAATGTAACCCTGGTTGGGGTACTGGCGGCAGACTTATCTTTGAATACCCCGGATTACCGTTCTGCAGAACGGACCTTCCAGCTCTTAACCCAGGCGGCGGGAAGGGCCGGCCGGGATTCTCGAAACGGTGACGTGATCATTCAGACCTATAGTCCGGAGCATTACAGCATTGCGACTGCCGCAAATCAGGATTATGAGGCGTTTTACCAACAGGAAATGGCATATCGGCGCCTGATGAAATACCCTCCGGCAAGCGGCCTTCTAACCGTTCAGTTTTCCTCCAGACAGGAAGACTGTTTAAAAGAAGCAGCGGCTATGGCAGCCGGGTTTATCGGCCCCCTTGCGGAACAGGAAGCAGTACAGATCATCGGCCCGGTAGATGCCAGCGTTTACAAAATTAATGATATCTATAGAAAAATTTTATACTTGAAACAGGAAAACTATGATATACTAATAAAAATCAGGGATCAGATCGATGTTTTTTCAGAAAATCATCGGCAGTTGTTTGATCAGGTGATGATTCAATATGATTTTTCATAAATGAGAGGATAAAGGAAAATGGCAATTAGAAAGATTAGAACCATTGGAGATGAAATTTTAAGAAAGCACTGCAAACCTGTAAAAGAGATCACACCAAGAATTACCGAGCTGATCGTAGATATGTTTGAGACCATGTATGAATCAAATGGAGTTGGTCTTGCAGCTTCCCAGGTGGGAATTTTAAAACAGATCGTAGTTATAGATGTAGATGACGGAAACCAGTATGTGCTTATTAATCCGGACATCGTAGAGACAAGGGGAAGCCAGACCGGGCCGGAAGGCTGCCTTAGTGTGCCCGGAAAATCCGGAACGGTTACCAGGCCCGATTACGTAAGGGTAAAGGCTTATGATGCTTCCATGGAGCCGTTCGAACTGGAAGGGGAAGGATTTTTAGCTCGTGCAATCTGTCATGAATGCGACCATTTAAACGGTGATTTATACGTAGACAAAGTGGAAGGCGAGCTGGAGGATGTCTCCCTGGATGAGGATGAAGAAGGAGAGGTTGAAGAATAATTATGCGTATCATTTTTATGGGAACACCTGATTTTTCCGTTCCAGCTCTTGAGGCTATACAAGAGGCCGGACATGAGATCCTTGCGGTAGTTACCCAGCCTGACAAACCAAAGGGAAGAGGGAAAGAAGTCCAGATGACTCCGGTAAAGGAGAAAGCAATGGAATACAACCTCCCTGTTTACCAGCCGGTTAAAGCAAGGGATCCGGAGTTTGTCAAAATTCTTTCAGATATGGTACCGGATCTGATCATAGTGATCGCTTTCGGACAGCTCTTACCAAAGTCCATTCTGGATATTCCCAAATACGGTTGTGTGAATATCCACGCTTCTCTGCTTCCCAAGTACCGCGGCGCATCTCCCTTACAGTATGCGGTCATTAACGGGGAAAAAGAAAGCGGAGTCACGACCATGATGATGGCGGAGATTCTGGATACCGGAGATATGCTGGATCAGGAAGCCATTGCTTTGGATGAAAAGGAAACCTTCGGAAGCCTTCACGATAAACTGAGCAGGTTAGGTGGCGGCCTTATATTAAAAACCATAAATAAACTGGAAGACAAAACGGCTATCCGTATCCCCCAGGATGATTCCAAATCCTGCTACGTAGGTATGATAAAAAAGTCTATGGGAGACATTGACTGGTCCATGGATGCAGTATCCATTGAGCGCCTGATTCGTGGATTAAACCCATGGCCCAGCGCCTATACAGTCTGGAATGGAAAAGTGATGAAACTATGGGAAGCAGAAGTAG
>NZ_DAMAUN010000134.1:10428-12045 GCF_032078915.1 Lacrimispora sp. | reverse complement strand
CAGAAAAATGGAGTTAGGATTTGCATCCTAACTCCGTTTTGTCTACAGTCTGAGGGCTGACTCATCGTCAGCCCTTTATTTTTGATTACAATATATTGTACCATCTCAAATACGACAAAAGTATGTCACTGCTGAGGCACAACCGCAAAGAAAATCAGGTCAGCCCCGCTGTCATTGATCATGCTGTGAGCATAGCCCTTGGGACAATAGTGACACCGTCCTGCCTGTATGTCTTCCTCTCCTCCGTCAAACAGCATTTTCCCTGTTCCCTGTAGAAAATATATGATTTCACTGCTTGTATCGTGGGTATGCATTCCTATGGATGCGCCCGGCTCCAGCTTTCCATAGAGAATCTTATTGTTCTTATCTACAAGCATTTTTGCCTTAAATTCTTTTTCTCCACCGTTAAAACGGGGGAGTATGGTTTCCTCTATCTCGTCAAAATTAATGATCATATTCATCCAGCCCTTCTTAATCTTAATTCCCTTGCTTCTGTGGCTTTTCTACCCGGCCATTAAGAAAACAGAGAAGAATCCTATCCATCAATGCCGGCATGATCTCAGGATACGTCAGGGAATCAGGCATCTCATCCAATAGCCGTATCTTTTCTATCTCAAACCCCGGCGGCATTTCTCCAAGTTCTTTAACTTCACTATAAAACAGCATCCCAAAAGATTCTTTAGAATTCTCCTCGTTCTCATCAAGATTCCGAACCGAATATCCACTGACCGGCTTCAGTATATATTCTATTGCTCCCGTCTCCTCATAAAGTTCCCGGTTGGCAGTCGTTACGATATCTTCCCCCTTTTCCCGGTGTCCTCCGGGGATTTCAAGGGTGTCCCGGTTCTTGTGCTTACAGAATATCCATTTATTCTGATACCGTGAAGCAATGACTGCATACTCCAGTAAATGATCTTCAACAGAATCATAAAATGTTACTTTTATCATCAGATCCCCTCCTATCTGATATTAACTTACCATGTATGAAAAGGAAAAACAATCTATTTGTTAATAATTTAGGTCTATAAAAACAAGAAAGCAGCAGACAATCATGGATTCGAAATAAAACCATCTTTGTCCGCCACTTACTGCAATCAATCTTTTTTTCATATGTCTTATGACCTGATGATGCCGTAAGATGCGAAGGTGTACAAGCCGCTTATCCTGTCATACCAGTCAATGCATTTATTTGATCTTCCCAGGAGTATATCCTGCTTTTCTCACCATCTCTTTCAGCTCATCCTCTGGCATCTGCTCTTTCATATGTATGACTGCCAGTTTTTTCTTCAGATCCACGGAAGCATATAATCCTTCCCGGCTATTAAACTCATTCTCCACTCTCTGTTTGCAATTGCCGCAGGTCATTCCTTCTACCTCCAGGGTTTTCGTATAGGTATAATGGGAAATATTTTTATCAGCAGCTTTAATTTTCTTCACTTCGCTTCCGCCGCTTCCGCAGCAGCCATATTTCGACCTTTTTATGGTGCTTCTTAATCCAAAATAGCAAATAACAATTAAAATCACACAAATAATTGCAGTAGACATCCTGTAACCTCCTCTTTCCAATCCAGCCAATCCAGCCAATCCAGCCAATCCAGCCAATCCAGCCAATCCAGC
>NZ_DAMAUN010000134.1:0-10328 GCF_032078915.1 Lacrimispora sp. | reverse complement strand
AGCCAATCCAGCCAATCCAGCCAATCCAGCCAATCCAGCCAATCCAGCCAATCCAATTCTATTATAATACAATATCTTGAAAAAAGGATGGCATTACCTGATTATTTTTATCAATAACTTTAATTTTTCTCTCACAGAAATAAAAGCGGCAGACCGTAAGAATTTTCTCAAACTCCTGCCGTCTGCCGCCTGCTTTTATGATCTTCTTTCAATAATAAATTCTGTTACAAGCTCTTCTTCCCCGCTTATGCAGTACTCCCGGTGAACCGGCGCTCCCCAGCTGTCATCGCCGCCGACGCCTCTCATGGCGCCTAAAATGTTCACTACCGTATATCTTGGTGCCGGAAGCTCCTCTCTATGGGTAGCCGATTCCAGTTCCTCCGCCGTATAGGGAAGTACGGAAGCATCAAACGCCTGACCTGCTGCGCAAAAACTGATGGAATGACCCTCCATGTCCGCTATCTTAAGCCAGCGGACTCCGGTCCTGTTGCCACACTCCTGAGGCACCAGATAACGGGAAAGGTTGTTATCCGGCGTATCCTCATAGATTCCCAGCCTCGCGCCTTCATTCCTGTCGCAGTAATTCTCCTCAGGTCCTCTTCCATACCAGGTGAATTTCTTAGCTGCTTCCGGTGTAATGAGCCTCATTCCAAAGGCAGGAAGCTCTGGCAATCCCTTTTGCCCCCGGAATACGGCACTTACATGAATCGCTCCCCTTCCATCTACTTCGTAGGTAACCTCTGTTGATGCCTTGGGAACAGTAGAAAGCTCATAGGTATAGATCACCTTTATGCTTCCTTCCTTCTCTTCCACCGTACAATTCTCATAATAAGGGAACCTGCCTGCCCCATACCATACAGAGCTTTCCACGGAAAATTTATTTCCTTTATCATTATCCGTAGTCGCCCTCCAGTACACCGGCATCATCGGTCTTCCGACCCATTCTTTTCCGTCGTAAACCAGGGAAACGATACCGCCTTCCTGCTTGGAGAACAAGATCCGGAAGCCATCTCCCATAACGCCGATGTTGACGTCGCCATGAATTACGTTGAGAGGCTGTCCGCAGCATTTCTCCTGCTGCCCTTCTATGACTGAGACCGCCTCGCCAAAGGCTGTTTCATAGCCGGAATCTGCCCATAAGGTATCACTTTTAAGAAGAGCCGAAACCTGAAAGGCATATTCCCCCGGCTCTGTGAAATCCGGTAACTGGACGGTTTCATACCTTGTGTCCAAAGGCTTTACCAATGCATCAAAGCTCTTCTGATAAACCGGCTCCCCGTCCTTTAAAACCGAATATACAAACTCAAGGTCAGAGGTATCTGTAAATAATCTTCTGTTTTCTATGGATACGCCTTTGGAGTCAGGAATCAGGCGGATATCCTGATACAGGTATTTTACCTCCTGGGCCTTTGGAGAGATGGTCCTGTCTGCATAAACGATCCCGTTTCCGCAGAAGCTGTAATCCGTGGGCCTGTCGCCAAAATCCCCGCCATAGGTCATATGCTCCTTGCCGTAAGCGTCCTTTTTCATCAGAGACTGGTCAATATAATCCCAGATAAAGCCGCCCTGATACATCTCATACCTGTCTTCTAAATCCGTGTACTTCTTCATCCCGCCAAGAGAATTGCCCATGGCGTGCATGTATTCACAAAGGATAAAAGGCTTCCCCGGATCTGCATTTAAATATTCCTCTACCTCTAATGACTTGGCATACATCCGGCTTTCCATATGGCTGGTACGGTCAAATTCCCGGTTCCAGAACACGCCCTCATAGTGAACCAGCCTGGAAGGATCCCGTTCCCCAAAAAACTCTGACATAGCCAGAATGTCCTCTCCTGCATAGGACTCATTGCCACAGGACCAGATCAGCACACTGGGATGGTTTTTGTCCCGTTCCAGCACTGACTTTGCCCGGTCCACCACGCAGTCCTTCCACTCAGGCAGGCTTCCGGGTACATTCCATGAGGGCTCGCAGGCTCCCATCTTCTGCCAGGAACCATGGCTTTCTAAATTCGCCTCATCAATGAGGTAAATCCCATATTCATCACATAGTTCATACCACAGGCTCTGATCCGGATAATGACAAGTCCTGACCGCATTGATGTTGTGGCGCTTCATAAACCGGATATCCCATATCATATCCTCTTTTGTAATGGATCGGCCTCTTCTTACATTGAATTCATGACGGTTGATTCCCCGGAATACGATCCGCTTTCCGTTGAGACACATCAAACGGTCTTTCATTTCAAAACGGCGGAATCCCACCTTCTGAGGAACGATCTCTTTCACATTTCCCTGCTCATCGTACAAAATGATGGTAAGTTCATACCGGTATGGGTCCTCGCCGCTCCATAGGCGGACATTGGATATGCGGGCAGAGAATTCCACTTCTTTCTTTGCCGGAATCGGTTCCCAGGAGGCAACTGTTTCCCCAGCCTTGTCCTTTAATACAGCGCGGATGCTTCCCTTTATTTCTCCTGTAAGGGTCAGTTCTCCGCGGAACAGGCCATCCCGGTAGTCATCGGATACGTCCCCATGAATGAATAAATCCTCCACATGGCATTCCGGAACCGCATATAAATACACCTCCCGGAAAATCCCGGAGAACCGGAAGAAATCCTGGTCCTCGATCCAGCTGGCGCTGCTTCTTTTATAGACCTCCACGGCAAGGCGGTTGGATCCGGGCTGGGCAGCATCCGTAATCTCAAACTCAGAGGGTGTAAAAGAATCCTCTGAATATCCGATAAAGGTTCCGTTCAGCCAGACATAAAAGGCCGTTTCCACTCCCTGAAAGGACAGGAACAGCCGTTTCCCTTTTAGCGGCTCCTCCAGTTCAAACTCCCGGCAGTAGCTTCCTACCGGATTATTCTGCCAGTCAACATGGGGAGGTCTTAAGTCAGCCAGACCATCCCATGGGTACATGGTATTGATATACTGGCATCCGCCATATCCTTTAAGCTCCATATGTCCCGGAACTTCAATG
The DNA here is from genome assembly GCF_032078915.1 of Lacrimispora sp. GTDB lineage: Bacteria > Bacillota > Clostridia > Lachnospirales > Lachnospiraceae > Lacrimispora. The sequence goes on along the minus strand of NZ_DAMAUN010000134.1, from coordinate 7,345 downwards.
GTGCCAAAGCTGTCCAGATTAAAATCACTTTCGTAGAAATACGCTTCCCGCTTCCCAGGATTTTCTGCATAGGAAATTTTCCATATCCCATTTAAGGATTGTCTCAGTCCCATAATCCCCCTTAGAGCTTCAGCTTCCGTTTCATAATAGCAGTGATCGGAATGGGCAGCCAGCCGGTTTACCGCGAAAATCCGCGGATCCTCCAGCCATTCCAGTTTTGCGGTCTTCTGATCCATTGAAAGAAACCTCCTTCTATAAATATTAAGTCCATTATAATCCACCCCTTTAAAAGAATCCATGGCATTTCTTACGATTTCCTATATCTTTTATTCCTTCACCGCCCCGGCAGCGATTCCCGCCAGAATGTATTTCTGGAAGAAAATATAGATTAGGATCGTCGGCAGCATGATGATGATGATGCCTGCCGCCAGCTTCTGCCACGATCCCTGCTGGGCATTGGCATAATTCATTAAAAAGGTGGTTAACGTACGAAGCTTGTTCTTTGGCATATATAAGTATGGAATATACATATCATTGATGATGGTAATTGCCTTGATGATCACCACGGTAGCTGTGGCAGGCGCCAACAGAGGAAAAATGATCCTCGTAAACAGGCCGAAATAAGAACAGCCGTCCAGGAGCGCGCTTTCATCAAGAGACACCGGAAGGGTAGAAATGAACTGCCGGTATATATAAAGCTGCATCAGATCCGATGCCACATAAATCACGATGGGTGCCCCAAGAGTATTGTAAAGGCCAATGCCGTTAATGATTTTAAATCTGGCAATTTCCGTTACAAAGCTGGGAATCAGCATGCCCAGGAAAAAAAGGCTCATAATCACTTTTTTAAGCTTAAACTCAAAACGCTCCAGAATAAACGCGGTTATGGTTCCAAACAACACGTTAAACAGAATACTGACTGCAAGTATGATGCCCGTATTCTTAAAACCTATCAGGAGATATTTATCTCCCACCACCTTTTGAAAGTTTGAGAAAGTGATCCTTTCCATGGGCGGCAAAAGCAGGGGAGAGGTATTCACCATATCCGCCTTTGTCTTGAAAGCGGCAAACAGGGTCAGAAGGATAGGCGCCAGAACGACCAGGACCATTCCCATGCAAATGATCTGTTTTAATCCCTGTTCCATTGTACGTCTTTTCATCTTATTTTCTTCCCCCCTTCAGAATTCCGTGAATGATCTTGTTCTGAACCAGATAAATGACAACGATCATGACCATGATCGCCACCGCCATGGTGGAAGCAAGGCCGAAGTTGCTGTATTTAAAGGCCGTATCAATGGTATAGAGGGTAAAGGTGGAGGAGGCATATCCCGGTCCTCCGCTGGTCATGACATAGGGGATATCAAATACCTGAAGAGCGCCCCGGATGTTATCAAAAAGAACAAAATCCACCATGAGCATAATCGACGGTATCTGAATGTACTTGAACATTTGCCAGGCATTTGCTCCATCCACTCTGGCCGCTTCCTGTACATCCTGGGGAAGAGACTGCAGGGCCGCCATAAAGAGAATGACATGGTACCCGGAAAATCTCCACAGGGAGACAAAAGCCAGCACGAAATTGACGATTTTAGGGTCAGACAGCCAGTTTCTTATCAGGCTCTCCAGATGAAATACGGTTAATATCTCATCAAATGCTCCGTTTATAGGTGAAAAGAAATAGGAAAAGGCATAGGAAATTGCAACCCCGTTGATGATATATGGCATAAAAACCATGGTTTTATAAAACTTTGATGCCCTGAGCCTTGAGGTTAACAGCACTGCAAACATCAGCTCAATGGGAATGAATATCAGATGTCCGAAAAAATACACCCCATTGTTTCGGAGTGACAGCCATAAATCCCTGTTCCGGAACATGGCTGTATAATTGCCAAAACCGATTTGATCATAGGTTTTGGAGTATCCATCCCAGTTTGTAAAGCTCATGCGGATTAAGTCAAAGGCCGGAAGCACCACAAACCCGATGAGCAGTACCATTGGAACAACAAGGGCGCATACAATAAATCTTTTTTTCTGTCTTTCCAGAGAATTCATAGTTACCTCCTGATTTAAGTCCTTGGAAGAAACGGGGGCAGGGCTTCCATCACCCTGTCCCCATTTTCATTCTGTTTATTTAATTCCAAGCTTGGTTCTGGCTTCTGCCCATTTTGTATTGAGTCCATCCAGTTCCGCTTTTAAATCAAAGCCATTGGTAAACATCTGGGCGCCCAGCTTCTTGTAATCAAATGCGATATCGTTCTGGATCGCCTGGAAATTGTCTCCGCCGCCGTCATACATAACCAGTTCCTTTTCCGGCTGCTGCTCATCTGCCTGGGCAAGAGTCGGGTCCTTTTCTTTGGGGAAATTCTTCATGGAAGATGCGCTGGTTACATAATTGATATATCCCGGGTACCATTCTTCGCTGTAAAACCATTCTACGAAAGCCTTTGCCAGCTCCGGATTCTTGCTGTGAGTGGTTACACCCATAAAGGAGTCGCCCTGTACGATGACACGGAAAGGATCGTCTTTGGAATCTCTTACCGGAAGGTAGAAGGTGCCAAGTTCCGAAGCATCATCGGTACCGCTTTGAATGTTCTGTAAGCCCCAGTCTCCCAGAGCAATGATAGCCGCTTTTTTCTGGGCAAACAGGGATGTCACCTGATCGTTGCCCATACCAAGAGGATCTTTGCCGAACACATTTTTGCTGAATAAGCTGTAAACCTTATGATATGCCTTGTTAATGTCGGTTCCATCTGCGAACGGAGCATCTGTCTTTGCCATGTCATTCCAGTTCTGTCCGTTGCCGCCCTGAAGTGCAGGCATAAATTCCATGTACGGATAATCCGGCCATTCATCCTTTGCGCCAAGGGCGATAGCCATGAAATCCGGGTCGTTTTTCCCGTAATAATCCTGAAGGGTCTGGGCTGTTTTCTCAAAATCTTCCCATGTGGTAGGAACCTCAACACCAGCTTCCTTAAACATGTCTTTCCAATAATAAACGTATTCATATCCCGCTGTCATTGGAATACCCAAAACCTTGCCATCCATTGCGTACCCGGAGGCCAGTTCATTGTTTTTTGCTGCTTCCAACCCGGATAAATCCACCAGATAGTCCTTGAACCTGGATAATGTGAAGGGCTTGTTAAACATAACATCCGGAAGCTGGTTTGCTGACGTTCTCATCTTCATGGCATTCCAGTATTCGGAATCATCCTTGATCTTTTCAACTTCAATATCTGCATTGGGATATTTCTCCTGGAATTTCCCAACCATATCATTTTCATCAATATAATCCATCAGGTTGTTGTCCCAGATGGCAAATACCAGACTTCCTTTTAAGTCTTCCTTTGCCTCCGGCTTTCCCTCTTCTGTCTGAGCCCCCTCCTGACCTTTAGCCGTGGTCTCTTTTGGAGTTTCCCCGGTTCCATTTGATGAGGAACAGCCGGTCATAGCTCCTATTGCCATCGCTGCACAAAGCCCCAAAGCCAACACTCGTTTTCTCATTTCTGTAATACCTCCCTTGTTTTGATGATAGTATCTTACCATTTCAAAACAGCCTTCTCCATGAGATATGGTTTGAAAACTTGATATATCGTCAGGTCTTTATTTCCGGTACCCGCCCGGACTTACTTTGCACAGCTTTTTAAATACTCTGGTAAAATGCTCCACGCTATTATAGCCAACGCTCTGACTGATTTCATAAATCTTTAGATCCGTTGTCTCCATCAGCTCCCTTGCCTTTCGAATGCGGACCTCGGTCAAATAGTTGCTGAAGGTCATCCCCTCTTCTTTCGTAAATCTGGTGCTGAAATATTTTTCATTCAGACCGATAAAACTTGCCACGCTTCCCAGTGTCAGCTCCGGATTGGCATAATTATCCATAATGAACCGTTTTGCCCGGATCATCATATCCGCCTGCTTCCGGTCCGCGTGGTGTGCATTATAATCCATGATCCAGCGGAAATAATTATTCAGCCATAATTCCAGGCTCCGCATTTCATCCAAACGGCCGATTTTCTCATAATAATTGACCTCTTCTGCAAACAGGGCACTGATATCATCATGGTTATCGGAAAGCTGCCAGGCTATGCTGCAGATGAGATGGAGGCAGACCTTTTTGGCAGCTTTTAATTCCATTTTGTAAAGTTCGGAAAATAAACCTTTCTTTTCCGACCATACGGCCAGCTCATCGCCTACCATCAGTCCCTTTAAAAGCTTTTCATAATCCTGCCCGGCCTGACGGACCTTTTGGAAGGAGACCGTATCCTTTTCCCATGGATCGCAGATCTTCCCTTTCCCCTTTAAATACTTAAGCCTTAACTGCTCTCCTGCCTCCTCAAACCGGGGTAAGAAATCCTTTGTTCCATTTCCCGGCCTGCTGATCCCTGCGGAGACGGAGAGATTCATAAAATGCTTCCACACATTGCATAACTGCTTACAGGCAGAAACTGCATTTTCCCTATACTGCTCCGGATCAGTGATGCGGTACAGCAAACAATAGCGGGAAGGCGCCACTGCTCCAAGAATGCAGCGGGATGCCACCCTGGGGATCTGTCCGGCCAGTTCCAACATGGGCTTTATCAGTTCCTCTTCAAAATCCTCTCCAAAACGGGCCGATGCCTTGTGGAAATCTTCTATTTCAAATTGCATCACCAGGTATTCCTGTTTAAAAAAAGTTTCATCAAGGGACCTTCTTCCCATGGCCATATCTACAAGAAGGACAGCATCCGGGACTTTTGCCACCGGATTTTTCTCTCCCCCTGTCTCATTGCTGTGATCGTGAAAGACCTCTTCATCCAAACGTTTCAGCATGGCTGCAAGGGTTTCCTCTGTTAATCCGGTCTTTAACAGGTAATCGCAGGCTCCCAGACGGAAGGCATCCCGGACCAGCTTGAAATCGTCATAACCGCTTAAAACAAGTACTGCCGGCATGGTTTTCAAACGGTTTAACTCCTCTAAGAGGCCGATCCCATCCATAACCGGCATCTTCATATCGGTGATCACTAAATCCACCGGGTGATCCTTGATATATTCCAATGCCTGCTGGCCATGAATGGCATCCGCGGCAATCTGATACCCCATCTCTTCCCAGTTGATCAGGGAGCGCAGGGTAATCCGTACTATGGTATCGTCATCCACGATCAGGACATTTCTCATTGGTCTTCCGGTTCCTTTCTTCTTATGGGAATGCGGATGGAGGTTCTTGTGAACCGGCCTTTTCCGCTTTCCATCTCAAATTCACAGCTCTCTCCATAATTAAGCGTTAGCCTGGTTTTTACATTGGTGATTCCGATGCTTACATGATCCTTTTTCCCTTCTATTTCCTCTTCCCCATTCAGGATCCGGCTCATCTCTTCTTCCGACATTCCCTTTCCGTTATCCCGGATCTCAAGGTACAGAAATCCGTCTGCTTCACGAGCCGTCAGCCAGATGATTCCCATTTCATCCATCAGGCCGCTAAAACCATGGACAATGGAATTTTCCACCACAGGCTGTAAAATAAGCCGCGGGACCAGGCAGGAAAGACAGGAATCCTCTATTTCATATTTTATATCAAACCCGTCGGAATAACGGATTTTCATCAGATAGATAAAACTGTCTAAAACCTCCAGTTCCTCTTTTAACGGATAAAATCCCGTATTGCTGCGGAAGGAGCAGGATAATATTTTAATGAGCGCCTCCGCCATGCGGGCAATGGACTCATACTTTGACATCTGGGCAATAAACCGGATGGAATTTAAGGAATTTACCAGAAAGTGAGGGTTGATCTGAGACTGCAGCGCCCTGATTTCTGCCTCATGCTTTTTCTGCTGCTGTTCCTCATTTTCCTGTATCAGTTGTTTTAACCGTCTTGTCATACGGTTAAAGGAATGGATCATCATACGCAGTTCTTCCTGCCCCTTTGGTTCCACATGAACCAGAAGATTTCCCTCTTCCACCTTTTTCATGCCCTCAACCGTATGGTGGATGGGGTCAATGATACTTTTTAAGAAATAGCTGGAGAAACGGTAAAACAGTGCAAACAGGAAGAGCGTAACCGCTACAATGACGGCTGCAGTCCTGTTAAAGCTTCTTGTAAGGGCTTCATAAGACACTACGCTGATGATCTTTAAGCCGGTCACCGGTTCCTCGGTCACCACTCCCATATACCGTCTGCCACTTGCCTGATACCGGAATTTGGGCTGTTCCAGGGAAATACTCCGGGGCAAAAGAGCCATCGTGCCTTCTGCGTCAAAAATGACCTTTCCTGACTTGTCCGCAATCATGGTTGAACCCAGCATCCGTTCCTTATTATAATCTTTTATCAGCCCTCCGGTCCTGGATGAGACAAACAGCGCCGTCATCTCTATGACCCCGTCCCGGTCCACATCCATTCCGGGAGACAGGCCAGCGGCAATGGTCAGGGTATAGGCATTTTTTCTGGAATTGGTCACACTGCGGTCATAAAAACCCACCTTTACCACGTTAGGTGCCGCCAAAGCCTCCTGATACCAGGAGGAGGCCCTAAGTTCCTCCCTGTCTAAGGTAATATCATCCTTCATATACGTATGGTCCCCGTCTTTCATATAAAATACGGCAGACAGGATGTCCTGCACCGGAACCATGGCATAATGAAAGGATTCGGTCAGGATCTTCGTATAAAGGTATTTTTCAGCCACATCTATTGTATTGGTTTTTGCAGCATTTTTTATGACTTCATTGTCGTTGACATATACGAAATGGGATAAACGGAGGGATACATCCTTTACTTCGCCGCCCAGAGTAGAGGCAATGTTATCCTGGGCACGCCGGATGCCTAAAACTGCAGAATCCACCATCATGGTACGGATAATGAGGATGGACAGTAAGATTATAAGAAGAATAGGAATCACGATAAGGGCGAAGAAGCTGTTATAATAAGAAGCCTTTAATTTCTGCTTTTTATTCATCCACATCTTCTTACACCCTCCTCGCTGCTACCTGTTTATGACTTTATTATACCGCGGAAAAACTTTAAAATCAATGCATCATTCTAACGGATCATGCTTTCCACCTTTGTTTCCAGCCGGATGGTTTCCCCTTTTCTAATGCGATAGGAAACTGCCGGTATGGAAGCATTGGGATAAAGCACATTGGTATTGGGATCAGCCTCTATTACCAGGCCTGCTGCCTCCGGACCTTCTCCTGATACCAAACAGTCCTGTTTTCCAGAGGATACAAAGGCTCCCTTCCCCTCTGCCTTCTGCTCATAATTATCTGTGAATTTTTCTACAGAAAAGCCCCAGTCATAGGCAGTACAGTCGTACTTTCTCTCAATCTCATGGATTCTTAAATGGCCATATTCTTCCTGAATAATTGTAGAGGTGAC
>NZ_DAMAUN010000133.1:0-12163 GCF_032078915.1 Lacrimispora sp. | reverse complement strand
CCTCTTCTTCGAGCTGTTCTGCCACTATGAAGAAGAGGTCCGCCATCCTGGACTTGGAGATCTTTTGCTGGCTTGTGATGATGCCCTTATAGCCGCTCAGAATGCGGTTGTGGCGGCGGAATCCATGGGCATTGGCTCCTGTTACATTGGGGATATTATGGAGCAGTATGAAACCCACAGGGATTTGTTCGGCCTACCAAAGTATGCGGTTCCGGCGGCAATTGTGGTCTTTGGATATCCCTCCAGGCAGCAGCAGGAGAGAAAAAAGCCGGAGCGGCTTAAGCCTGAGACTGTGGTGTCCACGAATTCCTACCGCCGTTTAAGCCCGGAGGAATTTTCCCTGGAGCTTAAAAAGACCCAGGGCAGGGAAGAGGACTTTGAGCGATGGATAAAAGCTTTTTGCAAACGCAAATGGAATTCTGATTTCAGCGCAGAGATGAGCCGGTCTGTGGAAGCTATGATGGCTGCATGGAAGAAAGAGGAGTAAAACATCGACATGGATCTTAACATACTATACGAAGATGAAGAGCTGCTGGTGGTAGAAAAACCAGTGGGAATAGAATCCCAGACCGCAAGGTCCTTTGAACCGGATATGGTCAGCGAGGTGAAGAAACATATCAACATGTTATCCCCAAAGCAAGGGGAGCCTTATGTGGGAGTTATCCACAGGCTGGATAAGCCGGTTGGAGGCGTCATGGTGTATGCAAAGACCAAAGGAGCTGCAGAGTCCTTAAGCAGTCAGGTTTCTAAACATCAAATGGAGAAAATTTATTATGCTGTGGTTTGTGGAAAACCTGTGGAAAACTTTGGCGCTTACGTGGATTATTTGTGGAAGGCCGGAAAAAATAATTGTTCTAAAATTGTGGATAAGGGGATAAAAGGTGCAAAACTTGCAGAGCTCCATTATCAGGTTGTGGAAAACAGAAACATCGGGAATGAAGAGTGCAGCCTGACTAAGATCACGTTAAAAACCGGCCGTCACCATCAGATCCGGGTACAGATGGCGGGCCACGGCACACCCCTGTGGGGCGACCGGAAGTATAATCCCAAGGTTCAAAAGAATACTGCAAACGGTAACGTGGCGTTATTTGCTTACAGCTTATCCTTTTTCCATCCAGTAACAAAGAAAAGGATGGGCTTTTCAGTGAAACCAAAGGGAGAAGCCTTTGAAAAGTTCTCATTATCGGGAATTGAATAAAGAAGGAATTTTTTACTAATCAGATTTCGCATATTTTCTTACCATACGGCTCATAATAGTGATTGTACAAAAGAAGTACAAATCAGAAACAGGTGAGTCCATGGTGAAACCGAGCAGGAAACTGAAGAAAACATTATTAATATTGGGAGTTACAGGGGCAGTGTATCTGTGTTTTCGATATCTGCTGCCCCTTGTGATTCCCTTTTTGATTGCATATGTATTTGCCCTTTCCCTGCGGCCTTCTGCCCTTTGGATCGAGAAAAAGGCACGCTTCATTGTAAAGGGGAAGGTGATATCCATTCCCCTGGCAGTTATTGGCGGAGTAGAGATCATACTTCTTATGATCGCTTTTGGGATCCTTCTTTACGTGGGTGGAAGAAAGCTGCTTATGGAATCCAGGCTTTTGCTTCAAAGTCTTCCCGCAATCCTGGAAGGCGTGGATCATTGGCTCATGGACAACTGTTCCTTTGCAGAACGTTTTTTAAAGCTGCCTGACGGATATGCGGTAGAAATAGTAAGGGATATCATCACAGGAGGACAGACTGCCATTAAAAGCAGGATTATGCCCTTTCTCATGGTGAATTCCATGACCATTATGAAATGGATCGTTCAGGCGACCGTTATCACCATCATATTGCTTATTGCCACGGTTCTGTCCCTTCAGGAAATGGATGAGATTCGGGAAAGGCGGGACAATTCCATATTCCGCTTTGAATATGCCATGCTGGGAAAACGGCTTACAACGGTGGGAAGCGCCTGGTTAAAGACTCAGGGGGCTATCATGCTGTTTACCATGGCGGTTTGTTCGTCAGGACTGTTTTTGCTGGGAAATCCCTACTTTATTTTATTCGGCATCGGGATCGGGCTTTTGGATGCGCTTCCGATTTTCGGGACCGGGACGGTGCTCATTCCCTGGGCCCTATTCTCCATGATCAATAAAAACTGGAAGTATGGGATCGGACTGATCATCATATATGTGATCTGCTATTTTCTAAGAGAGATCATGGAAGCTAAAATCATGGGAGGACAAGTTGGCCTTACACCTTTGGAAACCCTTGCTTCCATGTACGTAGGACTTCAGCTCTTCGGGCTTTTGGGATTTATTCTTGGCCCTATCGGCTTATTGATTGTGGAAGATATTGTGGAGGTGTATGAGTGCTGGTGCTGTCATGATGGAAAGGAACGGCTGGATCCGGAGGAATGAATAAAATACTTTGGCAGACAGGCCTGGACCCACTTGACAAACATTTGCAAATAACGTAAAATCAACCATACAATCTTTTATTATAATGAAGAAATAAGACGTTGAAGAGGACCAGTAGGTGATGATGTATCCCAGAGAGAAGGCCGTTTGCTGAAAGGCCTTTATACCTCTCATAACCCAACCTACCTCGGAGTCCCGCAGCAAACTGCGGCGCAGTTCCTGCGTTAACGGATAAAAAAGTGAGTCATGGCATTGTCCATGGCTAAATTGGGTGGCACCGCCGAGCTGTTCGGTCCCTTTTTAGGGAACGGATGGCTCTTTTTATTTTTATGAGGATAGGAAAGGAGAATTGTTATGGCAAAGGAAAAGAAATTAGTAGAGGCGATTACATCCATGGAGGTGGATTTTGCACAGTGGTATACGGATGTTGTAAAGAAGGCAGAATTAATCGACTATTCCAGCGTAAAAGGCTGTATGGCTATTAAGCCGGCAGGGTACGCCATTTGGGAAAACATCCAAAGTGAGCTTGACAGAAGGTTTAAGGAAGTAGGGGTTGAAAATGTCTATATGCCTATGTTTATTCCGGAGAGTCTTCTTCAAAAGGAAAAAGATCATGTAGAGGGCTTTGCTCCTGAGGTCGCCTGGGTAACCCATGGAGGCTTAGAGCCATTACAGGAAAGGCTTTGTGTCAGACCTACTTCTGAAACCCTGTTTTGTGATTTTTATTCCAGAGAGATCCAGTCCTATCGGGACTTACCAAAGCTTTATAACCAGTGGTGTTCCGTGGTACGCTGGGAAAAGACCACCAGACCGTTTTTACGTTCCAGAGAATTCTTATGGCAGGAAGGTCACACCGCTCATGCCACAGCACAAGAGGCTGAGGAGAGGACAGAGCAGATGCTTCATCTATATGCAGATTTCTGTGAGGAAGTTCTTGCAATGCCTGTGATCAGGGGCCAGAAGACCGACAAGGAGAAATTTGCAGGTGCAGAATCAACCTATACCATTGAGGCTTTGATGCATGATGGCAAAGCCCTTCAGTCGGGAACCAGCCATAACTTTGGAAGCGGCTTTGCAAAGGCCTTTGATATCCAGTATTCTGATAAGGAAAACAAACTCCAGTATGTTCATCAGACCTCATGGGGCATGACTACCAGGATGATAGGAGCCATCATCATGGTTCATGGCGACGACAGCGGCCTTGTGCTTCCGCCCAGAATTGCTCCGATCCAGGTGATCATCGTTCCGGTTCAGCAGCAGAAGGAGGGCGTTCTTGATAAGGCTTATGAATTAAAAGAAGTTCTTTCTAATTATAAAGTAAAAGTTGACGATTCCGATAAGAGTCCGGGCTGGAAGTTCAGCGAATCAGAGATGCGTGGTATTCCGGTTCGTGTGGAAATCGGTCCGAGAGATATTTCAGAGAACCAGGCGGTTTTGGTGCGCCGTGACACTCATGAGAAGATTACCGTATCCTTAGATGAGATAAATAATAAGGTAGGAGAGCTTCTGGATACGATCCAAAAGGATATGCTGGAACGCGCCAGAATTCACCGGGATGTTCATACCTACGAGGCAACGGATATGGACACCTTTGTTAAAACTGTGGAGGAAAAACCAGGCTTTGTAAAGGCCATGTGGTGCGGCTCCCAGGAATGTGAGGATAAGATCAAGGAGATTACAGGAGCAACATCCCGCTGTATGCCATTTAAGCAGGAAACACTTGCCGATACCTGTGTATGCTGCGGAAAGCCTGCAGGTAAGATGGTTTACTGGGGCAGAGCGTATTAAAAACGGCAGGATAGGAAAATCAGGAGGTAAAAAAGGTGATAAAGATTCAGGTTCCGGAGGCGGCGAGGAGGATCATCGAACAACTGAATACCAGCGGTTTTGAAGCCTATGTGGTGGGAGGCTGCGTGAGAGACAGCCTGTTAGGCCGATCGCCGGAAGACTGGGATATCACAACCTCAGCAAAGCCGGAACAGGTAAAAGAAATTTTTAATCGAACGGTTGATACGGGAATCCAGCACGGTACGGTCACGGTACTTATTGACCATGAAAGCTATGAAGTGACCACATACCGTATAGACGGAGAGTATGAGGATGGGCGCCATCCCAGATCTGTGGAATTTACGGGAAACCTGCTGGAGGATTTGAAGCGCCGGGATTTTACCATCAATGCCATGGCATACAGTGACCGAGAGGGGTTAGTGGATGCATTTGACGGGGTAAAGGATTTAGAGGGCCGGATCATCCGCTGCGTGGGAAACCCTCATGACCGGTTTAACGAAGATGCCTTAAGGATCCTTAGGGCCATCCGTTTTTCTGCCCAGCTGGGCTTTGATATGGAAGCTAAGACAAGGGCGGCAATTTCTATGATAGCTCCCAACATGACTAAGGTCAGCAAGGAACGGATCCAGGTGGAGCTTACAAAGCTCCTCCTTTCCGATCATCCCGGAAGGCTTAAGGAGGTATATGAAAATGGGATTGGCCCTTATATCTCAGAGCATTTTGAAGATGCGGGAAGGAAGCTTATTGAAGTCGATAGGCTTACCGGGCTGCCACTTAAAAAGCACATGCGCTGGACCGGTTTTTTAAGGCTTGAGGAACCTGAGGATGCGGTAAGGATCCTTAAGGAGCTGAAGCTTGATAATGACACCATCTACCAGACAAAAACCCTGGTCAGTCTTTGGAAAACAGAGATTCCGGCTCATAAGCCGGCCATCCGGCAGGTTATGAGCACCCTTTCCCAGGAGCTTTTTAAGGATCTGCTGTGCTTTCAGAAGGTATTCTGCCATACATCCTATAAAACCAGGTTAAAAATGGTGGAGCAGTATTCGGAGGAAATCTTAAAGGATGGAGATTGTATCCGTCTAAAGGACATGGCCGTTACCGGAAGAGAATTGATCGATGCAGGCATGAAGCCGGGGCCTGAGATGGGAACGGTGCTTAACCGTTTGTTCCAGCTGGTTCTTGAAAAGCCGGAATGCAATAACAGGGATTATTTGCTGAAATCAGCAGAACAATTTATTAAGGAACAAGGCTAAGGCACGTATAACTTTCTACCGTATTTTGCATATTTTTTTCCACCTCCTCATACCCTAGAAGTAGCTGATAAGCTAAGAGTTGGAGGGGTGGCAAGTGAACGAGAAATACACAGAGGTGCTTTCGCAGTATGAGCTTGAAATTCTGGATGTGAAACGCGGCCGGGGCGCCTGGCTGTGTGAGTCGAATCAGGGGCTTAAACTGCTTCGGGAATATAAAGGAACCTTAAAGCGCCTGGAATTTGAAGATCAGGTATTTTCACAGATGAAAGAATCCTGCCGCTTGAAAGTGGACCGTTACGTCAGGAATAAAGATGGTGAACTCCTCTCCAGTGCCGAGGATGGATCCCGGTGGATCGTAAAAGACTGGTATGCGGATCGGGAATGCAATTTGAAGGATAGCAAAGAGGTATTATGTGCCATCGAACAAATTGCTTCTTTACATAAAGTGCTGCGGCGGATTGATTTTAAAGAGGAATGGAATCTAGGGTCCATTTTGGTACAACAGCCGGCTGAGGAAATGGAACGCCATAACAGGGAGCTGATACGCGCCCGCACGTTCATCCGGAATAAACGAAAAAAGTCTGAGTTTGAATTATGTGTCATGGGGAATTATGATATATTTTTTGAACAGGCCATGGAAGCCTGTAAGGGGATGGCAGGCTTTTATGAAACCCGGGGGGACTGTGAGGAGTACTTGTGTCATGGGGACTTAAACCAGCACCACGTCCTGATGTGTTTTCATGATGTGGCTATTGTGGAATTCAACCGGATGCACAAGGGCATGCAGATGGAGGACTTATATCATTTCATGCGTAAAGCCATGGAAAAGCATGACTGGAACTTGAAGCTTGGTATGGCCATGCTGGAAACTTATACAAAGGTTCTCCCTCTTTCGGATGCAGACAGGATATGCTTATACTATTTATTTTTATATCCTGAAAAATACTGGAAGCAGATTAACTTTTATTATAATGCCAATAAAGCCTGGATTCCCGCACGGAATATTGAAAAGCTTAAGGATTTAGAGATTCAGCAGCCCCTGCGGAATCTTTTCCTGTCAAAAATTCAAAGTTGAATGAAAAACCCTTGATTCAGTTTGGATACAAAATAATGGAAATACACTTTTCTTTTACCATGTTATGATTTATAATAACCATAACATTGAAGGAGGGAAAGGAGTATTTTGCTTATGAAAGATTACAGGAGTATATATAAGGAATGGCTTTTAAATCCATATTTTGATGAGGCGACAAAGGAAGAACTCCGGGGGATCGGTGATGATGAAAATGAGATTAAGGAGCGGTTCTATCAGGATTTGGAATTTGGCACCGCCGGCTTAAGAGGTATCATCGGCGCGGGAATCAACCGGATGAATATCTATGTAGTAAGAAAAGCGACCCAGGGTCTTGCAAATTATATCATAAGCCAGGGCGGCGCTGATAAGGGTGTGGCCATTGCATATGACTCCAGGCACATGTCTCCGGAGTTTGCAGAGGAAGCAGCACTTACGCTGGCCGCCAATGGGATCAAAGCCTATAAATTTGAATCTTTGCGTCCCACACCGGAGCTTTCTTTTGCTGTAAGGGAGTTAGGCTGTATTGCCGGCATTAACATTACGGCCAGCCACAACCCACCGGAATATAATGGATACAAGGTATACTGGGAGGATGGCGCCCAGTTTACTCCTCCTCATGACAAAGGGGTGACTGCAGAGGTCCTAAATATCACGGATATTTCAACGGTTAAGACGACTACTGTGGAAGCTGCAAAAGAATCAGGGAAATATGAAATCATCGGAGCTGATCTGGATGATAAATATATCGCTCACGTAAAGGCTCAGGTAGTAAACCAGGATGCCATTGACCAGATGCAGAATGATATTAAAATAGTCTATTCTCCTCTTCATGGTACAGGCAATCTTCCTGCAAGAAGAGCGTTAAAAGAAATCGGCTTTACCCATGTGTATGTAGTTCCTGAACAGGAGCTGCCAGATGGTGACTTCCCCACGGTCAGCTATCCCAATCCGGAGGCAGAGGAAGCCTTTTTACTGGGTCTTGCCCTTGCAAAGGAAAAGGATGCGGATCTGGTTCTGGCAACTGACCCGGATGCTGACCGTCTTGGGGTGTATGTAAAGGATGAGAAATCCGGCGTGTACATCCCCTTGACTGGCAACATGTCCGGCTCTCTTCTGTGCGAATATGTACTTAGCCAGAAAAAGGAAAGAGGAGCGATCCCCGCAGATGGACAGGTAGTCAAATCCATTGTTACCACCAATCTGGTGGATGCGGTAGCGAAGGCTTACAGTTGTGAACTTATTGAGGTTTTAACTGGTTTTAAATACATCGGCCAGAAGATTTTAAAGGAAGAGGCCACTGGATACGGAACCTACATGTTTGGCCTGGAGGAAAGCTATGGCTGTCTGATCGGAACCTATGCCCGTGATAAGGATGCCATTTCCGCTACGGTCGCATTGTGTGAGGCTGCAGCCTATTATAAGACAAAGGGCATGACACTGTGGGATGCCATGACTGCCATGTATGAAAAATATGGCTATTATAAAGATGCGGTAAAGGCCATCGGCTTAAAAGGCATCGAGGGACAGGAAAAGATCCGGGCGATCATGGAGACCATGCGCAGGGAAACTCCAACAGAAGTTGGCGGTTATCACGTCCTTTCTGCCAGGGATTATAAGCTTGATACCGTTAAGGATATGAATACCGGAGAAACCAGACCAACCGGACTTCCCCAGTCGGATGTGCTTTATTACGATCTGACGGAGGATGCATGGCTGTGTGTAAGGCCTTCGGGAACGGAACCCAAGATTAAGTTTTACTATGGCGTTAAGGGTGATTCTATGGTGGATGCGGATGAGCGGTCTGCAAAGCTTGGAGAGGCTGTTATGGCTATGGTAGATAAGATGATGTAGGATTCTGACAGAATAAAGACGGAGCCTGGCTAAAAGCCAGGCTCCGTCTTTATTATTATGTTTTATGATTATGACTTTTTATATTTTTTGGAATATTCTTTTAATTCCCTTAAGGCCTCACCGAACAGCCGGGATGAAGCGGTAGGGTTCCGGCGGAGGATTCCCTTTCGATAAGAGGTCAAACGTCCGGTCAATTTATCTTTGGTTTCCGTTAGTGACTGAAGGCGTTCCATTAAGGCAGATTCTTTTAATGCAATGGCAGTTTCGGATTTCAGAGAGGAAATCTTTTCCATGGTTTCCCCCTTTAAACTGGCAGCCTTCAAAAAAGTCTCGGTTTTTATGTCGGATACTTTTTGGGCAGTTTCCGCCTTTAACAGTGCCATCTGCACCTGCACATCATCCAGCTCGGACTTTAGCCTGGTCATGGTTTCCAGGATGCGGCCAAGGTCTAAGGCTTCCTTGGTGGAGCGTATGGCATCAGTGACAAAAATGATGCCAACCATAATCACAAGGATAATGCACGCTGTCCCGTTTAAGCGAAGGACCAGCCATTCTAAGGGACGGTGAATCACTTCCGTCAGCAAAAGAGTAAGAAATCCCCAGGCGATGGAGTTGGTAAGACAGACATAACCGTTTAAATTAAAGGGAATATTGCTGTAATCCCAATATTTCATCTTAAACAGGCGCTCCATGGCATATCCGGTCACGTATTCCAGAGCGGAAGCACCTAGCATGCCAAAGAGAAACACCAGGAATAAGTTACCCTGGACAGGAATGGACAGCCACAGCATGATAATAGCCCCGCTTCCATAGAGAGGAAGAAGAGGAAGTCTGAGAAAACCGCGGTTTACAAAATGAAAGCTTTTTACGGAAACATAAGTGGATTCGATGATCCACCCAATAAAGCAATAGATGAAGAAAAACAGCAGCCATTGATACCAAGTATATAAATACATAAATTTAATCCTTCCATGGAAAATTCTTTTGGGTTTATCATAAACGTTTTTGACTTTTTTTGCAACCTTTGCTTGCCTTAATTGCTTCTGTCATGTAGAATTATGATGTTTCGTATTTGGAATAGTGAAAAGCCGGCGAAAAGCCAAAGTAAACCGTAATAATAAAGGAGTTTTTCAATGAGCATATTAAACGTAGAACATCTGACCCATGGATTCGGGGACCGTGCCATCTTTCAGGATGTATCCTTCCGCCTTTTAAAGGGAGAGCATATCGGCCTGATCGGAGCCAACGGGGAAGGAAAATCCTCATTTATGAATATAATAACCGGGACATTACAGCCGGATGAAGGAAAGGTGGAGTGGGCGAAACGGGTCCGGGTCGGTTATCTGGACCAGCATACGGTGCTGGATAAGGGGATGACCATCCGGGATGTATTAAAAGGCGCTTTTGCGTTCCTGTTTCAGATGGAAGAACAGATGAATGAGATCTGTGACAAAATGGGAGAGGCAGATGAGGAAACCATGGCTTCCATGATGGAGGAACTTGGAACCATTCAGGACCTTCTCATGGCCCATGACTTTTATATCATTGATTCAAAGGTGGAGGAGGTAGCCAGGGCCTTAGGATTAAGCGACATGGGCCTGGATAAGGATGTAACGGAATTAAGCGGAGGCCAGAGGACCAAAATCCTTTTAGGAAAGCTTTTACTTGAGAAGCCGGATATCCTTCTTCTTGATGAGCCGACGAATTATCTGGACGTACAGCATATTGAATGGCTGAAGCGGTATCTTCAGGAGTATGAAAATGCATTTATCCTGATATCCCATGATATCCCTTTCTTAAACAGCGTGGTCAACATCATCTATAATATGGAGAATCAAAGCCTGGATCGTTATGTGGGCGACTATGAAAAGTTTCAGGAAGTGTATGCAGTAAAACGGGCGCAATTAGAGGCGGCCTATAAGCGGCAGCAGCAGGAGATTGCGGAGCTGGAGGATTTCGTAGCCCGGAACAAGGCCCGTGTGTCCACCCGGAACATGGCTATGTCCAGACAAAAAAAGCTGGATAAGATGGAGGTCATTGAGCTTTCAAAAGATAAGCCAAAGCCGGAGTTTCATTTTATGGAAGCCCGCACGGCCGGAAAATATATCTTTGAGACCACAGACATGGTTATAGGTTATGAGGAGCCTTTGTCAAGCCCTTTAAATCTTTCCATGGAGCGCGGGGAAAAGGTGGTGCTTGTAGGTGCAAACGGCATCGGAAAGACTACCCTGTTAAAGAGTATCCTGGGGCTTATACCGTCCTTAGGGGGAAATGTGGAGCTTGGAGATTACCTTTCCATTGGATACTTTGAACAGGAGATGACTCCCGGAAATACCACTACTTGTATCGAAGAGATCTGGAAAGAGTTTCCTTCCTATACTCAGTACCAGGTCCGGTCGGCGCTTGCTAAATGCGGTCTGACCACCAAGCACATTGAGAGTCAGGTGCGGGTATTAAGCGGAGGAGAGCAGGCAAAGGTCAGATTATGTAAGCTCATTAACCGGGAAACCAACGTCCTTCTACTTGATGAGCCTACCAACCATCTGGATGTGGAGGCAAAGGAAGAACTTAAGAGAGCTTTAAAGGAGTATAAGGGAAGTATTCTCCTGATCTGCCATGAACCTGAATTCTATGATGGAATTGCTACGAGAGTGCTGGACTGCAGGGAATGGGCGCTTAAATTATCTTAATATTATCCTGATAAAGAAAAAAAGTTGGGGTCTGATGGCACATATTATTATTTGGATTAAATGAGAAGAATGACAGTAGGAGAGGATGCTGGATGGTGTCCTCTTTAGACTTTACTAGGAAGTTTATCAGTCCGTGAAAGTGCAAAAAGCCTACATGTTCAGAACTTTGATAAATATGGATGTGTTTGGGCTTTGCAGAATGCTTCCCGGCCCGGATGAGCATAAAGAAACTTACCCAAACAAACCGAGACTTCGGAACGTATTAAAATAAAAAAACCACTTCCAATAAGAAGCGGGCAAGTGAATTCTTTAGGGGGGCCGGACGGCTCTCGCCGTCCGGTATGAGTATGAAAAAGCTTTGTGATTTCAAGTAAGTTACTTGAAACAAAAGGCCCGTTATCCTTTCAGATAACGTAATACTATTATACGGAGAAAATGTGACTAAAATGTGTACCATATATTAAAAAAAAATAAACATAATAAAAATTAAAAAAAACCTTTAAAATCCTAGGGTTATTGTATATAATAAGATAGAGACTGTGACTTCATTTACGAATTAGGCATAATTTTGAAGATAAAAGTAACCCTGGGAACAGGATTCAGCGAACAGGAGGAATCATGATGATGATGTCCAATGATATTGGAATTGATTTAGGTACAGCAAGCATACTGGTCTATATCAAGGGAAAGGGAGTTGTATTAAAGGAACCTTCCGTTGTAGCCATTGACCGTGACACTAATAAAATAAAAGCCATTGGAGAGGAAGCCAGACTTATGATCGGAAGAACACCGGGCAATATTGTGGCAGTAAGGCCTCTTCGCCAAGGAGTTATTTCTGATTATACCGTAACGGAAAAAATGCTTAAATACTTTATTAACAAGGCGGTTGGGAAAAAAACACTGAGAAAACCAAGGATCAGTGTATGCATTCCAAGCGGAGCCACTGAGGTGGAGAAAAAAGCGGTAGAGGATGCCACCTATCAGGCAGGGGCCAGAGAGGTAGCAATCATTGAGGAGCCGGTTGCAGCAGCGATCGGTGCTGGAATAGACATTGCAAAAGCCTGCGGCAACATGATCGTTGATATAGGCGGAGGAACCTCT
>NZ_DAMAUN010000132.1:0-12166 GCF_032078915.1 Lacrimispora sp. | reverse complement strand
TCAATAAGGTCCAGGCCGTTTAAGATAGGCATACGGATATCCGTAATCACCACATCCGGATAATCGTCACAGATGATATCGTATGCCTCCATTCCGTTTTTCGCAGTGGCGATGAGTTCATAGCCGATGGACTTATAGTCGATCATTTGGGAAAGGGCCTCTCTTATAATCTGTTCATCATCTACAATCATCAGTCTCAACATATCAAATCTCCTTTTCCTTAGGAATGGACAGCATTACCACTGCCATATCTCTTTCGTTATAAAACTTCAGGCCATAATGATCTCCATAGAGCAGCTTTAACCGGGAATGAATGTTGGTCAGGCCCACACCGGAGCCTTGGGGCTTGATCTCTTTGTGCCTGATCTTTTCTAAAAGGTCCGATTCAAACCGGGAACCGGTATTGGATACCCGGATCTCATAATCGTTCTCCATTTCCTCTACGATGACCTGTATCCTGCACATTTCATCCGTATCCTCCATGGCGTGTTTTAAGGCGTTTTCAACCAGGGGCTGAATACAGAACTTTGGAACGGATATATGGGTAATGTTCTCCGGGATCTTAAGTTCAAAGTGAAGCCTGTCCTTAAAACGAATTTCCTGAATGCGGATGTAATTATCCAGCACCTCCAGTTCATCTTCAAGTGAGATGATGTCTTTTTGTCCGGCAATGGAGGCCCGGAATAAGTTTCCAAGGGAACGAACCATAACCGAGATATCTTCGGCTCCGTATTTCTGCGCCATCCAGTTGATCGTATCCAGGGTATTGTATAAAAAGTGGGGATTGATCTGCTGCTGGAGCATCTTAATGGTGGAATCCCTAAGCAGAAGCTGTTTGTCATAATTTTCATCCCGCAGGACCTTTACGCTGTGGGTCATTTCATCAAAACTCCGGTGAAGCTGGCCGATTTCGTCCTGGCGGTTTTCATAGTCATAGCATTTTACATCACAGGCCAGGGACTCCCCGCTGCCGAACTTCTGAATCTTTTCGATCAAATAATCCAGGTGGCGGAAAATATGGCGGAAAATCTGGTTGACATAGGTTGCGGTGATAAATATGATAAAGACGGTAAATATAATGATCTGAAAGCTCATAAGCTGAATTCTGTAAAAAAGCGGATTATAATCCCTGAAATAAATATAATCCCAGCCCACATACGGAACATGACCGAAAATGATAAATTCCTTTTTATTGTCCAGTGTGGAAATGAGATAGGCGTTCTCCTGCTGTTTGTTGCCGGCAATGATTTCCGCGCAGTACCCGTCGTGAAAGGCAGTTGCAGGGTAAATCCTCTTATCTCCTGACATCAGGATGAAATTAGAATTTTCCACAAGGCTCCCGGCGCTTTTTAAGCCGTCCTCAATCATTCGCTCCATGTTAACTGTAATGTATAGCCCGGCCAGCTTTTTTAAGCTTAAGTATTTCAGCTTTAATATCTGCCTGGCGCATACCGTATCGTTTCCCGGTTCTATGCCTGGAACCCAGGTGGCTTGTCCTTTTAAGTCACTGGTTGTTTTATCAAGCTCCTTAAGGTCGAATTTAAGGATCTCGTCTGAGCTTCCCATACAGATATTCGTTCCGTCAGTCAGGATAATATTAATGGATTTTATATATTTGCTGCGGTAAACATAGGAATAAAGCTGCTGATAAATTTCCTGGCGGGCCTGGGCTCTTCGGTTGCTGTAAGGTTTCTCAGCTAAAAACACCAGATTATTCTGAAGGATGGGGTCACCGATCATGTTGTATGATATGCTTTGGATCAGCTGTATTTCCGATTCCAGATAAGTGGTCACATGATTTAAGGAATTGGCATTGGTGCGGTACAGCTCTTCATTATAGCGGGAGGTAAGAATCCTGATGCTGATAAGGAAGGTAATACAAACCGCCAGCAGGGCCAAAAGGAAAATGGTCAGTATTTTTTTGTATAAAGACAGGTTATTAAACCAGAACGTACATCGTTTCATAATCATATATCCTTTCCCCAAGTAATCGTATTATATAGTAAAAAGATAAAAAAAGGAATTGTAAAACCGCCTAAAATCACATAAAGCCGTTTTTTTAATCATAAAAAGCCATATTTTAACTTTACCGTTGTGCATATTTGCCATAAAATGTGAATATCACAAATAACTTAAAGGGAGGTTTTACAAGTGAGAAAGAGATTACTAGCAACATCACTGGCTGCATTAATTGCAGCGGCATCTTTAGCCGGTTGTGGTTCCAAGACAGAAAAAGTGGATTCCGGGACGACAGCGGCTGCTGCAACAGAGGCGTCAACTGCAAAAACAGATGACAAGACAGCATCAGGAGATAAGGTAACTTTAAACATTTGCTGGTGGGGCAATCAGACCAGAAATGACGTAACAAAAAAAGCAGCGGATTTATACATGAGTAAAAATCCAAATGTGGATATCAAGGTTGAGTTTACTGACTGGGGCGGTTACTGGGACAAGCTTTCTGCAATGGCAGCCGGCGGTAACTTACCGGATATCATCCAGATGGACTATTCCTACTTAAACCAGTACCAGAAGAGCGGACAGCTGGCTAATTTATCAGAATTCATATCCTCAGGCGTTATTGATACTTCAAAGATTCCTTCAAGCATCATTGAGAGCGGCTCTATCGATGGAAACTGCTATGCTCTCAGCCTTGGAAGCAATGCACCTCTGATGGTTTATGATAAAGCCATTGTAGAGAAGGCAGGAGTGACCATTCCTGATCAGATGACCTATGATGAATTATATGACATTTCCAAAACCATATACGAGAAAACAGGGGTAAAGACTGCTTATGACGGCTGGATCAATATGCTGCAGATGACAGCAAGAGCCAATGGTTCTCATATATTCGATGAGTTAATTGCGGGCAATGAAGATTCCACGAAGATACATTTCGCCAATGTGGAGAAATTCCAAAAGGCAGAATTCTCCATCGCACCAGATATTCTTGTTGAAAAGAACCCGGATAACATTGAAACAAAACCGATTGTAGATGAGACCACATGGAATGACTTCCCATATTCCAATCAGTTTATCAGCCTTTCCAATGCAGCCGGAAGAGAGTTAGAAGTAACGATGAACCCGGTTCTGAACAAAGAGACACAGAATATGTATTTAAAGCCAAGCCAGTTCTTCTCTATTGCTGAAACTTCCAAGAACAAAGAGGAAGCTGCAAAGTTTCTTGACTGGTTCACCAACAGCGTAGAATGTAATGAAATCCTTATGGCTGAAAGAGGAATCCCGGTTAATACTGAGGTTGCTGATGCCATTAAACCAAAGGTAGATGCTGTTGCACAGAAGGTATTTGACTATGTTGCAAAGGTTTCTGAGATTGCGGTACCGATTGATGCTCCAGATCCAGCAGGCAAGGGTGAAGTTGAGGCATTGACCAAGAGCGTAGTAGAAGCAATCCGCTATGGTGATACATCCGCCGATGAAGCGGCAGCCAGCTTTGTACCTGAAGCGAAAAAGATTTTGGAAGAAGCAGCAAAATAGTGACAGAATAGTCTGGAGGGAATTAGATGAAGAACAATCAAATGACCCCCAAAAGAAAAAAAACATTTTCCCAGGTAATGAACACACCGAAGGTTGCAGGATATGTATTTATCCTGCCCTTCATTATAGGCTTTCTTGCCTTTCTGGCCATACCAATGATTTTTTCTTTAGGGTTTTCGTTTACCAGATACAATATTTTAAAATCACCGGTTTTTATAGGTCTGGAAAATTACAAGGCCATGTTTACAGCGGATCCAAAGTTTTGGAAGGTATTTGGCGTGACCATGTACTATGTTCTGTTTTCGGTTCCCCTCCGGCTTCTCATGGCTCTGCTTGTAGCCATGCTGCTTGTAAAAAGCACTAAGATGTCCGGTTTTTACAGAGCGGTTTATTATCTTCCTTCCATCATTGGCTCCAGCGTGGCTGTGGCAATTCTCTGGAAGCGGATGTTTGCCAGTGACGGTGTGATCAATGCAATTTTAAGTATTTTTGGACTACCGTCCGACATTGCATGGCTGGGAAGAGCTGATACCGCTATCTGGACCCTGATTATCCTTGCTGTCTGGCAGTTCGGTTCTTCTATGCTCATATTTTTATCCGGGCTAAAACAGATTCCCATAAGCCTTTATGAGGCGGCTACCGTAGATGGTGCCAATGGCATTCAGCGTTTCTTTAAGATCACGATCCCAATGCTGACACCAACAATTTTCTTTAACTTGATTAACCAGCTGATCAACGGCTTTATGGCATTTACCCAAAGCTATATTATTACTCAGGGAAAGCCAAAGGACAGCACACTGTTTTATACAGTATACATGTACCAGAATTCCTTTACGTATAATAAGCTGGGCTACGGCTGTGCAATGGCATGGTTCATGGTGCTTGTAGTAGGGCTTTTGACCCTGATACTTTTCAAGACACAGAAGAAATGGGTATATTACGAATCAGAAGGGTGACAAAATATGAAAACAGGATATAGAGAAAGAAGAATAGCCACCACAGTGGTTTATCATGTGTTCACCTTTTTGCTGGCATGTGTTATGATATATCCCCTTGTGTGGATGGTGATGAGTTCCTTTAAGAACTCCAATGAAATATTCCGGACGGCTGCCAAACTGCTGCCTGATAAATTTTCACTTGAAAACTACCGCGTAGGTTGGCAGGGCTTTGCCGGCTATGGTTTCAGCACGTTTTTTAAGAACTCTTTTATCATTGCAGGACTTTCCACGGTCGGGGCGGTGGTTTCTTCCGCCATTATAGGCTATGGATTTGCCCGTATTGATTTTAAGTTTAAAAATTTCTGGTTCGCATGTATGCTGCTTGCCATGATGCTTCCGTTCCAGATCATTATGATTCCCCAGTATATTATTTTTAACAAAATGGGATGGGTGGGAAGCTATCTTCCCATCATTGTACCTCAGTTTTTTGGCCAGGGCTTTTTCATTTTCTTAAATGTACAGTTTATAAAGGGGATCCCAATTGATTTAGATGAGGCTGCCAGAATGGATGGATGCACCATATACTCCATTTTCATAAGGATCATTCTTCCTCTTATTAAACCGTCTCTGGTGACCAGCGCCATTTTCTCCTTTATGTGGAGATGGGATGATTTTATGACGGCTCTGCTTTTCTTAAGCGATCCTATGAAATACCCGGTCAGCTATGCATTAAAGATGTTTTCCGACCCAACGGCCGGCTCAGACTGGGGCGCGATGTTTGCAATGGCAACCTTTTCCCTGATTCCTATTTTTCTGATTTTCCTGACCATGCAGAAATATCTGGTGGAAGGAATCGCCTCCACAGGAATCAAGGGTTAAAACAGATTTTCAGGCAGGAAAACCGCTTAGTGGCTTTCCTGCTTGTTTTATTGGTGATAAATTATCACTGGACATCAATTGAATAATTTTCTCGTTTATCCGCTTGCCCAATGATAGGGAATATTTTATACTACATTAGTTAGTTTTGGCTAACTTCAATCATAAGCAAGGAGGTATCTATGAGAAATAGAAATAAGGTTAAATTACTGGCGGCTCTGACTGCCATGAACCTGGTATTTACTATCCAGCCGTTTGCAGGAGAGTGGAGGCAAGATGGTGATAGGTGGCGCTATATTCTGGAAGATGGCCGGGAACAGAGGAGTTCGTGGCTGAAAACCGATGACGGCAATTGGTATCATTTTGATGAGAACGGAAATATGAGAACGGGATGGTACCAGGACGCGGATCAAAAGTGGTATTATCTGGAGCCAGACGGTTCCATGGCTTCCGGCTGGAAGGAGATTGGTGGAAAGTGGTATTACATGGATGCGGACGGTTCCATGGCTTCCGGCTGGAAAGAGATCAATGGGAAGTGGTATTATCTTGACAAGCAGTCAGGAGAAACACTGGTAAATGGTTACACGCCCGATGGATACTATGTGGACGGCAGCGGGGCCTGGAACGGAAAGTCATCACGGAATTCTTACAATGGCAGCAGCTCTGGCAGCAAATCCTCCAACAATACAGGGGGGAACACGGGAGGAGGAAACAATCAGCCAGGGGAAGAAAATAATCAACCCGGAGGAGAAAACAGCGAAAATGGGAATACCGGAAATAATGGAACGGAGGGCGGAGAAAATCCATGGGAAAGCAAAAGTCCTGTTGTTCTGGAACAAACCGGGATCGTATCTGTTCAGGGGCTTCCCTATGCCGTAATATCCTTTTCCGACCAGGCAGAGGGGCTTGATGAGTTCCGTTATTCCATAGCAGGGAAAGATGCCACATCGTCCGTTACTCCTGTGACAACTTCAGGCAGGACGGTAAAGATACCTTTGCCGGATGAAAATACCCATACACTGGCCATAACCTCCGGGAAATGGACCGTATCTGTTATTTCACTGAGAGAGCCGGGAAAGAGTACTGTGGCAGAGAAAGAGCTTGTTGAAACGAATCTTTCCCTTCCATCGGATGTTCCCTATATGGTGCTTACTAAGGCAACCATTCCCTTGACCCAGTATGTAAAATTTATCAAGCAGGGGGATTCTCTCTTCATAAAGCCTTCGGAAACTACGGTAGATACCCAGCTCCAAGGGCTGGAAGAAGCGCAGAGCAAAATCCAGGAAGAGAAAGAAAGCGATATCCTTATAGTGGAAGATAACCGGACCGCGGCAGGTATTAAGAGCTTTGCTTCGGATGCGGTCTCAAGTGCTACTACCGCACCTCCTGCCAGTCTGGAGGGAAAGGAAGAGACAGCCACAATTGCTGTATTGTTTGATTTGGCAGCAAATAACATAATTGCGGATAATCTGGGAATTAGAACCTCTTCTGTGGAGGCCTTTCTGTCTAAATGGGAACCTTCTGAGAAATTGTCTGCGTTAAATGAGGACCTGACCCTGAGTACAGATGGGAAAGACTTAAAAACCAGAAATTGGAAAAGCGCGGAGGACCTGCCCAGGTATGTGAAGTATTTAACAGACAAAGGCGGCTACGGAACAAAAGTAGAACTTTTAACTGGAAAAACAGACAATACCAATCCGCCTGAGCTGACCATTGCTCCATCTTTGAAAGGAAAGAGCGCGGTCATAAAGCTTAGTGAGGAAAATGAATCGTGGTACCGTTCCATTACTGAAATTGAGATTCCTTACAGTGAAACCAAAACCCACTACTATCAGGAAAGTAATACCTTATCTGCAGACGGGAAAACCATGACCCTGAGAGTAGATGCGATCAGCGGGCCCATGAATTATACCGGAGATTATGAGGTTACGATCCATTCCTTTGGGTTCGGAGATGTAAAAGGTTCTCTTTCTGTTGTAGATAAGGCTCCATCATTTACACCGACTTGGGATGACGCCAACAGCCAGTTGAAATTAAGAGCGGGCTTTTCATATTATACAGATCAGATAACGGCAATTACAGTCAATGGAACCCGGCTGGAATCCGGAAGCTTTACGAATGATTACAATAATCTGTATATTTCCTACGGCTATCTGGTAAACGGAAAAAATACGATTGAAATTCAGGCAAAGGGTTATGAAGATACCAGCCTTGAGGTGGATTCCCCGGAAGCGTTTGTTACACCTAAGAAAGCGCCGTCTGTTACCGTAAGGGAAGTGATAGAAGGTTCTTCTGTGGTATTTGATATCGGAGCCTTGCAGGAAGACAGCGAAGAGATGGAATGGTTCCAGGCTTTAGAGGCTGATCATCTTGCTCTGACCTATTCCTATAGCAGTGTTTCCGGCCTTTCTCTTGAAAAAGACGGAAACAGTTTTACAGTCACTTCAAATAAGACTACAATGTCTTCTTATTACACATATACCATGAAAATTGCCATACCGGGATACGATATAGTAACGATATCGTTTACTCCCGTAAAAGCACCGCCTGCCACAACCCAGCAGTGGAACCAGGAAAATTACAGCTTAATGCTTACCGGCAATGCCTCTTATTTAAGCTCCTCTGTAACAAAAGTGGTTTTAAACGGAACAGAACTGAAAAAGGGAGAAGCTGCCGATTATACTGCTTCCTATGGCAAAGGAATTGAAATTTTCCCTCATAACTTTACTGCCGGATCACCATATAGAATTGAGCTTTATGCCTCCGGCTATGGAATAAAGATATTAGAAGGGACTGTTCCGGCAGATTTGGTGTCTCCATTAGAAGCTCCGGTGCTAAAATCAGAAGCTGTTGTACAGAAAGGTACCGTAACTGTGGAGGTGGTTTCAGGTGAGGCAGCCGATTGGCTGAATAATATCAGTTCGGTGACACTATCGGATTCTTATTCTTCAACAGCTGTCACTTATACCAAAAATGAAAATGGACTGACTTTGCCAACGGTTGGTTCCTACAGCCCTGGTACTTATACGATTACGGTAAATGCAAAGGGATACCGGGCAGCTCAGGTTGAGGTCAGAATCTTAAAAACAGTTAGTGTTAAAGGCGTGATTAATTATGACGAAGAACGCCTGGAACTGACAACCACGGATTCCTATTTCTATGATAAAGCAACGGTATCCTTGAATGGATCCGAGTTAAAGAAGGGTACTGGATATACGACCAGCGGATACAGCACAATTTATATTCCTGCTGCACTGCTTACAGAGGAAGAAAACCTTCTGGTCTTGTATAATGAAGCATATCAAAAGACAGAAATGAGCTTTGGGCAGTATATTGCCTATGAAGCGGCACCAAAGCTTGAAATAGAAAACGGAACCTCCTTAAGCGGAGAAAATACAATCGTCCTGCATGTAGCGGATGGGAACCAGGAATGGTGGGATTCTCTGATCCAGTCTCACGTATCCGTAAAGCGTTCTTCCTCCAGCCAGACGATTACAGGATTCAGCAAAGACGCTGATGAAGAGCAGTTAACGATTACGCTAAGCGGTACATTGTCAAATTATTATGGCTATAACGTAACAATCTCAGTGCCGGGATACCGTTCCTGTAATGTTGCCTTCACTCCGTACCAGAAGCTGCCGGATATAACCGATGAGTGGCTTGAAAACGGAGATCTGCAATTTTCTACCGATGCATCTTCCTATTTTTATAGCTCCTACAACACGGTTTATCTGGATGGCGAGAAGTTGACCAATGGCACAGATTATAGCTTGAATACGAGAACAAAGCCGTACAGTTTAACCATTTTAGCCAAAAATTTCACCTCAGAGGAGCATGAGGTAAGGATACTATCAGAATATAATAATTATGCGCCATATGAAATAACGGTAACAGTTCCGGAAATCCAAAATTATATGAATGTGGAGGCAAGGAAATTAATCGTGGAAGAACCGGTTGCAGAGGCGGTAGAGAAACCTGAGATAGAGGAAGGAAATGAACCTGCAAAAGAAAATACGGAAGAAAATACGGAAGAAGTAAATAAGGAAGAAGAAAATCAAACAGAGGAAGGTCCAGCAGAGGAAAGTCCGGAAGAGGGGTATCCGGAAGAAAATCTGACAGAAGAACCCCTGGCTGAGGAATCGGATACGGAGGGTGACCAGGTTAATGAAGAGGAATCATTCGAGGAAAGTTTGACGGGGGGAGCAGACCGTGGATCTTCGAAAGATAACGCTGCACAGGATTCTTCTCAGGAACAAAATGGTGCTGTCATAGATAAACTTAACTGGCACCAGCTGCCGGAAAATGGGCAGGAGAAAACGGCTGCCGAATAGGAACCCGGTGGTTTCATAGAGTAATCTTGTTTTATGTCTCAAAAGATGGAAGAAGCCGACAGGAGAGGGAATCCTGTCGGCTGAGTATGAAAATATGTATATGAAAGGTCTCGCTGGCCTGTTTACCTGTATTAATATAAGGTGGAAATGTGTTGAGAATTTGATGGAAATGTGAAGATACTGTGAAAGGAGAGAAAAAATAAAAAAATGGAGCACCGCAGGATTGGGGAAATACGGCACTCCAAAGAAGAGTTATATAAATTATAGCGCAAATAATCGATTAAGTAAAGGGAAATAAGTAAATTTTTATAGATAATCCATTAATATTTTGTAAATATATCATAAATTGCAATATAAAATATAAATATACACATTACTACACTATTGCCATTTTATTCCCAGGATTGTGGCATATTCTTCTGCTCATATTGGAACCTCTTCTGCATAAAATATATCATATGCTTCATTTGAAACAGGCAGGAGGCCGCAATATGGAAAAAATACTGGATAATCGGTATTATGATCTTATCATAAGTAATGCCTTGGTTCCATCTTATAATACTGGTGATAATATTACCACGCTGAATGATATGAATTCCTTGCTGCATATACCAAAGGATCAGATGGAGCCCTGTGATCTTGGGATAAATCCCTATCATTACTTTCCGACTTTATATACCCTGGAGTCATCGGTCAGCATTGAGAAATCCGGCATAGGATCTGTTCAGAGGACTCCCGGCCTTGGCCTGATTGGGAGAGGGGTAATTGTTGGCATTGTGGATACTGGTATTGATTACCGCCATCCTGCTTTTAAGTATAATGACAGATCAACCAGAATCCTGTCTATATGGGATCAGACCCAGGTGGGAAGCACACCTCCAAGAGGGTTTACTTTCGGTGCTGAATATACCAGAGAGCTGATTAATTTTGCATTGATTTCTGAAAATCCTCTTTCGATTGTTCCCACAGTTGATACCATACGTCACGGAACTGCAATTGCAAGCATCATTGCCGGAAGGCCTAATGATGATTATAACTTCAGCGGTGTTGTTCCAGATGCGGATCTTCTGGTAGTAAAACTAAAAACAGCGAAGGATAACTTAAAGAAACTGTTCTTTGTTCCGGATAATGCCTTATGCTATCAGGAATCAGACATCATCCTGGGAATCCGGTATTTGGTTACTACTGCTCAAAGGCTGAACCGGCCTCTGGTCATATGCATTGCCCTTGGAAGCAGTCAGGGAGGGCACGACGGGCGAGGTGCCTCCTCCGCTTACCTGGATTATCTGGTACAGCTGCCAAGAATCGGTGTGTCCATTGCTGCCGGAAATGAAGGCAATAACGGAAGACATTTTTTTAACAGCACTCAAACCGCACCTTATATAGACACCTTTCAGTTAAACGTAGGAATCAATGATAGGGAATTTGCCATGGAAATCTGGCCTTACATACCTTCCAGGCTTTTTATAGAGATCATTGCTCCAACCTGGGAGACTTCCCAGATTATTTATCCTTCCTTTGCAGATTGCATAAAAATTGTCTTTCAATCCGTGGACAGCATTGTCTGGGTGAACAATATTATTTTTGAAGAGGAAACCGGAGATCAGTTGATTCTGGTGCGTTTTCAAAATTTAGTTGCCGGAACCTGGAGTATCAGGGTAGGCAGCACTGAAAATGAAGGTTTTTCCTATCATGCATGGCTGCCCTCCGGTAATCTCATATCAAATGAGACCTTTTTCTTAAACTCCAGTCCTGATACAACCATAACTTCCCAGGGAGATGCCCCACATCCTCTGACAGTTACGGCCTATAATCAGTTGGATGGAATTATACTGAATGAGTCAAGCAGAGGATATACCAGACTGGGGCTTGTAAAACCTGATTTGGGTGCTCCCGGCTACCAGCTTCCCTGTGCGCTTCCTGACTTTCGATATGGAAATGCTACCGGTACCGGAGCTGCGGCTGCCCATGCGGCTGGGGTCGCGGCCATGGTCATGGAATGGGCCTACAATAAGGGAAACTATACGTCCGTTACCGGATATCAGATCAACCGCTTGTTGATTCGCGGGGCAAGACGGGACCCTGTGAATGTTTATCCAAACAATATTTGGGGATACGGGCAGCTGGATGCAGCAAATATGTTCAGGCAACTGACAACAATTTAAGATCAAAACCTTCAGGATGAGCAGAGTTTTCTCCGGCATCCTGGAGGTTTTTTTGTAATGATTCTATCACGTATGGAACTGCCGCGTATCCGGGGGAGGCAGGAACGTTTGAGGAAAAGAAAGCATCAATTAAATCAGGCGGTAATACCAGACGGAAGGGTTTAAGGAGGGGGTTCTGTAATGGGAAAGGGGAAAGGAAATGATTATTATGGAAGAGATCATAAATTATGTGAAACCAGAACTGGTCGTAGTGGCAGTGGTTCTTTACCTGCTGGGGCAGTGGATGAAGCAAAGCCAGACGATTAAAGATAAATACATTCCAATGATTAACGGAGCGGCGGGGATTGTTTTGTGTAGTGTA
>NZ_DAMAUN010000131.1:0-12283 GCF_032078915.1 Lacrimispora sp. | reverse complement strand
CAGAATTGGAATATTGGATTCATTTGCAGATTTTACAATCTTCTCCCCTGATCCTGAATCAACAGAGCATATTGCAATTAAATCCACACCTTTTACAATAAAATCTTCTGCCTGAGCAAGCTGTTTCGAAGCATCCCATTGTGCATCTGCATATTCAATCTTTACGTTATTCTCTTTTGCTGCTGCATCAATTCCTTCTTTTGTTGCTACAAAATAACCTGTCGGGCCTGGAAGTAAAACTGCAATTTTATACTCGTCTTTTGCCTCACCTGCTGCCTGTGTTTCTGCAGCCTTTGTAGCTGCTGTTGTTTCTTCTTTGGCCGGGGCAGAACAAGCAGTCATACCTGCTGCCATCACCGTTGCTAAACCTAGTGCCAATACCTTTTTCATTTGCTTCTTCATAATATTCTCTCCTTCTCTTTTTGGGGCTTAGCTTGAAGCCAGCCGCTTTTTACTAAATGAATCTGCTCCCACTGCGATTAAAATAATTAATCCTTTAAATATATATTGAAAATACATATCTACACCGAGTAAGTTAAAACTATTATTGATCACACTCATTAGCAGCACTCCGATGACTGTTTTCAATACAGATCCAGATCCGCCTGCAACAGAAGTTCCCCCAATTACTACCGATGCAATCGCATCCATATCATAGCCATCTCCTGCTGCCGGACTGGCTGTACCCATTCTGCCTACCAGTACTATCCCGGCCAATGCCGCTAAAACTGAGTTGATTACAAATACCTTTATTTTATAAGAGTCTACATTGATTCCATTTAATTTACTGGCTTCTTCATTGCCGCCAACAGAATAGACATATCTTCCAAATCGTGTTTTTGTAAGAATGATAAAAGCTATGGCAACTGCTGCTGCAAATATGATAACAGGAATCGGAATCCCAGCCACATATCCATTTCCAATGGTATCCAGTACCGGAATTGTTCTTGTGATGGGATACCCTCCGGTAAACATCAGCATGGAACCTTTCACCACACTTACCATTGCCATGGTTGCAATGAGGGAAGGAACATTAATTTTGGCAACTGCAATACCATTTATAAGTCCTACCACAGCACCGATCCCAAGAGCTGCCATAACAGCAATCGCTACCGGAACCCCATTCCCCATTGTTATCAGTTTCATTGTTACCGCACCTGACAAAGCAGCTACCGCCCCGACTGAGATATCAAAGCTTCCTGATATAATTACAAATGTCATTCCTGTTGCGATGATTCCGATGATGGAAGACTGCCGTAACAGGTTTAAGATATTCTTTTGAGTTGCAAATGCCGGAGTTGCAAATGAGATGACCACACACAGCAGAATAAAACCTATTACAACACCATATTCCCGAAAATTCATCTTTTTCAGTACACCCATTTTATTCTTCATATCACCCTTCTCCTCTATACATCAAATATCTTATCCATAATTTCCTGAACTGTAAGATTGTCATTAGTCAACTCACTGACAATCGTTCCATCTCTGACTACCAGCACCCGGTCTGCAACACGGATCACTTCCTCTAAATCGGACGATATAAATATGACCCCTATTCCATGTCCTGAGAATTCCTCAATCGAATGAAAAATGTCTTCCTTCGCCGCAATGTCAATTCCTTTGGTAGGTTCGTCATAAATAATCAAATCCATATCCTGATTCAACCATTTAGATACCACAACCTTCTGTTGATTACCGCCGCTAAGTTCTTTTACTTTTTGCTTTACATTACTGATTTTAATGCCCAGTTTCTTTTCTGCAAATTCAGCGAATTCTATTTCTTTTGCTTTATTTAAGAATCCTGACGTCTTAAACTTATCAATCTGAACGGCCGTAGAATTTTTATATATTTCCTGTCCCAGTATCAGGCCAAGATGCTTTCTGTCTTCCGGAATAAAACCGATCTTATGTTGGATCGCTTGTTTAGGCGATCTTACCTTTACAGCTGTTCCATTCATTAACACTTCACCGCGGTCATAATGGTCTACCCCATAAATCAGATTAATGATCTCCGTTCGTTTAGAACCAACCAGGCCGGCAAATCCTAACACCTCACCTTTATGAACCTTAAAGGATACATCTTTTACCACATTTCCCCGGCCAAGATTTCTGACTTCCAAAACGGGTTCGCTGGTATAATCTGCATGAAAGGTCTGTTTTTTTCCTGCAATATTGCTGTTGTCAATACCAGTCATCAACTGAGTAATCTTTTCTTTTGTAAGGTCCTTTACATCATAGCTTCCGACCATAATGCCATTTCTCATAATGCTGGCGCTGTCACAATTCAGAAAAATCTCATCTAAAATATGTGATATATAAATGATGCTTTTACCAACCGCTTTTAGCTTTGCTATAATTTCAAAAAGACTTGTTTTCTCATTATTAGTAAGTGAAGTTGTTGGCTCATCCATGATAATGATCTCAGTATCACAGGATACTGCTTTCATAATCTCTACCATCTGCTGCTTGGCAATGCTCAGCTTAGACACAATCACATTTGCAGGTATGTCAAACGAAAACCGCTGGCAAATATCTTCATACTCTTTTTTCATCTCTTCTTTTTTTAAAAAGATGCCGGAAACCACTTCTCTGCCAAGAAAGATATTATCTATTACCGACAGTGTAGGTACCAGGCTTAGTTCCTGATAGATCACACTAATGCCTGATTGCTTTGAATGATAGCTGTCCTTAAAATTTATCTTATCTCCTCTTAAGTAAATTTCACCTTTGGTTGGCGCATGAACACCGCCCAGTATTTTAATCAATGTAGATTTTCCCGCACCATTGGCACCTAAAAGAGCTCTGACCTCACCTTTTCCCAATGAAAAGTCAATGTCATTCAACACTTTTACTGCCCCAAAATCTTTATAAATGTGCTTCATCTCTAATATCTGATTCATTGCATTTCACCCCTGCCTCCAAAGCAATGGTAGACCGCCTCAATATTTTCTTCAGGTGCCGATAGAATATCCCAGGATAACACAAAGCCTTTAATATTGGTTTGAGACAGACTATTAATAGTATCTTTTATATATTCCGGATCTGCCGGTACAACATCCTTAATTCTGTTGACTTCAATTCCGCAATATACCGGTATATCCATACGCTCCATGATGTCAAGTTCTGATTCCACAAAATCAAGATCAAACCGGTTGTCCCCGCTTGACTTAATTCCAAGCAGCTGATCAAACTCTCTCCTTACCGTATCAGCATCAATATTGGTAGTACCTGACAGGAAGCTGTCGTATTCAAATGGAAGTCCTGCCGGAGCACAGGTAATCCGATACATCATAGGTTTCATAAAATCGGTTAATCCTTTAAGTCTTGACAGATCCTGTCCGGTAAAATGGGTTAAAAAAGGTGATAACACATCCATGCCGATCTTTAGGCCCTGTTCCCTGAAATAACCGGTAATTTCTTTTAACGAGTCATAGATAAAGTCTGCTTTACAGTTGAAAAATTTTTCCCAGATCGGATTATCAAACCGATAGCTTCCATCTTCATAAGTTAAACATTTTAACGGGTGTCCGTCATATCCTTCCAGCCCATCAATAACTTTGTCCATCTCCATTCGTAATTCATCGGCATCCAGTTGTTTTTCCTGATACTTTTTCATACATTCAGGGCAGAAACAGCTAAACACTCCGGTGATTTTATTGGAAAAGGAAGAATACCTGATTTTATCTAAAAATATTCCATCAAAGCCAATTTTACTAAAATGTTTTTCATAAATATGTTTTACGCTCTCTCTGTTTTGTTTTATATTAGGACAATAAAACTCGAAATTTTCTCCGGCTTTCAACTGATAACTTTTTACTTCCTCACCCCGAAAATCCTGCAGGAAACTTACCGGTTCCAGCAATCCTGTCTCTGAAAAAACTGGCATCCATAGATATAATTCTGCTTGATACTTATGTACCAGTAGCTTTATCTTTATATATAGTTCCTCATCGACAGACCATCCGATAATTACCTTTGTCACTCTTATCTTTTCAAGTATTGGTTTTAATTTACTTTCCACTTCTTCATATGTAGTCTCTTTACTTAAATATCCTCCGGTAAATATCTGAAGGACAATTTCTTTTTTCTTCTCCAGCAGCCGCTGTGCTAACTTTATCCCTCCAAAGGATGGCTTATTCTTCTGAATATAAAACTGAATATCCTGATCAGGAATAAATTGTCTGATTTCTGATGCAAGCATGTCTTGATAAATCTTGCTTTTTAATACTCCGCCTGAAAAAACAATCTTTGGGACCTCTGATAAATCCATTTGTTTTACCATACCCGCAACCTGATCAGCCAATTGTCTGACTCCGTCTTTTAATATGTTTATGGATAATTCTTCCTGCTCTTCGGCTGCCTTTACAACTTCATAAGCCAGACCTGCAATTTGATTCATATCTTTAATTTCTGTCACAATATATGGAAGCTCTGTATAACTCTCCGCCTGGAAATAGCCTTTGACCTGTTCAAATACAGGTGAATATGGATGACAGTTATCACAATAAAGAAGAGTTCTCTTAAGTATCTCACAGCCAATCCAATAACCGGATCCAATATCACTGAAATGGTAACCCCATCCTCCTGAACGTCTGACCTCCCCCTGTTTATCTATCCCAATTACAATTGAACCGGTTCCTGCAATTACGACTATTCCCGGTCCCTGGGTCTGTGCATAAAATGCCAGTACCCCATCGTTGCATAGATGAACATTGTCTTTTGTAAACCCCAGACTTAAAATCCGGTCAAGAATTGTCTGATAATCATTATCCGAATCACAGCCAGACATTCCAAACACTCCCATTAAAATATCATCAGGCGTAATTTTATATGTCTCTTTTAGCTGTTGGATTCCTGCCTTTAGCTGGTCATAGGATTTATCCCCTCCTACTGACTTGATGCTGGTGGATCCAGTTGTAAAGGTATCTATCATATTCCCTTGCAGATCACTGATATAAAATTCTGTTTTAGTTCCTCCCCCATCTACTGATAATAAATATTTCATTTTATTAACCTCGCTTTTTATTAGATAATGAATAGGAAGAAGTACTTTCCCTGATGCACATACGAATTACTCCTTGAATACTGCTTTTGCTTAAATCTGCCGCATTTATTATGGAGGGAACATTGCTTTCATCCACCCAATTTGCCAGCTCCTGTTCTATCTTTTGACAATCATGTTCTGTCAGACAGCTATGCTTCATCACGATAATTTCAGGGTTTAAAACGCAGATAACACTTAACAGGCCTTCGATAATTGTCCGAACCAGCATATCTTTATATAGCTCTTGCTCTGACAATCCGGAGGATTGTTCCATTGCCTCAGTGATTAATGATATTTGTGTTTCAAAGTTGCCTGTGTATCTGGTTACCTTCCCTTTTATAGGAAAATACTGCTTTACCGGTATGTAACTTAATTCTCCGGCAAAGTTACTGGAACCTTTAAACAGCGACTGATTAATGATAAATCCTGATCCGATTCCCTGATCCAAATAAATCAAAGCCATGTTCCTGACTTTATTATTCTGATACTCTGTATTATAAATTCCTAATGTAGTCAGATTAATATCATTCTCAAGCAGAACCGGAAGCCGATATTTATTTGATAAAATATCCGAAATATCTTTTCCCTCCCAGGACGGGATATTGGGAATATTGGTAATGATACCCTTTTTTACAACTCCAGGAACACCAATTCCTATGGCTTTTATCTTATGATCACCGCACCTTTCAATGAGACTGTCCAGCGCTAAATATGTATCTTCCATGACCTCTTCATAGACATCCACTCTGGTAGGGAATTCCTGCTCATAAATTAATTCACCTATGGAATCTGAAATGGCTCCAATATAATGATTCTTATAATAATATAGACCGATATAAAAATTTGCTTCATTATTAATTTCATAGAACATTGCTCTCCTGCCACCGGTGGATTCACTGGCTCCACTGACTTTTACTTTTTCCTCCTGAATCAGGATAGCAACTGTTTTATTTACAGTGACCAGACTTAACTGTGACCGTTTGGCTATCTCTGGTTTTGTGATTGGACCATTGCTTCGAATAATTCCTTCTACCACATCTTTATTTAATAATTTTATTACACCTGGTTTTCCAACCATCTCGCTCATAATTTAGTCCGCCTTGTACTTACTTTATAAACTTTATTAATTAACTTGCTCTAATTATAGCAATTATGATTATACTTGTCAACTTATATTAATATTTTTGTATAAAATATTCTAATTTTAATTGTAATACTTATGCAGTACATACAATCATCTGCACTTTTTTTATAATTGCTTTTAACTCACTGTATTCTCTTATGAGGTTCTTAAGATGCTTCTGTCAGCGTAAAATCATATCTGCTTTCTGGACCTTTATGTTTCCCCATCGGCCCCATTTGGTAGGTAGTTCCTATTACGGTGAGCATAATGTTATATAGTTTATTAAAAGCTAAATAGAATACAAATCAACATAGTCAATAAGATATGCCTAGCTTTTATGCTTTTATGCTTTTATGCTTTTATGCTTTTATGCTTTTATGCTTTTATGCTTTTATGCTGTCCCCTACTTCTGTGGCGTAAAATCCATTGCTGCTTTGGTGTTCAACATTTCACTCTACCGGAATGAGCCCGAAAATGCCCTGCTTTTAAGGATGAGGAGGGAAGGTAGTTATACTATAGAATATATTTTTTGAGAATATTTTAGACAATAATGTGACGTGCCGCTATGATGAACTTTAAAAGTTAGCCTGAGAAGGTGAAAAAAGAGATAAACGGTACCCCTAGCCAAGAACATTAAAAGAGAGAGTCTCTTTTTGTGTTCTGCTATCTGGGTACCGTTCATCCCTAATGCCAAATTAGAAATGGAAATCAATTATTATTTTTCAATTTGAACCCTTTTGGAAATGTCTTCCTTCTCTTTTAAATCAGGTTCTTTTACAATCCCTCCGAAAGGCATTTGGGCAATTAGCAGATAGCTTTCCGGCAAATCAAACAGTTCCCGGACCTTCTGATCTATAACCGGGTTATAGTGCTGTAAGGAAGCGCCGATCCCTAATTCCCGCAGCCCGCTCCAGATGCTTATTTGAAGCATTGCACTGGACTGCATCGCCCAGGCTGGAAAATTGTCCGCATACAGCGGAAAATGTCCCTGTAATCCTTTTACGACCTCCTGATCGTAGTAATAAAGAATTGTTCCTGCACCAGCTTTAAAGCTGTCGATTTTTTCTCTTGGGACCTGGCCTCCGAAAGCGTCATAGATAGCGTCCCATAATAATTCCTGCTTTTCTCCTAACGCCACAACAATGCGGGAGCTTTTCATATTAAAAGCATCAGGTACCAGTTCTGTTAATTTTTCAATCCGTTCGATGACTTCACCGGCATCAACAGGAAGTTCTTTATTAATGCTGTAATAGCTTCTTCTCTTTTCTAATGATTCAATAATGCCCATTTTAATTCCTCCTGATCTAA
Organism: Lacrimispora sp.; assembly: GCF_032078915.1. GTDB lineage: Bacteria > Bacillota > Clostridia > Lachnospirales > Lachnospiraceae > Lacrimispora. Next base: position 4,805 of record NZ_DAMAUN010000131.1, on the reverse strand, counting down.
TTATAATATTTTATTAGTTGTCATATGACATTTTCTTTTGTAAAAACGTTCCCTTATCCAGATCTGTAAAAGCTTTTTGCAATTCAGCTTTCGTATTCATTACAATGGGACCTCCCCAGGCAATAGGCTCTCCTAAAAGCTCTGAGCTTAAAAATAACACCTGGGCATTCTTCTCAGTACTTTTTATCTCGACCTTGTCTCCAGAGGTAAGCTTTGCTGCTGTCTTCTCTCTCACCAGTTCTCCTCCGACAGAAACCTCTCCTGATAAGGTAAAGATCATAACTGAGCGGTTTGGCTCCGTATCTATGGATATAGAAGCGTTAGGATCAAGATGGATATCGTAGTAATCCAGAGGGAGATATCTGCCTGTATATCCTTTACTGTCCTTATATTGACCGGCAAGTAGTCTCAGTTTTCCATCTCCTAGATTGATCTCTTCAATCTCATCATTTTTTATGCTGTGATAAGAAGGAGCGGTCATCTTATCTTTTGACGGTAAATTTAGCCACAGCTGTACTCCAAGCATTCGTTCTGATGCAGGTAGTTTCTCTTCATGCAGGATTCCGGAACCTGCTGTCATCCACTGAACTTCTCCGTCGGAAATAGAATCTTCATTCCCTAAACTGTCCCTATGAACCATCTTCCCGCGGTATACATAACTGATTGTTTCAATGCCCCTATGCGGGTGCATGGGGAATCCGGCTGTATAATCATCGGGATTTATACTGTCAAAGGAATCCAGCATCAAAATGGGATCGTATTCTTCCATTGTATCATGTCCTAATACCCTGACCAGGTTTACACCGGCACCGTCCTGGGTTCTAAAGCCTCTAACCTGTCTTTTAATCTTTCTCTCCATTTATCTCATCTCCATACTTTTTTAATAACATTGCCAATTGTACTTTTTCTTCGTCAGTCCAATGAGCCATTAACTCAATAACCCTGGCTTCATTTCTAGGGTAGACCTGACCAATCAACTCTTGTCCCTGAGCTGTGATATGGAGAATGCATCGCCTCTTATCCTTGCTGTCCGCTTTTCTTATAAGATACCCTCTTTTCTCAAGGTTATTTATAATAAGAGGAATGGTTCCGCTGGAACTTAGGATTTTTTCCTGTACCTGACCTATGGTCATGTCTCCTTTGTGGTATAGTGCCTCTAATACGGCAAATTGGCCCATGGTTAGATTGTACTCTGAAAAAATCTTGGTTGATTGTCGGTCAATATAGTTTACAGCCCGATGGAGGCCTATTAGGATTTTTAATTCTGTCTTTGCCATTGCTTCTCCTATATTATCTCTATGTAGTTATATATTACTCTATGTAGAGGTAAATTGCAAGAGGTTAAATTATAAGAGGCTAAACTTTTAGTAATCAGCATCGTACTTAAGAAATATCTTATCCGGGATGAGATAAGTACATCCCTGTCCAAATTATACATTGTAGATTGGTTCCTAGCCACTTAAATCCTGCATTTAGTATCTCTGTCAGGATTACGTAATCATCTGTCTTCTGTCAAGATGTTTACATAAGGAAAATACATTGTAAATGATATAGACATGCAAGGTGCTCTTTCGCATAAATTCCATCCTAAACTCACTTTTTCACTTAAGGACATGGATAAATTAGCGGCACTTTGTTTCCTGATATCCCACTTATGATAATAACTTTCTGTCACTTACAATTTATGGATTTGCTTCCACTTACTCTGCTATACAGCGTTAGATGACGTATATTTAATTTTGCTAATTCAATTTCATATAAACAGACAAGGTCTACAGCTGTTTGGTAAAGTAAAGTCACCAACCAAATCTCACAAAGGAGTCTATAGAACATGTCTGATAACATTACAACAGGAATTTTCACACCAGATAAGGGGATGCGGACATAAAGTTGGACACCAATGAGACTCCGAAAGGAGCAATGAAGTGTATTCAAAATATCAGAGAAACAAAGCATTACAATTATATGATCAATGTAACTCTGTCAGTAAAGTCATTCATCAGTTAGGATATCCAACTCGAAAGAGACTCTACGATTGGATTGCTGAGCGTGACGCTCCGCCAAAAAGCAAAACCAAAAGACGCAAATTTAATAATACTCCAAATCATCCCAGACATCCGTCCCTAAAACTTAAGCTTGATACAATTCATCGTTGCTTTGTGCTTGGAGAGAATGTACAATTAGTTTCAGAAGAAATTGGCTATAGCAGAGCAAGTATCTATATATGGCGTAAAAAGTACATTCTGAAAGGGGCTGTTGCACTTATGAATACCGATGACGATCCACGAGGCAATTTACCGGAAGAGATACCTGCCTCCAGTCCGGAAGTAGAACAATTGAAGCGGCAAATGCAAGAGATGCAGATGGAAATAGATATTTTAAAAGGAACACTTGATGCCCTAAAAAAAGACCCCGGCGTCGATTTGACCACTCTCAGGAATCGAGAGAAGGCAGTGATGATTGATGCCCTGAAAGATAACTATTCACTGCCATTGCTGCTACAGAAACTAAAGCTGTCAAAAAGCAGTTATTACTATCAGAGGAAACGTCTTGCATGCACTGATAAATATGCAGAATTAAGAAATCGTATCAAGGAGCTGTTTAATGAAAATGGTGGTAGATACGGATACCGGAGAATCCATGCATTACTAGCCAAAGAAGGTACTTGCGTATCAGAAAAAATAGTACGAAAGCTCATGTCTGAGTGCGGGGCAAGAGTCAAAGTAAAACGTCGAAATAAGTACAGTTCATACAAAGGAGAGATTACACCTGCAGTACCTAATATCATCCAGCGTAATTTTCATGCAGATATGCCAAACCAGAAATGGCTGACTGATATCACGGAGTTTGCCATTCCTGCTGGAAAAGTATATTTGTCGGCGATCATTGATTGTTTTGATGGAATGCTTCCCGCCTGGAATATAAGCTCGGTACCCGATGCCAGCCTCGTCAACAGCATGTTGGATCGTGCATGTTGTACTCTTAATAAAAAGGAACATCCAGTCATCCATAGCGACCGTGGATGCCATTATCGATGGCCAGGCTGGATATGGAGGATGACACAATCCGGTCTTCAGCGTTCCATGTCAAAAAAAGGTTGTTCTCCGGATAATTCTGCATGCGAGGGATTCTTTGGACGCCTGAAAAATGAAATGTTTTATAACCGCAGTTGGTCAAAGGTGTCGATAGCAAAGTTTACAGCAATTCTTAATGAATATCTGCTATGGTACAATGAAACCAGAATTAAAGTCTCACTAGGAAATATGAGTCCATTGGAATATCGGCAAAGTCTGGGCCTGGCATCATAAACAGTCCAAGAAATTGTCCGCACCTCCTAACGTATATTTAATTTCGCAAATTCAATTAAATAAAAATGGACATGTTCCATAGCCACTTGGTAAAATAAAGTTACCACACCAAATCTCACAAAGGAGGCTATGAAACATGTCTGATAACATTATACAGCTAAATGAGGAAATAATCAAAACAGAATTAAAAGATTTAGTTCGTTCCAGTGTGGAGGAAACTCTCAATGCTCTGCTTGATAGAGAAGCAGATGAATTGGTCAACGCCGAAAAATATGAGCGTTCCGGGGAGCGTCAAGGGTACCGATCCGGTCATTATCAAAGAAATCTGGTTACTACATCAGGTGAGGTGAAACTTAACGTACCAAAGCTTAAAGGAATTCCCTTTGAAACTGCTATTATTGAACGTTATCGTCGGAGAGAGTGCTCTGTTGAAGAAGCGCTAATCGAAATGTATCTTGCAGGTGTATCCGAGCGCCGTGTGGAAGATATCACCGAAGCACTTTGGGGAACTAAAGTATCTCCAGGGACAATTAGCAACTTAAATAAAAAAGCTTATGAGCATATCGAAACCTGGAGAAATCGTCCCTTAAACGGTGGGAATTATCCTTACATATTTGTTGACGGTATCTTTCTAAAATGCTGTTGGGGTAGTGAATACGAAAATGTTTCTATTCTTATAGCTATAGGTGTAATGAAGCAGGATACCGTGAAATCATAGGAGCCTCCGAGGGAATGAAAGAGGACCGGGAAAGTTGGAAAAACTTCCTTATTGAACTAAAAAGCAGAGGCCTTAAAGGTGTCCGCTTAATTGTTGGGGACAAAAACCTTGGAATGCTGGAATCAATTCCACAAGTGTTTCCAGATGCCAAATATCAGCGATGCACCATATATTTCTATCGAAATATATTTTCCATTACCCCACGAAGCCGAATAAAAAATGTAGCAAAAATGCTAAAAGCAATCCATTCCCAGGAAAGTAAGGAAGCAGCACGCCAAAAAGCAAAACAAGTGGTAGAAGAACTTCGAACAATGAGGCTTAAAGAGGCAGCTAAAAAACTGGAAGATGGAATTGAAGAAACATTAACATACATGAACTTTCCTTATGAACACTGGAATCGTATAAGAACAAACAATACCATAGAACGTCTGAACCGTGAAATAAAGCGACGCACAAAAGTAGTAGGAACATTCCCGGATGGCCAGTCCGCCCTAATGCTAGTATGTGCTCGGCTTCGCCATGTGGCAGGGACCTGGTGGGGGGCTAAACTATATATGTATATGAAACTTCTTGATCAAATGCAATCTGCTGAAGAAGCAGATCACATAGCCGGTTAACATTCCGGTAACCAAATGGTTAAAATGAATTTGCGAAAAATCCTTGACAGTACCAATAAAACGGTTTAAATGAGCCAGTCTTATTGACATGAAAAAAACAGCGTTATAAATCGGGTAGGAGGTAGATAATTATTTTATCTACCGTCCTCCCACACCACCGTA
>NZ_DAMAUN010000130.1:0-12299 GCF_032078915.1 Lacrimispora sp. | reverse complement strand
GCTTCTATGATGATGGCTTCCTATTTATCCATGGTGGAAAGCGAATCAATCCCCGGGCAGTTGATACCCGTATCCGTAAATACTGCGACCATATCAATATCAGGCAGAAAGGACTTCATACGATTAGAAAGACCTATATTTCATCGCTGCTCGATGGGGGCATTAATATCAATGAGATACGAAAACAAGTCGGTCATGAGGACGAGCGCACCACCCTAAAAAACTACTGTTTCAACCGGAAAACCAGCATAGAAAATGAATCCGATATGGAAAAAGCTTTAGCCGTTTAATGTCTACCCCGGTCTACCCCGAAAAAGACATTTACAAAAATCAAAAAATAGCGGAAACCCTGATAAAATCTAGGTTTTCGCTACAAATAAAAAGAGCGCGAGACGGGACTCGAACCCGCGACCCCGACCTTGGCAAGGTCGTACTCCACCAACTGAGCCACTCGCGCATATAAATTAAAAATTTTATTCATTTGCTGCAACACAGGAATTATATCATATGTTTTTAATTAATGCAAGAGGTTAATCTCATTTTTTTTGTTGTTTTGTACTATATATTTCCTTGAATCCCTTCTGTTTTCAACTCTTTTGGACATAAAAGCCACAGTCCGAATAAAGTCGACTTCTCCCATCTTTTGTTATATACTATTACTTATAATCCACATACAATAAATCGTTCACACTCTCGCCAGTCTATGACAGGCAGGCTTATTCCCTAAGGCAAAAGCTGACTTCCTTTATACCGGAATTATGCCTGCGCTGCCGGAAGCAGCAGGAATATATTGGGAGACTGCTGCGGTACAGACGGCAGACATATGGAGCAGGCTGCCCGCAGATTACAGGCATAATCGCTGGCTCGCTCCCGGCACTTGCAGCATCAAATTCAGTAGCTTTTTTCAGCAAAGAATGATAAAATATAGATAGATATTGCATACAAATTTCCATTCATTCCTGTCCTTACCTGGTACTCATATAAAAACCATGTACCAGACAAGCCTTATTTAATTTTTGATGGCAGCACAGGACAGCCACCAACGCCCATGGCGTTATTTATTTGATTTGTGCCGCCAGTCAAGGCGGCAGAACGGAGTTTTACATGTCACTCATACCGTTTCAAAAATTGCCGCCCCGGAGACATACGGAAGATGCACGCCAATATGCATACCGGATTATCCGGCATTTCATTTTGAATCTTCATCTGCCCCCAGGCCGTAAGATGAACGAGGTGGAACTTGCAGATGCGCTGAGCATAAGCCGGACGCCGGTTCATGATACGCTTTACAAGCTTTCCCGTAAAAATCTGGTGGACATCATCCCCCAAAAGGGAGCCTTTGTATCCAGAATTGACATTAACCGGATTGAGCAAACCTTATGGATTAACAAGCAGCTTGGGACAGCTATGCTTCAAAACATCTTCATCCGAAAAGTGAAACGGCCTCAGTTTGATATTCTTTATCATAACCTGATGCAGCAGGAGGACTATCTGGCCCAAAAGGACCTATCCCAGTCCGTCCGGCTGATCACCGAATATTATCATCTGCTTTATGATCTGGCGGGCAAGATGGACTTTATCTGGGAACCCGTCCAGAAAGCCGGAATGGACTTACAAAGGCTTCTCTACTTATCTGCTTCCGATGCTTCCGTAACGGAAGATTTTCTCAGGGATTTAACTGCGCTTACTGATGCGCTTGCAGAACGGGATACGGACCGGGCGTGTACAATTTACCATCATCATTTGGCCCGGATCCTTTTGTTAATATCGCCTTTAAAAGAACGCTATCCGGACTATTTTATAGAAAATAATAAAGGACAGACAGATACCAGTTTACAGGAACAGAAAGGGCTTCTTTATGAAAAATGATATCTATCAGAATATGTTTACACTGGCAGGAAAAAAGGCCCTGATCCCGGGAGGAACCGGAGGTCTGGGAAGCGCCATTGCAAGAGCCTTCCTGCAAAATGGAGCTGATGTGGCTGTATGCGGCGGGCATCCGGAAAAAGCCGCCCAACTTGAGGAAGAGGCAAAACAGGCTGGCCGCAGCTTCCTTTCCCTTCGCTGCGACATCCGCGACCGGGATGACGTGGCAGAGATGCTTGATCAGGTGGACAAGGCATTTGGCCGCGTCGATATCCTGGTTAACAGTGCCGGGATGAACCGTCTGCTGCCGGCGGAGGATTATAATGAAGATACCTTTGATCAGGTAATGGACTTAAATGTAAAAGGAATTCACACGGTAACCCGCGGGGTAGGAAAGCGTTTCATGATTCCCAACCGGTATGGGCGTATCGTCAACCTCTCTTCCGTAAAGGGCTTTATCGGTACAAAACAGGATTATATCGCTTATTGCACCAGCAAAGGCGCAGCCAATATGTATACAAAGCAATTGGCCTGTGAATGGGGAAAATACGGCATTACTTGCAATGCCATCGCACCCACCTTTGTGCGGACGCCTATTAACTCATTCCAGCTGGATGATCCTGCTTTTTTAGAAAAGCTGACAGACCGCATCCCTCTTGGACGCATCGGCCGTGAAGAGGATATTGCTGCTGCCGCACTGTATTTATGCAGCGATGCCGCCTCCTTTGTGACCGGCCAGATCCTTGGTGTGGACGGAGGCTTAACAGCCATGCAGTAACAGGCGACCTGCAGATGAAAGAATCCAATAATCCATAAAACAGGAGGAATTCCCATGATTTTCGGAAACATTTATAAACCCATGCTGGAGGAACAGCTTGCCGTGCTGCCGGCTCCCCTGCGTAGCGCCATCCGCTTTTTAAAAGACAACGATATGGCAGCTCATGAACCAGGGGTATTTAATATAGAACTGGACGGCCTGCCCGTTATTCTGCAGGTCCTTGATTTAGACACAAAAGGCCGGGAGAACCTTCGTCCGGAAATTCATAGAAAAAACATTGATGTACAGTTTCTTGCCAAGGGCGGTCCGGAAGAGGCCGGTTTTTACAGCAAGGATGAAACCGGGCAGGTGGACGAGGATCTTCTTGACACTCCCAGGGACATTCTTTTCTTTTGCAATGATCCTAAGGCTCCGGAGGGACGGATCCATCTGGTTCCAGGCTCCTATGCCATTTATTTCCCTTGGGATGTCCATATCCCTGCCATCCAGGCCGGAGACAGCCCTGCGGCGATCCGCAAGATCGTTATAAAAGTGCCTCTTGAAAGCTGCCTCCCCTGTGACGCCCGGCAGGAGGAATGATCATGGGCCTGGACAAATATCTGACTGAACTTTCCATGAAGGATCCTGACCTGCGCCGCATGGCTTTGGAACGGATCCTGGAGCAGGAACACCTGCCCTTTGAACGCCAGGAAGAAGCTCCCTCACCCAATGCTCCCAGAGGAATCGTCAATTATTTAATTTCTCCGGAAGACAGCAGGCCCAGCCTCTTGTTCTGCGCCCATTACGATGCGGTTTACGGAAGCTTTGGGGCCAATGACAATGCTGCTGCCCTGTGCCTCCTGATCGCTCTTGCCAAGGCCCTCCGTGCCGAAAACTTCCCTGCTCGTTTTGCGTTTTTTGACGGAGAGGAAGCAGGCAATACGGGAAGCCGTCATTATGTCAGCCAAATGGACCGCCAGGCAATTACCGGTGTGATTAATCTGGATGTATGCGGTTACGGCGATACCATTGCAGTCTATGACCGGGGGAATGCAAAAAAAGAGTCTGTACGCACTTTCTGCAGCAAGGAAATCCTGACAGCCCACAACGGCCTCCTGGTGAAATTTCTGCCGAAGAGTGACGAAGCCTCTTTCTCCGGACTTCGAATTCCTGCGATCAGCATAGCCTCAATTCCCCGTTGGGATATTCAGTATTTAAATGCCCTTTCCAATCTGGGCAGTGGATTTTTAGGTCATCCCCCTGAGTTTGACATGATCCTCAGCCAGATGGATGTATCAAGCACCATGCACGGCGGCTATCGGGACTCTCCTGAATGGGTTGAGCCGGAAGCCATGACGCGTATCTATGAATATCTTATGGATGCGCTGCACGCGCAGGAAGATAAGAAAAAGCGGTTCCTTCTGTTTTAAATGCAGAAGGAGCCGCTTGATTTATTTGGAGATATATTGTGATCAAAAATCAAAGGTTAGAACGATCTTACGAATGGACGGATCATGGCTGTCCACAAAATCAAACGCCTCCTGGGCGCGAATCAGGGGGAAGGTATGAGAAACAGAACCGCTAAGATCCAGTTTTCCCTCATTGATCAGTTCAATGGCCTTTCCAAACATCTTATTCTGCAGACGGGAGCCTCTTACATCCAGCTCCTTAGAGGTGATGGCAAACTGGGTGATCTCCGTAGGAGACGTAGAAAATCCCATGGTCATGACCCGGCCGGCGTTTCCGGTAGCCTGGAGAAGCTGGGTCAGGGAATCCTTGCTGCAAACGGCATCTATGGAAACTGTGGCTCCCCTCATGTGAGTATATTCCTTTACCTTTTCCTGAAGGTCCTCCTTCAAGGGATTGATCGTATAAGCAGCCCCGTTCTTTTTAGCGGTTTCCAGCTTATCATCCTGTATGTCCGCAACAATGATATGGTCACAGATCAAACGGGCGGTCTTTAATATGGAGCTGCCAAGAGCGCCTGAGCCGTAAATTAAAAGCATGTCATCCTTGTCTAACTCTGCACGGGTGCAGGACTGGATGCCGATGGTGGCAGGCTCGATCATAACAGCGTCTTCATCAGAAAGGGAATCCGGAAGTACATAACAGTCTGACTCCGGTACGGCCATGTATTCACGGTAGCCTCCGTCAATGTGAACGCCGCGTACAGCCAGATGGTCGCATACATTGCCCCGTCCGATCCGGCAGGGATAACAATGGCCGCAGCTTGTCACCTGGTTGATGATCACACGGTCACCCACCTTTAAATTCTTGACAGAGGAGCCGATTTCCGCCACTTTTCCCACCATTTCATGCCCAATGATCCTGGGATAGGCAGCCGCAGCATTGGTCCCATGGTAAATACCTGCATCGGAGCCGCAGATTCCTGCAGCGGTCATTTTAATCAGCACGTTATTCTTTTCGTCCATTACCGGCATTTCTACATCAATGACTTTTAACTCATAAGGTTTTACAATCTGTACCGCTTTCATAAGTCTTATATCTCCTTTATAATTTTGAACCTGATTCCGGTGGCTTGTATCCAAAGAGCACTAGCGGATCTCCAGATACTGCTTAAGCACCTGATCCATCTCGTCCTTCTTCTCCTGCGTCAGAGGCAGCATAGGTTTTCTCACTTCTCCGGACGGTATACCCTGGCTGGAAACGATATACTTTAGGTTCGCGCACAATCCGTTCTTTAAAAGCACATCCAGGATATTGTTGCATTTGGTCTGGAGGACTCTGGCTTCCTCCTCCTTTCCTTCCAGATACTGGTCCATCACATGCTTAAACTGGGGCAGCATAAAATTAAAGCTGCTTCCGATGAAGCCGTCACAGCCAAAGGCAAGGAAAGCTACCATACAGCTTTCAAAGCCTCCGAAGCACTTAATATCCGGATTTATATTCCTCATCCGCTCCATCTGAAGCAGATTAAGATTGGTATGCTTTACAGATCCTATTGCACCGGATTTTAAAAGCGCCTGAATATCCGGATGGGAAACTTCCAGCTCTCTGTGGGTGCTGGATGGGATGTTATAATAGAGAACCGGCTGGCCGATTGCCTCTGCAATATCGTAGTAATATCCTGCGATCTCTTTCTCAGAGAATCCAAAGTAAAGCGGAGGAGTCGCCGCAATATTCCCAATGCCCATATCCTTTGCCTTTTTCGCATAGAATACAGCTTCCTCCGTACTGATGGATCCTACGTGAGCGAATATATCCGCACGGTTTACATATTCTGAAGCAAGTTCAAAGGAACGGACCCTCTCCTCTCTGGTCAGAAGAAAGCACTCTCCCGAGCTTCCCCCGATAAAGAATCCATCCGCTCCCTCTGAAATATTTCTCTCCCACAGCTTCCTTGCAGCGGATTCATTGATTTCTCCATTTTCCTGAAACGGAGTGATGGAAGCAACATATAATTTCTTCATGATTTGTAATCCCCCTTATCATTTGACTTTTCCCCTGTACATGTATAAAACCTCTTCTCTAGGTCCGGCTGCCAAAGATAAAGAGGCCGGTATCCGGCAGCGCATACACCCTGCGGCGGAAAACCAGCCTCTTCCTATATCCTGTTACCGGCTTTTGTCTTCCATAGCGTGTACCATTTCCACCAGGAACTCATGGGTCGGTACCGGAATGCCGCATTTCTTTGCAGCCCTTACTACGGAGCCGCTGATGGTATCTACTTCTGTTTTCCGTCCATTTTGAAGATCTGCACGGATGGAGGTGCAGCCGTTAGGAGACATCTCCGAGGTCTTCTTCACCTTTTCCATGATCTCATCGTCATCTGCATGAAGGCCCAGACCACGAGCCACGGAAGCCGCCTCTTTAATCAGGCGGACCGTCATATTCCAGGCATGTTCATTGGATGCGATATACCCCATATCCACCTGAAGGATGCCTGTGACCGCACTTAATGATACATTCGTAAAAAGCTTGTTCCAGATAAGCTGCTGGATATTGGAATGGATATTTACCCGAAAGCCGCAGCATTCAAAAGCTTCTTTCAGCCTTGGAAGGAACTGCGCTTTATCTTCCACCAACATTCCTACGTTGGTATTGCCTGTGCCGCCTCGTTTCACATAGCCAAGGCCCAAAACTGCGCCATTGTCTTCTGTGGTACCGATGACCATATGATCCTTGGAAACAAACTCCTCCAGGATATCCTCGTGGCCGGAACCATTCTGCAAGGTCATCACGTAGGTCCCAGGACCGATCAGGCTTCTGTTTGTATCCAGTGCTGCTTTGGAATATAAGGATTTAACGAACAGAATGACAAGGTCCACAGGCTCCATACCCGCTGTGGAAGTAACAGCATTGGGACGGTAAACATGCTCCTCGTTATCCTCCAGAAGCTTGATCCCTTCCTGTTGAATGTGCTCCACAACTGCAGGCGCCGTATCTACCATATATACTTCATTGTTCAGGGACAAACGGGAACCATAAATGGAACCCATGGCCCCTGCCCCTATAACAGCAATCTTCATAAATTTTACCTCTATTATTTGGAAAATTCCGCAATTCCCTCGATGGCATATGCGCGGATCGGGCAGGAATCCAGTCCTTTGATCGGAATCGGAGCGTAGGACATGAAAAATGTGTCAGTGGTCAGCTCTTCTAAATTCTTTAATACCTCTAAGAATACCACATCAACCTCCATCAGAACATCGTGGAATGCGCATACATCCTCATTGTTGCTCTCAATGGAAACGCCGTCGCCAAAGCCAACGCATTTTACCTTCTTCTCTTTTAACCACTCTGCTGTCTCACGGCAGATGAAAAGGCGCTCATCCTCTTTCGTGTTAGACGCAGGAGTGAACGGAGGAAGCTTGCGTGGGGAATCCAGGATTACAATATCCCCCTCTTTGATGCGGTCGCCGCAGGCTTTTTCTAAATCTTCTCCCTTAATCTTGCCGTTAGGCTCCATATGATCGATGTTTACAAGGATCGCACGGCCCATGAAGGTGCTGATCGGCAGACCCTGTACGTCTGTCCAGTTATCGTTGTGGTGATAAGGACATTCCACATGAGTGCCCAAATGGCTGGTTAAGTCCATAATGGTGTGGAAATCCGGGATTGGACCACCTGTGTTAAAACGGAATAAATGACACCTTCTTGTCTCGGTTTCAGGATCCAGCTGCTTTGTTAAATCAATGACTCTTAACCCATTTCCCAGTTCAAATGCGCTCATTGTTTGTACCTCCTGTGTTAAAAAATAGTTTTTTCTTTCTCCATTTATTATACCAGTATACCGGTATACCGGTCAATCATTTTTTATTGACTTCATGGTTCTTTTCAGGTATGATAATTTCCGTAACACTTATAGCCAGACAAGGTTGTCTGGTATTTCCAAAAACGACAGGAGTCTTTCATGAACGATACCGGTTCCCTGCAATATCAGGCTTATCATACAATTAAAGAACAGATCCTTTCCAAATCCCTGGACTCAGAGGTTTTGTACTCAGAAACCAGACTTGCAAAGGAACTGGGGATCTCCCGGACCCCTCTGCGTGAGGCACTTCAGTATCTCTCTCAGGAAGGTTATATCACCATCATTCCCAGCCGCGGTTTCATGATCCGGCGTCTGGACAAGGAGACCATGCGGGAATCCATCCAGGTCCGCTGCGCCATTGAAGGCTTTTGTGTCCATCTGGCTGCAGTCTGCGAGGACAAAAAACGGCTTCATAAGCTCTTAAAGGATATGGAAGAATCCCTTGCCAGGCAGAAAACCGCTCTCACCGCAAAGAACTTCCCGGAGTCCTTTACCGAAGAGGACCACCAGTTCCATATGCTTTTAGTCCATTTCGCTGAGAACAGCGAATTTGACCATCTGTTCCAGCGCCTTCTTTATACCATACATCTGACTACTGCCAATGCCCTGACCGTCGCAGGCCGTGCACAGGCGACCTACGAAGAGCATTTAACCTTTTACCAGCATCTGAAAAAAGGGGATGGCCTCCAGGCCTATCAGGTTCTGATCAATCACCTTATGATGCCTTTGACCATGAATATCATTTAACGTTTTCTGTCCGGCCTGAGTTATCTAAAGGCCGGACAGATTTATTTTTTAAAGAGCGATCTTAACTACGACCTTCTTTACATCACAGGGATTTCCTGCCGCGCAGCGGGGCTTATGGGCATCTTCAGGGGCCACAATGATTAAATCTCCTTCTTCCAGCAGAACGCTTCCGCTAAACTCCGGTTCTTCATAGAAGATCACATCGTTTTCCTCGATCCGCTCCTTTACCTTTAAGCCGTCTCTTTTGCAGACGCCGAACTGTTCCCTTCCGGAAACCATGTACTGAATATCAAAATATTTCTCATGGGTCTCAAAGGATCCCTGCTCAGCAGGAAATGTGGTGTATTCCTGTACATTTGCCACCACAATGTCTCCCATGACCGGATAGCTTCCTGCCGGTAAAGAATGGATATCCGTTTCCCTCAGCCACCCATAGGCCGCCCGGAATTTATCTTCCAGATAATCGTATGTTTCTGCCACTGAAATATTAGAAAAAAGCATAAGTTTTCTCCCTTCTGCTCCCCAGGGGGAGCAGTTCCTTTTTATTTGCTTGCAATATCCTTTGTATCTAAATCACCTTCTGAAATGGCAACCACCTGAGCCCAGACAGTTTCATCCACGGATACGCCATCCTTCATGCTGCGTTCCCTGGCGGTAATGGTCCGCTCTCCCGGACAGGTAACCTGGCCGCCTTCCCGTTCCGGATGGCTCGCATCCGCTGCAGCAACACGCCGGTTAAGCATTTCCTGGATTTCTTCCTTTGTTCCGAAAAGATATGGATCATAAGCAATGAAAATCTGACAGCAACCGGTGCAGCTTCCTCTTCCTTCCTCATCCATATCAAAACCGCTGTTTCCGTTTGCCATAAGAGCTGCTGCCAGATCCAGCGCAATGGCCATGCCGCTTCCCTTCCAGTATCCGGTGGGAAGGATCCTTCTGCTCTCCTCAATGGCTCCCGGATCATCCGTCAAGTTTCCGTCTTTATCAAAGCCTCCGGGGAATGGAAGCTTTTTGTCTGCCAGACGGTAAACTCCAAGCTTTCCATAAGCATACTGGCTCATCGCCATATCAAGAACAATCGGGCCATCCTCTCTTGGAATGGCAATGCAGAACGGGTTATTTCCAACACCCGGCTCATCACTGCCCCACAAAGGCATACAGCTCTCCGTATTGATCCAGCTCATGCCCATGAAACCGGCTTCCGCCATTCTCCAGGCATAGGTGCCGCCGCGCATCCAGTGAGTCGTATTTCTCAAGGCAACGCATCCGATCCCATGCTCCTTGGCAAGCTCCATGGCCCGGTCTGCACAAAACATTGCATTGGTAATGCCGATTCCTAAATGTCCGTCGTAATTTTCGACGGCTCCCCTGGCCCCTATAAGCTCCGGCTGGCCCTTTGGATCCACCCAGCCCTTCTGCACATATTCCACAAAACGGGGAACTCGGTTTAGTCCATGGCTCTCTACTCCATCGGCACTGGACTGGGCATGGATCGTTGCGCAGGTCTCAGCCTGTTCCATGGTAAGCCCGGCATTTAACAACGCTTTTTTTACTGTTTCTTTTACTGTCTCAAATGGAATTTTTAAACTCATATCTTCTCCTGCTTTCTCTTAGGCGGTACGCGGCGTTCTCCCCGCATAGACCATCATCTCCTCGTAAAGTCCGCTGGCTTCTTCCGGTGAATAGCCATAGACCAAAAACACATCCATTATATAGGGGGAATAGGTGATTCCCATGATCTCCTGGGCAAACCCCATTGCCGCAATTTCGCTGAAAGCGATCACGTTGGAATCGTTATGAAGAAAACCAAAGGACCACAGTCTGACCTTTTCTGTCTTCGTGAATATTTCATGTTTGTACTGCTCTTCCACGAAATGAAAAAGCTCGTGGGACAGCAGAAGACGGCTGATATCAAGCCCCTCTGCTAACAATTCTGAAATCCCCGGCCTTCCAAAGAGCTTCTCCCCTTTTTTCACCGCATCCATATAGATGCAGATTTTATTGGGTACCCTGTATTCAGCGAAAAGCACCCGGTCGGTTTTCTCCGGGAATTCCGGAAAGGAGATATCCATGCCCATGGCTTGTGCCAGCTTCTTAGGATCCCTGGTCTGGTACTTTTCACAAACCTTCTGTGCATATTTTCTGCCGCAGGCCAGGCTTTTCTCCATCCATTCCTTTCGCTGCTCCTCGTGAAACCTTCCATTTAAAGGCTCTCTGGAAAATGCATAGGAATACCATTCCACCGGCTCGATTTCCGCTAAGTCATTTACCATGTCCTCGATTGGACGTACGTCAAAGTGGGGGCGCTCATATACGCTTGTCCTCTGCTTTCCGAAAAGTCCATCTGTAATGGGCTTTAGGGCATTCCGAAACTCTTCCTTCTTCATAATTGATTAAATCTCCTGTACGGAAGCTATGATCAGGACATCTTCCTCTGGCTCCCGGTCTCCTAAGTCCAGATTCATAAGAAGCATAACCTGCTCTAAGTCTACTGCACTGTAGTCGCATACCCTGGGCCCGAAACATACAAAGAAATCCGGACGCAGCACGGTATCCGTCTTAAACACGGCATTTTCCTTCCAAAGCTTTTCTACAACCTCTTCGTAATCCTTTACCTTACATTTCTCTACAACACCGTCGGAACACTGCACTTTAATGAATCCCTTGCTGTCTACAATTCGCAGAGGTGTTTTACCGTCTTTTTCCCCTTTATAAACATAAAACTTGTCTGTCATCTCAGCCAATTCCACATTGGAGATCTTGGGACCGAAATCCTGTAATGCAAGCTCGCAAGCCTCCGGCTCCTCGCAGGCCTTTAAAAGATCTGTGGTCTTTACCTCTGTGGATCCTGTAGCTATGGCCGTCACCTTTCCTGTCTGGCTGTCGATCTCTATATGGATCTCTACTGAATCAGGAGAAGCGCCTGAGCTGACTGCTAAATCTGCCGCCTCTTTTTTCAGCTCACGGATGTCTTCCTGTGTTGGGTTTGGAATCACACGCTCTACCACGTCACGAACCATGGACAGGGCCACGCCAATGGAAGAAATTACTTCCGCGTTTTCCGGGATGCTGTACTGCAGTCCCATCTTGCCGGCGCAGTAAGGAACCAGGGAAGCAGCACCGCCGCCGCAGCCTACCAGTTTCATGCTGTCATGATCTAACTTGTACTTTTCAGCCAGAGAGTTGATGCAGGCATTGATCTTTTCAAAGTCCTTATCCAGAATCTGGGTCGCCAGTTCTTCTACTGTTATGCCTAGCTTATCAGCAACAGGCTGCATAGCCTTTCTGGCGGAATTTGCATTGCCGTGGGCAAAGTATTTTTCATCAATAAGGCCCAGGACGTTTGCAGCATCCGTATTGGTAAAGCAGATTCGCTTTCCATTCTTTAACCGCAGGGTCACATAGTCGCCCGGATCTCCTGGCTTTGGGCTGACCATTTCGATCTGTGGATCAACGATCTCTTCTTCCGGCATAAAGCATGCATATTCACAGCCGGCGATATGAGCGGAACGAGGGCCTACGTCTACCACGCATTTATCATTGACACGGACCATGGAACCGCCTGCGCAGCCTAAGATCCGGACATCCAGAGAGTTGATATAGGTGTCGTGACCGCCGATTTTGGCATAATCCACGCCAGGACGGCCGTTCTTA
>NZ_DAMAUN010000129.1:0-12350 GCF_032078915.1 Lacrimispora sp. | reverse complement strand
AAGCTCCCTGAAATCGATTCTTCCATCCGCAGTAAAATAAAACAGCACCTTATTATTGTCAAAGGTATATTCCGCATCAATCAGCTTCATCTGAAGACCGTGCTTTCTGATCTTCTCTTTGCAGATCTTAAATGCTTCCGTTTCCTTTTCATGATTTCTTTTTTCCACTTCATCGTCAGCCTTGGTAGCCATGCGGATCACCGGCTTTAAGGGCTGAACCACTTTATCGTCATCCACTTCCCGGCATCCAAGGACAACATAACCATATTCTACTCCCCGGGCAGTTTCCACAATGACATGATCCCCGGTCCGTACCTCCAGGCTCATGGGATCAAAGTAATAAATCTTTCCTGCGTTGCGGAACCGAACGCCTATTACCTTTATCATAAATTAATTCTCCTTCATAACAAGCAGCATGAGCTCCATAGCCAGCTCCATATTGACATTGGCATCCAAACGGATCCTGGCCTTGTCAATGGCCTTTAATATCATCTCAATGCCATCATAAGCGCTGGCAGCGCTCATCTCTTTCATTGTATTGTATTCTTCCCTGAAAACCAGAAGATTAATATCCTGAGTCACCTTATACATTAAAACATCCCGATACCATAGCTGAATAAAATCAAGACAGTCATAAATATCCAGATTTTCATCCTTCATCTTCTTAATGTAAAAAAGCAGCTCCACAATGTCCATATCCTTGATGTGTTTCAGCATATGGATCAATTCCTTATACATTACCTGAAACTCCTCAGAAGAAGCAAGATGAATCGCCCTTCCAAGATTCCCTCTGGCAAATGCCGCATAAATCTCCGCTTTGCTCTCTGCGATTCCCAAAGATCCTGTTAAATAGGACTTTACTACCGAATCCTGCAAAGGCTTTAGCTTTAACTGCACACATCTGGAAAGAATGGTGGGAAGAAATGCCTCCTGATTGGTCGTAAGCAGCATAATAACCGCATAAGAGGGAGGTTCTTCGATCGTTTTTAGCAGGGCGTTCTGGGCCTGAACCGTCATCTTTTCCGCTTCATCCACAATGTAGATCTTATAGTAACTGCTATAAGGGCGTATCATAATGGTGTCATTGATCTGCTCCCTGATATCGTCAACGCCAATGCTTCCTGACTTCTCATGGGTCAGATATATCAGATCCGGATGGTTTTCGCTCATGGCCTGCTTGCATGCATGGCACTGCATACACGGCTCACTCTTTCCCTTTTCACAGAGAAGGGTCATTGCAAATGCATTGGCCAGGGACTTACGCCCCATCCCCGCTTCCCCTGTCAAAATGTACGCATGGGAAACATGATTTGATTCAATGGCTTTTTGCAAATGTTCTTTGATTCTCTCATGGCCGATGATATCCTTAAATCCTGGCATAGAGGCACCCCCCTGTCACTGTTGTATAACCCGTCCTCCCTGTCTCTGAAAACGGAAAAACGAATTTAACTAATTATAACATAGAACGTTTATCACCACAAGAAAGAAGTATTGGCAAAAACTTTATCATTTCCCGCGTTTCTGCACATTTTCAGTCAATATTATTCAGCACATAATTTTTTAAGTTGAGATTATAAACCCGGTGAAGTATACTGAGAAGAGAAGGTATTTGTAACTGAATTAAAACAATAGGGGATGATTTCAATTTTAGGAATAATAATAGCAGACGATGAAAAGAAAATCTGCCGGCTTTTAGAATATTTAATCGACTGGGATGAAATAGGGGTAAAGCTTTTGGGGGTTGCTTATGATGGTATTTCTGCATTTCAGCTGATTCAGGAAAAGAAACCTGACGTACTGCTTACAGATATCCGAATGCCGGGTATGGATGGCCTCCAGCTGATTGAAGAGGCCAAGAAGCAGAATGCTTCTCTTAAATGCATTATCATTAGCGGCTATAAGGACTTTCAATACGCACAACAGGGAATCCGGTACGGAGTACGGGATTATTTGCTGAAACCAATTAATCAGGATGACCTGACCCGTACGTTAAAAAAACTGGTCAAAGAAACCTTGGAGCAGAAAAACAGCCAGGAAGTCCAGATGCACTTAGAAGAAACCATAAGAAACTATTCCGGTGAGTTTAAACGGGTATTTTTAAAAATGGTATTGGAGCAAAAACCGGAGGAAAAGCCTGAGTCCGTATTAAGAGAAGTACGAAAAATTAATCCATCCCGGGTTGCCGGCCAGGGCGGCCGGTGTCTGGTTGTGAAGCCGGATATTGAATATAAGGATTTTACAAAAGATGCCTATCAGCTTTTAATTGATAAAGCGATTGAGATCCTGCAGGTCGAATTTGCTTCTGAAGAAGGAGAGTTAACGATTGAGGCATCCGATGAAGGAATATTTTTATTACTGTTCCATGAACCTGCTGACAAGGAAGAACTGATGAAAGCCTTAAACCATGTCAAAGACCGAGTCATGGGACTTCAGGATCTATTTCCAAAGATATACTTTTCAGCAATCATCACGGAGCAGGTGGATACAGACGAAGAACTGATCAGGCAGATCCAGTACAGCCGGATCGCTATGTATAACCGGCTCCTTACAGATGCCAATACGGTTTCGAAATTAAATGCGCCTGCTGCCGGACCAGAAGAAAAGAACTCCATAACCGCAGAGATCTCAAGGCTGTTAGAAGACAGACCGGAATCCTTTGAACCGGAAGAAATAAAAAATTGCTTAACTGATGCAAAACGAATCATGCAAACAGCTAAAAACATCTCCGGGCTTGACATTAAAATGGAGCTGCTCCGGCTGGCCCATAATTATCTGGACTGGTTTGAACTTCTTGATGTATCTTTGGACAAAAGCGGGAAAGCCGCTTATTTCTCCGAAATGTATGAGCATTGCATCAGCCTTGACCAGGCTTTTGAACTCCTGGAAGAAACCCTTACAAAAGCCTTGCTTGAAGTTCTTAACCATTTAAAAAGCAGGGAAATAAAGCCGGTTGCTTATGCTAAGCATTATATAGAAAAAAACAAGGGCGTTCAAATAAAGCTGGAAGAGCTGGCAAAAAACGCCGGTTTCAGCTACACATATTTTTCATACCTGTTTAAAAAAGAGACAGGAAAAACACTGACCGAGTATATTCAGATGGTAAGAATAGAGACTGCCAAAAAGCTTCTGGTAGAAAAAGAGCGGAACGTAAGCGAAGTAGCGGAACTGGTTGGTTACAGTGATATCAAATTTTTTACCAAACAGTTTAAAAAAGCGCTGGGCGTCTCTCCCAATGAATACCGGAAAATGTTTCTGGAACGCTGAAAAGAGGAGGATATCCTTTGAAAAAACAATGGTTAAAAAAACGGATTCTGATCTGGATAAGAGCCATGATTTCATGGAGCTGTCTTGCCCTGATCCTGTTCTTTCTGATTCTGCTTAGGCCGGAACTGACGGAATCCATTCTATATACAGCTATGGCATGGAGTATGCTGTTTTCCTTTTTCCTTCTGCTTGCTATCGGTAAAGTTATGATTTTAGAACCCTTTCGGACCATCCGGAAAAAAATAGAGCTTTTCAACGATGGAATCATTTTTACCGAAATATTTAAAAACCTGGAAGGAATCTCGCCGGATACAGATGCCCTGCTTTTAAAGGTACACACCATCCTGGACAAGGATAAAATAATGGAAAATGCCAAACAGCAGGCAAGATACTTAGCCCTTCAAAATCAGATCAATCCCCATTTCCTCTATAATGTACTGGAATCCATACGTTCCGATGCGATTATGGCAGGAGTCCCGGAAATCGGAAAGATCACAGAAGCCCTTGCTGTATTCTTCCGCTATACAACTTCAAAAATGGAGAGTCTCAGCACCCTTCAGGAAGAGTTAAACAATGTTGAGAATTATTTTTTAATTCAGAAATACCGCTTTGATGATAAGCTGGAATTAAAAATCAAATTGCCCCGGGATGATGAAGAAATATTAAAAACCCGGATTCCCAAGCTGACTCTCCAGCCAATCGTGGAAAATGCCATTAAACACGGACTGGAGCCTAAGGTTTCAGGGGGAACCATTGTCATTGACATAGAGCACAGTGACACCGTACTTTATCTTTCCGTGGTTGACGACGGGATCGGCATTGAAGAAGCCAGGCTGGGATGCCTCAATGAAAAGCTTTCCCGAATGGATGCCAATGACAGTTCCGCCAATGAAGGAGGAAAGGGAGGAATCGCACTCATAAATGTAAATTCCAGAATCCGCCTTCTCATGGGTGACGAATATGGCATCCACATCTTAAGCACTCCCAGAATCGGAACCGAAGTATGTCTCACACTTCCTTATATGTTTGAGCAGGCAGAAGGGATTGGATGATGAAAAAAGAAGTGATCCGTTATGAAAACATACACTGTTCCATGGATGGCCAGGCTTATTTAAATGGGCTCTTCTTTCGGGCATTTGAGGGAGAAATCTGTTGTGTCATTGTCAACAATACCATTGAAAAACAATATTTCCTGCAGCTTCTGTACGGAAACTTAAAACCGGGCTACGGCTGGTCCTATTATAAAGGGGAAAAAATAGTATCCTCCAAAATTCAGGAGCAGATGTTAAAGCAGACTGCATTTATCGGCCGCAACAAAGGAATCTTTTCTGAGCTGAGTGTCGCTGAGAACATTTTCGTTGCCAGCGGCAGGGTTCCCTTCTGGAGGCGGGTAAATCCTCTCTGCAGACACGCTCCGGAACTTCTTAAGGATTGGGATATTTCCATTCCCCTGCTTGCCAAAGCCCACATGCTGGACCCGGGCATGCAGAAACAGGCCGAGTTAATGCGCGCTTATGTCTCCGGATGCAGTCTGGCCGTTATAACGGATATCGAAATGATCATGACAGAAGACCAGCTCAAAAATTTCTTTGCTCTGGTGACAAAGTTAAAAGAACGGGGTATGACTTTCCTCTACATTGTAAACAGCTCCACCAAATTATACAAATATGCCGATGAAATAACGATTATCAAAAACGGCAGGACCATTGGCCATATGAACCGGGAAGATTTCTCTAAATTCCAGACTTATATGGAGCTGTTTGAAAAGACCAGAAAAAACACCTTGAAAAGAAATGACCTGTTACAAAAACAGATTGATAAAAAAACGGTTCTGGAATTCCAAAATGTAAAGCTGCCCGACCTTCCCGTATTAAACCTATCATTAAATGCAGGAGAAGTTTTAAATATATTGGACTTAGATTCTGCAGAATGCAGAAATATCCTTCCAATTCTGCAGGGAGAATGTGGATTTGAAGCAGGTAAAATTTTATTAAACGGAAAAGAATATTCCTTTCAATCCGTTCACCAGTCCATCCGGGATGGCATCGCATTCATCGAAGCAAGGCCAATGGAAGAAATGCTGTTTGCCGATATGACCGTTTTAGACCACATGACGTTCATGATCCAGCGAAATAAAAAAAAGTTCTTTCTGAGAAAAAAATACAAAAAGATGACCCGGTACCTGTTAGATGGAATATTCAGCGAAGAGGAATTGATGAAAAAAACATACACGGTCAGTGATGAATGCAAATTAAAGCTTTTATATTACCGCTGGATTTTTGTTCGGCCGCAGGTCCTGGTATGCATAAAACCATTTTCATCTGTTGATTTTCAAATGCGTCAGATCACCATCAATCTGCTGAAAGAAGTTTTGAAGTCAGGAATCTCTGTAATCATCATTACGAACCAGATTGCAGAAGCTTACACCATGGAAGGAAAGAATATTACCTTTCACAATGGAGCCATTGCAATGGATTAACTCTTTTAAGCAAAAGTTTGTTGTATACTTTAACCATAAAAAAGTCTTATTTTTATAATTAATAAGGCTTTTTTTATTATAAAAAGGCTAGTTTCGAAAAATACACCCCCATTTAGCACAAAATATACCATTGTTTGATCCTCTTTTTACTGTTAAAATAACAAACACATATCATTCATTGAATCTATCAAAACGATTGAGAGTAGGAAGGGAGATTAAAATTAATGAAAAGAAAGATTTTATCCATGCTGTTAGTATCTGCCATACTGGCATCCGTGACTGGCTGCGGAAAACAAACGACTGTTTCGCAGCCAACCGCAACAGAAAAAACTGCTTCTGGGGATATCACCATTGGTGTTATTCTGAAAACACTTTCCAGTGAATACTGGGGATATGTTGCGGCAGGTGTCCAAGCAGCCTCCAAAGATTTAGGGGTCAAGGTTGATCTCCAGGGTCCTGCCTCTGAAACAGCGTATGATGAACAGAACAATATGATCGAGACCATGCTCTCCGGCGGCGTAGATGCATTTGTCATCTCCCCCCTTCAATCAGACTCCATAGCAAGTGTAATCGGAGATGTCAACATTCCCATTATAACCGTAGATACTGATGCGGAAATACCAGGAAAAGTCTCCTTCGTGGGAACCGGTAACGACAACGCAGCTTACCAGGGCGGTTTATTTGCAGCTAAAAAAGCTGGAAAAGGTGCTAAAGCTGCTATCATCGGCGGTGTCGAGGGCAATGCCACCAGCGATGCCCGTCAGGCAGGATTTACCAAGGCTCTGGAAGAAAATGGTGTGGAGGTTGTATCCATACAGTATGCCCAGTCCAATCCGGATACGGCTGCAAATGTAATGGAAAATATCATAACTGCTCAGAACGGAGATATTCAGATCGTATGCTGCCACAACGATGATACGGCTGCAGGTGCATCCAATGCCGTAAAACAGCTTGGTTTAACGGACGTCATTATCGTTGGCTTCGACGGAAATCAAAGCGGTGTTCAGAATATCATTGACGGTAACATCACTGCTACCTGCGCACAGGCTGCCTATACCATGGGCTATCAGGCGGTTGAAACAGCCCTCAAGGCGATTAAGGGAGAGACCATTGATAAATTCGTAGATACGGGCTGTGAAGTCATTACAGCAGATAATGCAGAAGAATACTTAACAACACTGAAAGGCTACCTGAAATAATCCATTTGAATATGTACAGAAAGGTTTGTTGGCATTATGAGTAATTATTTGGTTGAGCTGAAAGGTGTAACAAAACGCTTCCCTGGTGTAGTAGCAATGCGAAACATGTCATTACAAATCAGACCTGGAGAGATCCACGGCCTGATCGGTGAAAACGGTGCCGGTAAATCCACCCTGATCAAAGTATTGACCGGTGTACATATTCCGGAAGAAGGCACCATTTATATCGAAGGAAACAAAGTTTCATTTAAGAATCCAAATGAAGCTGCAACTGCCGGTATTGCCTGTGTATATCAAGAATTAAATATTGTTAAGCTCCTATCTGTCACAGACAATATTTTTATTAACAAAGCCATAAAAAAGAAAGGCAGCCCGTTTCTGGATTATGCCAAAATGCATGAAGCAGCCCATGAAGTTATGCTTTCCCTGGGTCAGGACATTGCTGTGAAAAAAGAATGCGGTTCCTATGGCATGGGAATCCAGCAAATGGTGGAAATCGCAAAAGCAGTCCTGATCGATGCAAAACTCATCATCATGGATGAACCTACATCAAGCCTTGGGGAAAAGGAAGTGGAACAGTTAATGAAAACAGTCCGCTCCTTAAAGGAAAAAGGCATTGCTATTTTGTTTGTCTCCCATAAGCTGGAGGAACTCTTTGAGCTATGCGACCGCGTTACAGTCATGCGAGATGGAGAACACATCCTGACAAAAAATACGGATGAATTGGATAACGATTCACTGATCTCAGCCATGGTAGGCAGAACATTGGATAATCAATATCCGAAAATTGAAGCGGAGACCGGTACGGAAGCCCTCCGGGTAGAGCATTTAAACTCCGCAGGTGTATTAAGGGATGTGAGCTTTCATGCAAACCATGGAGAAATCCTCGGTTTTGCCGGTTTAGTAGGCGCCGGCAGAACCGAAACATTCCGGGCTGTGTTCGGTGCTGACCCATATGACAGCGGGAATATTTATGTAAATGGGGAAAAAGTGGCCATAAAGTCTCCAAAAGCCGGTATCCGCTGCGGGATGGCATTTTTAACAGAAGACCGCAAAGGGCAGGGACTTGTTCTCTCCCAATCAGTCCGAACAAACCTGATCTTAAGTAATATGAGACGCTGTACGAAGGGCCTGTTCTTTGATGAGAAACAGATCGATCAGCTGGCGGAAGAAAATATCAGTGACTTAAAAATAAAAACGCCCACTGCCAATGAGGTGGTGGGACAGCTGTCAGGCGGCAATCAGCAAAAAGTGGTTATCGGAAAATGGATCAATACAAACGCGGATATCTATATATTTGATGAACCGACCAGAGGGATAGACGTAGGTGCTAAGGTGGAAGTTTATAATATCATGAACCGCCTGGTCCGTGCCGGAAAATGTGTTATCATGATTTCTTCCGAATTACCGGAGATCATAGGAATGAGCGACCGGGTAATCGTCATGAGGGAAGGAAAAATCATGGGAGAACTTTCGAGAAAAACAGATGTCCTGAATCAGGAAATAATCATGAAAGCGGCTTGGGGAGGCGAAATTCGATGAAGACGAAGAAAATGAAAGATATAATAGGAAAGGTGGCTCCTTTACTGGCCTTGGTTCTTTTGTTCATTGTATTATCACTGGCAACCGATAAATTTTTTACACTCAATAATATGATGAATATTCTAAGACAAACGGCTGTTAACGGGTTGATCTCCGCAGCCATGCTGGTGGTACTGATTACGGCAGGCATCGACTTATCCGTTGGTGCGAATGCAATCCTGTGCGCATGTATGATGGGTATGCTGAAAACCTCCTTCGGCATTACAAACTCTCTGGTATTAATCCTGGTCTGTATCTTAACCGGAATTTTTATTGGATTCTTAAACGGCATCCTGCTCACAAAAATGCATCTTCCCCATCCTTTCGTTTCAACCCTGGGTATGAAAAACGTACTGTGCGGACTGGCACTGCTGGTGGTCTCAACAAAGACAATCTCCGACTTTCCGGCTGCCGTTACATTTTTAGGTTCCAGTAACTTATTTAAAGTATCCGGCGGATTCTCAGGGATCCCTCTGTGCTTTATCATTTTAATATTAATCTATATCGTATATCATTTCTTTTTAAACAAAACAGCACTGGGAAGAATGATTTACTGCGTAGGCGGTAATCCGGAAGCTGCCCGGCTTTCCGGAATCAATTCCGATAATATACTTATTTTTGTTTACAGCTTATCCGGATTTATGTGCTCCATTGCCGCCCTCGTTATAGTCGGGCGTTCCGCTGTTGCCAATCCTTCTGCCGCTATCTCACCATATGATACGGATGCCATTGCAGCATGCATTATTGGCGGTGCCTCGTTTATGGGAGGAAAAGGGACCATATGGGGAACTTTAATCGGTGCCCTGATGATTTCTACCATTCGAAATGGTTTAACACTCTTAAATACCTCCAGTTCCGTACAGTATATTGTTATTGGTCTGGTCATCATCGCCGCTGTATTTATCGATGTAACAAGAACGCGTATGGAAGCAAAGGCGAAACGGCTTGCAGCTAAATAAAAGCTTAACCTTAAAATAAGCATGAAAGGCGCTATGGAATTCCATATCTCTTTCATGCTTATTTTAACCTCATCAAGTAAGTCCCCACTTCAATGCCGGAAAGACATAAGTGGAGGACTTACACATGCCCGGTGAAGCGGGGCACGCTGTGAGCAAGCAGTAAAGCAGTTTGGGAATATCCGATTGCCCCATTATATCTCTGCGGTCACAGCTTTTACGATCTCATCCAGGCACGATTCCAGCTCCCTGTTGCAGAATCGCTTATGTATTCCGCATCTAAGAAGATTTTCTTCTTTAAAGTCCTCTTCATCCGCTAGAAACCTTCTGCAAAGTTCCCTATATTTAGGTGTCTTCTGTCCCTTTTCCCGTTTAATCGCTCTTAAAAGCCGGTCTCCATCCTCAACCTCAATATAAATAGGAAACAACCTGTCTTCTCCAAAATAAGCCCTTGTCTTCTCATAAGATTCCAGGGTTCCGATCATCAGATATCCATTCTTCCCGGCTAAATTGATCTGGCCGTCATCAACAGTAAAATAACTCCACGGACCATAGACTGTTTCATAAGTTCTTTCCTCAATAAGCCTGTGTTCTTTCCGGAATTCCTCCAGCTTATCTCTGGTAGTAAAATAATATTCAACCCCATCCTTTTCACCATCCCGAATCGGTCTGGTGGTATATAAAACAACTTTCTTTAATTGGGGCAGCCTCTTTAAAAGTCTTTTATAAACCGTATCTTTTCCTGAAGCACTTTTTCCCATTACATAAAATATTTTGCCCATATTATCTGCTCCATCTTTTATCCTATCTTTTATTTTATCTTACATTTATTCCAGCTTCATCAACCACAAAAAGCTCTCTGGATTCCTCATCCTCCATCCCCTGCACTGCAAGGCCCAGCTCTTTATACTTCATAATCAGATCAATGGATTCCTTTTTTAAAACCTCTCCAGGTACAACAATGGGTATACCCGGCGGATACACGTAAACAAATTCCGCTGATATCATACCTTCTCCGTCAGGAATTGCAATCCTGCGCCTGGGTTCATCCATAGCCTGGGCAATGCTCAACCGACATTCCGGCTTTCTCTCCAACCCCTGATATAAGTGATTCTCATCTTCACAGCCTTCCTCCGCAGAAAGCCCTGAATCGATATGGAGCAGAGCTTTGCACAGCCGTTCAAGACCTTCCTGCGTATCAGCCAGAGTCGTTATGGCAGTCACATAGTCTGAACCGCACATTTCCATTTCCAGATGATAATCCTTTCTCAGTCTGTCATCCAGCCAGGCTCCTGATTTTCCTGTACCTCTTGTGGATATAATGATCTTTGAGAGGTCCATATCATAGATTCCATTCATCCCCTTTTCCTGATCCGTAAGAAGCCTTAAGTGTTTCATACCAGACAAAACTTTTCGGACCTCTCCTATTTTATGGGAAAAGAGCTCCATCTGCTCCAGCCCTTCTTCGGCCATATACCGTATACAGCCCTCGATCCCTGCCATCAGCACGTAGGAGGGGCTGCTGGTCTGATACATATGCACATAGCGATCCAATCTACCCATATCCACATATCCTTCCTTTACGTGCATAACAGCTGTCTGTGTAAAGGAAGGAAGAGTTTTATGAAGGCTCTGAATCACCACATCCGCTCCAAGTTCTAAAGCAGAAACCGGAAATCCTCCCTCTCTTCCAAAGGAAAAGTGTGCTCCATGAGCCTCATCCACAATAAGAGGCAAGCGGAACTTATGAACTACCTCTGCAATGGCCCTAATATCAGATACAATTCCATCATAAGTTGGGGATACAAGAAACACCGCTTGAATCTCCCGATGACTCATCAACATCTCTTCGATTTTTTCCGGAAGTAATCCACCTTGAATACCGAATTCAGGTATTATTTGTGGATAAATATATTCCGCCCTTAACTGATTGAGGAAAACTCCATGAAACGCTGACTTATGGCAGTTTCTGCTCATAAGAATGGTTCCACCCCTTGATACGGTCCCACTTATGGCGCTAAGGATCCCGCTGCTGCTTCCATTAACAAGATAATACGTTCTGCAGCTCCCGTAAACCCTGGAAGCCCATTCCATAGACTCCTTTAAAATCCCTTCCGGATGGTGCAGATTATCAAAACCATAGATCTCTGTAATATCAATGGAAAAAGGATTTGGAAAATCAATGGCAAAGGATCCATGATACTGCCTTTTATGCCCTGGCATATGGAAGGGATAATAATCCGATTCTCCATATTCCATTAACTTCTTTAATAAATTCGGTGTATCATTCATAGTATGAACCGCCTTTCGTCTGCATAAACCACTGGGCTCATTCCCTGTTCTTTTTACATTTTTCTTTATAAACCGACTCTTTTAGTATAGCATCCTTATCCTCTCTTTACAATTTTTTCTCACAGCGCTATAATATAATTTTGGAAATGAAAAAGGAGATGGTTATATCATGAGATTAATCGAATTTAAGATGGAGCGTCCCGGTCTGGTTAAAGCCGGAGATGAAGTTCAGATCATAGAAAGGGAAGGAACCAGCAGTTATAGCTATATCATAGACCCTGCTGTGGCCATGTCCGGCTGTTATGTGGGACGTGACCGGATCAAATCTGATCACGGCATTGTAAAAGAGATAAAGCATAATGACCGGGGATATTATGTGATTGTAGAATTTGATGAATGATTACAGCAAAATAAAAAGCCCTGAAACATTTCTGTTTCAAGGCTTGTCCTGAGACACCGGGGACTCGAACCCCGGACAACTTGATTAAAAGTCAAGTGCTCTACCACCTGAGCTAGTATCCCATATGCCCAAAGCCGGAATCGAACCAGCGACACGAGGATTTTCAGTCCTCTGCTCTA
>NZ_DAMAUN010000128.1:0-12579 GCF_032078915.1 Lacrimispora sp. | reverse complement strand
ACCGTAATAACCGGCAGAATTGCATTTCTTAAGGCATACTTCATGGTAATTTCCCGGTTGCTTATCCCCTTTGCATAGGTTGCGGTAATGTAATCCTCCTGGAGCACATCCACCATGCCGGACCGCAGCATACGGGTGATGAGAGCAGCCATCTGCATAGCCAGGGAGGTGGCCGGCATGATGACAAATGCAAAGCCTCCATATCCCATGGCCGGCAGCCAGCCAAGCTTAACCGCAAAAAACAAGATAAATATAAGTCCTAAAACAACACCTGATATAGACTGTCCAAGAAGGGCAAATATCATGGCAAATAAATCTATGACAGACCCCCTTTTCACCCCCGCGATAATCCCCATGGGTATGCTGATGAGAAGGGCGATTCCCATGGCCACCAGCGTTAAGTACGCGGTAGCCGGCAATCTCTGAAAGATCAGCGTGGAATTCGGCATTTTATAAAATAAGGAATCCCCTAAATCTCCCCTTACTACTCCTGTTATGTAGCTGAAATACTGTACAGTCAGAGGCTTGTCCAGTCCCATTTCTATTTCTTTTTCTCTGATCTGCTCCTCTGTTGCATCATCGGAAAGCATCAGGCGGGCCGGGGAACCTGGTGTAAGCTTTAAAAGCCCAAAGGTTAAAATGGATACTCCAAACAGGACAAAAACCGTATATCCCAAACGTTTCATTATAAATTTAAGCAAAACTGTATCCCCTTTCAAGATGTATTCCCTTAGTCATTAATTTGCGGCTTTTGATACTCTGGAATAATCAAATACATTATCGATCCTCAGTCTTAAGCCTGTAATGCCGTCCCGGTAGGCGAGAGTCGTCACCTGCTGGTAAAGGGCCAGATGAGGCGCTGCCTCCGCCCATTCGATCGCAAATACTTCTTTTAAGAGCTGCTCACGCTTTGCTGGATCACTTTCCTGCTTCTGTTCCAGAATCTTTGTATTCATTTCGTCATTGACGTATCCTGACTTATGGGCATCGTTTAACCATCTCTGGGTGATTACGGAGTCTGGGTCGCCTGCCGGATAAGGATATCGTTGAATGTATAAATCATAATTTCCCGCAGCACGGCGTTCCTGGAAGGCCGCATTCTCCATGATCTCTAAATTTACCTTAAATCCTGCTTCTGAAAGCATTGCCAAAACTGCCTGTGCCACCTCTTTATTTCTGGCGAATACGCCGGTAGGTGCGATAAAGGATATTTCTTCTCCTGCATAAGAGGTTTTAGAAAGCAGGTCTTTTGCCATCGCAGCATTGTATTCCGGAACTTTGGCGTTTTCCTTATCATAGCCAAGGACTCCCTCAGGGCAGGGCCAGTCGCTTGCCGCTCCGCCTCCTGCAATGGACTGCACCAGAAGCTCTCTGTTTAACGCGTGATTCACTGCCTGTCTGGCATTTAAGTCTTCAAAGATCCGTCCGTCTGTACAGCGGAATCCCAGGTGAACGATGGCAGAACCTAAAATCTTTTCCACCTTTACCCCTTTTACACTTGACAGCATGTCCGCCTGTTCCACCGGCACTGCATCGATCATATCCAAGTCGCCGGTCTGAATACCGGAAACACGAGTGGTATCTTCAATGACCGGACGGTATATGACCCTGTCAACGTTGCTCTTGTCATCGCCCCAATCCCAGTAATCCTCGTTGCGTACAAATTCCGCATCCTGTCCGGGCGTCCATTTGTCAGCGATCCAGGGTCCGGTTCCAATGGGCTTGTTTGACTCATTAAACTCAAACAGGGCATCCCCTTTTTCTGCCAGCGCTTTAGGCGGAAGCATGGGAGTGTCGATCAACTGGTTCAGCAAAGCGCCCCAGGGTTCTTTCAGCTTGATTACAGCCGTATATGTGTCTTTGGCTTCCACACCTTCCAGAGAAGGCCAGAAGGCAGCCTGGACGAGGGTAGGATTGTCAAGCAGCCGCTTTAGGGTCGCTACTACCGAATCCGCATTGAACTCTTCTCCGTTGTGGAATTTAACTCCTTCCCTCAGCTTAAAGGTCCACTCAAGTCCATCCCCGGATACGCTCCATTCGGTTGCCAGTTCCGGCTGTATGGAGTTATTCTCCCCATAAGGATTCACCAGAGTGTTGTAGGTGAGTTTGGAAAGCATATAGGCATTTGTCTTGTTCTCATTCAGCGGATCCCACTGAGTGATGTTATTTGGCCCCGCAAAAACAAACCTGTTTTCTGCGGCTGCCTTCTGGGAGCCATTGGTCCCGCTGGCAGCGGCTCCTTCTCCCGTGCAGCCGCTCATCAGCGCCATACTCAAGCAGAGCGCCATACAAAGTACCTGTTTTTTCAAATTCCGTTTTTTCATAAAATACCCCTCCATTTAATATGTATTTTTTTACCTTACCAGTGCAGGACTTTTACAGTCATACTTCCAGCCAGGTATGAGATACTGCATTGCCATAGTGTCATCTCTGTCATGATAGGGCAGGCTGTTATACAGATCATTGGCCTCCATGACCCGCTTCATATTCAGGGTGACTCCCAGGCCCGGCTTTTGGGGAACCTGTAAATATCCTCCCTGAATGACCGGCGTATCCTCCAGCAGATTCTGTCCATCCTGCCAGATCCAGTGGGTGTCAAGTGCCGTAGGATTTCCAGGTGCTGCCGCTGCCGTATGGGCAAAGGCTGCCAGGGTGATATCAAAATGGTTGTTGGAATGGCTGCCCCAGGTCATGCCCCAGTCATTTAAAATCTGAGCCATCCGGACGCTTCCTCCAAATCCCCAGAAATGAGGATCTGCCAGTACGATATCCACAGATTTTAAGGCAGCGGAATGGTAAAACTGCCTCCAGTCCGTCGCAATCATGTTGGTGGCTACCGGGAGGTTCACCGCATTTTTAAATTCCGCCATCACTTCTCTGCCGGAATATCCTGCTTCCGGACCGCAGGGATCTTCAATGTAGGTTAAGATTCCTTCCATGGGTTTGCAGATTTTAACGGCTTCTTCAAGACTCCATGCTCCATTAGGATCAATGTTGATCCGCCCTTTAGGAAAAGACTTTTTAAGGGCACGGACAGCCTCCATCTCCTCTTCTCCTGTTAAAACGCCGCCTTTTAGCTTGAAATTTCCAAATCCATACTTTTCATGGAGCACCTGGGCCTGCTCCACGATCCGCTCCGGTTTAAGCATCTCCTGGCGGCGAAGCTTAAACCAGGGATCACTGCTGCCCCTTTCATCCAGATAATCAAGATCTTTACAGGCTTTTTCTTTCTCACTGACATAGAACAGATAGCCCAGGGTTTCCACCTCATCCCTCTGCTTTCCGTCCCCCAGCAGCTCGCACATGGGAAGTCCTAAGTGTTTTCCAAGCAGATCCAAAAGCGCACACTCAATGGCCCATTCCGCCTTTACTACAAATTTCAGCTTGCTGATGTCTAAGGTCTGTATTCCTTCTCCATCATCCTCTTTTGCCCGGCTGGCAGCCTTATGGATGCTGTTTAATATCGTCCGGTATTTTCCGATTGGCTGGCCCGCCACCAGAGGAATGCAGCTTCTCAATGCTTCACAGGTGTAATCTCCCCCATGGATCTCACCGATTCCCGTATGTCCGGCACTGTCCTTTAATATCACCAGGTTTCTGGTAAACCAGGGAGCATGGGCTCCGCTTAACGTCATCAGCATGCTGTCATATCCGGCAACGGGTATGACCTGCATCTGAGTTACCACTGGTGTGCCTTTTTGTTCTATATCCATTTAATCCCTCCATTTGGCTATATTGTTCATTTTCATTCTCAACCAGCCCATTGATATATGCATTATATCAACGAAAACTTGATACATCCAATTGCTAATACCGATTGGATCATAAGAATTTTTCATGCCTGGATTCCATTACCGGACCAGACAGGGCCTTTTCGGATCAAATTTCCAGCCGGGAATCAAATACTGCATGACCACGGAATCGTCTCTCCCGCCCAGGCAGTGATCCAGGTACCGCTGATGGGCTTTTTTCACCTGTTCCATATCAACCTCCACGCCCAGGCCCGGCTTTTCGGGAACCTCCACACAGCCATCTGCGATGCGCAGAGGCTCTTTTGTCAGCCGCTCTAAGCCCTCCTGCCAGATCCAGTGGGTATCCAGGGCATTGTATTTTCCCGGTACCGCCGCTCCCACCTGGGTAAACATTGCCAAAGAAATATCAAAGTGATTGTTGGAATGCGATCCCCAGGTATAGCCAAAGTCATGGCACATCTGGGCCACCCGCACAGAGCCGCTCATGGTCCAGAAATGGGGGTCCGCAAGGATGATATCCACTGCCTGGCTTTCCAGGGCATGTCCCACTTCACGCCAGTCGGTGGCAATCATGTTGGTGGCTGTGGGGAATCCTGTCCTGCGGCGGAATTCGCTGACGATCTCTCTGCCTGAGTATCCGCCTTCCGCTCCGCACGGGTCCTCGCAGTAGGTCAAAATCCCCTCCATCCCTTTCACATACTCAACCGCATCCTTAAGGAGCCAGGCGCCGTTGGGATCTAAATCTATGCGGGCCTCAGGAAATGCCCTTTTCAGTTCCCGGATCACCTCCATCTCTTCCCTTCCGGACAAAACGCCTCCTTTTAATTTAAAATCCTTAAACCCGTATTTTTCTTTTACCGCCTTTGCCGCCGCAACGATCTTTTCCCCGGTCAGGGCTTCTTCATGACGGAGACGGTACCACTCCCATTTGGCATCAGGTTCCGAATCATAAGGCAGGTCAGTTTTATTCCTGTCACCGACAAAGAATAAATATCCAAGCATCTCTACCTTGTCCCTCTGCTTTCCGTCTCCTAAAAGCTCACACGCCGGTACTCCAAGATGTTTTCCCAGAAGATCCAGACAGGGGGCTTCAATGGCCGTCAGCACATGGACTCCTGTACGTAAGTCAAAGGTCTGGTTTCCTCTCACATCTTCCTCCCCCCTTGATTCCAAGTGGGCTTTCACTTTTAATAAAGTGCTTTTATACTCCCCTATTTTTGTCCCCTCTACAAGAGGAATACACTCTGACAGGGCCTGGGTGATCTTTTCACCCCCCGGCACTTCCCCCACTCCTGTCCCGCCGTTTTCTTCATGAAGGATCACGATGTTTCTGGTAAAAAACGGGGCATGGGCTCCGCTTAAATTCAGTTCCATGCAATCTTTTCCGGCTACAGGATAAACTTCCATTTTTGTGATGATCGGTGTCATTCTGATTTCTCCTTTTCTTCATCCCTTTTTTGAACTTATGGTGAATTATATTCTTATTTTAAGCCGTCATCTATTGGCAGAAATACCAACCTTATCCCCCCTCTCTTGTAGCCTTTATTTTTCTTTCTGATAATGAAAAAAAGATTGCAAAAACATTGCAATCTCTTTCAACAAACAGAAGCTCATCCCTGTTACAGCTCATATTTACTTCCAATTCCATACCGCTTCATCTTCCGCCACAGGGTGGTGGTGCTGATCTTCAGCTCCTCCGCCACCATGGTTCTATTGCCCTGGTACCGGTCCAGGAGACCGGCTATGCGGACTGCTTCAGGATTCTTTAACAGCACGGTCTGAATCCTTCCGCTCTGCTCCCTTACAAGGGGATAAAGCTCCTGTAAAAGATTTTTTACCATCCCTTCCTCCACCCGCCTGCGGTGGGCCGTCAGAATCAGGCGCTCACAAAACATTTCCAGCTGCAGCAGATTTCCTTCCCAAGAATACTCCTCCATGGCCTTTAAGGCAGCCTCACTGATTTCCACATATCTGGAATAGGCGGCGTTGAACCGTTCCAGATACAGGTGGATCAGCCTGGGAATATCCTCCTTCGTCTTTCGAAGGGGAGGCAGCTCGATCTTAAGGGAAGAAAGGAGGAAATATAAATCTTCCCGGAACAGGCCATTCTTTAAAAGCATAGCAAGCTCTTCTGAAGTGGTGACCATAAGCCGTACCGGAAGGGCTCGTTTCACCATGGAATTATTGCACCAGAACAGCTTATCGTGGACTGCCTTATAAAGCAGATACTGGGTCTCTAAGGACAGCTTATCCACTTCCTGAAGCAGGACCGTTCCATAGGAAGCTGTTTCCCAGGCTCCTTTTCTGCGTTCCTCTGAAAAACCAAAGATGACCTCTCTTTGCTCCTGAGGGGACAGGGAGCCGCAGTTGACATTTAAAAAGGGGCCTCCCTTTTGGGGGCTGTTATTATGAACAGCTTCTGCAAACACTTCTTTTTCCGTTCCCGTTTCTCCGCATATCATCACCGGGCTTTTGGATATGGCATAGGACCTGGCCAGTTTTATACACCGTTTTATCTCAGGGGATTGCCGAAGGATATGGTTAAAATTGCGCCTGGCTATGTATCCGTTTGCCAGTTTGGTCTCTGCGGACTCAGAATCTCTTCGTTCGATCCCCTTCATCTTATGGCAGGTCAGGATCGCTCCGCTAAAATGCCCGTCATACTGAATCGGCGCTCCCACCACCATAAGAGGCTGGTCCCCTATGGTAAAGGAGGTGGAATAAAGCTCCTCACTCCCCCTTAAGATCCCCTCGATCCCTTCTGTATCGATTCCTCTGATCACCTTATCAATTGGGAAGCCCACCACCTCTGAGGCAGGCTTTCCCATCAACTGTTCGATCACCCGGTTCACCGTCACAATTTCTTTATAAGCGTTGATTTTAATGATTCCGCTGAAAGAAGTATCAAGCAGGGTCTCGATCTGGGCCTCATTTTGCTTCTCCATCCTTGCCAAGTCTATCATATGGAGAGCCATGCCAAGGGCACTGCGGATGGATTCTTCTCCTGTTTCAACAAACAGGCTTGGAAAGCCGATCTCAAAAGCCGTCTGGTTGGCCTTCACTCCCCCGATAATTAAATCAACCCCGTCTGCAACCGCCTGGCTCACCTTGCTTCTGGTCTCCTCCAAAGCCTTCAGTTCATAAAAACGGAGACCGCAGTCAAATAATTCTTCTAAGTGGTCCAGACTGTCAAACATATTTTTAAATGCAACGATCCCGATTAAGGGGTGTTCCTTTTTCAGCATCCTCTTTGCTTTTAAAATCATCAACCCGATCTCCCGGAGGGTAACAGGCATCTCCACCACAGGGATGTTGGTATTTTCTTTTATAAGGGTTGCCTGAAGACCCCTGGCAATAATAATGCGCACCCCGGCTACTAAAGCCTCCTGTGCCTCCACGACCGCATTTGCATTTTCCACAACCTTTAATATCTGAACCTCTATTCCCTCTTTTTTCAGTACATTTTCCGCAAACTCCAGGATGGTCTGCCTGGGCAGAAGTATCCCGATCTGTTCCATAGCTGTCCCCACTTCCTATCCCCATAAAAGTCCTTTGACAGAATTTTCACACAATGTCCAGATACACTTTTCCGGCAGGCGCAGAAAAAACCCGGTCAAGCTCCAAAAGTTCTTCCTCGGTCAGTTCCAGTTCTGCTGCTTTTGCATTATCCAGGGCATGTTCCTTTTTTCCGGTTCTGGGTATGGCAATGATATCACCGTTTCGGATGGCAAAGGCCAGCAGCACCTGAGAAATGCTGCACCCATGGGCGGCTCCGATCTCAGACAGCACCGGACTTTCATAAAGCCCTCTTTTTAAATCTCCCGCCTGGGCCAGAGGGCAGTAAGCCATGACAGGAACCCCATGCTCCCTCATCCAGGGAAGAAGATCATATTCAATGCCTCTGGACGCAAGGTGGTAAAGCACCTGATTGACTGCACAATTCTTCCCCTCCGGCACCCTCCACAGCTCCTCCATATCTTCCGTGTCAAAGTTGGATACGCCCCAGCGGAGGATCTTTCCCTCCTTTTTTAGCTGCTCCATGCATTCCACCGTCTCTGCCAGAGGAATGCTTCCTCTCCAGTGGAGCAAATATAAATCCAGATAATCCGTACCCAGGCGCTTCAAGGTTTCCGTACAGCTCTTCCCTATGCGCTTTCTTCCTGCATTATGAGGATAGACCTTGGATACCAGAAACAGACGGTTCCGGTCATAGCCGGTTATGACCTCTCCAATCAGTTCTTCTGATTTTCCGTCTCCATACATTTCAGCCGTATCAATCAGTGTCATCCCTGCTTCAATTCCTGTCTTTAGGGCCTCCGCCTCTTTTCCCCGTTTTCCACTCTGCTCCCCCAGGAGCCAGGTTCCCTGTCCAATTGCGGGAACCAGAGTTTCATCGGGCAATGCCACCATTTTTTCCATTTGCCGTTCCTCCAATCAAATTATAACAATGCACCCCTCCTATGGATGTTCAAAACAGGCTGGCGTCTCATCAGAGCCGCCAGCCTGTCCACTGACCGTATCAATTACAGAAGCCCCGCTGATTCCATTTCCTTTTTTATACGGGCTAATACAGGACCTTCCGGGGTCGCAAGATTGGGCTTATAAGGAAGACCCACGTTTCTGCCCCTTAAATTAGCCATATCCTTTGCAGCTACCGGAAAACTAGCCGGGTCCATGGACAGACGGACCGGGTTCAGCTTAAACTGCGCCTCCAGGGAACCGCTTAAATCACCTGCAATGTATTTATTGTAAACATCCGTAATCAGCTCCGGCATAAAATTTGCCGCAGTACACACCCCTCCTACTGCGCCGTGGCACATGGAGGCATACAGAAGGGTATCCTTTCCTCCAAATACCTTAAAGCCCTTGCGGCGGGTCCTTCGGATAAACTCCGCTGTCTGGGTAATATCCCCGCTGGTGTCCTTCATGCCCACAATATTGGGTACCTCCTCCGCCAGACGTTCCACCAGATTCCCGGATAAAGTGTATCCCACCCGGCCCGGGTTGTTATAAAGAAGGACAGGGATATTAGGAACAGCTTCTGCAATTGTCTTAAAATGCAGATAAAGTTCTGCCTCCGTTGGCTTTAAAAACATTGGCTGCAAAACAGAAATTCCTGCTGCTCCGTTTTTCACCGCCATTTCTGCAAGGCGGCAGCATTTTTTCGTGCTGATGGCGCCTATGCCAAAGTAGACCGGGACTCTGCCGGCGGACTGATGGATCATGATGTTTAGGCCCCGCTCCATCTCGTCTTCTTCTATAACATAAAATTCTCCGTTGCTTCCAAAAGCCAGGATTCCAAGAACGCCTCCGTTAATGACGTAATCCACCTGATCTCTTAATTTTGCTTCATCGATCCTCTCATCTTCATCAATGGGAGTGAGAATCGGAACGATAACTCCTTTTATAAAATCTGTATTCATTTTTTCCTCCAGTGCTGCATGTTTATCCATTCAATCATTCCGGTTCTAGTTTCCTGGCTTTACAATTGTATTGGCAACTTTTTCATAATATTTTACAATACTGGAGTGATCTTCTTTTT
Source organism: Lacrimispora sp. (assembly GCF_032078915.1). Classification (GTDB taxonomy): domain Bacteria; phylum Bacillota; class Clostridia; order Lachnospirales; family Lachnospiraceae; genus Lacrimispora. The sequence goes on along the minus strand of NZ_DAMAUN010000128.1, from coordinate 3,285 downwards.
CAAAGCCATCCGCTTTCAGCCCCTGCATGATCTCCATTAACTGTCCGGTTAATGGGGCCGGTGAACTGACGGCATGGGCCGCATTCAGTGCATTGTTTAAATCCTTGATATGCAGCTCAATGCGAAAGCCTGGGTTAAAGTTTCTGTTAAGTATCATGGGAGCTTTTGCATCCATAACGGTGGAGCCTGCCAGACCGCCGCGGATGGCCTGGTATACCAGTTCCGGATCAGTTCCGGCCTTTTTTGCAAAGGTAAGGGCCTCAGATACTGCTGCAATGTTTACGGCTACTACCATCTGGTTTGCCAGCTTTGCCACATTACCTGAGCCAAGTCCGCCGACATATACCACAGAGCCTGCCATTACCATCAGCATATCATAATATTTATCAAATAACTCTTTCTTTCCGCCCACCATCACGGATAAGGTTCCGTCAATGGCCTTTGGCTCTCCGCCGGATACCGGGGCATCAAGCATCTCAATTCCCAGCTTTTCCAGTTCAGCACCGATGGCCTTGCTTTCCGTTGGATCAATGGAACTCATGTCAATGACCACAGTACCTGGCTTTGCTCCTTCTGCAACTCCGTTCTCTCCTAAAACTGCCGCTCTTACATGGGGAGAGTTTGGCACCATGGTGATGACCACTTCACTTTGAGAGGCCGCTTCCTTTCCGTTTGCCGCTTCCGCCGCACCGCAGGAAAGCAGATCTGCAACAGCCTCCTTGTTATAATCAAAAACAACCAGCTCATGGCCTGCTTTTACCAGGTTCTTTGCCATAGGCCTTCCCATAATTCCCAATCCGATAAATCCAATCTTCATTTTTCTCTTCCTCTCTTTTCTATTTTGTCTGTCAGCAGCCGATGGGATCTCCCATCTCTGCCCTGATTATAGAAAAAATAGAAGGCCATTGCTATGGGCGGATTTACCGAATACAGGGAGGTTTCCTGTACAAACCTCCTATGGTTTCATTTTTATTTCTAATTCGTTTCACTTTTATTTCAGATCCCTATTTCAAATGATACTTCTTTCTCTTTCTCCACAGAGTTGTCTTGCTGATTCCCAGGGCCTTTGCAGTTTCTTCTCGATTACCTCCAAACCTTAAAAGAGTTTCTGCTATCTTTTTTCCTTCTTCGGGAACAGGCTTTTCCCGGGCATGTTCCTCCCGCTCCTTTCCCTCTTCCTGTTTATGAGAGCGGGGATACAGCTCTTTTATAACAAGTTCTGCAAAACCTTCATCAATACTCCGTTTATTTGCCGTAAGGATCAGGCGTTCGCAAAAGCTCTCCACCTGAAGCAGATTTCCCTTCCAGGGATAATCAAGCAGCAGTTTCCTGGCGCCATGGGTCAATACATGGAACCTGGAATAATGTTCGCAGCAGCCCCTGAGGCTTCCCGCAAGCTTCCGTTCCAGATCCTCCTTCCGTTCCCTTAAAGGGGGGATCCTCACGGTCAGGCCGCTTAAAAGATAATAGAGGTCTTCCCGCATTGCTCCGTCTTCTGCCAGTTCAGACAAAGGCACATCAGTGGTGACCATGACCCTTACATCGGCTCCTGGATCCCTTACCCCGTCTTTTCCAAGACGGCTTTTATAACGGATCAACTGACAGAGCCGGTATTGATTGGCTCTTGTAAGGCACTGCACCTCTTCTAATAAAAGAGAGCCTCCTTTTGCCTGTGCGGCTGCACCCTTATCTCCGAAGATCATGTCAAACTGTCCTTCATCCCCAATCCCATCGCAGGATAATGCCACAAACGGGCCATCTTTTCGAAGGCCGGCGTTGTGAATGCTTTGGGCCAGAAGACGCTTTTCCGTTCCAGCTTCCCCTTCAATCAAAACCGCTTTTTCCGACAGTGCATATAGCTTTGCCAGACGTATGCATTCCTGCATTGCCTGGGATTCCTGAAGGATATCATCAAATTCCCCCAGGGCAATAAATCCCTTTCCATGACCCTTTCCTCTGGAATCCGGTTCCGGAGACCGGCGTTTTTTCATGCGGTGGCAGGTGAGTATGACTCCCTCTGTCCTCTGGTCAATGACCACCGGAGCCACAACGGCAAATACAGAAGTGCGGTTGATCTCCATAAACAGGGAATAGGGCTCTTTTCCAAAGTCTTTTAAAAGCTCCGGAAAGATCTCACAGGCAGCCTTTCCAAGAACCTCTTCTTTCTTTATCTGCAGAATATCTTCCATCATGGGATTTAAGTCCATAATGGTCCCGGAAGCATCAAGCCTCACCACGCCGCTGAACGAGTGGTCCAAAAGAGTTTCAATCTGAGCCGCATTCCGCTTCTCGATTCCCATGGCATAGTCCATGCTTTCAGCCATGGATAAGGCATTTCTTAAGGAGTCCTCGGTATTGGATAAAAACAGGGAAGGAAGTCCGGCCTCCCCTGCTATGCTCACCGCCGTATCGCCCCCAATGATTAAATCCACCCCATCTCTTATGGCCTGCCTTGTCATATCCTCAAGCAAATGATTTTTATCTGCAAAATACGTCCTCATTTCAATCCCATATATGAGATCAAAATAAGACATATCGCAGAACATATTCCGAAACCCCACAACACCGATAACGGGAGTATCGTTCTTTAAAATCTCCTTGGCTTTATTGACCAGAAGAGCCATTTCCTGGGCAGTGATGACGATTTCCACCACTGGAATATCCGTATACTGCTTCATTAAGGAGGCCTGGAGCCCTCTGGCTATGATAATGGAAGCACCGGCCCCAATGGACCGCCTGGCCTCGGAAACTGCATCTTCCGTTTTAATTACACGCATTTCACTGATCTCGTATTTCTTTTCCTGGAGAATGTTGTGCGCCTGATGCAGCATTTCTTCCCTGGATACAAGCAATGCAATCTTTCCCATGTGGATTCCTCTTTTTCTTATTGCCTTTGAGGCTGTAAAATGTGTTTCTTAGAAAAAGCTTAGCATAAATCAACATAGCTGGCAATTAAGAAATATGTTAAAACACTTACTCTCAGTTCCGGGGCAGATCTCTTCTGATAATCACCGTACCATATGATTCTATTTCGCCCTTTCCTGAAATCTCCCCAAGCAGAACCGTTCCCTCTGAAAGGCAGTCCAAAAGCCTCTGTTCCAGCACAGCCGGCTTTTGGCTGAAATTCTGTAAAAACAGATACTCATACTGTTTTGATTCCCTTGACGTCACTTCAACCTCTTCCGGTATCATCCCTTCCACAAGAGGCTGGATCCCGGCTTCACAAGTCACCTTCCAAAATAAATCATCATAGAAATCCTGCCCGGCATCGGCGCATACATAAAA
>NZ_DAMAUN010000127.1:0-12976 GCF_032078915.1 Lacrimispora sp. | reverse complement strand
TTTCGTTATGGCTTGACGGGCTACGGATACTTTTTCAGCTAGTTCCTCCTGTGTTAAGCCTTTGCTTTTTCTTAGCAGCTGTAATTTTTCTGGAAAAATCATAGAAATCCACCTCCGTGTTTTTTACTATCTTACCATATTTGAATTGTACTTTTGTAGTCCCTGCTGGTTGCTTTTTTGCTACTTTTACTTGCTTGCTGTAAATAATAAGTACCGTTGACATTTTCTTAAAATAAGAGCACTATATGGATAACAGGCAGTTTTTGGGTGAAAAGAATTTAAACCAGTAACCTTATTTTGATGACTTGTATTTAGATTTGGTAGTATATCCTGATGGAACGATTATTGAGGATGATATGGATGAATTAGAGGAGGCATTAAGAGAGAATGTGATTAATCTGCAGCAATATGAATTAGCGATTGAAACGAGCAATCGGCTGAAAAACACTCTGTTATTCAATATTGAATCTTTTAAGGATTATACCTATTCATGTTATGACTTACTTCTTATGAATAAATTGAAACCTGATGTAGATTTAGTAACAAATATTGATAGTTCGTATATTAAATGGTAATATATTCTTGAAACTTATTTTTTTGATCATATGGGGGAGATTGTAATGAAGCTTGAAAAAATGGAAGAATTTTTTGATAGTCGTTTAGAAGGGTATGAGGATCACCAGCTTAATGCGATTGATTCTGCAAAAATATTTTATCCCTATACGGCATCGCAGCTGCCTATGACCGAAGGCTGTAAAGTGCTCGATTTGGGCTGTGGGACAGGGCTTGAATTAAATGAATATTTTATGCTTAATCCACTTGCTGTCATAACAGGGATCGATTTGGCAAATGGTATGTTAAAAGCACTTCAGGCCAAATTTCCAGACAAACAGCTTACGCTTATCAATGGTTCCTATTTTGAGGTTCCTTTTGGTGAAAATGTATTTGATGCTGCCGTTTCTGTGGAATCATTGCATCATTTCACTCTGGAACAGAAAATTCTGCTTTATAAAAAGCTGCATGGTTCGTTGAAAGAGGGCGGATATTTTATTTTAACGGACTATATGGCTGAAAATGATGAAGAAGAAAAAAATAACTTTTTAGAGCTTTCCCGGTTGAAAAAAGAATTGGGAATATGTGACGGTGAGTTTTATCACTATGATACACCGCTTACACGAGCGCATGAAACAGAAGCGTTACTCTCCGGAGGATTTTCAAAAGTCGAACCACTGAATAAATGGCAAAGTACGTATATTTTGAAAGCATATAAATGATTGTTATGCCCTTACTTGCAAGGGATGAAAATTTCGGATTGAAAGAGAAGAATTGTACACTTTTTGTCAGAACGATAAATATTTGGGATACTCTTAAGGACTGCTGACTTAATATCAAAACCAGCAGTCCTCCGTTACAGAGTCGTTATAGCTTTTTTTCTAAGAAAATAAAACGTAATTCAGGTGTTATTACTTGGTCCTTAAATCTTCGATATCCGACTTTTCCATAAAGCCTGATATTGTTCTGGCTTTTATCGCTTGTAAAAAGTTCATATCGTTTTGAGCGACAGACGCTTTCTACTTCACGCAGCAGGGCAGTACCGATTCCTTTTTTCTGATGTTGTGGATGCACAATTAGTTTTCCAACATATACCGTATCATTCTCTTTGTACGTTCTTACTGACCCTATGATAGCCCCGCCATCATCAACAGCTTTTAAGACAGTTCCACCGGAATATTCATTTTGAATATCTGATAATGACTGTTTAAGAGGTGGTATTTCATAGTTGTTTAGTAAAGCCGCTTCGCTCTGATATGCAAGATATTGTAATTCAAGTATATCTTTTAAATCCTCATATTCTGCTTTTTCTATTTTCAATTGATACACTCCCTTCAAATACAGCAATCCTATAATTTGCATATCATCATAAGTAGATCCCGATATGTCCCATCCTTTAATTTTTCGGCATTTACAATCGTCCCGCATATCTTAAATCCATGTTGTTCATAGACATGGACTGCTCGTTTATTATCTGCAACGACCCCGAGCTCAACCTGTTCATAGCCTAGCTTTTTCCCATGATGGAGACAGCATTTTGTTAACATATTACCTATTCCAAGATCCCAGTAATCTTTTAACACAGCAATTCCATAACCAGCTCTGTGTTTTGTTTTCATATTTCCCCTAATGCAATATATGGTCCCATTAGCGACCAGCTTATTGTCCACAAAGGCAGAGACGTCAAAGCTTTTTTCATGTTTCAGCTGTTTGGAAATATAAGAATCTTCTTCATCAATGGTTCTGGTAATTTCCTCAGGATATCTCCCCAAATAATCGGTCTCACCAGCGCATTTCACTAGATATTCAAGTAAATCTTTAGAGTCGGATATCTCAGGACTTCTTAAAATAACTTTTTTACCATTGTTAGATATATATGTGGTTTCCTCTATTCTCATTATAATCCTCCATGATATCCTTATTTATTTTATCTTTAATTAGATTTCTTATAGTAAATATCATATTATCAAAAATAGTATCACCGATCAATATAAAATTCCAATATAAAGTGGTCCGTTAAATCCTACCTTAGTTAAGCCTTTCTGGTATATGCAATCATCATGCTGATTGATTTGACTATTTTTTTCAGTATTGTTATAATATTGACGAGCACAATTTTATTAGTGTTCGAAAGGATTCCGATACGGATATAAAATGTTTCGTTTAGGAAGCCCCATTAATACCATTTGATCAATAGATGAAAGAGGATTGCAATGCAAACAAAGATCGCTGTAGTTGATTTTCATTCCAATATGAAAAAGTTTCTTGAATTTACTGAGATACGTACCAAGATCACAAGTCTGCTTCCGTTTCTTATGTCTCTGGCTTACCTGTTTTACCGCAGGCAGCCGGTAAATATGGAGCGTACGGTTTTATTTTTTTGTTCTATGTTTTTGTTCGACTTAACGACAACCGCGATCAATAACTATATTGACACCAAAACGAATGGTCAAAAGCTGCCTTTTTCACGGAACATAGCAAAGCTTATCATTTATCTGCTGTTCGGCATAAGCTCTGCTTTGGGCCTTACCCTGGCGTACCGCACGGATTTGGTCGTTCTGCTGTTGGGCGGCCTGTGCTTTCTCTGCGGAGTGTTTTATACCTGGGGGCCGGTTCCGATTTCCCGTTTACCCTTGGGAGAGATTTTTTCAGGACTGTTTTATGGTTTGTTTATCCCTTTTCTGATGCTTTACATGAACATGCCGTCTGGAACATTCATGACCTTAGCAGTGGATTGGCATACAATCCGGTTTGCTCTAAACATTGCGCCTTCGCTTTCCCTGCTTTTGCTTTCGGCAGGTCCGATCTGTGCGACTGCCAACATTATGCTGGCGAACAATATCTGCGATCTGGAAAAGGATATTACGGTAGGGCGTTACACGCTGCCTTACTTTTTCGGCAAAAATGCATTGGGTGTTTTTGCCGGGCTATATTATGTGACTTATTTGACATGGGCGGCGTCTGTTGCGCTGAGGATATTATCCCCGGTCTGTTTGCTGGCGTTAATCACCATTATTCCTGTGCATAAGAACATCTGCCGTTTTAAAGCGGAACATATCAAAGAAAAGACCTTTATCCTTTCGGTACAGAATTATATTATCATTGTGGGAGCTCAAACTTTGGTTATCTTTTTAAGTGGTTTATTTCTTTGATGGGAAGCTGCATTTATCGAAGAACTTTTTTGTGAGATTTTAATTTCCTGACCGGAGCTGCGGCTCCGGTCATTTCTCTTTTATTCAACAAAAAACTGCTGAATTATATATTAAGCAAGCGATCCAGGCATGAAAATATGCTCCTCCTTATATAAACAGAATTATATTTAAACTGTTTATATAAGGAGGAGCATATTAATTACTGATAGAATCTAGTCTATGATTCCCATTATTGAACTGAAATTTATCTGCTGAAATTTATCTGCTGAATATTATCCGCTGCATATCATGCTTATTTAATGCGAAGTTGTTGTTTACTCTGTTCGACAAACCAATCATCAACTGCTTGCTTACTAAAATAAAGGCGGTCGTTAATTTGAACATAAGGGAACTCTGGCCAAACTCCATTCAAAATATTATTTTGCAAATCGGAACGAAGTTTTCTATCTATTTTGTCATAATTATCACCATTACCTTCGCTATCGTATTCATCATGAGACGGATATATGCCCAAATATTGCTGCAAAACATCAATTTCCATAAGATCGGGATAAGTATAGCTATTCGATGATATACTACCGTTAAAATTGCCCAGCATAGGACGGTCAGCAATAATGTTCGCAAATATCAATGCAGCAATAATAATTCCGGCTGCTACAATGATAGCACAAAGCATCAAAGGCAAGCTGTTTTTCCAGTCCTTATTTTTGTCTGAAATCATTTAAACCTCCTAAGAATTGAATTTGAATGTTAAATTAATGATAGCAAGTGTTTTCTGCATATTTATGATATTGGTTTCGCATTATTCTAACAAAAGAATATTATGGTTTTTCCTCGCAAGCTGCAAATCGATAGTATCATATAAAACGATTTGGCCGCCAAAATCATAAATCGTTTTTTCGATTTCTGAAAAGAACTTCATATTTTTCGGCCTCAGTGTTAAAAGTCCATTCCAATCCTTTGATTACTGGCATAAATTCATCCCCCGCCCCTCCAGTTACATAAATAATCTTTATCATTATAGTACCATCGAACTTGCTAACGATCAATAATAAGTTCCCAATGTAAGGAAATTGTCTAAATCCTGACGATCATTAAGTAAATTGTAAATATATCGTAATGCCAAAATCTGGGATCTGCTGTTATACTATATCTTATAAATGATGAAGGAGGACAAAAACATGAAAAAATATTTAAAGTTACTGTTAACCGGTATCAGCTCCTTAGCATTAGTCCTGTCGGCCAGTGCTTTTACAACACAAGCAGAGGAACAGACTTCGCTGCCAAGCTCCATACGTATTTACGGAACAGTAACCCAGGTTTCCGAAAACAGACTCCGTATGATAAGGAAGGACGGTGCCAGTGCAGACCAGGAAATCATTCTGAACCTTTCCCCTGAGTCGAGAATTTTAAATGCCGTCAGCGGAGATCCTGAAGCAGTTGGACAAATACAGGAAGGAGAATTTATTTATGCTGACATTAGTCCGGTTATGACTATGAGCCTGCCGCCTATGACAAATGCCTTTACAGTGCTTTGTAAAATCCCGGCTGACTATCAGGTTCCGGAATACATAACGGTAGCGTCTATGTCGATTAACTCAGATGGGAAGACGGGTATCCTTACCTCTGATACAGGGAAGCAATACAGGATAACAGAGCAAAGTAACCTGTTTCCATATTTAACCCGTAACATTGTTACGGTCCATAACCTGACAAAAGGACGTAATTGCCTGGTCTGGTCAACGGATCATGCGATTTCAAAAATCATGGTATTCCCAAATTCCGGTACATCGGATGTGCAAACCGGCTGGGTAAAAAAGGACGGCAACTGGTACTTTTATGATATCAATGGCTTATCCTATACAGGCTGGCTGAATGAAAACGGTGACTGGTATTACCTGGATCCTGAGAGTGGAATTATGAGGACAGGATTCATCACCCTGGAAGGCAAAACATACTATCTTCAAAATGATGGCCGCATGCTTACATCAGCCAAAACATTTATTCCCGATGAAAACGGCGTATTAAGATAACCAGCCAGATAAAAACCATTGCAAAACCAATTTTAAAAACAAAAATAGTTAATAAAATAAGCATTAAGGTGAAAGAAGTCCCCTCACCTTAATGCTTATTTTATTAATAGATAACGAAAGCTAAAGCCGGTTTAAAATCGTTCGTATTTTGAACTACATGAACTTTTTAAAAGGATTATAATAAAAAGTGTAAAACGTTTTGCGATAATTGTTTAAGAGAGGAATACAGAAAAAACATGTGTATCAAAGGAAATTTTTTATGGGGCTCGGCAACCGCTGCTTATCAATGTGAAGGAGGTTGGGACGAAGATGGGAAAGGCTTAAATGAATGGGATGTCTTTAGCCATGAAAGTTCTCTGAATATAAACAATGAAGATGGTGACGTTGCCAGCGATTTTTACCATAGGTATAAAGAAGATATAGACCTGATGGCAGAAGGAAACCAAAATACTTATAGATTCTCAATCTCATGGGCCAGAATCATTCCGCGGGGAGTTGGCGAGGTCAATCCGAAAGGAATTGAATATTATAACAATGTTATTAACTATTGTCTGGAAAAAGGAATTACTCCTAATGTGACATTGTTTCATTACGACCTCCCCAATGAGATGGCTAAAATCGGCGGATGGGAGAATCGAAAAGTAGTAGATGCTTTTAACCAATATGCAAAAGTGTGCTTTGAAAGCTTTGGAGACCGGGTTACGGTCTGGTCTACGATCAATGAACCAAGATATTATGCGTACTGCAGTTATGTTGTAGGAAATTATCCGCCAAACTATAAAGCTGATTTTGGACGCTTTTGGAATGTTCTTTATAACCTGATGCTTGGAAGTGCGAAAGCCGTTCAAAGCTATAAAGAGTTAGGTATGAAAGGAATCATTGGGGTTGTTCATGACAATGGAAATGTTGAATTAGCCCCTGACACGGAAGAAAAAGAATTAGTAAAATTAAGGGCTGATATTTTTTACAACCGCATGGTTTTAGATACCGCCGTATTAGGTAAAATACCGGCTGAACTAAATAAGGTGTTAGAGGATAACAATGTTGATGCCTCATTTATTCATGAAGAAGATATTCCTGATTTTGAAAAAGGCAAGATCGATTATATAGGCTTGAATCTTTATAATCGTCAGTATGTAACCGATTATTCTGAGGGTGAAACAGAAATTTTCCACAATAATAAAGGGAAAGGATCAAAATCAAAAGAGGGCATTCGTATAAAGGATCTGTTTGAAACATCATTTGACCCTGATGTCAGACGCAATCTTTGGGGAAGAGAGGTCTATCCAAAATGTATGTACAATGCCTTAAAGGAAATCAAGGCAAAATATGGAGATATTTTGGTTTACATCACGGAAAACGGATGCGGTCAATATGAAGCTCCCGATGATAATGGCTATGTTAAAGATACTGAAAGAATAGAAATATGCAGCGAATTTATCGATTACATGTTACAGGCAAGAGAAGAAGGAGTGAATGTCCAAGGGTATTATATATGGTCTTCCATGGATCTCTATAGTTGGATTAATGGCTATGAAAAGCGGTATGGCATTGTCAGGGTTGATTTTGAAAACAACAATAGACGAATTCCCAAGGAAAGCTACTACTGGTATAAAGCCCTTATCGCAGACAAAAGGGGCATCTAAAAGGGTAGAAAATCCTATGGTAACCATCTAAAGTTTTCGCCACCGGTTTCAAGGTATTTATATAAAGATATTATTGAAGTATACAAATATGGTAACCATCAGGCTTTTAACATGGTTAATAAATTTTGATATAGCTATATAATGATTAGTTTCAATGTAGAATAAATATGGGTGGAGGATAAAATAAAATGAAATATGTTAAGATGTCAAAGCAAGTATTAGAGCATGTTGGTGGTATTGAAAACTTAAATCATGTTGAGCACTGCGCAACTAGGCTTCGCTTACATTACAACAGCAAGAAACTTGTAAATGAAGAAGCGTTAAAAGGAATTGAAAATGTCCTGGGCATTGTCAGCAAAGCCGGACAGGTCCAGATTATCATTGGTCCTAATGTAAATGAAGCATATAACGATTTCTTAGATGCGTCAGGGTGGAAAGAAGGCGTAACCAGGGAAACAGCTTCCCCGGAAGAACCGGAAGAAAAAAAGGCGATGTACTATGTGAATAAATTTGGCAACTTCATGGCCGCAGTTTTTATGCCGATTGTTCCTGCACTGATCACAGGCGGAATGATCCTGGCATTTAAAAACTTATTGGTTAATTACTTTGGTGTTGCCATGGATTCTGGTACTGCTGTTATTTTAACTTCGATTTTCAGTGCTGCGTTTACCTATTTGCCGGTTTATATTGGATTTACAATGGCGAAGCGTTTAAAAATGGAACCGATCATGGGCGCTTTTTTAGGCGGCCTGCTGGTTAGTTCCAATATTAGCGGTGCAGCAGGACTAAGCTTCTTAGGAATTGGAATTCCGGTGGTAGAATATACAGGCAGCGTATTGCCAATTATGCTAGGCATTGGATTCATGTATTTTGTGGACAAGTTATTCCAGAAGTATATTCCTGAAACAGTGAGATATTTTTTGAAACCATTATGTACAATGATCCTTGTTGTCCCTGTTACTTTAATTGTTTTAGGGCCGATAGGAACCGTTTTAAGTACTTATGTAGGTGTTGGAATTACAAACTTAATGAATGCAATTGGCGGTATCGCCATGCCGGTTTTTGCGGTGGTTTACCCTTATATGGTCATGCTTGGATTAGACAAAGCCATTATGCCGATCGGATTTAACAGTGTTGCGGCAATTGGATATGATCCGGCGATTATGGTTATGGGATTTATCTCGAACCTGTGTATTGGTGGAAGTGCATTGGCGGTAGCTACAACCATTCGAAACGATAAAAGCAAAAAAGGTATGATTGCATCCTTTGGTATAACTGCACTTTGCGGAGTTACGGAACCGGCATTTTACGGGTCATTGATCATGAGGCCAAGAGTTTTGATCGGTACTGCGATCGGAGCGGCAAGTGCTGGTTTGGTTGCTGGCATCTTTGGATTAAAGAGCTATGTTATGGGAGGATGCCCAGGATTATTAACTGCTTTGTTCTTTGTTGATAAAGATGGCGGCATGGGGAATTTCTTTTTGGCCGCAATCGTATCAGTTGTGGCAGTTGCGGTATCTTTTGTATCATGCAAGATCATTCTCTCAAAAACAGAATAAATAAGTTTAATAAATTGATTTTAAAATAAGGGTGACTTAATCTATTGTGTAAGAATATTATAAAATTACTCCTGTGAATAATATTCATAGGGGTGATTTTTTATAGTGAGAGCCACACTTCTAAAGTAATCAGGAGGAAGAATGTAATGAAAGTATTGATAGCCCAATTTGTTATTGAATCCAATGCAAACATTCCGTATAAAAGCAGATTGGAAAATTTTAATCTTTTATTTGGAGAAGATTGCATTCGGGAAATGAAATGTGAAGATGTATTTGGGAGAGAAGGAGTCGAAATCATCCCTTCCATTTATGCCAATGCTGCAGCCGGTGGTGTGTTAGAGAAAGATGCCTTTGATTTCATTGAAAATAGAATTTTGGAAGATGTCAAAAAGCACATTCATGAAATTGATGGAATCTATCTTCACCTGCATGGAGCAAGTGAAGTGGAAGGCTTAGAGGGCGGATCAGGTGATCACCATATTGTGAAGGAGATCCGTAAATTAGTTGGTCCTTATTTACCGGTTGCAGTTGTTTGTGATCCTCACGGCAACTTATCTGAGGAATATGTAGAAAGCACGACATTGATTCGCAGTTACCGGAATTCTCCCCATACAGATATAAAGGAAACGATTTCGTTTATCTGTGAAAAGATGGCAGCACTGCTTAAGACGCGTCAAAATATTACGCCGGTATATCGTAAATTACCGATGATTTTGGGCGGGGAACAGAGTGTTTCTGCGGATGAACCAGTTAAATCCATCAATCGATACTTAGAAGAATTAGAAGAAGATAAAAGAATTTTAAGCTGTTCCTGGCATGTAGGGTATATTCGCCATGATTGTGATGTTGCAGGATGCGGTATTGTTGTTATCCCTGCAACAGAAACCGACCAGGAATATGCAGGTAAAATTGCAGATAAATTAGCCAAGTATGTATGGGATAAACGGCATGAATTCCATTATACCGGACTGACTGCACCGCCGGAGGAAGCAATGAAAATGGCAGTAGAATATAAAGGTAAGCCTGTATTCATCACTGACTCCGGGGATAATGTAACCTCTGGAGCCGTGGGAGGCAATACATTTCTATTGCGCCAGGTGCTGGCACTTGACAATACCTGCAATAAGAAATTTTTGTTTGCAGGCATAAATGATGCAGAGGCATTAACAATATTAGACGGTCTGGAAGAAGAGGAAAAGACATCAATTTCTTTAGGAATGAATTTGGATGAGTTATCCGCAAAGGTGGATTTAGATGTTACAGTCAAAGCAAAAGGATATTTGGCTGGCTACTCTTATGTAGGAGAAGGCAATTTTGGCGGCTGTATTACCATTGGTGTCAAAGATAAACCAATCGATATTATTGTTTCAGGAAATAATCATCCTTTTGTGGAAATACACCAATTTCATACTGCTGGTGTAAACTATGAAGACTATGATATCATTATTGTTAAACAGGGATATATTTTCCCGGAATTAAAAGAAGAAGGCAAATTAACCGTTATGTCATTAACACAGGGAGCAACGCTGCAGGATACTTCAAAGCTGCAATTTAAACGCATTATGCGCCCAATGTTTCCGATTGACGACATTTAAAGTAGGAGAAAATAAAATGATACAGCTAAAAGAAATAAAAGCGCCGGAATTAGAACAGGATCTTGTACCAGTTGCATTAAGTAATGAAACAATGGAAGAAAGAAAAGAAAAATTGTTGGCAAAGATGAAAGAAAAAGGTTATGATACAATTGTTATCTATGCCGATTTGGAACATGGAGGTAATTTTGAATACATATGCGGTTTCCTGCCTCGTTTTGAAGAGGCCTTATTAGTGCTTCATTCTAGTGGGAAGGCCTATATGGTATTAGGAAATGAGAATTTGAACAAAGCAGCAAAATCAAGAATTGAAGTGACGGCTGTGCACATGCCGTATTTTTCCCTTCCAAACCAGCCAATGGAGACAGAGAAAAGCGTTGCTGAAATTTTAAGGCAGTGCGGATTGGAAAAGGCAAAAAATATTGGTTTTGCTGGTTGGAAGAATTTCACCGGCAAATCCGAGGATAATACTGCATTATATGATATTCCTTACTTTATCGTACAAGCAATCATGAGCATCTGCAAGGAAGCCGGATTTTCTAATGCAGCGGGCTTATTCATAGGAGATGGAGGCGTACGAACCACAAACAATGCCAATGAATTAGCGCATTATGAATTTGGGGCTGCACTTGCAGGGAATTGTATATTAGAAGCCATGGAAGAGTTTGATGAAGGAAAAACAGAAATGCAGATCGCAGAGAAGCTAGCTGCATTTGGACAGCCTCATAATGTTGTAACAATCATGGCGGCGGGGGAGCGTTTTGTGAAAGCCAATATATACCCAACCAATAAAGTAATTAAAAAAGGAGACCGTATTTCAATCACTACGGGATTCAAGGGAGGATTACAAAGCCGCGGCGGATATGCGGTATCGAGCGAAGAGGAATTGCCGGAAGGTGAAAAGGACTACTTGAAGAAGGTGGCGATCCCCTACTACACAGCTGTAAAGACTTGGTTAGAAACGATTTATATTGGTATGGACGGAAACGAATTATATGATAAGATAGAAGAAGTGCTGCCAAAAGCCCAGTATGGATGGTCATTAAACCCCGGTCATTTATGTGCCGATGAAGAATGGCTTGCTTCTCCGGTGTACCCAGGCTCTGAGGAACGAATAAAGAGCGGAATGCTGTTCCAGATTGATATTATTCCAGCCGTTCCCGGTTACGGCGGAATCAGCTGTGAGAGCGGAGTTATGCTGGCTGACAAGGCATTACGTGACGCAATAAAAAAGGAATATCCGGAAATGTGGAATCGAATCGAAAAACGCAGGGCTTATATCAAGGAAGTATTGGCAATCAATCTTTCTGAAGAAGTTATTCCAACAAGTAATGCGACTGCTTACTGCCGTCCATTCTTACTCAATAAGAAAGCGGCATTCACAGGTTCCAAATGAGAATTCTGATCGTTGTTTAAAATATATCCTGAACACTTTTATCTCCATACCCGTCCGGTTATAAATAGCTTATAATAAAAGAGTACTCATGCATTAATAAGCTCAATGGAGGAATGTAATGTGGAAATCAATAACTTAGGTCTCTTAAACTCTTTATCATTAATAGTAAACGCAGGAAAGTCAGATAATATTGAATATGTATTAGCACAGTACATTTTAAAAAATCTATATAGAATTTCCAGTGTCAGTATTTCAGAAATCACAGAAGAATGCTTTACATCAATATCAGCCATCAGAAGATTCTGCGAACAACTGGGATACGATAATTTCAGCAAATTAAAAAGTTCAGTGACTAAATTAGTATTTCCAAGCAATTTAAGATATAGAGATATTGAAGAATATTCCAATTATCAAAGCCATATAAAAAGTCTTATTAATGACATGATTATAGATATTGATGAGCATTTTAATTTGGAAAAGATAAGTTTTTTGTGTCAGCTGCTTCATAAAGATGTTAATATCGTGTTCTTATGTGCAAACAATACCAGCGGAACGATCGCAAAGTTTCAGCAGGAATTAATGTTTGCATCTAAGGTTACTCATGTTATTTCAAATTCATTTACTAAGAACAATGTTTTAAAATCCTTCAATGCTGAGGATATCATAATTACGGTATCAGCA
Source organism: Lacrimispora sp. (assembly GCF_032078915.1). Classification (GTDB taxonomy): domain Bacteria; phylum Bacillota; class Clostridia; order Lachnospirales; family Lachnospiraceae; genus Lacrimispora. The sequence goes on along the minus strand of NZ_DAMAUN010000127.1, from coordinate 365 downwards.
TCTGGAAAGTTTGCAGAGCTGTCACTGGAATTTGTTAAAAGTTTAAAAGGCCATAAATTTTTAATAACAGGAAACAGGGATCAGAGTTTAAAAAGTGCATATGAAGATGTTTTTTATATAAGTAATAATAGCATCTCCAATGATTACCTTAGTATTTATGGGAAATATGGCATTACCTATATACTTGATTTATTATCCATGCAATATATATTTTTATATTCTTAGATGATTAAAAATATAGCTTCCTTATAACTGATATCTGGGCAAATTCAGTTATAAGGAAGCTGCATAAAAACTGTATTTCAAACAACCTTGGTTTATGAATCATCATATGGCGTCAGCGAAAGCGGCGCCTTTTTTTGTGG
>NZ_DAMAUN010000126.1:0-13035 GCF_032078915.1 Lacrimispora sp. | reverse complement strand
GCAGCCGTCCTCCCACCACGAAAAGTAATAAACTGTATCATGGGTATGGGTTAAAGAGCATTCAGGCCGCAGTGGAAAAATACGGCGGTTCCATGACCATCTCTTCCAGTGATAACTGGTTCCGTCTTCAGATTCTCATACCGATCCAGGAAGAGACATTGGACACTCCCCTGCCTAACGGCATAAAACGTGATTAAGCATGATAAAATCAGGCAGCCCGTATGAACAAAATTCATACGGGCTGCCTGATTTTATTAATGCATTTACAACTCTTTTACGGGTTCCGCCTACTTATCATTGTTTTTAAAAATGATTTTAAAGATGGGGAAGAACACCCAGAAGGAAATCGCAGAATTGATCAGCATGGTAATTACATCTGCAATGGTCTCTCCCCCTGCGCCCAGGCTTAAACCGTTCATGAACAGATGATAGACAGGCGCCTTATAAAGGCCCTGCAAAGCGGCTGCGCCAATGGTTATGATGATATAGGCGATCACATACCACATCGCTGCCTTTGCTGCGCTGTTATTGGCTTTAAAGGTGACATTCCTCTGAAGAAAAAAGTTGATGACCTGGGCGATTCCCATGGTGATTTCCACTGCCAGAAAATACGCAAGTCCTCCGCCCCCGCCGGCGGAAAGTGCGCCCGCTCCGTAATTAAATATATAATAAGGCGTTCCGTCTAAATTGGAGCCCACATGCCATATCTGGAAGTTTGTATCCACCAGGGAAGTCATTCCGAAAATGTTTCGGAAAACCGGCATTAAAATCATCTGCAATACCGTAACTCCGTTGGACACGAGAAAAAATATTAAAAATTGTGCTAAGGTCGGATGGTTGCCCGCAAAGGTCTTCCATCCGGCTTTTATTCGTGACAGCATGTGCTCCCTCCCTTCTATTTACCGGAGAGCTTTTTTTCATAAGCTCTGTTTGCTTTTGCATTGGCAAAGTATCCGCCGATGATTCGTCTCATCCCGCGGAAAAAATGGCCGTTCACTGCCAAAACCATTCCCTCCGCCATTTCCATGCTGACTGCTCCGCCGGTCATCTTGGCGATCCCACGGAACGGCATGTTATAAATGAATAAGAGGTTTAAATCCGGCTTTCCCTTTTCTTCGCTCTTGTTTTTTAAGCCTGTCAGAATCCGCCAGACCAGTCTGGCAAATGGACTTTTGGCATAATACATCTGACAGAGTGCATCATTTAAGCTCAAATCTCCAGACCATTTTCCATCAGGAACCGGATGCCCTAAAAGAGTTTCAAATTCTTTCTCAGGCACCTGGGTGATCCTGCCGGTATAGTAAGATTTAAGGGTTTCCGCCTTATAAGGCCAATCTTCCGTGGTCCCTTCCCGGGTCACTGTCTGAAGCAGCCTTATATCACCTACACTTGCACCGATGAAGATGGAATAAACGCCGCCCTCCACCTCAAAACGGTTTGTCAGCCTGTTCCAGTACCGGAAGGTCTTATCATCAAAGGGGATGGTGATCACTTTGCTTTCCCCCGCCTTTAAGAATACTTTTTTAAAGCCCTTCAGTTCTTTTTCAGGCCGGAATATCCTGCCCTTAGGTCCCCCCACATAAAGCTGGACGACTTCCTTACCATCCACTCTTCCCGTGTTCGTCAAGGTAAAACGGACCTCATTCTCCATTACCTCAAGGTTCTTATAGGAAAATGTGGTATAGGACAGCCCATAGCCAAAGGGATACTGCACCTTAACCTTCCCGGTATCATAATATCGGTAACCCACATAAATGCCCTCCCGGTACTGGGAGCAGCGTTCTGCTCCAGGAAAGTACCGGTAAGCCGGAGTGTCCTCATACCGCAGCGGATAAGTCTCACTCAGCCGGCCGGAAGGGTTCACTTCCCCTGTTATTACGCGAAGCATGGCGGACGGACCGGCTTCTCCGCCTAAATAGCCGTGGAGTAAGGATTTACAGCATTCATGCCACGGCATTTCTATGGCAGAACCTGCACTTAAGATTCCTACTACATTGGGGTTTGCCTCTGATAATGCAGCAAGCAGACTGATCTGGTTCTGGGGGATTCCCATATGGCTTCGGTCCATCCCCTCTGATTCACTGATTTCATCAAGTCCAAAGCAGTATAGCACCACATCGGCCTGGGCGGCCAGCTTTAAGGCTTCCTCTCTTAAGGTGACATCAGTCTTTCCACCGCGGGAATAGCCTCTGGCACAACCGGCCACATTCAAAGGATAAGACTTTATCATCTCCTCCATACTTTCCAACCAGATAGGATTTACCAGGGAAGATCCTGCCCCCTGATAACGGGGGGTAAAGGCAAAGTCACCGATTAACGCCACCTTGCAGCCGGGTTTTAACGGAAGAAGTTCCTCCTCGTTCTTTAACAGTACGATGCTCTCCTCTTCCGCCTTTTCCGCCAGCTTGTGATGCCCTGCCTTATCAAAGGATGTTCCCTTGTTTTCCCGGTTCCCGGTAAGGTCGAGCACCGCCTCCAGCAAATCGTCGACGTTAGCCTCCAGCGCTTCCATGGAAAGGCTTCCATTCTCCACTGCAGCGATCAGCTCTCTGGCAGAATGAAGGCCGGGGGAAGGCATTTCAAGGTTAGACCCTGCTGCCACTCCCTTCACATGGTCGTTGGAACCTCCCCAGTCGGTGATGACAATTCCGTCAAATCCCCACTCTCCCCGCAGGATATCCTTTAGAAGATGTTCGTTTTCATTGGCATAGACACCGTTGACCTCATTGTAGCTGGTCATAATGGATCTTGCCCCGCCCTCTTTCACCGCAATTTCAAAGCCTTCCAGATAGATCTCTCTTAGGGTCCTTTCATCCACCACGGAATTCATGGCCATGCGGCGCAGCTCCTGGCTGTTGACTGCAAAATGCTTGGGGCAAGCATACACTCCCTGGCTCTGAATGCCTTTTATGTAGGCTGCCGCCAGCTTTCCGGACAAGTAAGGATCTTCGGAGAAATATTCAAAATTCCTTCCGCAAAGGGGGCTTCTCTTAATATTAAGGCCGGGACCCAACAGGACGTTCACGTCCAGGGCCGAGGCTTCCTCTCCCAGAGCTTCCCCGATCTCACGGCAAAGGTCCATATCCCAGCTATTGGAGATGGACGCTGCCGTAGGAAAACAGGTGGCCGGAAGGGAAGCGTTTAATCCCAGATGATCCCCTTCCCTTGCCTGCTTCCGGATTCCATGGGGGCCGTCAGCGCAGAATATGGAAGGGATTCCCAGCCGGTCGATGTTCCGGGACTGCCATACATTCTTACCGCTTAAAATGGCCGCCTTTTCTTCTATTGTCATCTTTTCAATGATATCAGTATGTTTCATGTCATTTTCCTCCGGACCTTAGATGAGTTTTCCCCCTCCAAATCTGCTGCCTATGATTCCCGTTTCTTTTTATAGACATTGATGATTCTTACCTCCAAAGCTATAAATCCTGCTGCCAGAATCACATCAGCCACAATGGCTGCGATCTGCCATGGAAGCATTCCGCCCTTTGCGTTATTTCCTTCGTAGGCACGGCTGTTTACCACCGTGTACATAATGTTTTTACTCGCCTTACGCATAGCCTGAAGACTTGTAGCGCTTGATGTATCCTTTAAATGGTTGGTTTCCGTATCATAGGCTACCAGCATGGCATCGTTACCGTTGCGGATCTCCTGGTCAGCATTCTGATATCCGTATCCTCCGAAATAATCTGTGAGCACAAAGCCGCGGAAGCCCCATTCATCCCGAAGCACCTTGTTAAGCAGTGCATCGGAAGCGCCTGCATATTCGGTTCCAATGTAGTTAAATGCGGACATTACTGCCTTTGCTCCGCCCTCTTTTACTGCAATTTCAAATGGTCTTAAATAAATTTCACGGATGGCCTGTTCGCCGGTCCAGGTACAAAGCATGTTGGTCCGGTTTGTTTCCTGGTCATTAAGGGCAAAATGTTTCATATAAGCATATACACCATGACGTTCCGCACCCTTGATGGCACTGGCCGCCATTTTGCCTGCCAGGATTCCGTCTTCGGAATAATACTCAAAGTTTCTTCCTGCAAAGGCGGAACGGTGAGTGTTCATAGCCGGCGCATACCAGCCGGATACCTTCATTTCGTCTGCCATCTTACCGATGCTTTCTCCGAATTCCTCTGCAATATCACGGTTCCAGGTACTTGCGATCAACACTGCGGAAGGAAATCCGATAGAGCCGGTTCCTGTAAAGTTGTTGTTAATGGAGGCCGGTCCGTCACAATCCACGGTACCTACCTTATCCACGCTCTTAGCTGCTGACGTCTGATAACCTCCGATGGCGACCATGGTATCCATTTCTCCCACGGTCAGCTGGTCAAGAAGCTTCTCCCACTGTGGGTCGTCATAATCCAGCCCCCGCATGGCGGCAAGGCTCAGTCCATTCTTTGCGCCGGTAACAGGCTTTATATCCTCAGCATTGTTATGAGCTGCCGGATCGTAATTGCTGTTGTTTACAAAGGTATCCTTATATTTCTCCGGCATGGTCAGGCTTGCAGGCTTTGCCGTAGCCTCTTTATAATTTGCAAATCCGTCTGCACGGGATAAATAAGCCGGGTCTCCCTTGGCATCAGCAAACCTGTTTTCCGCAGCCGCCTGATCAGTAGAGCGGGGATTGGCTTCATCATATACGGTTTCCGAAGCTGCGGTATAAATCTGTTCTTTGATTACATTGTGGGAATCGGACCGGATAGAGATTTTATAATCTCCTGATTCCAGGACATAGGCGCCCTTCCCTGCCACATCGTAGGAGGCCATATCTTCCACCTGGAAAGAAACTGCAATAGTCTGGGACTGGCCCGGCTCCAGGAGATCTGTCTTATCAAATGCAATCAGGTTTGCAGAAGCCTTTTCAATTCCTCCGTTGGTGTAGGGCGGATTGTAATAGACCTCCACTACATCCTTTCCCGCTTTGTCTCCGGTATTGGTAACGGTCACATCAAAAGAAATCGTGCCGTCTGCTTCTGTGAGGCTCCCCATTTCCTGAGAAAAAGAGGTATAGGACAAGCCGTATCCAAAGGGATAAAGCACTGTTTTACCGTAATCGATCAGTCCTTCCTCTGCGGCAGTTTCATAGAAACGGTAACCTACATAAATGCCTTCCACGTAATTGATAAAGCTGGGATAGGTGGCCTCTCCCTTAAACGCCTTGCCTGCGAATTCATTCATGTTATCGTAAATAAAGCTTCCGAAGTTATTATAGTGTGGGGTTTCAATTAAGTCCGCAGCAAAGGTGTCACTTGTTTTTCCAGATGGGTTGACAGCACCGCTTACGATTTCACCCAGTGCCTCAAAGCCGGACTGACCAGTTCCCGGACACCAGATGGTACTCTTTATCTGGCTGTAATCGTTGACAAAGCCAAGCTCCATGGCGTTTGCACCATTGTATACTAGAACGACATTATCGAAATTGGAGCACACCAGATCAACCATGTCCTTTTCCGTCCTGCTTAATTGCAGATAATGCTCACCGGCCTCAAAATCCTTATATTCCGCAGAATTATCCGTATAGGTAACTGCGCTGACATCTGTAGGGAGATCGGCGCCTTCCCCTCCTACACGGGTAATCACGATCAGTGCCGTATCAGAAAATGCCTTTGCATCTGCCATCAGCTCAGTGGTGTAGGATTCCTTTAAAGGCTCCGGAAGTGTCCAGTCCTGTTCCCACATCCCCACATTTGGACGGTCGCTCCGGTATGCGGTATAGAAATCAGTAAGCCCGGTATTCAGTTTAAATCCTGCGTCTTCAAGCCCCTGAAGAAGAGACACGGTTTCATATGCATCAGAGAGGGAGCCTGAACCGGTACCTCCATAGCATGGATTGGTGGAAGCCCAGCCAAAGACGTTTAAATTGGAATCTGTTTTTAAGGGAAGTAAGTTTTCCTCATTTTTTAAAAGAACGATTCCCTCTTCCGCAATTCTGGTACAAAGCTCTGTTGCTTTGTCTGAGGTTTCTTTTGAAATCGTTCCGCTGCCGGTTGCAAGGGAAATCAGGCTGGACATTGGGCCCCAGCATATCATATTTACTACGATAACCACGGCGAGCGCAATGGCCATAAGCCCCTGGCGCCGGATTAAATACCGGGTTGCAGCTTTCTTGTTCCTGCATACCACCATAACCACCACTGCAGCTGCAACTGCAATGGCCAATCCAATGAGGTACGGCACACAAAGGTTGACGATCTTTAATACATCATCGATGTTGATTTGTAACATTTCTTTCATCCTCCTCCATAAAAATTACCACAAGCTGCGTGGTATGTACTTCACTTTAGCATATAAAGGATTCTCAGGGCTGCTTTTTGCATAACCGGTAGTATTTTCAGCATAATTAGCAACTGGCATGTCCTGTCCGGCAGGGAATATTTTGCTGGCTTTATGGGGGAGTGAATGAGAGAAAGCTGTAAAAAGAAAACATTCCGGGTATAAATAGAATCCGGAAAAAAACCTTATACAGATTTTTTCCGGATTTTTGTAAGAGACGTATGGTAAAAATTTACCTGCTATTTTACGGAGAACCACGATTTTAGCCTTTTCCTTTGAAGAAAACTGCTTTACCGCCCACTTTTGTCAAAACCATCAGTGAACCTTTCCACTAACCTATATTTCAAAATCCCTCATCCGCGAAATAACCTGATTCATTCTGTTTTCCATGTCACGTCCGTTAAACTTTTTCAAAAACAGCTGGGATTTAACAGTACCGTCTTTCATAAATAACACCCGGTCAGCTCTGGACGCGACTCTTGCGTCATGGGTCACAAGAAAAACAGCCGTACCATTTTTGTTGATATTAGAAAACAGCTCCATAATTTCATCCGATGATTTTGAGTTAAGTGCGCCGGTAGGTTCGTCAGCAAATAAAAGCTCCGGCTCGTTCATAAGGGCGCGGCAGATACAGGCGCGTTGGAGCTGCCCGCCGGAAACCTCGGTAATATCCCTTTCTTCCAGTCCGGTTATGCCGGTTTTTTCTATCAATGTCCTGGCTTTTTTCATAATGCCGGCGGTGTTTTTTCTGTTTTCCAGTACGCTGGAAAGAATGATATTATCCAGAATATTCAGATTTTTCAGCATGGCGGGCTGCTGGAATACAAATCCCATTTTTGTTCTGCGAATATCTGCCAGTGCGTTTTCATTAAGCCGGGTCAGTTCCTTACCGTCAAATTGGATCGAACCGCTGTTGATGGTATCTGTACCGCTTAACGCAAAGAGCAGCGTAGACTTTCCGCATCCGGATGGCCCCATCACTGCAACAAACTCTCCGGTTAATAGTTCTATATTCACTCCATTGAGTACACTCACCGCTTCCCGTCCTATGCCATAGGTTTTTATAATATTTTTTCCGCTTAGAATTTTCTTCATAGGCTACTCCTTTATATATTCCGATATCTTCAGGCCGGAAATATCCGAAATGCCAAACCGTGTTGCAAGATAGACACAAACCGCCATTAAAGCGGGGGAAAATAAGTAGGCAAACAACGGGTTTATATCAAAGCGGAACGTGGATGCGCCGAAAGATGAGATCAAACCTATGCCCACCAGTTCTCCCAAAGTGTTTGCCAAGGCAGTGCCTATTAAAACGCCGGCGGCCAGTACGGCGGCCGGCCTCACCATATATTGCCGGCAGATATCTGCTTTTTTAAAGCCGAGGGTTTTTAAAACGGCAATAGAATACCTATCCTTTGTCACCAGCATTTTCATAAAGAGAAGTGTGACCAGCACAGTGAGCATGGCGGCAGCGGCAATAGCGGCGTAAGAAGCCTTTTTAACCGCATCAGTAATCCCTCCAAAGGTCTGGCTGATGTATTCATCTATATCTGACACCTTGGCATAGGAAAACTGTTCCTTGTATCCGGTGATCTTTTCATCTGCGGCAGCATCAGCCTGTAATTTTACCGGAATAGTACTCCATAGGATACTGTCCTGACTGGTTTTAAAAACGGCCTTTGCCGTCTTGCCGCCATTGGTGATGTCAGAATATATTCCGCTTATGGCAAGCTGCTTTTCCTGATCGTCAATCATGAGCATGATAATATCATTAAGCCCTTTCTCGAGATCGCCTGCAACTAATGATGAAATAGCGATTTCCGATTCACTCTGCGGAGTTCTGCCGGCCGAGTACTCAATAGGGAACACTGAATGGTCGCCAAGTTCCACCTTGAGCTTTTCAGTGGTACCGTCCTCCATTTGCATATCAAACATATAACTGGTCAGCACCGTGTACTTTTTAATATCTGTGTCCCGCGCCAACACAGCGGCTATCTCCGCTGTCTTTCCCGCAATATCGTCCGTCTGCTGGATATCGATTCGCATATCACATTCGCCAATGCCCATATAGGTCATAAAGTTTCTTTGGGAAATGGTATTATAAATATTTTGAGGCACAATCATGAGAAACGAGGAAATGACAAGCACCAAAAGCATTGTGCTGTAAAGTTTTTTTCGGGAAAGCACATCCTTTATGCCAAGAAAAACATTCGGTGAGAATCCCCTTCTTCCGGATAGCCGAAAGCTTTTCGCAGCTTTGGTGCCACTCTGGGGCGCTCCAAAGCGTATGGCCTCTGCTGCTGATACTTTTTTGAAGCGGCGCAGAACGCCGTTCACATAAAGCACCACCACGATAAAGATAATCCCTGCGCCTATCATTCCAAATGCCGTGCCGAGGCCGGAACTGCCGCTCTCGCCCATATACAGGCGGATGTTCTCCATCAAAGGCTCTTTTGCGAACAGGGACAAGATGAATCCAGCTATGCAGGCAATTCCAGCGAGAGCGCCATACTTCGCCAGATAGAGTTTTTTGATGCTTCCAACCTGCAGGCCGATAGCTTTTAATACGCCAATTTCCCGGTAATCCTCTTCTATCTTAGCAATCAGGGTAAAACGTATGCACAGGAAATTGATCACGATCACAAGGATGCTGATAAGGATAAGCATCGCTATCATCATGCCGTCATCAAGGGCATTTACCAGCTTAAACAGGGAATGGGTGATGGCGGGAGGCCCGTTTGCCGGAAGTCCTGCGGCAATATAGCCGGATTCAAAAGCGGAAACTGTAGAACTGTCGCTAAAGCGGAACTCTATTAAATATTCCAGCTTTCCAAATTCCCTGACTTTTTCAAAATCACTTTCATTGATAAGAAACCGCTTGGAGGAAATCATGGAAGCGTTCATTTGAGAATCCCGCAGGAATCCGGCTACCGTAAAGGAAACGCCATGAATGGATATGCTGTCGCCAATACTCGCCAGCCCCTGCTTCATGTAGTAAATGGGAACATAGATCTCTCCTTTGGCCGGGTAAATAATATTGCCTTTCAAATCCAGCAGAAAATCAAAGCGTTTGCTCTGCACCGAAAGGCCGTTATCCTGCACGGAACCGGCGAGGGAGTTTTCACCAATGACAATCTCTGCGCCCTCAATGTTGAGAAAGGAAAGCACCTGAAAATCTTCTACATTATTATCCGTATCTGCAAAAGCAGAAAGCCGTTCCATATCAATATCGCCGGAGTGCATCTGCATAAAGTGCGGCGTTTGAGCTTTTAACATCATGTTGTTGATAGCAGAGAACAAATTCACTGATAAAATCGCGGCAAGGGAGGTAAGCATTGCCGCCAGCAGAATAAATGCGGTAATGGTGATTGTAATCAGTTTGCTTTTCCTTACATCGTTTATTATTATTTTTCTGTACACAGTTCACCTCCCCTCTCCAGCCCCCTGACGGACTTAATATTGTATAAAAGAATGGCTGTTACAGATAACAACAGACCTGCTGTCATAATCAATAATCCAACGCCTCTGCCGCTTCCCACGCCGATTACCTTTCCCATGCTATTAGCCAGCGCGCCATCCTCTACCAGCAAAGGGATAAATACATAGTCAGCAAGCGGACCTAAAATGCTGTAAGCAATCACATACCCAAGCTGGGAAATAATACCGATCAGTCCCCAAACCCTGCCTTGCACTTCGTTGCTTATATTGGTACGGATCAGATAATCAATGCTTGTGTTGGCAAATGGAAGCATTGAGAAAAAGAGAAAACCAAAAATACAGATTAAAACAATGTTTTCTTTAAACCCGTAGCCTGCCATAAAGATACCGGCAAAAAAGAGGGAGGCGAAAAGCATTTGTGTAAAGCCTTTTTTTATGGGAACTGTGCCAAGAATAAGGCTGCTTACCAGCATACCCATGGCGGAAATTGTAGTGGAAACACCCAGCACCGAACTGTCGGTAAATCCAAGTATCATTGGCGTATAAAGGGACTGGATGCAGCCTAAGAAGAAAGAAATGCCGATTCCTGATAAAACCAGTGTGAACACGCCCCGGTTTTGGGTGAGCGCAGTCAGTCCGGTTCTAAACTCATGGAAGAAAGATTCTTTATATCCGGCAGCTTTGGCAGCAAGCCCCTTTCGTACCACAAACGTCACCATCACGGTCAGAAAGATTGTGCATATGTCTATCACAAGCAGCAGCTTTATATCTGAAACCTGGAGCAGAAACCCAGCAATGAGTGGCGAGATCAGAAACTTTGCGGAACCGGATAGCTGTACAAGTCCGCTTGCTTTTGAGTATTCTTCTTCCGTCAGCAGGTCAGTAATTGTAGCCTTGAACGCCGGTTCTATGAGTGAAGAAAACACCGAACTGATGGTAACGCCTATTCCGATCTGCCAAAGCAGCACTGGGCCGTTCATCATACAAATCAGGATATAGATAAGCCCCAAAGCGGAAAGCCCGTCACCGAGTATCATCAAAAGCCTGCGGTCGTATTTATCCGCAAGCACCCCCGCAAAGGGAGTGAGCAGGAGGCCCGGTAAAAAAGCCAGCAGGATAATCAGTGTACTGGAGGACGCAAGCCCGGTCTGCTCAAATACGTATACACCAAGCCCGAAAGATGTTATTCCGCTGCCTATGGCGGCCACAAAGCTGCCGGAGCACAGCATGACAAATTTTATAAACGGTTTTCCCATCTTCTTATTCATAGGCGCTTCCTCCATCCATTTGAAATAATTCTGTCACCCTGTCAAATCCTCCAGGCTCAGCGCCAAACAATCTTTCCAGATTAAATATAAACGCCTTAACCCTTCCCAAAAGTTCTTCACCTGTAAGTTTCTCAGCGTAATCATCAAAAACCGCATTGACATGAGCCACAACCATTTCCAAACTCTCATAGGGATAAGGGGTGTTAAATAAACCCTCACTGATGCCGTCCTCAATAATTTCCATAAGAATAGGCGGGATGCCTTCCATCATTGCCTGATGTGTTTTCTGATGCATCAAAGCATTCTGCGGCTTGTGCATCTGCCGGGTGAGTTCTGATTTGCCGTCTTTATCACCATTCATTGCAATTAAAGTTCTGATCAGCCGTTCCAGCACAGGAATACTTCTATCCGCAGCAATCTGCCTGGCCGCAGTCAAAAACTCCATGTTGCGCCGATTAATAAGTGCATCCAAAATATCTTCCTTTGATTTGAAATGATAGTATATTGTTCCACGCGCAATTCCGGCTTTCTCTATAATGGCGCTGATGGTCGTTCCATCAAAACCATCACTGTTAAAAAGGTCTGCGGCGGCATCCAGTATTTCATTCTTACGCACATCAGCGTCTTTTATAATCCGCATAATATCGCTCCTCTATAATTAATTAGACTGACGTTCAGTCTAATTAATTATAGAATGCATCATTGATAGTGTCAATATAAATTTATAATTTGTTGCAATACATAGCCGTATGGCGTCTTATCGATCTGAAGTTTGCAGACCTGCATTTTTTAGCACAGGCAGTATTCTATCTATAGATTCCCTCAGCAGAAGTTTCTTTCTTACAGCGACAAAAAAATGCTGCCCAATAAATGAGCAGCATTCTTATTTTATCTTACACAACCTTATTCTTTATGGCCCCGATCCCCTCGATCAGGCATTCCACTTCATCACCTGCCACTAAAAACTTGGGCGGTTCAAATCCCATTCCAACACCCTTAGGCGTTCCGGTGGAAATGATCGTACCTGCCCTAAGAGTCATCCCCTTGGACAGCTCGCTGACTATATGGTCTATATTAAATATCATGAGCCGGGTATTGCTGTCCTGTCTCAGCTCTCCATTTACCTTGGACTGAATTCCAAGCTCCGGCGGATAGGATATGGAGCCAGCAGTCAGAATACAAGGGCCCATGGGGGTAAACCCATCAAGACTCTTTCCAAAATACCACTGCTTATGGGCATTCTGCACGTTGCGGGCGCTGACATCATTGATGATGGTATAACCAAAAATATGGTCCTTTACCTGTTCCGGCGCCACATTTTTTGCATCCTTTCCAATGATAACTCCTAATTCTGCCTCATAATCCAGGCTGTCCACCATATCACTGTGGCTTAAAATCTCCCCGTATGGATCCACCGCCTCATTCACTCTCTTGGAAAAATAAACAGCATTGGGGCGCTTTCCGTCAAATTCTTCTTTTTTAAAGCGGGCAGACTCCTCGGCATGTTCCATGTAATTAAGCCCCAAACAGATGATGTCCTGCTCCGGTGTCCGGATGGGCGCCAGCAGCCTGACCTCTTTCATCATAGCAGCTCCGATGACGTTGCTGTTGTAAGGATCCAGGCCAGAGGCATGTTCCAGTAAGTCAAGCTCAGACTGAGAAAGTCCCTTGATAACCTCCAACATCTCCTTATACTCCATACCAAATGCCCTGAGAGGAAAGATCCACATCTCGTCCTTGCTCACTACTCCGATATCTTTTCTCCGGTCAACCTCGTATGTAACTAATTTCATAACATCCTCCTTTTACATGAACCATAGCTCTTCCTTTGTGGTGGAGATTGCATCCGCACCCACAATATATGGATCTCGTTCTACTTTATCAATCCTTTCCCCCACCGTCAAGGCAATTTTTGCCCTTTCTTGATTTTATAAGGAAGAAAAGCATATTTTAACGTTCTTTTTTCCATACAAGATAGCAGGAGCTGCGGTCTCTGGTAATCAGACGCCTCACTCCTGCTATCTTTTATCTATCGTTCTTTGCTTTGGACCCACCGCTT
>NZ_DAMAUN010000125.1:0-13202 GCF_032078915.1 Lacrimispora sp. | reverse complement strand
AATATCGCGCAAAACAATAGATATACCAGAACGATACATTGGTTTTTCCGCGCCGGTTTTGATATCTCAGCAAACCCCGCCGGGAGATACAACCGGCATTGATGTGCCCGGCCTGTTGTGGGATAAATTCCACAAACAAAAAGGCGGAATAAATGGGCTTGTGCCAAACGGCATAGAGTTTGCCGCTTCTTCATTCGGCGAAAATGAAGATGGTGCTTTTACCTATTTTGTTGGTGCCTCCGCAATTCCTGGCACAACTGCATATGATGATTTAGTGACTTGGGAACTTCCTGCCGCCGAATATATCGTGTGTTCTTTTGAAGCGGAGAGTTTTGAAGAATTGATAACTTCGGCATTAAATAAAAGCATGAATTATTTGTTTAGCATTTGGCTTCCAAAACACAATTTATCAACGCAGCCATTTTCAGCAGAAAAATATATAAACGTAAATCCCAAAATGTGCAAGATGGAATTATGGGTTATACCCGTACCAGTCCCAGATCAGGAAAGCAGGTGATTATATGCTGTGGAGCGAATTGTTCAATAGCGGACATGAACCATTAGATAATGAAATAAGGGAATTTGTCCACACTCCTTTATGGGATAATTTGGCCGATCATATACAGCAGGCATACAATGCAAAACCGAAATTGTTTTATAGCTGCTGCTCTATGGATAAAGGTTTTTGGAAAGGCTGGAATGTAAAATACAAAAAAAGCGGAAAAGCATTGTGTACACTTTACCCAAAGCAAGGGTCTTTCATAGCCCTCGTGAATGTGGGGGCAAAAGAAGCCCCTGAAGCTGACCTGCTGATTCCTCTTTGCGATGAGTACACACAAGATTTATATATTCAGACCAAGTCTGGTACAAGCGGTAAATCATTGGCGATCAACGTTACAAGCGAAAACATATTGTGCGATGTAAAGGAATTGATTGCGCTGCGAGTCGGCCGTGTTCCATAGACCGTTCCTTGCAACTATGATATAATTTCAGCAAAAAGGTAAGATCTAAATTGTTACGCGATAGCAGCAGTTAGGGGGAGGCGCTTAAAATGAATGCATTTCTATTAATAATACCTATCTTTCTCATAAGGTTCGGCTTGTTAAAAATGATAAATAAAGGCGCTTTAAGCCGTGCCGCTTTCTTTGCCCCATTAGAGGGCAGAGAAAAGGCTGCCTACCTTTTTTACCAGTTTTCAAACACTTTTATTATTTTATATTCACTTTTTTTGAAAATCCAGACCAAACCGCCATTGTTTTTTATCGCTTTATTTATCTATATCTTAGGAATCAGTGTTCTAATAATTGCCACTGTTGACTTTGCTAAACCTGAGCAAAGCGGAATAAATACAAACGGGATATATAAGATTTCCCGTAACCCTATGTATATAGGTTATTTCATATATTTCTTAAGCTGTGTATTATTAACGCATTCCATTCTGCTGCTTATATCCCTGCTTGTTTTTCAAATATCTGCACACTGGATTATTCTTTCCGAAGAAAGATGGTGCGTCAACAAATTTGGGAAAGAGTATATAAACTACATGAGTAAGGTTAAGCGGTACATTTAATCATACCCTTCCGGCAGCCGGCTATCAATAGTGCTATGGTTGTAAGTATGTGACTTTCATGGAAGATGAACTTGAAAAAATAAAAACAAAGAAAGATAAGACAATACACATAGAATATTTTGCAAGGTTGTCTGATGTAGATTATATACAGCTTTTCGATTTTCATAACTCTTTGTTATCCTTGATGTCACATATTGTAAATGATATAATGGCTTTATCACAAAAACAGGAGGTAACGCATATGGAATTTACTTACGCTTCAAATCAAATCGCTCTCTATCATTCCGATAACAACTTACTCGCCGAGGTCACTTTTCCAGCAGTTGACCAGAATACCGTAAATATCAATCATACCTTTGTAGATGATTCTCTTAGAGGTCAGGGTGTGGCAGGACAACTTATGGAAGCTGCTGCAAAACAATTACGTTCTGAAAATAAAAAAGCCATCCTGACATGCTCCTATGCCATTAAGTGGTTCGAAAAGCACCCTGAATATAATGATTTGGTGAAATAGCATTCTCAGAAAATACCAGTGTACTTCATCCCTTAACTGATGTAAGATATTTAAAAATGCCAAAGAGGTACATACAATGCTAAATTCAAATAATAAGGGCAGTTCCTTTCATGACTGTCTGGCTCTGGGATTCAGTCTGAGTCTTATATTCGGGGCTGTTATAAACAATTTGGGAATAGGGTTTATAATGGGCATATCTTTAAGCTTATTGTTAAGCAAGGGCTATTTTCAAAGACATTAAATTTACATACTGCAATATTCAATGATTTTCTGCAGGCGGACTCCAAAATTCAGCTCCTCCCTGGTCACAATTTAAAGATAATTTACAAAAGTTCTTTATTTGCGTCACAAAACCAATTTGTTTCCGTTAGTATATATGTAACATCAAGGGGCGGAAGTTCTCCTTTGCTCTGCTTCCGCCCTTCCCTTTTTACACGTAATTTCAGCTTGTTCACATAATTGGTCTAAACACATATATTATTATTACAGAACGACTTATCAAAGCAGCCGCAGAAAGAAGCAATAACAACTCTCAGCCGCCGCCCTACCAATGACAGACAACTCATTTTGGTTATATCTTCTTTTCTAATGCTTCTGATAGGAAGTCCTGTAAAACTGCCCGATCATAAATATGAAACCTCAAAGGGGAGGAAACCATGGCATCTGGTTTCCACCCCTTTTAAGATTAATCCGACCTTCTTTTTGTATTTGGTCCCATGCCTTCCCGGCGGGAATTATGTGTCTGATTCTGATTTTCCGTCTTGCCCTTTTCTGACATGCCGTGATCCATATCATTTTTATTTTTCTGGGAAAGCTTCTCCTGATTATTCTTCTCCATTTCCATCACCTCAGCAATAGTATGGTCTGCCGATATAAGATTTATGTAAAAACAGCGTTCTCACGCATAATACAATCCACTGCTGCGCATCATAAAAATGAGGTGATGAATATGTCATATATTGCTCCTGCAGTCCAGGCCAAATTCGAGACTCTTTCCATCGACCTAAAAAATGAAATCCTGGAGCGAAACGTACAAATTAATACCATTTACGATTTAATCCATGTTTTGGAGGAGATTGTAAACGGAGGAAGTTGATTATTTTCCAAGAAAAACAGTCACAAGCCGGGATTGGCCTTATGGCTGTTTTTTAATGCAAAATCCAAAGATATTTCCAATAGAAAAAGGGCCGGACACATAGGATCCGACCCATTAAAAAACGTAAAAATAATTATCTCCAATATCCGTAAGATGACTTGCACTGACGGCCATTGTTTGTGGTTGCACCCTTAGTCTTAGAACAAGAGCTGCTGTTCTTGTTGTTGGAACAGTTACCGCCAGAGCAGGCAGCTCCCTTTGTGCAAGTGGAACCGTTGGAGCAGTTGGAACCAGTAGTACAGTCCGTACCGTTGCTGCAGCTATTACCGTTGCCGCTGTTGCAGCCAAGCTTGCTTAAGATGCTGTTAAGATCCCCAGACTGTCCAAAACAGTTTGAAAGGTTAACGCAATTACTTGTTGACACCGTGCAGGTTGCTGCCTGAGCGGTCATAGGAACACCTGCTACAGAAAGTACGGTTGCTGCTGCTAAAACGAATACTGGTAATTTTCTCATGGTAATATCCTCCTTATTTGTTACGTAATTATTACATTTCTGTTACAAAATGTATCTTAACATACAGGAAATGGAATTTCACTAGGAGAAAATTGGCAATTATCCTCTATTTTTCCAGCTGATATTCATTGATCGCCAGCTTTAAAGCTCCCATGATTCCCTGGTTATCATTTAAGCTGGGAAGAACGATATAATGCTCCATGTCCTCAAGCTCTTTTGTCTTGATATATTCGGCAAGCTGGCGCTTCACTTCTTCTCTTACCAAAGGCATTATATGTTCCTGATGCATAACTCCTCCGCCCAGAATAATGCGCTGAGGAGAAAGAATCATAATATAATCTACCAGAGCCTGAGCGATGTAATATGCTTCTAATTCCCACACTTCTTTCCGGTCAGCCAGCTCTGCGCCCTTCTTTCCCCACCGGGCTTCTATGGCAGGTCCTGAGGCCAGGCCTTCCATACATGTCTTATGATAAGGACATTTTCCCTCATAGTCATCATCCGGATGCTTCGACAGCAGCAAGTGCCCTCCTTCCGGATGCAGCATGCCGTGAAGCAGTTTTCCATTGGTGATGATTCCTGCCCCGACTCCGGTTCCGATGGTGATATACATACTGTTTTCCAGGCCCTTTGTAATCCCCCAGGTAGCTTCACCCAGAGCAGACCCATTCACATCTGTGTCAAATCCAACCGGGACCTTAAGGGCTTCTTTTAAGACTCCTACAATGTTGTAGTTGGCCCAGGCAAGCTTTGGAGTGGTGGTGATATAGCCATAGGTCTCCGAATTCCTGTTTAAATCAATAGGGCCGAAGCAGCCGATTCCCAGGGCTTCTATTTCTTTATCTTTAAAATACTCAATAAGCTTCGGCATGGTGATCTCCGGTGTCTCAGTGGGAATGGAAACACGTTCAATAATGTCACCGTTTTCGTTGCCTATGGCACAAACCATTTTTGTTCCGCCTGCCTCTAATGCTCCAAGTCTCATATTCATTAGCCTCCTTTTACTCTGGATTGGAACAGATGATAGACATCTTCCCCTCAAATCTGCACTCTCCGCTTTTTGCCGGTACGATGAAATGCTGTCCTGCCTCCAAGGGAATCCCATTTACCGATCCTTTTCCGCTTATTACGCTTACATTGGTAAAATATTTTCCAAACTCTTTTGTAAAGACACCGTCAATGTCATATTTATCGACGGAATAAAACTTGCAGGTCACTAAATGAGTGCGCACTGCACCTGGTACCTTCTCTGTTTTTAAATCAGCCTGTTCTTCCTTAAATGGCGCCCTTATATTAGCAATGCTCTGATCCACATGAAGCTGCCTTGGTTTTCCATTGGATAAACGGTCATAGTCATATACACGGTACGTGATATCGCTGCTCTGCTGTGTCTCCAATACCAGAGTCCCACCCTTGATGGCATGAACACAGCCAGGCTCGATCTGGAAAAAATCCCCTTTTTTAATTGGAACTGTTCGGATAAATTCCTTCCACCGATGGTCCCGTATCATGGCTTCCATCTCTTCCCGGTCCCTGGCATGATGGCCGATCGCAATCTCAGTTCCCGGCTCACAATCCAGAATATACCAGCACTCCGTTTTTCCAAGAGAGCCTTTTTCATGGATTTTCGCATATAAATCATCGGGATGAACCTGAATACTTAAATCTTCTTTCGCATCAATAATCTTTACCAAAAGGGGGAACTTGTCTCCGGGATAATTCCCGAATATCTCCGGTTTCTCCTTCCACAGGGCGCTAAGCCGCCTGCCGTCATAGATACCTCCCGCAATTTTACATTCCCCGTTCTCATGAGCACTAATCGCCCAGCATTCTCCGGTTGTATCGCTTGGTATCTCATAGCCAAATACATCCCGAAGTCTGGTACCTCCCCAGATTGCCTCTATAAACACAGGCTCCAGAAACAAAAGTTCCATCTGTTTTCCTCCTTATGCAGTGATTTATGAACACTGCCTATATTTTACCTGAATAAACATAAAAGGAAAAGAGGTATTTCTATTTTTTCTCAAAAATGCCAGAATCAGAAATATGGAATCTGCAAAACATTAAGGGAATGTCCGATGATTGAAAAAAAAGTGCCGGAATGACCGTTATCCGGATCCATTCTGACACTTTTCTTTCCATTCTTATTTAGAATCTTTTCCGTATACCTCAATCTGAGTAAGGGCTGGAAATGGGGAAGGATCATCTGCTTTTATCAAATCGCTTATTTTAAGCCATGTGATATTCTTTCTTTCCAAAGAAAACAGATGAGGCTTCACGCTCTTTTCCATTTCCACTATCTCTTCCGTTCCGTCGGAAAACGTAAGCTTGGCTCTCACCCACCAGTTATCATGGGGGAAATCTGCGCGTGTATACAAAGCAATCTTATCAAAATCTACAGGGCGGCCAAAGTCCAGGGTCATCTCCGCATCATCCTGACAGTTGATTCCCCAGGATTCATATGGCCATGCACCGTGGGATTCGTTGGCTAGAACGCCGTCAATGGCATTGCGCGCCGCAAACACCGCTTCTCCTCTGGTTTCCACATTGGCAAAGGCATGGGGGAAACAGCCGGTATCTCCGTGCTGGTCCATGACATTCTTTGCCAGGTTCTTATAAGTGTCTGCCTCATAGTCAAAGGCTTCCCGAATGGTCAGATAATGACGCTCCCCTGTAAAGGCTTCCGGGTTATAGGAAATCTTTTTCTCACCAAAGGGTATGGTATAAACAACTTCCTCCTTTGTCAGATAAACGAAGGACTCATCCATGCAGTCATCAATGCGCACCACATAATGAGCGTCTGTCTTATCTGTTGTGAATACGATGGCATCTCCTTCTTCGTATTCTCCTTCAAACACGAGGATTGCCTGATCCTCTCCCAATACGGATGCCTTTACTTCACCATTCTGGTTTCTTATCGCTATTGATACATTCGCCATGATCAGTCCTCCTGCTCTTCCTGCTCAAAATAGTCTTTATATTCTACTTCTATCTGATACTTCATTCTCTTCATACTGTAATACAGATGTTCTCTGAGGGACCGCTCCAGGCCATCGATGTCTTTTTTCTCCAGCAGTTCAAAAAGCTCTGTGTGCTCCCTGATGATTCTGGTAAAATCTGTCTCGGTTACAAAGTCAAGCATGCGGAATCTTGTGTAATGTAACTGTTGGGCCTGTATCATATCCCAAAGTTTTTGTTTGCCGGTAGCCTGATACCAAATGGCATGCATCTGCGCATCCATACGGTAAAACTGCTCCGGTTCAAATCCTTTTTCCTGAATCAGAGCCTGCTGCTTGCGGATCAAATACCGGACTTCTTCCATCCAGAGAGGCGTCGCCATATTCACAAAATCCCGCATGACCATGGTTTCCACCGCAACACGCATGTATATCATCTGCTTAATCGTATCCAGATTCAAAAGCGTTACCTGTGTGCCGGAATATGGCACCGAATTGACAAAGCCCTGTTCCTGAAGTCTTCTCACCGCTTCCCTGACAGGCGTCCGGGATACGCTAAACCGTTCACAGATTTCATTTTCGCTGATGATCTGTCCGGGCTTTAATTCCAGGTCCAGAATCTCCTGCTTTAATGTTTCAAACACCAACTCACCGCGGTTTTTATAGGTTTTGGTCTTTCCTTCCATTGAACCCTCTCCGTCCTCTATATTAGGTCTGTTAAAAAAATATGCCATGACCTCCACCCTGAAAGCAGACATCATGGTCATATTTTTAACACCAGAGCCGGCCGGGGAAAAAGGGCCGGACCTGATTATTGAAATCTGACTGTTACTGTGGCTGTTTGCCAATGTAAGCTAAGATACCGCCGTCTACGTACAGGATATGTCCGTTGACAAAGTTGGAAGCGTCAGAGGAAAGGAAGACTGCAGGACCTGAAAGATCCTCAGCTTCTCCCCAGCGTCCTGCCGGAGTCTTGGCAATAATGAACTGGTCAAATGGATGTCTGCTGCCATCAGCCTGAGTCTCACGCAGCGGTGCTGTCTGAGGAGTCGCGATGTAACCAGGTCCAATGCCGTTACACTGAATGTTGAATTCACCGTACTCAGATGCAATGTTCTTTGTCAGCATCTTAAGTCCGCCCTTTGCAGCTGCATATGCGGATACGGTCTCACGGCCAAGCTCGGACATCATAGAACAGATGTTGATGATCTTTCCGTGGCCTTTTTTAATCATGGACGGAATAACTGCCTTGGCAACGATAAATGGAGCGTTCAAATCAACGTCAATTACCTGTCTGAACTGTTCGGCGGTCATATCGCACATAGGGATACGTTTGATAATGCCTGCATTGTTTACCAGGATGTCGATCACGCCGACCTCCTTCTCGATCTGAGCTACCATAGCATTTACGCCATTTTCATCGGTAACGTCACATACATAACCATGAGCCTTAATTCCCTCTTCCTTGTAAGCGGCAATTCCCTTATCAACTAATTCCTGCTTGATATCATTAAAAACAATGGTTGCGCCTGCTGCTGCAAGACCTTTTGCAATGGCAAATCCAATGCCATAGGAAGCGCCGGTGACTAATGCAACTTTTCCATCAAGGGAAAACTGGTTTGCTAAATTCATGATTCAATCTCTCCTTTACTAATTATTTGGGGTCAGTTATTTCATCTTATCTGTGTTTCGAAATGTATCCAAACTATAAAAATTGTATACAAACCTAACACCTTGTATATATGCTAGCATATCCCATCTCTTTTTTCAATGTACATATTTAACAAACAATGACACTTTTATTTATCTATAATTTTCCAAGCATCACGTTCCTGTCTGGCACCGGCCTGTATTCCCCTTCCGCCAACAAAAAAATCCCGGCTTTCCTAAAGAAAACCGGGATTTTGATCATGAAATCCTGCTCAATATGTAGGTCCGGCTTCTGACTTCAGTCTTCCAACATCATCATTTTCCGATTTTTAAACTCCTGGAGTTTTCCTTCATTCCAGTCATGTACGGGACGGTAATATCCGGCGATCCGGCTGTATACGTCTGTCTGTTTCCCGCATTTCGGACAGGTTTCCTCTCTTCCTGAAAGATACCCGCAGGTCTGGCAGATGGAATACACCGGTGTAAAGGTCATATATGGAATATCGTAATTCTCCGCCATCTTCCTCAAAGAGTCCCGGATATTTTTCCAGTCTTCTGCTTCCTGTTCCATATAAACGGAAAATACGTTGCCGGCCGTATAAAGAGGCTGGACAGTATTCTGGTTTTCAAGAACTTCTGTAAGTGTTCCTCCAAAATCAGAGGGGAGCTTGGTGCTGTTGGTATAATAAGGGACATCTCCTGCCATTCCGCCCGTCTTGATCTCCGGAAATTCCATCCTGTCGATCATTGCCAGACGGTAGGCCGCCGATTCCGCCGGAGTCGCTTCCAGGCAGTACAGATCCCCATACTCCAGCTGATAACCGATCAGCTTCTTTTTTAAATACATCAGCACATTCGCTGCAAAATCTCTTGTTCTTTGAGATTCCATTCCAGATTTAAGCCAGGAAGCATTAAGCCCCGCCTCGTTCATGCCAATCACGCCTATGGAAGAAAAGTGGTTTTCCAGATTTTCCAGATAACAGGCCGTGTAAGGATAAAGCCCATTCTTTAAAAGTCTGCCGATGACATCCCGCTTAATCTTCAAGGATCTGGCCGCAATATCCGCCACCTGATCCAGACGTTTATAAAAGTCTGATTCATCAGCGGATAAAAATCCGATCCGGGAAAGATTTATGGTGACCACACCAATGGACCCGGTATTCTCTCCGTATCCGAAGAATCCTCCAGACTTATTGCGAAGCTTTGTAAGATCCGGGGTCACGCCATGATAGGAGATCCTCACATCTCCCGGTACCTGGCCGCCCCTGATATAGTTGGAAAAGTAAGGGGTTCCATAATGAGATGCCAGCGTAAACAAAAGGCGGTTGTTCTCTGTGTCCGACCAGTCAAAATCCTCAGACAGTCCATAAACCGGAATCGGATACTGGAATCCCATACCGCCTGCATCTCCGGCCAGCATGGTTTCTAAAAACGCCCGGTTTATCATATCCATCTCGGTCTGGCAGTCCCCATAGGTAAAGTCCATTCGCCGCCCGCCGACAATGGCTTTTTCCTCTCTCATATCCTCAGGAACCGTTAAATCCAGGGAAATATGGGAAAACGGCGCCTGGGTTCCCCAGCGGCTTGGCGTATTTACACCAAACACAAAAGCCTCCATGCATTTTTTAACCTTGTCATAGGAAAGGCCATCAGCCCTGACAAAGGGGGCCAGGTATGTATCAAAGGATGAAAAGGACTGGGAAGCAGCCCATTCATTCTGCATGATTCCGAGAAAATTGACCATCTGATTGCAAAGAGTTGCCAGATGCTTTGCCGGAGAGGCCGTAATCTTTCCGGTAATCCCTCCAAGCCCGTCCAGCAGAAGCTTTTTTAAAGACCAGCCGCAGCTGTATCCTGTTAACATGGAAAGGTCATGGATATGGATATCGCCTCTGTGATAAGCATCAGCGATCTCTTTATCGTAAATTTCAGAAAGCCAGTAATTTGCCGTCACCGCTCCTGAATTGTTAAGGATCAGGCCTCCCACGGAATAAGTCACCGTGGAATTCTCCTTTACATGCCAGTCCTCTACCTTTACGTAGTTATCCACCACATCCTTATAATCCAGAGTCGTTGCTCCCAGACTCCTGATCTTTTCTCTCTGCTTCCGGTACAGGATATAAGCTTTTGCCACAGCCGTATATCCTGTCTCTTCCAGCACCTTTTCCACGCTGTCCTGGATATCCTCCACAGCAATCAGCCCATCCTTCATTTTATCCTTAAAATCAGAGGCAACCCTTAAGGCCAGCAATTCCACAATGCTATCCGTATAATACTTTTCGGTTGCAGTAAATGCCTTTTTCATGGCTTCCTTGACCTTTGATAAATCAAAGTCCGCTTCCGCGCCATCCCTTTTCGTAACCTTTAACATGTTAGTCCTTCTCCTTTAAATCCTATTTGACCTGATAGATCATGATGTGGTCCCTGCTATGTAATTCCTGCTGAAAATATCCGCTTTCCCCATTTACTTCTAATATCACCTGTCCGGTTACGTTTTTAAAATCCAGTCCGGAATATTCCAGCATGTCCATCAGATAATAGGGCCGGTGATCTGGCTTTAAGGGAAGAGTCAAAGGGTTGTTATTCAGAAAGAACGTGATTTTCCCCTTGCTCTCACGGCTCTTTTCTCCCTGCTTTTTGCCTGTCTGACGGTCTGGGTCTGCGCCGGAAGCCGAATTATGAAAGCTGGAGCCGGCTTCCTCCGGCTCTTCCTTTATTTCAGCCGCTGTTGTTTCTATTACAATGCTGTCACCGGATTCCAGGGGCACATCTCCCTTCGCCTCCTCGCCGTTTACCAGCACTTTGTTCCCTTTTCCAAGCTCCGCCACATCGGAGAGCATTGCCGAAGCATTTTTTCCGCGGGTGGCAGGGATGAACACGATCCAGTCCTCCGTATTTACCGGATCAGAAAGCTGAGTTTTTTCTCCATTGAGCGTTAAGACAGAAGGCTCTGCTTTCTCTCCATAAAAGACCGTTCTTTTTCCATTGACATTCACCACCAGATTCTGGCCGGAACGCCCGATCATATCCTGATAATTGTAGCCATTCATCATCAGCACATCCATAACAGTAAAGCTGCCGTTTCGAAAGAGCTTTGCCGGCCTGTCATTTAAAATGACGCGGAAGCTGTCATTGACAATGCTGAAGCCTGCTGATATAACGATTCCAAGAGGGGTTGCAAATTCCGGATTCTCAAGGTCATACTCATCCGAATAGGCATTGATTTTAAAATTGTTGCCGGCAATGGCAACCCGTTTGGGGTCAATCTTTAAATGCTCTACAATCCCCTCTTTTAAGCCGGAGAGCCTGCTTCCTCCCCCCGCCAGAAATACTGCCGACGGCATCCCGCCGTTTACCTCCAGGATTTTTGATGATATCTCCTCGCAAAGCCTGGAGGACGCTTCTTTGATACACTCAAAGATGGATTCCCGCGTGATTATTTGTTCAAATCCCAGGATATCCGTAAAATGAAGCTCTGCTCCTTCGTCAATCTCTGACTTGATCTTTTCTGCGGTATCAAAATCAACCAGATACTCCTTCATAATGGTCTCGGTAATCTCGTCTCCTGCAAGTATTGCCATGGTATAGCCGGTCACGCAGCCATCCCTGCAGACTGCAATGTCTGAGGTTCCTGCCCCTATATCCACCATTGCCAGGTTCAACAGGCGGATGTTCTGAGGTATTGCCGCATTGATGGCGGCAATGGGCTCCAGGGTAAGGCTCGCTACCTCCAGACCGATTTTATTCATGGCCGCATAAAGGCTTTCCACCACCTCTGTGGGAAGAAAGGTTGCTATAATATCGGCTTTTAAAACCCGTCCATGATGATCGATCAGATTGGATATCATGTAATTATCCAGATAATAGCGGCTTACCGTATATCCAACCAGGTAAAACTGCCGGTCCGAATCCTTGTCTTCTCTATTCATAAATATTTTTTCTGCTTCGCTGATTGCACCTGCCTCCAGGCGGCTGACGGATTCTATATCGATCTTCTGAGGTCTGGGAAGCTCCATCTCATAAGTCACGCTTTCAGTCCTCAGCGCTCTTCCGGCGGCAGCTACAGAGACCTTGTCAAGCCTGCACCCAAGCTTTTTCTCCAGCCTGTCCTTGACCTGGCCTGCGATCTTTGCCACCTGGTCGATATCCTCAATCTGGCCGTCAATCATCGCCCGTTTTGTGTGCTCGGCTCTCTCTATGGCAACGATATGAATTCTGTCCCCGTCAGGCATTCCCACCATACCGATGATGCTCCGGGTTCCTATATCCAGAGCGAAAACAGCCTGATCCGGAAGTGTGTCTGTCAAAATACTATGTCTGTTATCCATAAATAATGCCCCATTCTCTTGTATATTTGTCTTTTATTCTACTAGTATAAACAGCCTCCGTCAATCAAATAAAGGAAAATTTTGGAGTAAAAGCGTGTAATTTGGCACAAATAAAACAGACCGCAGCTTAAGGACTTACGCTGCGGCCTGTTTTTATCAGCACTGATTTCTAATATCAAAGCTTGGATTGAATGCATAGAAATTCCTGCTGTCCAGATTATCCTGGGTGATTCTTAAAGCTTCCCCAAACCTCTGGAAATGAACGATTTCCCGTTCTCTCAAAAATCGAATCGGATCACAGATTTCCGGATCAGAAATAACACGAAGAATGTTATCGTAAGTACTCCTTGCTTTCTGCTCTGCTGCCATATCCTCCACAAGATCGGTAATCGGATCTCCCTTAGACTGGAATTGGTTGGCATTAAACGGGACTCCACCGGCGGACTGAGGCCAGATGCCTGTCGTATGGTCAATGTAGTAAGGGCCAAACCCTGATTCTACAACCTGTTCCGGTGTTAAATTTCTTGTCAGCTGGTGAACAATGGTTGCCACGATCTCAAGATGAGCTAACTC
>NZ_DAMAUN010000124.1:0-13376 GCF_032078915.1 Lacrimispora sp. | reverse complement strand
CAGATGCTGCAACACCAAACTCCAGAGCGCCCTTAAAGTCCTTGCCGTCAGCCAGGCCGCAGATTACGCCGGCTGCGAAGGAATCGCCGCCGCCTACACGGTCAACGATAGGGGTAACGCGGTATTTCCTGGAGTGGTAGAACTCACGGGTTGCGCCATCCATGATGCATGCGGACCAGCCGTTATCGGAAGCTGAGTAGCTTTCACGCAGGGAGCTGATCACATATTTGAAGTTAAACTTATCGATCATCTGATTGAAGATGTCTACATAGCCCTGTAATTCCAGCTCGCCGGAAGTTACATCGGTGTTGCCTGGCTTAAAGCCAAGAACCTTTTCTGCATCCTCTTCGTTGCCGATGCACACATCAACGTACTGCATCAGGTTTGTCATGACTTTCTGAGCCTTCTCAGAAGACCATAATTTCTTACGGAAGTTTAAGTCTACGGAAACGGTTACGCCATGAGCCTTAGCTGCCTTTAAAGCTGCCTCAGTCAGTTCTGCCGCTTCATCACTTACTGCCGGTGTGATTCCTGTGAAATGGAACCAGTCTGCATCCTTAAAAATCTCGTCAAAGTTAAAATTTGCTGCAGTTGCTGTAGCGATGGAGGAATGTGCTCTGTCATATACGACTGCTGAAGCTCTCATGGCAGAACCTGTCTCTAAAAAGTAGATACCAAGTCTTTCCCCGCATTTTGCAATGTGCTTTGTTCCTACGTTGTATTTTCTTAAAGCAGCTACCGCACACTCACCGATGGGGTTCTTAGGAACTGCTGTTACGAATTCAACGTCATGTCCATAGTTTGCTAAGGAAACAGCTACGTTAGCTTCTCCGCCGCCATAGTTTACATCAAACTCATCTGCCTGAATAAATTTCTCATTATTGGGGGTAGATAATCTTAACATGATCTCGCCCATGGTTACAAGTTTTGCCATTTTGTATTCTCTCCTAAAATTCTATTATTAATTTTATAATTAGTTATCTTATTTGTGTGCCCACCTGAGGGCCTTCTCTGCCGGCTATGCCGTCATTTACCTTGCTGCTGCTACTGCCTCAACGAATTCTTTTGCCTTCGCTGTGACTGCTGCAAAATCTCCTGTCTTAGCGCCCTTTGTCAAGCTGCTGCCGGTACCAACGGCATAGGCTCCTGCCTTGATCCACTTATCAACGTTGTCAACGTCAACGCCGCCGGATGGCATGAAGTCACCCTGAGGAAGGGGTCCTTTAAAGGAGCTGATCGCATCTGGTCCCATGATGTTGCCTGGGAAGATCTTGATGACGTCACAGCCGCACTCCAGTGCGGTAATCGCTTCGGTAGGTGTCATAACGCCCGGAAGCATAGGAACTCTGTAACGGTTGCAAAGCTTGATGGTTTCAACATTCAAGCCAGGGCTTACGACATAATTAGCACCTGCAAGGATTGCTGCTCTTGCTGTTTCCGGGTCAAGAACAGTACCTGCCCCAATAACAACATCTTCGTTTTTGCTATATTTTTCAGACATTTTTGCGATGAATTCAATTGGATTTCCTTCATCCATGGTCATTGTGATTTCAATAAAATTGATGCCGCCTGCGATGATGGCGTCAACTACCTTCTCGCCTTGCTCAAAGTCCTTTGCACGAACAACAGCGACCAGACAGTCTTTTTTCATCTTTGATAAAACCTGTTCTTTTTTCATCATCCTTTTACTCTCCTTCTTTAATTTCGTATATACGAATTGATTTCATATTTACGATTCCTATACTTGAAATATTAATCGTTTCCATTCATTTTGTCAACAGGTATTCCTTATATTTTTCCAAGAAAGCCTAACAAACGGGAAACCTCCATGCTCTTTTCGGAAACCAGCTTTCCCAAAGCCTCATAATCATTCGAAGGCTTATAAAGACTGGATACACTGATGGCTCCCAACACATTGCCATCCCGGTCAAAAACCGGGGCTCCCACACACTGCATATGCTCCTCCATCTCCCTGGCATCAAATGCATAGCCTCTTTCCCGTACCTGTTTCAGTTCTTCCAGAAGCTGCCCTTTGTTTCTGATGGTATTCTCGGTGTACTGAGTGAATTTCAGACGGTTGATCATCTGCTCCCTGGACTCCTCATCGCTGTAGGCGAGAATCACCTTTCCAAGAGAGGTACAGTACATGGGGTTTTTGGAACCTACGGTTGCTGTGGTGATAATAGGGTTTTCCGGTTCGAACTTACATATGTATACCACATGATGATCCGATGGAATTCCAAAAAAGACCGTTTTTCCCACTTCCTTGGAAAATGCCTTGAGCACCGGCTCAATGATTCCGATAAAATCCAGATTATTGGTATAATTAATTCCGATGCGGTAGGCCATTAAGCCTATGGTATAATTCTGTTTTTGTCCCCTTGCTACATTCACCATGCCCATCTCGGCAAGGGTTGTTACAATATCGTAGGCGCTGGTCTTGGGCAGATCCAGCTTTTCACATAGATCGTCCAGAGTCGCTCCCTCCGGTATTCTGGAGATCAGCTTTAAGATCTCAACGGTTCTTTGCGTCGTTCTGTTTAGTTTCATGGTTTGGCCTCCATTTCTACGTCCTAGTATACTCCGGAAAACCGGAAAAAAGCAAGATGATTTTCGCATATACGAAACTTTTGTAAGCATTTACAAAATGATAGGGGTTTTGTTGGTTTATTTGCGAAAACAATAAATCAGGGATTGTAATATCTATCATAATTATGTATAATGAACTGGGTATGTAAATACTTACAATTACGGAGGTGATGTTTTTGAATATCTATGATGTTTCCGAACATGCTCATGTATCGATTGCCACCGTTTCCCGCGTCATCAACGGAAATCCCAATGTCAGCGAGAAAACCAGGAAGCGGGTTCTTGCCGTCATGGACGAGCTGGGTTACACCCCCAATGTATTCGCCAGAAGCCTGGGGCTAAATACGATGAAGACCATTGGAATCATGTGCGCCGATTCTTCCGACCCATGGCTGGCGGAAGCCA
Organism: Lacrimispora sp.; assembly: GCF_032078915.1. Lineage (GTDB taxonomy): Bacteria > Bacillota > Clostridia > Lachnospirales > Lachnospiraceae > Lacrimispora. The sequence goes on along the minus strand of NZ_DAMAUN010000124.1, from coordinate 10,382 downwards.
TCTATTATCTGGAAAAGGAATTACGGGGCAACGGATATGATTCCATTCTCTGCTGCACCGGTTATCTTCCTGAAACTAAGAAGAAGTATCTGGAGCTTTTGCGTTCCAAGCGGGTGGATGCCATCATCCTGACTGGTTCCCATTATATAGAAGCAAAGCCAAAGGACAATGCCTATCTTCTGGAGGCAGCAAAGGATCTCCCCATTATGCTGGTCAACGGACAGCTGGAGGGGGAGCAGATCTACAGCACGGTCTGTGACGACCACGCCGCAGTTTACGATGCTGCTTTACGGCTTTACCGCTCCGGCCGTTCTTCGGTGCTCTATCTCTATTCCGGAAATTCCTTCAGCAATTTACACAAGCTTTCCGGCTACCGGGATGCGGTACGAGATGCCGGTTTTATGATCCGGGATGAGCTTATGGTACTGTGCAGCAAGGACTTAGATGCCGCCATGGAACGTCTTGACATGCTTTCCCGTTCGGGAGTCTATTTCGATGCAGTACTGGCTTCCGAGGATATTCTGGCCGTTGGAGCCGTAAAATATGCAGACAAGGCCGGACTTACGATCCCTAAGGATTTAAGCATCATCGGATACAACAATTCCATTCTTTCCAGATGCACAACCCCTGAAATAACTTCCGTGGACAATAAGGTGGAAGCCATTTGCACCACCACGGTGAACACTTTAATGAAGGTTCTGGAAGAAGGAAACGTACCGGGAAAAACTACCATCACCCCGGAGCTGATAAAACGAGGTACTACTAATTTTTAATTTCACATATTGAAGGAGGACTCTCTATCATGAAACAGTTTATGGACAAGGACTTTTTACTGTCAACCGATTCAGCAAAAACGCTTTACCACACATATGCAGAAAACATGCCTATCGTAGACTATCACTGCCATATCAACCCCCAGGAAATCTATGAAGACCGCAAGTTTGACACCATTACCCAAGTATGGTTAGGCGGCGATCATTATAAATGGCGTCAGATGCGTTCCTGCGGCGTGGATGAAAAATATATTACAGGAGATGCTTCCGACCGTGAGAAATTCCAGAAGTGGGCAGAGATCCTTCCGAAGCTGATCGGCAATCCGCTCTACCACTGGAGCCACTTAGAGCTTCAGAGATATTTCGGCTATACCGGCCATTTAAACGGCAATACAGCGGAAGAAGTATGGAATCTGTGCAATCAAAAGCTTCAGGAGGATTCCATGAGCGTCCGCAACATCATCAGACAGTCAAATGTCAAGCTGATCTGCACCACCGACGATCCTGCCGATACTCTGGAATGGCATCAGAAAATTGCCGATGATAAAACCTTTGAAGGAAAGGTACTTCCTGCCTGGAGACCTGACAAGGCCATGAACATCGAAAAGCCGGATTTTGCAGCTTATATGGCAAAATTATCCGCTGTCAGCGGCGTGGAAATCAAGGATTTCGCTTCCTTAAAGACCGCTTTAAAGAACCGTATGGAGTATTTCACCAGCCAGGGCTGCGGTGTATCCGACCATGCGCTTGAATATGTTATGTATGCTCCTGCCGATGAAGCAGAGCTTGATGCGATCTTTGCAAATGGCCTTTCCGGCAAAGCGATCTCTAAAGAAGATGAATTAAAATACAAGACCGCCTTCATGCTGTTCGCAGCAAAGGAATACAACCGCATGGGCTGGGTGATGCAGCTTCATTACGGCTGTAAGCGTGACAACAATGCCATGGCATTTGAAAATCTGGGACCAGACACCGGTTTCGACTGTATCAACAACTACGCTCCTTCCGCGCAGATGGCTGATTTCTTAAATGCGTTAAGTGCAACCGATGAGATCCCAAAAACCATCATCTACTCCTTAAATCCCAATGATAACGCCTCCATCGGCACAATCCTTGGCTGCTTCCAGAGCAAATTCCCCGGAAAGATCCAGCAGGGCTCCGCATGGTGGTTCAACGACCACAAGACCGGCATGACCGAGCAGATGACCTCTCTGGCAAACTTAGGCTGCCTTGGAAACTTCATCGGAATGCTTACCGATTCCAGAAGCTTCTTATCTTATACCAGACACGAATACTTCCGCAGAATTCTCTGCGAGCTGGTCGGCGGATGGGTAGAAAACGGAGAATATCCGGATGACCAGGATTCCCTGAAAGAAATCATTGAGGGTATTTCCTTTAACAATGCGATTAAATATTTTAATTTTAAAATTTAACTATATCAAGCAGTAAAGCGGATTGCATAAATCCGATTGACGTAAAAAAATGCGTATTGATCGAGAGCTTTTTAAAGCCCGGTCAATACGCATTTTTATCTGCCAGCATCTTTTCAATTGGTTATGCAGTATCCCTTTTAAAACCAGATAAAAGCATGATCTTAATTTCCGATACCAGAACCGCTCCCAGGATCAGTACAAAACCTGCCACTATTCTGCCGTCAATCTTCTCATGGAGGAGGACAGGAAACAATAGTTTTACCTTATGCGGTTTTTCAACAAAAAAGGGGTTCGATCCTTTTAAAAAAGATCGAACTCCCTTTTTTATTTTACTGAATCACCTTCACAGGACATTTTGCAGCGCATTTACCGCAATTTGTACATTTCTCATAATCGATGATTGCAACATTGTTATCCATGTGAATGGCATCAAATTCACACTGCTTAGTACATATCATACAGCCAATACAGCCAACTTCACATTTAGCCTTTACATCTTTGCCCCTGTCATGGGAATTGCATTGAACCAGATGCTTTGACTTGTATGGAACCAGGTCAATCAGATTGTTAGGACAGGCAGAAACGCATTTGCCGCAGGCTACGCATTTCTCCTTATCCACTACTGCGATTCCGTCAACCACATGGATGGCGTCAAATTCACAGGCCTTTACGCAAGAGCCATAACCCATGCATCCATAGACGCAGGCCTTTTCACCGGAGCCTGGAACCACCGATGCCATCCGGCAGTCGTCAATTCCGTAATAATTGTACTGGACCTTTGTCTTATCACAGGTTCCTTTACATTTTACAAATGCAACCTTCTTATCCGTGGAACCGGCCGCAACTCCCATGATTTCACCGATCTTTTCAGCTACTGCTGCGCCGCCTACCGGACAGGCAGAAACATCTGCCTCGCCTAGTGCAATGGCTTTAGCCAGAGCATCACAGCCTGCATATCCGCAGCCGCCGCAGTTGTTACCTGGAAGCTCGTTACGGACAAGGATCTCTTTTTCATCAACTTCTACTTTAAACTTTTCGCTGGCAATTCCCAGGAACACACCGATCAGAATTCCGATGATGCCCACAACGGCTGCCGCAAATATAATACCTGTTACCATTCTTTCGTCTCCTCCTTATTTAATTAATCCGGAAAATCCGAAAAATGCGATTGCCATCAGGCCGGAGGTAATCAGGACAATGGGAGAACCCTTAAAGGAATAGGGAACATCATTGTTTTCGATTCTCTCGCGGACACCTGCCAGCATAACAATGGCAATGGTAAAGCCTACGGAAATACCCACACCGTTGATAACACTTTCCAGAATGTTATATTCCTTCTGCACGTTGGTCAGGGCCACGCCCAGAACCGCACAGTTGGTTGTGATCAAAGGAAGATACACACCCAGCGCCTCATAAAGAGCGGGCATGGATTTCTTTAAAAACATTTCTACAAACTGCACCAGAGCTGCAATAACCAGGATAAACACAATGGTCTGTAGGAATTCCAGATGAAGCCCCACTAAAACACCCTTATAAATGACACTGGTTGCAAATGCTGCAATGGTAATTACGAAAATAACGGCTGCGCCCATACCGGCAGAGGTCTTCACATTTTTGGAAACTCCAAGGAATGGACATAGGCCAAGGAACTGGCTGAGCACTACGTTGTTGACCAATGCGGAGCCAATGGCTATCAATAATAATTCTTTCATCTATCCATCCTCCTATTCATCTTTCCTGGAAGCTGCGTTTTTGGCTTCCGCTTCTTTTTTGGCTGCCTGTGCCTTTTTTGCTGCCAGTGCTTCCTCTTCCATCTGCTTCTTTTTAGCCTGAAGGACCTCATGATTGGACATGCAGGAGGAACCGGTACAGGAAGCGCAGTTGCCGCCGCAGGCTAACTTAGACGGAGGAACAGAACCGTTGGTAGCGGATGGTGCCTTAAACTTATTCTGAAGCGCCGTTAATACAGACAGCACAAAGAACGCACCCGGAGCGAGGACGAAAATGGAGATATGAAAATCCTCCGGAATAAAGGTGTATCCAAATATAGCTCCGGAACCTAACAGCTCCCGGACAAGTCCGATGCAGGTAAGAGCGATGGTAAAGCCAAGTCCCATACCGATTCCGTCAAAGGTAGATTCCATAACACCATTCTTGGAAGCATAGGATTCTGCACGGCCTAGAATAATACAGTTTACAACGATAAGAGGAATGTAAATTCCAAGTGCAGAATACAAGCTCGGTACATAGGCCTGTAAAAGGAGCTGCACAATCGTAACCAGTGTCGCAACAACAACGATATAGGCCGGAATCCTCACCCGGTCCGGAATGATATTACGAAGGGCAGAAATAAGCATATTGGAAAACAGCAGTACCACGGTCGTGGAAAGCCCCATGCCCACACCGTTCACCGCTGACGTGGTAACAGCCAGAGTCGGGCACATGCCAAGCATCAGGATGAAGGTTGGGTTTTCTTTTACAATACCGTTAAATAAACGTTCCATACATTTCTTGTTCATCTTCCCACCTCCTAACGGTCAATATTGTGCACGTAATACAATGCGGCATTGACTGCATTGGTTACTGCGCTTGATGTAATGGTTGCACCGCTGATGGCATTGATCTCTCCATCACCGGCATTGCCGGATTTCGTAACGGTAAGGGATTCCGTGTTCTTTCCTGCATACTGACCCTTAAATGCCGGTTCCTTTGCCTTTAAGCCAAGACCCGGGGTATCACTGATCTCAAGAAATTCAATGCCGTTAATGGAACCGTCTTCTTTGATACCAACGGAAATCTTCACGACTCCGCTGTAACTGTCATCGGAATGAGAGGTAATCACATAACCCAGAACGCTCCCGCTTCCATCCACTGCTTTTAAAGCATTGTCCACTCCGGCTTTTCCAAAACTCTGGGAAAGCAGTTCTGTATTACAGGCTTCCACAGCCGCTTCCATCTTTTCATCCGATGTAAAATCAGCCGCTTCCGGAAATACCTTCTTATATGCCGCCAGATTGGCTGCCTCAGTTGCCTTATCAATGGGATCCTTTGTAATCTGATAAGCGCCGCCCAGCAAAAAGCCGGAAATCAGTGTGATCACAAATAAAATCAATGCGTCCTTCATGTATCCGCCGTTTTTCATATTACTTTCCCTCCTTTCCAAATGCTACCGGAATAGAGATCTTCTCAATCAGAGGCACCAGAATGTTGCTGATGATGATGGCATAGGAAACGCCTTCCGCAGAACCGCCGAAAAGACGGAACAATCCGGTCAGCACGCCTAAAAGAACGCCGAAAAGGATCTGTCCCTTTGGAGTGATGGGGCTGGTCACATAATCGGTAGCCATGAAGAAGGCACCAAAGATAAGACCGCCGCCGCATAAATGAGTCAGCACATACATGAGATCATGCCGGCCGAAAATAAATACAAATACTGCAAAAGTGATCAGATAAGCTGCCGGGATCTTTATGGAGATCACTTTTCTGTACAAAAGGTAAGCTGCACCCAAGAGCAGGGCAATCACAGATACCTCACCAATGGTTCCTGAAATTTTCCCGATAAACATGGATGTTATATCAACTGCTTCTCCTGCCTTTAATGCAGCAAGTGGAGTAGCGCCTGAAACTGCGTCACGATATGTAAAGTCAGTCATCTTGCCTGTAAAAGAAATAAGCAGGAAGCATCTTGCCGCCAAAGCCGGATTCATAAAGTTCTGGCCCAGGCCGCCGTAGAGCTGCTTTACCACGATAATGGCAAATACACCGCCAAGGAACGGAATCCATAAAGGAATGGCCGGGGGCATGTTAAGGCCCAGGATCATTCCGGTCACCAGGGCACTTCCATCGCTCACGGTAATGGGTTTTCCCATAAGGGATTCAAATACATATTCACTAAGAACACAGGATAATACACTGATCAGTAAAATCAGCGCTGCTTTCACCCCGAACTGATATACACCATACGCAGACGCAGGAATCATGGCAATGGCAACATCCAGCATAATATTCTGTGTTGTAACCTGATCCCTGACATGAGGTGATGATGATACGTTTAACAATTTACTCATGCTTCCTCCTCCTACGCTTTCTTTCTGCTTGCCGTAACTTCTTTGCGCATTTCTTTAAATGCCTGGGTAAGAGGCCTTCTGGCCGGGCAAATATATGCACAGCAGCCGCATTCGCAGCATTCCATGCCGTTTAATTTTACAAACCGTTCCAGGTCAGACCGTTCCGCCGCATCCATGATCATCTGCGGAACAATATTGCCCGGACATACCTGTACGCATCTTCCGCAGCGGATGCAGGCGCTAGGCATATTACCTGCCACCTCGTCCTTTGTCAGGCAGGTAAGGGCAGAGGAAGTCTTAGTAACAGGAATATCAAAGTTAAACATAGCCTGCCCCATCATAGGACCTCCGGAAATCACCTTTTCCGGTTCCGTCTTAAAGCCGCCGGAAGCCTCTATAAGCTCAGTGTAGCTGGTCCCGGTCCGAACATTATAGTTCTGTGGATTTGCTATCGCATCACCGGTCACCGTAATAATACGGCGGATCAAAGGAATGCCCTTTGCAACCGCATTATAAATAGAAATCACCGTATCCACATTGTCTACCATACAGCCTGCATCAGCCGGAAGCATGGTGGAATTGATCTTTCTTCCTGTTACGGCATAGATCAGAGTACGCTCGCCGCCCTGGGGATATTTGGTCTGTAAAGGACAGACAGTAATCCTGGGTTCATCCTTTACAAGCTCTGTCATGAGCTTGATCGCTTCCGGTTTGTTGCTCTCAATTCCGATCACACCCTTTGCATTGTCAAACAGCTGAAGGATTATGTTAAGACCCTTTATGATGCTCTCCGGCTCTTCTAACATCATCCGGTAATCAGAAGTTAAGTACGGCTCGCACTCCGCTCCGTTGACAATGATCGTATCGATCTTTGATTCTTCTTTTGGCGCCAGCTTTACATGAGTGGGAAATCCGGCACCGCCAAGACCTACAACTCCTGCTTCTTTTACAAGATTCCTGATCTCTTCCTTTGATAAAGTCTTTGGATCACGCTCTTTGCCAAATCCTTCCACCGCCTGATACTTTCCATCGTTTTCAATGATAACAGACGGAACCATAGAGCCGTTTGAAACCATTCTTGGTTCAATGGTTTTTACCGTTCCTGAAACAGAGCTGATCACGCATGCAGAAATAAAGCCTCCCGGCTCCCCGATCTTCTGCCCAACCAGTACCTGATCACCTGCCGCCACCAAAGGCTTCGCCGGCGCACCGATATGCTGGGATAAGGGGAACACCATCTCGCCTTTTGGCTGCAGCACTTGTACAGGTTTATTTTCCGACAGTTCTTTTCCTTCATAAGGATGAATGCCGCCTTTAAATGTAGCCAGACCCATTTAACTAACCCTCTTTCTCTACAATTCTTTATTTCTCCTAGCAAAATTTCAAATTTTTGCCACCTGAAACAGTATATCATAATTTAGTAACCGAAACAATGCATAAATACATATTGTATACTGTGTTTTATATACAATTTGCCTTATTTACATGAAAGAAACCTGCTCATTCCCCCGCTTTTATGTTAAATAAATAACGATTTTATCATAAGCAGCTCTGATATGTTTTCGTAAAAATACATTTATATCAGCATTTTTTTTCAAATTTCTGATTATCGCCTTTTTTTCAACAGTATTTTTAATTCTGTACACTATTCTTCGTTAAATTTTTGTTAAATTTTATAAAAATAGAAAGGCGCTTCTCCTGGTTCTATGAAGTAATATCATGGTTCTCTTCTTTTATTTATTAGAATTTTTAATAAATAAAGAGGAGCATTGTGATAACGAAATCACGAATAGCTCCGTGACTGCCGTTTTTTCCAATGCTCCCCCTAAGGTATGCAGACCGGGATTTTTATTTAATCCAGTTCCACTGCCCCGGTATAAAGCTGATAATACCTGCCTTTTTGATTCAGTAAATCCTCGTGGTCTCCCCGCTCAATAATCTCTCCGTTTTCCAAAACCATAATGGCATTGGCATTGCGCACCGTAGACAGGCGGTGGGCAATCACAAACGTAGTCCGGTTCGCCATGAGGCGGTCCATGCCCCGTTCAATATGCTTTTCCGTTCTGGTATCCACGGAGCTGGTCGCTTCATCAAGAATCAGAACCGGCGCCTTTGAAATCGCAGCCCGGGCAATGTTTAAAAGCTGTCTCTGCCCCTGGCTTAAGTTGGCCCCGTCACCTTCCAACAGCGTATCAAAGCCGGCCGGCAGTCTCATGATAAAGGAATAAGCGGAGGCCGTCTTTGCCGCCTGGATCACCTCTTCATCCGTTGCATCAAGCCTTCCGTAACGGATGTTTTCCATAACGGTTCCTGTAAACAAATGGGTATCCTGAAGGACCATTGCAATATTATGGCGCAGGTTTTCCCGCTTGATGTGTCGGATATCCACTCCGTCAATGGTAATTGCACCGCCCTGAATATCGTAGAAACGGTTCAGAAGATTTGTGATCGTGGTTTTTCCTGCTCCGGTAGAACCCACAAAGGCGATCTTCTGCCCAGGTTTTGCATAAAGACTTAAATCCTTTAAAATCACTTTACCTGGGTCATAGCCAAAGGTCACATGTTCTAGTTCCACATATCCCTTCATCGGATCAAGCTCTGCCGCATCTTCGTCATCTGCAGGCTCCGGTTCCTCATCCATAACGGCAAATACCCTTTCTGCTCCTGCAAGGGCGGAAAATACATTGGTCACCTGCATGGACATCTCGTTGATCGGACGGCCAAACTGCCTGGAAAAGCTTAAGAATACGGTCAGTCCGCCTACATCAAAGCCACGGAGCACACAGAGAAGTCCTCCGATGCATGCAGTCAGAATGTAGTTCAACTGGCTTAAATTTCCCATGACCGGCATTATCACACCACCGAAAAATTGTGCGTGGATCATGTTGTTCCTTAGATCCTCATTGAGGATTTCGAATTCTTCTTCTGCCACGTCTTCATGGCAGAACACCTTTACTACCTTCTGGCCGCTGATAATTTCTTCAATATATCCGTTTACAGCGCCAAGGGAGCTTTGCTGAGCGGAGAAAAACTTCTGGCTTCTTGACGCCACAAAGCCGCCGACCCTCATCATAACAGGAATCATGATTATGGTCACCAGAGTCAGCCAGATATTTGTATATATCATAAGCACCAGGGTACCTATAATGCTTAAGACTCCGGTAAAAAGCTGGACCAGGGTGCTGCTTAGCATCTGGCCGATGGTATCCACATCATTGCTGAACCGGCTCATTAAATCACCGGTGTTATTGGTGTCATAAAACCGTACCGGCAGGGTTTGAATTTTGCTGAATAAATCATCCCTGATCTTTTGGAGGGCATTTTGCGCAACCGTCAGCATGATTTTGGATTGGGCATAGTTAGCAATAACACCGATGAGAAAAACGGCAGCCATTGCCGCAAGACCTTTTGCAAGGCCGGACACACTCCCCATCCCGCCTTCGGGAGGTGCGATATATTGATTTATGATGGGCCTTAACATATAAGATCCAGCTAACGTCGCAAGCGTGCCTACAATGACGCAGACAAACGCCGCTCCCATGTAAAGCTTATATTCCTTTAAATAAGACATAAGGCGCAGGATGGTTTCCTTGGCATTTTTCGGAAGGCGGCCCTTGACCTGCCGGCCGCCTCCATTCCCACCCATGAACCCACGGTTCTTGGCTGGCTGGGAAGACCGGCTATAACGCCTTTTTAAGCTGTTTATTTTCTTTTGCTCATCCATTATGCACCTGCCTCCTTATCCATATCTCTCTGGGAATAGTAAATTTCCTGATAAGCCTCGCAGGACTCCAACAGTTCATCATGGGATCCCATACCTACGATCTGTCCGTCATCAAGCACGATGATCTTATCCGAGCTTTCCACGGATCCGATCCGCTGGGCAATGATGAATTTGGTAGTGTCTTTTAGGGTCGTCTGGAAGCACTGGCGGATACGGGCTTCGGTTGCCGTGTCCACAGCAGAGGTGCTGTCATCTAAAATCAGTATTTTCGGCTTCTTTAAAAGAGCCCTGGCAATGCAAAGTCTTTGCTTCTGGCCGCCAGATACATTGGAACCTCCCTGGCCTAAATCCATGTCATATCCATCCTTAAAATTAGAAACAAAGC
>NZ_DAMAUN010000123.1:0-13400 GCF_032078915.1 Lacrimispora sp. | reverse complement strand
CAGGAGACCGGGTCATTGGCTCCAGGCTATCCTATTATTTTGGCGATCCGAAGCGGGGAGATATCGCTATCTTCCATTTCCCTGATGACCCTACCGGAAAAACCTATTACGTAAAACGTGTCATCGGCCTTCCAGGCGACATCATTGATATCCGGGACGGAAAAGTTTATATCAATAATTCCGAGACGCCTCTTGAAGAGCCTTATCTTCCGGAGCCAATGGAACCGGAGCCTGACGCCCATTATGAAGTGCCGGAAGACTGTTACTTCATGCTTGGAGATAACCGGAATTTCTCCGCAGATGCAAGAAGGTGGAAACATAAATTCGTGGAAAAGGACAAGATCATCGCAAAGGTCCTGTTCCGGTATTTCCCTTCCATAAAAAATATTAAATAAAAAAACGCAGGCTGGAGCTGCTTCTCCGCCTGCATTTTTATATGTTTTTTACCACTGGTAATATTTGACCAAAGCCTGTGTTCCTTCATCTTCATGACCGGAGGCAGCCATGGATTCATACATGGAAAGTACATGGTCAAGCACTCCGAGCCGGATTCCGGCGCCCTCCGCCTCTTCGGCCGCAAGCTTCATGTCTTTGATAAAATGCTTGATAAAGAATCCTGGGGCAAAGTCTCCGGAAAGGATCCTGGGAGCCATTGCATTTAACTGAGCGCTTCCGGCCGCACCGGTAGCGATGGAATCCACCATGGTATCTACGTCAAGACCATTGGCCTTTGCATAGACCATTGCCTCACAGACGCCGGAAAGGGCTCCTGCTATGGCGATCTGGTTGCACATCTTGGTGTGCTGTCCGTTTCCGGCCTTTCCCTCATACCGGATGGCCTTTCCCATTGCCTCAAAAACAGGGAGGCAGCAGTCATAAGTTTCTCTATCTCCTCCTGCCAGTATGGTAAGGGTTCCTTCCCTTGCTCCAGTATCTCCCCCTGTCACAGGGGCATCCATGGCCTTTAGCCCCGCCTGTTCTGCTTCTTCATAAATCCGCACCGCAAGCTTGGGACTGGTGGTGGTCATGTCAATCAAACAGGTTCCCTTGTCTGCGTTTGCGATAATCCCATTTTCCCCGAAATAGACCTCTTCCACATCCTGCGGATACCCAACGATGGTGATGACCGCATCCCTGCCTTTTGAGCAGGCCTTTACATCTTCGCACCATATGGCTCCTTCAGAAAGGACATCTTCTGCCTTACTTCTGGTTCTTGAATATACCGCCACCTCATATCCGGCCTTCATCAGATTGCGTACCATGGACTTTCCCATAATTCCAATTCCGATAAATCCAATCTTTTTCATATGTTTCCCCCTTCGCAATACAAATTTATCCGTTTCTTTTTTCGATATCCATTACCATATCCACACGGCGCTGGTGCCTTCCGCCCTCATACTTGGCATCCAGCCATTCTTCTGTGATCATCTTTGCCATCTCCTGGCCGATGACACGGGCTCCAAAGCAGAGCACATTGGAATCATTGTGCATTCTGGAAAGCTTTGCAGTATAAGGTTCGCTGCAGACACAGGCCCGGATTCCCCTGACCTTGTTGCAGGCAAGGGAGATTCCCACCCCTGTTCCGCAGATGGCGATTCCCAGATCAGCCTCTCCGTCTGCAACCGCGCGTCCAACCTTTTCTCCATATTCCGGATAATCGCAGCTTTCTGTGGAATTGGTTCCAAAGTCGATCACTTCATATCCCTTGCTCTCCACAAATTCCTTAATGAAATTCTTCATTTCTATGGCCGTATGGTCATTTCCCATTGCAATCTTCATCATCATTCTCCTGTCATTCTGTCTTTGCCGGCTGAACATGCAGACATGCCCGTCCGGCTCATTGCCCGTGTAAAATATATCCGGCATTTAACATATCATAAATGCCGGATTTTATCAAGTTTCTAAGCTTCCTTCTCCTTCTCCTGCCGTCTGCCGGCCATAAAAGGTAAGGATCCTGTCCATTCTGGATGCCATGTTGGCAAGCAATAAGTCTGCCGTAGTAAGTGCTGCCATGGCTTCCACTACTACCACCGCACGAGGAACTACGATAGGGTCATGGCGCCCCTTGATCTGGATCTCTGTTTCCTCACCCAGCCGCGTCACGGTTTTCTGGGCCTGTGCCACAGACGGAGTAGGCTTAAATGCAGCGCGGAGGACCACCTGGGAACCATCACTGATGCCTCCAAGAATTCCCCCTGCATGGTTGGTAATTTTCTCCACTCCCTTATTAAGTCCCTTACAAAAGCCATCGTTATTCTGGGATCCCAGGGCGCGGGCGGCCCCAAAGCCGTCTCCGATCTCAAAGCCCTTGACTGCTCCGATGGACATGACCGCCTTTGCAAGAGCCGCATCATACTTTTCAAATACCGGATCGCCGATTCCGGCCGGAACACCGTCAATGACGCATTCCACCACGCCTCCCACAGAATCCAGCTTTCCCATCATCTCTTCTAAGTATTCGCAGGCAAGAGCCGCTGTTTCCTTATCAGGCATGAAAAGTTGATTATTATCCCGATCCTTTATACTGAACTGCCCTGCCTTTACTTCATAAGGCCCAACGGATCTGGTGTAAGCGGTCACGGTAATTCCAAGACTCTTTAAGAAGCAGGCGGCAACAGCGCCGGCAGCCACCCTTCCAATGGTCTCCCTTCCGGAGGAACGGCCGCCGCCCCGGTAATCCCTGATTCCGTATTTTTCATCAAAGGAAAAATCCGCATGGCCCGGACGGTAAACCTCCATTAAGTTTCCGTAATCCCTGGAGCGCTGGTCTGTATTCCAGATCACCATGGAAATGGGAGTTCCCGTTGTCCTTCCCTCAAAAACTCCGGACAGGATCTCCACCTGATCGGCCTCCTGGCGCTTTGTGGTGAATTTGCTCTGCCCCGGTTTTCTCCGGTCTAAGTATGCCTGGATATCCGCCTCCTCCAGTTTAAGACCCGCCGGGCAGCCGTCTAACACAACGCCGATGGCCTTTCCATGAGATTCCCCCCAGGTTGTTACCTTCCATATTGTCCCCAGTGTTGATCCTGCCATGTATGTCTCTCCTTTCCTCTTCCCTGCCCATGTTTTCCGGGCATAGAGGTATGCCTGTAAGGTGTTTCCTCTCAATTGCCATGCCTCTTTCCCGCCCGTGCTTTCCGTGCAGGTTCCACCCGCTTTATGGGTGTAAAGGTACGCCTTCAAGGTATTTTAATTGTCTACTTTTACGATCGCGCAGCTGTTCGGTTCATTGACCTTAAGTTCCTTGCCGTTCATGACAAGAAGCCCTTTCTTATAATCAACCGTGAAAAATGTGATACTGCCGCTCTCATGGTTGATGGAAGCGATATGCTTATCATCCGGAAAAACGCAGATATCCTTAGGAAAGCTGCCGCTTATGGGAAGACAGCATAAGGCTTCTAAAAGCCCTGTTTCCTTGTCCCGCTCGTAAACCGTAACAGAATTGTCCCCTGCGTTGCCGCAGAATAAATGCTTTTCATCATTGGACATGCACATAGAGCATGCCGAAGTAAGCTGGCTCTGTTTTGGTCCGGCAGTGTAAACCGTCTGGATCTTCTCAATCTTTGGCTGCCGCTCTCCTGTTTCATAGGTGAACACATCGATCACATTCTTTAACTCTGAAATAAGATAGAAAAATCTTCCGTCAGAACTGAAACGGAAGCATTTGGGAGCGGATTCCAGATCGCAGTGCAGGACATCCACCAGTACCATTTCTTCATCATTCTCATTAAAACGATAAATCTTAACCTGATCTATTCCCAGATCAGCCACCATGATAAATTTTCCGTCAGGAGTTCTTCTGGAACAGCTCACATGAGGACGGAAATTTCTTTCTGCCACACTGCCAAGGCCCTTATGGTACACTCCGGTCACGATCTCACCTATGGAGCCATCCTTATTCAGCCGAAGCACCGTGGATTTTCCATCATGGTATCCAGATACAAAGATATATTTGTCATCTGCATCGGTAGACAGATGGCAGCCCCTCATTCCCTTAATATTTGCTGAATTAAGCCTTGTTATCGCCCCATTCTCATGAATGCGGAAGGATACGACTCCTTCGTCTGCGATGGAGTACAGCGTCTTCCCATCATTAGAAGCAATCACATAGGAAGAATTATCAACTTCCACCTCGCATCTTGGAATAAAACGGCCCTCTTCCACATCAACATCGTATACAGTAATCCCCTTTGCCTGTCCGTTGTAGGAATAAGAACCTACATAAGCCATATACTTGCCTTTCATCACACATATCCTCCTGAGTTCTTCCTTGGCATGATCCTCTGAATAAAGGCAGATTTAAGCGCCGCCTGAATCCAGAAAATCAGCCGTTCGGCGCGCCGTTTGGCGAATCGAACTTCGTTGTACAAACTAAAACCATCATATCATAAATTTCATTGTTTGTTAAGGAAAAAGTTCCTTAAAAACTATTGACATAAAATGAAAAAACAGTATAATGTATTTTGCTGCCTGTTTATCATTACTAAACTTTTTAGTTATATTTATCATCAGTTAGTATAGGTAAACTTTCAGCTTAACATAATCATAAAGGAGGAGCATATGGATATCGGTACAAAACTAAAAGAGCTTCGGGTCTTAAAGGGGCTTACACAGGAAGAACTGGCTGACCGCGCAGAGCTGTCAAAGGGGTTCATATCCCAGCTGGAAAGGGATTTGACGTCCCCCTCCATTGCTACCCTTTTGGATATTTTACAATGCCTTGGAACCTCTGTCGGCGAGTTTTTCAATGAGAGCCCGGAAGAACAGATCGTTTTCGGAAAATCCGATTACTTTGAGAAACACGATGCAGAGCTTAAGAATGAAATCAAATGGATCATTCCCAATGCACAGAAAAACATGATGGAGCCGATCCTTCTCACCCTGGAGGCCGGCGGAGAAACCTATCCTGACAATCCCCATGAGGGAGAGGAATTCGGCTACGTGCTGCAGGGTAATATTTCCATTCATATAGGAAACAAAACATATAAAGCCAGAAAAGGGGAATCCTTTTACTTTGTATCAGACAAAAAACATTACTTAAGCAGCAAGGCCGGCGCTACTCTCATCTGGGTAAGCTCCCCGCCAAGCTTTTAACAGGAGGATAAAGGGACATGGGTCAGCCATTAATTGATTTACGGAATATTACAAAAAGCTTTGACGGTACCATGGTACTGGATGATTTAAACCTCTCGGTAAAGGAGAACGCATTTGTTACCCTGCTAGGACCCAGCGGATGCGGCAAAACTACAACCCTTCGGATCATCGGCGGCTTTGAAAGCCCTGACAAAGGACAGGTGATTTTTGACGGGCAGGACATCACCAGCCTGCCTCCCAACAAGCGTCAACTGAATACTGTGTTCCAGAAATACGCTTTGTTTACCCACATGTCCATTTCAGAAAACATCGCCTTTGGCCTGAAAATCAAAAATAAACCAAAAGCCTATATACAGGATAAGATTAAATATGCCTTAAAGCTGGTCAACTTAGACGGCTTTGAAAACCGCACGGTAAGCTCCTTAAGCGGCGGCCAGCAGCAGCGGATCGCCATCGCAAGGGCAATCGTAAACGAGCCAAGGGTCCTTCTTCTTGACGAACCTTTGGGAGCTTTGGACTTAAAGCTCCGCCAGGATATGCAGTATGAGCTGATCCGTCTGAAAAATGAGCTGGGCATCACCTTTATCTACGTTACCCATGACCAGGAGGAAGCCCTGACCATGTCTGATACCATCGTTGTCATGAACCAGGGTTATATCCAGCAAATGGGTTCCCCGGAAAGCATCTACAATGAACCGGAAAATGCCTTTGTGGCTGACTTCATCGGAGAAAGCAACATCGTACCCGGAATTATGGTCCGGGATGAGCTGGTGGAGATCTTTCATGCCAAATTCGTCTGCGTGGATAAGGGCTTTGGAACCCATAAGCCGGTTGACGTGGTCATCCGTCCGGAGGATATCGACCTGGTAGCTCCTGAGGAAGGGACCCTCACCGGCATTGTCACCCATTTGATTTTCAAAGGCGTACACTATGAGATGGAAGTGACCACTCCTGACGGCTTTGAATGGCTGGTACACAGTACGGATATGTTCCCGGTCGGACAGGAGGTGGGCATCCACGTAAACCCATTCGACATTCAGATCATGAACAAGCCGGCTTCTGAGGATGAGGAGGCCGTGGGAATCAATGAGTAAAAAATTATTATCCGGCCCATACATCATGTGGATGATCGGCTTCATCCTGATTCCGCTGGCGCTGATTGTATATTACGGGCTCACGGACCGGTCCGGGGCCTTTACCCTGGCAAATGTCCTCTCCGTAACATCAGCAGAACATGCAAAAGCCCTTTGGCTTTCTCTGGGACTTTCCTTTATCAGCACAGTCCTCTGCCTGATCCTTGCTTATCCTCTGGCCATGGTTCTGCGTTCCAGAGGAATGGGTCAGGGAAGCTTTATCGTTTTTATCTTCATCCTTCCCATGTGGATGAATTTTCTTCTCCGGACTCTGGCATGGCAGACGTTGCTGGAAAAGAACGGCGTTATAAACGGCGTTCTGACGGCACTCCATCTGCCTAACCAGAATCTGATCAATACATCGGGAGCCATTATCCTCGGCATGGTTTACAATTTTCTGCCGTTTATGGTTCTTCCTATTTACAACGTACTGATGAAAATTGATGACAATGTGATAAACGCTGCCAGAGACTTAGGGGCCAACACGGTCCAGGTTTTGTTCCGGATCCTTTTTCCCTTAAGCATCCCCGGCATTGTAAGCGGGATCACCATGGTATTCGTACCGGCTCTTACCACATTTGTTATCTCAAACCTTTTGGGAGGAAGCAAGATCCTTCTGATCGGCAATGTGATCGAGCAGGAGTTTACCAAGGGAAGCAACTGGAATTTAGGCTCCGGCCTTTCCCTGGTTTTAATGATTTTCATTCTGATCAGCATGGCGCTTATTGCCAAATATGATAAGAACGGGGAGGGGACGGCATTCTGATGAACAGAAAAACTTTTATCAAACGATTTATCCAGGATTTTTACCTGGTGATCATTCTGGTATTTTTATATGCCCCTATTGCCACCATGGGAGTGCTGTCCTTTAACAGCTCCAAATCCCGTACCCAGTGGGGCGGCTTTACCACCAGATGGTATACAGAGCTGTTCTCAAGCAGTACCATTATGACGGCTCTTTACAATACGCTGCTGATCGCATTCCTGTCTTCTCTGATCGCGGTCATTATCGGCACCGCTGCGGCGATTGCCATGAACGGCATGAAGCGGGTCCCCCGCTCCCTTCTCATGGGCGTTACCAACATCCCCATGCTGAATGCGGATATTGTTACAGGAATCTCCCTTATGCTGGCATTTATCGCCTTTGGGATCTCCCTGGGCTTTAAGACCATTTTAATATCACATATTACCTTTAACATCCCGTATGTTATTTTAAGCGTTAGCCCCAAGTTAAAGCAAACAGATAAAAGCACTTATGAAGCCGCCATGGATCTGGGAGCCACATCGGTCTCCGCATTTTTCAAGGTGGTATTCCCGGATATTCTTCCGGGTGTGCTTTCCGGTTTTCTCCTTGCATTCACGATGTCCTTAGATGATTTTATCATCACACACTTTACAAGGGGTGCCGGCATCAATACTCTTTCTACCCTGATTTACAGCGAAGTACGCCGGGGGATCAAGCCCTCCATGTACGCGCTGTCAAGTATCATCTTTATCACGGTGCTGGTGCTGCTGCTCATCACCAACTTTGCACCAAAGCGTAAAAAATAATAGGAGAATATTCACATGAAAAAAACTTTATCTAAGATCATGGCAGTCGGCACCCTGTGTGCTCTTACCCTCTCCGTTTTAAGCGGCTGCGGAAAATCCGCCCCCAAATCAGGAAGCGCCGGAGAGGTTTACGTATACAACTGGGGGGAGTATATTGACGAATCCGTTATCCAGGAATTTGAAAAAGAAACCGGTATTAAGGTCGTTTATGACATGTTTGAAACCAATGAAGAGATGTATCCTGTCATCGAAGCCGGAGGCGTAAAATATGACGCGGTGTGCCCTTCCGATTATATGATCCAGAAAATGATCGAAAACAATCTTCTGGCTGAAATCAACTTTGACAATGTTCCAAATGTAAAGGAGATTGACCCCAGATACCAGGAGATGTCAAAGAGCTTTGACCCGGAAAATAAATACTCCGTTCCGTACTGCTGGGGAACCGTAGGAATTCTTTATAACACCAGCATGGTAGACCCAAAAGACGTTCCAACCAAATGGTCTGACCTTTGGGATGTAAAGTTTAAAGACAGCATCCTCATGCAGGACAGCGTCCGGGATGCCTTTATGGTGGCATTAAAATCCCTTGGCTACTCTTCTAACACCACCGATGAGGAAGAAATCAAGGAAGCAAAGGAACTGCTGATCAAGCAAAAGCCTCTGGTTCAGGCTTATGTCATCGACCAGGTCCGGGATAAAATGATCGGCGGCGAGGCTGCAGTAGGCGTCATCTATTCCGGAGAAATGCTTTACATCCAGAATGAAGTAAAGGACCTTGGCCTTGACTATTCCTTAGAATATGTGATCCCTGAGGATGGAACCAACCTTTGGCTGGATTCCTGGGTCATTCCTGCCAATGCGCCTAACAAGGAAAACGCAGAGAAATGGATCAACTTCCTCTGCCGTCCTGAAATTGCCAAAAAGAATTTTGAATACATCACCTATCCTACTCCAAATAAAGGTGCCTTTGATTTACTTGATCCGGAATTGCAGAACAACAAAGCCGTTTTCCCGGACGTGGACTCTTTAAAGAGCAGCGAAGTGTATAAGTATCTGGGGGATGAAGTGGATTCCCGTTACAATGAAGCCTGGAAAGAAGTAAAATCCAATTAAATGGTCTCAAGCATTAAAAGGCACGAGACATCATATTACCCCTTGACTATAAATTAACAAAAAAGGCAGATGCTTAAAGGGTGTCTCAATGAGACATGTACGATACCCTTTATTCATCTGCCTTTTATGCACTCATGAAAGCCTGTTTGTTGGTCTGCCTCAGTTAGAAAGATTGACTCTGAGTTTTTCTATTTCATTGTCTGTTAGGCCTATTGATTTGATATAACTCTCTGCTGCTTTGGACAAATCTACCCCTTTAAGACTGCTTCCCTTGGGAATACCAGCCATCTGCCTCATGCTCTCCAGGATGTTATTATTCCCGATCCGGTCATATTGACCAGGTGCGACAGGCACATGGAAGAAATTAACGAAACTGTCCATATAGTCAACTTTAATCTCCCAATATTCCGCACCCATTAGGGCTTCAAGCAATGCGGCAACGAAACCGGTCCTGTCTTTTCCCTCTACACAATGGATAAGGTAAGGACCTTTCTTTTCGCCCATTTCCCGCAAAACAACTGCAAGTTTCTCTTTGAAATCTTCCGATTGCGAATCAAGCCCCATACCCAGTGCGTACACATTACCGATATCATTCAGTCCCTTGTAATATACAAGACTGCCCTCGGTATCGGTTCCCAGATGGGCCGCGACCTCCTCGGCTGTTTCTGAAAGATTAAATATGACCTTAACTCCCGCAGCCTCCGTAAGCCGCATAGCGTATTGGTTTCTTCCGATTTCCGGATTTATCGGGTTGGATGACCTGTATAGCCTGCCTGGAGCTATACTGCCATAAGTTACTTCACGGAAATTGGCGAACACCTCATCACTGCTATAGTCATCTCTGTTGTTGGTACGTTTCAGCTGGCGTATTTCGTATTCATCTAAGTATCCTCCCTTTTTCGAAAGGGTGATGGTTACATCATCATTAACTGCCGTCCCGTATGTATCCGCAAAGCTGCCGAGATTTATTGCCAATATGATATCCTCATTCGCTTTATCCTCAGCTGAAGATGCAACGATTACCACCTTCTTACTGTCCACATCACTATAGGAAGAACATACCGGAACCTCTAGTAACTGTCCTCCAATTGTCACATCCACGATGTCGCCATATTGGAATAATTTTAGAAAATCGGGGTTTTTAATACCAATATATACATTGCCATACTTTTCATGCACTTTTGAAACCTTAACTGACAACTGGTTCTGCGACTCTTGTATTACACTTGCATTTTCAAAAGCCATGGTGTAAACAGGCTTAGCACCACTTAATAATACAGCAATAAATAAGCCAATCGAAACACATCTTCTCCTTTTCATTAAAACGCCTCCATGTATTATATTTTATAAACCTCACACATCAAGAATACCACAGAACAAGCATGATGTTAAGTATAATTGAGCAACAGTTTTTCCGTTGTTTATACCGGTATGTATCCCCCAATAAATGTGGCGCCCGGCTACCCGTACAACGGGAAAGGTACGGACAACTCTCGTGGGCGTTAGCCGTGGGTGGTGTCTAACGTCTGAAAAAATCGAAAATTTTTAGTTTTTTTCTATGCCTTCATTTCATGTTGAAAATCTTCATATATATTTGCGGATATGCTATAATTATTTAATATATACAATAACAGGTTTTAAAGAAAGAAAAGGGGTTCAAAGTGGAAAATATCGTTACAGACAGACTGATTATTAGAAAGTTTCAGCCAAGCGATTGGCAGGATATGTATGAGTACTTGTCTGACAAGGAAACCGTAGCCTTCGAACCATATGATATTTATTCAGAAGCCCAGGCAAAAAAAGAAGTAATCAGAAGATCAAATGATGAATCTTTCTATGCGGTCTGCCTGAAAGGAACCGAAAAATTAATAGGGAATCTGTATCTGGGCAAAGAGGACTTTAATACATGGGAATTGGGATATGTATTTAACAGAAAGTACCAGGGTCAGGGCTATGCCACAGAGAGCGCCAGGGCTCTCCTTGACCATGCCTTTACACGGTTAGGGGCAAGGCGTATTATAGCCATGTGTAACCCTAAGAATGACCATTCCTGGAAGCTGCTTGAACGCTTACATATGAGACGTGAAGGACATCTTTTGCAAAATATTTATTTTGAAACCAACAGCAAAGGGGAACCTGTATGGCTGGATACTTTCCAATACGCTATATTAAGATCAGAATGGTGCCAGTGATATTAGCTGCAGAGCAGTCTATGCCGGCTGAATGATAAAATTCAGCCGGCTTTTTTATTGTTCTGACATTGACTGTAATATTATGCAACTGTAAAGGAACATTTGTTTAACCCGCAGAAAAAGCGGGAAACCTATTTGGAAGGCTTATGTACCAGTTAACCATGGAATTATATAGGAATTGTAATGGTGATCATCTTATGAAAGATAGAAAAAACAAAGGGTTATTGATAAATAAAACTTACAAATCTTTAAAGCGATGCAACCCTGATATCAGTACAGGACTAACTGCAGAACAAGTCCGCAACCGTATAGATGCAGGGGCTGTGAATATACAAAAAACGGGTCTGACCCCGACACTCTCCAGTATTATATCAAAGAACATTTTTACACTGTTCAACTTCATCAATGTTTTCCTGGCGGTAATTCTGGTAATTGTCGGGCATCCGGAAAATATACTTTTTCTTGGAATCGCCATAAGCAATACGTGTATGGGTATTTTCCAGGAATTGAGGGCAAAACGCGGATTAGATAAACTATCAGTATTAGCCAAGGCACATGTAACCGTAATCCGGGATGGGGCTGAATATACGGTGGCACAGGATGAGATTGTGCTTGATGATATTGTGATACTGGCTATCGGTAACCAGGTATGTGCAGATGCCGTGGTTGTTTCTTCGGAGCGGCTTGAAGTAGATGAATCCCTTCTGACAGGAGAGACGGATCGAATTCAAAAATCAAAGGGAGATAATCTTCTATCCGGCAGTTATGTGACAAGCGGACATGGTTATGCCCAAATAACTGCCATAGGGGAAAACAGTTATGCTCACTCTCTGACCGTGGAGGCCAAAAAAAGCAAAAAACAGATCCCTCCACTTCTGCGTACATTAAACCGCATTATCTTGATGTTGACTATTGTGATACTGCCGCTTGGTACCACTTTATTCTACATGAAATACTTTTTGCTTGGAGATTCGCTGGAGACTGCCGTTCTGGGCTCGTCAGCATCTGTATTGGGCATGATACCGGCAGGACTGATCTTATTAACTGGTGTCACTATGACTGTAGGTGCGCTTAAACTGGCAAAAAGAAAGGCGCTGGTCCAGGAATTATACAGTATAGAAACTTTAGCCCGTACGGATGTGCTGTGTTTAGATAAAACAGGAACCATAACGGATGGATCACTGCAGTTTGAAAGGCTGGAATTATATTCCGATGTTTCTGAAAAAGAGGCAGCATTAGCCGTTTCTGAGCTAATGGGGACTTTGGAAGACAAAAATGCAACAGCCGCAGCATTGACCAAAGCATTTGGGAAAACTGAAAATTGGATTTCTGATATCATTTTACCTTTCTCCTCAGAGCGCAAGTGGAGTGGTGTTACGTTTAAAGAAAAGGGCAGCTATATCATTGGTGCGCCAAATATTGTATTTAAGGGCAGTAATAAAGATTTTTTAGAACAGGCCAATGCAGAGGCCGCCTTGGGGTTCAGAGTACTGTGCCTTGCACATTCTCCTCTATCTATCTCTGAAGAGAAGCTTCCAGAGGAACTAAGCTGCTTTGCTCTTTTGATTCTTTCTGACCATCTGCGGGAGAATGCAAATGAGACCTTCCGGTATTTCTCACAGGAAGGCGTAATTTTAAAAGTGATTTCCGGAGATAACCCCCGTACGGTCCAAGCAGTTGCAGAGAAGGCCGGAATCTCAGGATCAGACAAAAGCATTGATATGAGCCTGGTGGAAAATGAAGCTGACTACGCAGCTATGGTAGAAGAATATACCATATTCGGCCATGTAACACCGCAGCAAAAGCGGGAGCTAATCCGCAGCCTTAAAAAAAATGGTCATACCGCATGTATGACCGGAGACGGTGTAAACGATATTCTGGCAATGCGGGAAGCCGATTGCAGCGTTGCAATGGTCGGCGGCAGTGATGCTGCCCGCTCTGCCTCTGATTTCGTATTAATAACTGACGATTTCAGTGTCATGATTGACGTTTTAAAGGAAGGACGAAGGGTCATCAACAACATAGAAAAAGTGGCAGCGATTTTTCTATTGAAGACCGTCTACTCTGTGCTGCTTACCCTGATTTATATTTTTATTCCATATCCCTATCCGATTGCACCGCTGCAAATGATGCCGATTAATGAACTTACGATTGGGATACCGTCATTCTTTTTGGCGCTGCAGGCAAATTACTCCCGGCCGGAAGGTAAGCTGCTTACTAATATTTTAGAGCACACAATTCCTGCAGCAATAACAGTTGTTATTAATTCACTTTATATACAATTAGCGAGCATTCTCTTTCATATCCCCACAACGGA
>NZ_DAMAUN010000122.1:7262-13529 GCF_032078915.1 Lacrimispora sp. | reverse complement strand
GTCCAGCAAAATCAAGGCTTATTCGAAATCATGAAGTTACCTTTTTACTTAACGATCTCAAATGAAAAGGCTAACCATGAAAAGCAGGAGTTCCCGGCTACTTTTTCAGGAATTAACTCTGATGCTTATTTTTTTTGAATAACAATAAACAATTCCATTACAAAGGGAGGAAATCTATATGGGTTACACAATCAAACAGGTATCGGAACGTACAAACCTAAGCGCACACGTACTGCGTTACTATGAAAAAGAAGGTCTTTTGTTCAATATCAACAGAAGCAAAAGCGGCATCCGAAGTTATACCGAAGATGATTTGGAATGGCTGGGATTGATCTGCTGTCTTAAGAATACGGGCATGTCCTTAAAACAAATCAAGGAATTTGTGGAATTAAGTGCGGAAGGCAGAGAGACCCTCAAGCAGCGGTGCGATATATTGATCGAACATAAGAAGAATGTGGAAGCTCAGATTCAGGAAATGAACAAGCATCTTGAAAAGGTATCTCATAAAATCAACCATTATACAAAGCAGTATAATGAGTGCAACCATGGCGGATCCCATCAAAATTCAGAAACCTAGGTGCAGCGGCCCGCTCAAAACCAAAAGCCAAAACCTGTTTATGACAAGAGCCTGTCCGTTTATATATGGGACAGGCTCTTTAAGTCTTGTACATAGATTCGCATAGCAGATAAACATCTTAGATTCTCAGCTTTACGCCCGGTGATGGCTATCCTCTTTATTTTTTTGGCATAAATGCTTTTTGATTTTTTGAAAAGTTTCATCGCTTATGATATGTTCCATTTGGCAGGCCTCTTTATCTGCAGTTTGAGGGTCTATTCCCGCCGTTACAAGCTGATTTTTAAAAAAGCAATGACGTTCATAAATCTTTTCTGCAATCTCCTGCCCTGAATCAGTCAAAAGAAGGCACCCGTCCTTATCGATATCCAGAAAACCACCTTTTTTCAGCATGGCGACAGCGTGACTGATGCTTGGCTTCGAATATCCCATGTATCGGGCAAGATCGACGGAGCGTACCTCGCCGGTTTGCTTCTTTAACACAAGAATTGCTTCCAGATAGTCCTCACCTGATGCATAAAGCGGCATATTTTCTCCTCCTGACTTATTTTAATTTCCAGCCGATCGCTTTTTTCCGTATACCAATGAAATCGGCATAGATCCCTTCCTGTTTCACAAGTTCTTCATGAGCGCCCTTCTGCACGATATGCCCATTGGCTAAAACAAGGATCTGGTCAGCTCTTTGAACTGTCTTTAAGCGGTGAGCGATCATAATAACCGTTTTGTTTTTCGTCAATTCTGCAATTGCATTCATCAACAGGCTCTCATTCTCCGGATCAACACTGGAAGTAGCCTCATCCAAAATGATGATGGGAGCATCTTTCAAAATGGCGCGTGCAATGGAGATCCGCTGCTTTTCCCCGCCTGACAATGTAGCACCGCCTTCTCCGATCACGGTTTTGTATCCGTTTGGCAGGCTCATAATGAAATCATGGCAGCAAGCCTTTTTTGCGGCAAGTACCACTTCCCTATGAGAAACATCCGGCCTGCCGAACTTAATGTTATTCTCTATGGTATCGGCAAACAGATATACTTTTTGGAATACCTCGCTGATATTGGTCAACAGGCTGTCCAAGGTATAGTCTCTGACATCAATGCCTCCAATTGTAATTCTTCCGCTGTCCACATCCCAAAAACGGGCAATCAGATTACAGAGGGTGCTTTTGCCTGACCCGGAGGGCCCCACGATGGCTGTTGTTTTCTTTTGAGGAATCAACAGGTTCACATGATCCAGGATCTTATGATTTCCATAAGAGAACGATACATCCTCAAAGACAATATCAAAGTCAGCAGGCTTCTGGGGTTTCCCCTGTTCATCCATCACAGGTGTTTTATTAATTTCCTCTACCTTATCCATGGATGCATCCAAAAGGCGAAGCAGGGAAGAGGTATTGCCGGCCGACTGGAGCTGACCGAAAAGCATAAAAGAGGCCACTGCCATCAGCAGGCACATCGGCAGGCTCATGGAACCATTCAGGTAGAAAAGCAAGGCCTCCACAATCACGATGACGCTGGTTCCATAAAGGATGATCTGCTGCAAAACCGTATAAGGAATGAATAAATGCTCCAGCTTCAGATTTTTATTTTTGCTCTCCACAATTGCATGCTTCATCTTGCTGTTGGAGTCACGCCCCAGGTTAAAGGATTTTACGATGAGCATTCCCTGTACATATTCCAGCACATTGGAAACAAGTGCTTCCTGTGCAGACTGCCGTTCCGGTGAAACCTTTTCCGATTTCTTTTGCAGGCTGCTGATGCAATAAGTAAATAACAGGATGCCGCAGAAAATCGTCAGTCCGATCCGCCAGTCAATACAGAGCATGACGAGTGTGATGACCCCAGCGTGAATATAACCTCCCAAAATGTTTGTCAGTACCATAGATGCGTTGTTTTCAATATCTCCCATCGTCGTGGTAACTGCAGAGGTGAGGCTGCCGAGATTATGGTCGCTGAAATAGCCCATAGGCATATATTTCATGCGGCCTCCAATGTGAATGCGTTTTTCCGCACACATAAAGTAGCCGATCTTTACTTTATTAAAATCCGTCATATAGCTGCAGCAGATTTTTAAAATCATGCCGGCAAAGGCAATGCCGAATATCTGCCAGATTCCAGCTGTCTCGAATCCATCGATTATGCCGGAAAAAACCAGGGCAAGGGCTGCAAAAGCCATCATATCAAAGATGGAATGAAGCACAGAGAACAGGATTGCTGTTTTCATGGTTCCCTGCATTCTGCCGGAGAAGCGATATATTTTTCTTAAGGTACTCACCATTTTTTACACCTCCTTATGCGGCATCCTTAGTATCCATATGCGCTCTCCACATTTTCTGATACAAGGCACAGGATGCAAGCAGCTCTTCATGAGTGCCTTCCGCTTCAATGTGTCCATTCTTTACCACTACAATTTTGTCCGCATCGGTGATCGTCGATAACCGGTGTGCTATCATAAGTACTGTTTTCCCGGCAATGACCTTTGCCATAGCCTCCTGGATCAGCGCTTCATTCTCGGCATCAATGTAGGCAGTGGCTTCGTCCAGAATGACGATAGGGGCATTTTTTAAGACAGCCCTGGCAATGGCGATTCTCTGGCACTCACCGCCGGAAAGATGGCCTCCGGAGCCGCCCACAACCGTCTGGAAGCCCTTTTCCAGCTTCAGGATAAACTCATAACAGCCGCAATCCTTCGCTGCCTGATACACCTCTTCATCGGTTGCAGAAGGTCTGCCCATACGGATATTTTCAAGAACCGTTTCATCAAACAGATAATTGTCCTGGGAAATATAGGCAATCTGATCCATTAACTGCTCCAAAGGTATTTTACGGATGTCGATGCCGTCAATCCTGACTGCTCCCGATGTCACATCCCAAAAACCGGCGATCAGTTTTGTAATGGTAGATTTTCCGCCTCCGCTTGGGCCGACAAATGCAGTAATGGTCTTTTCCGGGATCAACAGATTCACCTCCTCAAGAAGAGAAGTTCCTTCCTCATAGGTAAAACTGACATTTTCCATTGAGATATCTGAGGAATGAATCGTGACAGGCCCTGCAGGCCTCTCCAATTCTTTTTCGTCCAAAACGGAACAGATTTCTCCTACCACAGATTTCATCTGAGCTATGCTGTCAGTAAAATTCATTGCATTAAGGATTGGGGTAATAATCCCCAGTGACAGGATCATACAGGTGACAAAGACCGGAATCCTAAGACTTCCGTTTCGGTACAGGATGCAGCCGATGGGAAGAACGCTGACTAATACGCTTGGCCAGATTGTAAACAGCATAGACTTATAGAGCTGGACACTTTTCATCCAGTTTACAGCATAAGCAGCATTGTCCTGTACGGCATCAGAGTATTTCTGATAGGAATCAGCGGATTGATTGAAGGCTTTAATAACTTCGATTCCTCCAATGTATTCCACAACCGTATTGGACATCTTGCGGCCACGGATCATAAGTCCCTGGAATTTTTCCTCATAGCCCTTTGCCATTCCCTTATAACAGAGCATTCCAATGGGGAATGTCACCAGAGAAGCAAGTGCCATTCTCCAGTCAAGGAATAACAGATAAATCAAAATACAGACAGGAACACAAAGATTTGCTGTCAGTTCAGGAATCAGATGGGCAAGAGTCGTCTCCATCCCTTCCACCCGGTCTACCAAAATGTTTTTAAGCTGACCGGAAGGGGTATTCATCATATAGCCCATGGGGACCCTGGTGAGTTTGTCTGCAAGTCTAAGGCGGATTCCGGCCAGAGTTTCAAAGGTTGCGGTATGGGAAACATAGGTGGAAAGATTGGAAAAGCAAACTTTCGCCAGAAAACCGATACCGGCTGTCACGCACCACCCCATATAGGCAGAAACAGAGGTTTCCCCTTTCATCAGCAGCAGCGTGATTTGAGAAACAGCATAAAACGGTACGAATCCTGCGGCAACACCCAGGATCCCTAAAATGACTGAAAGAACATACTTACTCTTGTATGGTGCTGCAAATTCCAACAGTCTGGACATAGGACTTTGTTCTTTATCCATTGTATTTTACTCCTTTGCTATAAAGATAGAGGTTGGTTAGCTTCATCTAACGAACCAACCTCTATTATAGTGTTTCAGTCTATTCCCGCTACTCTGATAAGGTGGTAACTCCCCCATTTGGACAATGGATTTTCTGTCTTACTGGGCAGGCTGCACATTGCTTTCATGCTCCAGGGCATCTATCAGCATCGGTGTATAAAAAGATGCCCCAAAAACACCAATACAAATTGCGGGTGAGAGATAGCTTAGAAAGGTCGTATTACCCGCCACAGAAATCAGCGATTTTTGGACTGCAAAATAGTCCAGATACACAGTGGCCAAATAAAAGGAAGGAATGGAGCAGATCTGCTGCCCAGCGCCCATACTGCACCAGCAGAGGCTTGTCAAATCCTAACTGTACCCGGATTTTTTCAATCTGTTCCGGTGTTGGATTTCCAATCATTCGTTTTGCATATGAGGTAGCCGGATCTACAGCAGACAACCGCATCAGGAGAAACGAAAGCAGTGTTACAAACAGCAAAGTAATTATTAGCTCAATCAATTTTCTCAGGATGTATTTTCTCATATCCTGTTTCATGCACTTCCACTCCTTTGTTTTAGTTAGGCACAACTAACTTAAATCCCGAAAAAAGAGCGCCTTGCAGCGCTCCATAATCATCTGCCCACACAGTTGGCAGTATATCTTATTCTATTCTTTTCCACTACTCTGAAAAGACCAAATCCCCTCTATTTGGACAACGTCTTTCTAAATTCGGATGGCAGTTCCCCAAATTCCTTTTTAAAAACCTCAGAAAACTTACTTGGGTTATCATACCCCATTTTCATGGCGATCTCTGTTATGCTTGCGGTTGTATCCCTCAGTAAAAGTTTGGCTGCCTGCATACGGTAGGATTTCATATAAGAATAAATGGAAGAGCCGTAAATCCCCTTAAAACACATTTTCATTGATGTAAGAGGAATATCAAATTTTTTTGACAGCTCCTGCAGCGTATGATGCATTTGTAAGTCAGCAGTCATGTATTTCTGCATCTGCTTGATCACCTGAACCTGATTTTTTGAAAAGTACCGCCGTTCTTCCGGATATTCGTCAATCTGGACATCATTCAGGAACATGAACAATTCTAATACTTTCACTTTTAAATAGCGTGCTGCCATTTTGGGGGTAACCTTATACAGCTCAGAAAAAATATGTTCAATATTGCTATGCCCCCGCAGGACAAAGCAAGTATCTTTTCTGCAAAGACGCTCTGTTATCTGGCACAAATCAAGATTCAGCCCGCCCAACACTTGTTCAACCAGCTTCATTGTTGCCGCTGCCTCATTCAATTCAATCGTAATGGAAATTCCATGATAGTGGGATAAAGGGAACGTTGTCGACGTGGTTTCATTGGTAAGCCGATTAATCGAAAGATCGCCGGCTCCTACATATTGGCAGTCACCATTACCAAACACGCACTCAAACCGGCCTTCCCTGCAATGATTGATCTCAAATACATCCGGATGGGGAAGCTTATTCTTATTTTGCCCATCCCGCATATGAAAATCATTATAAAACAGTTCAATGCCAGGTAAGATTTGATACCGGGTAATAACTCCCTCTCCAGTTTCGTTTTGCATCTTGTATATCGAACAGCCTGCTTCACTTGCTGTCTTTTGCACCTCCGG
>NZ_DAMAUN010000122.1:0-7252 GCF_032078915.1 Lacrimispora sp. | reverse complement strand
CGAAAAAATCCGTAAAATTCCTGTTATTCATTCTATGACATCGCCTTTGCTTTTCCGTTATTTACCCGATTACATCCGCTTCTCTTTTACACGGATTGAAAGTACCCCTTTAACAATTTCATTGCATGATCAATCTCCTGCTTTGTGGTATATCTGCCCACACTAAAACGTACTGCACCTAATGCAATTTCTTCTTCAACGCCCATAGCAGCTAAAACAGGAGAAATGGTTTTTGAGCCAGAATGGCAGGCGGAGCCGGTTGAGGCACATAGTTTAGACAGCGCCGCCAATATCCGGGCGCCATTTTCTCCCACAAAACTGACATTAAGAGTATTGGGCAAGCGATGAACCGGGTCACCGTTAAGGTGAATATTACTGCCGAACACTTTCTTTAGCCGGTCATAAAAATAATCTCTTATGGGCATCAAACCATTTTGATCCAAATGTTTTCCCGCCTGCACCGCTGCCTCTCCCAAGGCTACAATATAAGGCACATTTTCCGTACCGGCACGCCTGCCATTCTCCTGGCTTGCGCCATGCAGAAATGATTCCATTTCAACTCCATCACGAATAAACAATGCACCAATTCCTTTTGGAGCATAGAGTTTATGACCTGCAAGAGTCAAAAAATCCACTGGTAACCGGGAAACGTTAATATCCACTTTTCCAATGGACTGAGATGCATCTGTGTGAAACAAAACGCCTCGTTCTCTGCAGATTTCCCCCAATTCCCTGATAGGCTGCAAGGTACCTACCTCATTATTGGAATGCATGATACTAACCAAAATCGTTTCTTCACAAATGGCATTTCTTAAATCCTGAGGGTCCACAGAACCCTGCCGGTTTACTGGAAGATAAGTGACTTCATAACCGTTCTTCTTTAAAAACGAGAGTGGTTCCATGATGGAAGGGTGCTCGATACAAGAAGTAATAATATGCTTTCCCTTGTTCCGATAAGTGTAGGCAACTCCCTTAATTACGGCATTATTGGATTCACTGCCGCAGCTTGTGAATAAAATCTCGCTGCTTTTGGCACCAAGCAATTCCGAGACCTGTTTCCTGGCATTCTCAACTGCACCTTTCGCAAGCTGTCCCAATTCGTAACTGTTGGATGGATTTCCAAACTCTGACTCCAGATAGGGAAGCATGGCATGATATACCTTTTTGTCGATAGGTGTCGTGGCATTATAGTCTAGATAAATCATAAATGATCCTCCTTACACAGATAACATCGGGCATTTAATGAACCGATACAGAACATGTTTTATGTTGATTTTCTTGTTCTTCTCGTTGCAATCTTTATCATTAAAAAATAAACTTGTCAGCAACATGGAGCAATGTGCAAAAATTCGGCATTCTATTTCATTACATGCTAAGTTTGACAGCAAAATACTTTCTAAAGGCAATTTTTAATTGCATTTAAATAAATATAGCATATATTGATAGTAGCGTAAACACCGTATTACGCATATTCCTATTAATAATATTTCGTATAAAGGAGTAATAAATAAATGTATGATATGACAAACTGTCGGCATGGATACGTTGTTTACTCTATGACAAATAACGCTGATGATAATGAGATAATAGCTATTCGCCAGAAATCCGATGATGATTTTACATTTATTAAGGCTTACAAAACAGGCGGCAAAGGCACTGGAACCCCAATTGTTGATCCTCTTGGTTCACAGGGATCAATTGCACTATCCGATGACGGACATTTCCTTTTCGCCGTGAACGCTGGCAGCAGCAATATCTCCAGCTTCAAAATCACCAAATCGGGAACCTTGATTCTTGCAGACGTGAAGCAGTCCGGCGGTTTCCTTCCAGTAAGCCTGACAACTCACCGTAATCTTCTCTATGTGGCAAATGCAGGCGATGGGGGCAGTATTGCGTCCAATATTACCGGTTTTCACGTTGACGAAAACGGAATACTTACCGAAATCATAGATTCTGGGAAATCATTAAGTTCAGAAAATGCCAGGCCAGCCTGCATTGTCATCAATCATAACGGAAGAAAAATAGCAGTTTCCGAGCAAAACACGAGCCTGATCAGTTTATTCACTGTTCAGCCAGACGGAACCCTTACCGGCCCAATCATCAGCAATTCCAGCGGTCCCGGACCTTTTGGCTCTGTCTTCTTAACAGATGAAATCCTGCTGGTTACGGAAGTTGGAATCAATGCACTATCTTCCTACAAAATTAATCACGATGGAACCCTAACAGCCATCAGTTCTTCCGTATTGAATTTTCAAACAGCTTCCTGCTGGGTTACACTATCAGAAAACAGACGTTTTGCTTATACTTCCAATGCCGGCAGCCATACAATAACGAAGTATGAAGTTGAAAGCAATGGACGTTTGAGGATTTCAAATATTGTCTATAGTACGAAAGAAGGATCTGGTGCTCCAATAGACAGCGGCGTTTGTTCCAATAACTTGTATGTACTCAACGGAAATGAAGGCTCCATCAGCGTTTTCCTTACGGAACGGAATGGCAGACTCCTTCGAAAGCAGCTTATCCGCGATACACCGCTACCGGATTTGGGTTCACAAGGTATCGCGATCCTATGCTTACCAGATAAATCTTAAATCATCTGTTTACTAATTCTTTCGATCTCAATTTGCCTGATATCATATACACAATCCTGTCAGGCAAATTGTGGTTGCGCCAAACCTTTATTCTATCTTTCTATATTTGTGCTGCGGTCTTCCTACCTTTCCATATTCCACTAATTTATATATCTTTTCTTCCTTTTCCATAAGCTCCAGATATCTTCTTACCGTGACTCTTGCGATCTGCAGCATTTCTGCAAGATTTTCCGCAGTATAATACTCTTCCCCGCCCTGCTCGATTTTTTCCCAGATGGCATGATAGGTGTATTTATTAAAGCCCTTGGTAAAATCCGCTTCGTTCTGGGCAGCAATCTGACCGGATAAGTACCGGTCTAAATCCTTCTGCTCAATCATTTCGCTGTTCTTAAAGCTGTCATAGCGGTCCTTAAACTGCAGTAAAGCTTCCTTAAAGCGCTCAAAGCGAAAAGGCTTTATCAGATAATCTACCACCCCATACCGAAATGCCTCCTGGATTCGTTCTATGGATTTATCTGCTGTGATTAAAATGATATCTGCATTAATTTCCTGGCTTCGGATCCATTTTAAAAAATCCATTCCATTTTCATTAGGAAGATACACATCAAGCAGAATCAAATCCGGCTTTTTGGAAAGCATCGCCTTTTTTGCTTCCTCCAGATTTGATACTCCTTTGTATAGGGTAAATCCTTCCACTCTCCTTAAAAACTTCGAGTTGATCTCCAGAACCATTGGATCATCTTCCACAATCATGACTCCAATCAAGTTCTTCCCTCCTTTCCATTGGAATTGTAATATCCCATTGAACGCCTTCTTCTGATGTTAAATGGATCGTTCCTCCATATTCCTCAATGATCTTTTTCACAATGAACAATCCGCATCCACGCTGCCCCTCTTTGGAGGAAAAGCCCTGTTCAAATATCTTTTCGTGAAGCTCCGGAGGGATTCCTTTTCCATTATCCTTTATCCGGATGGTAAGAAACTGCTTCTCCTCAGCAATTTTGATACCGATCCTGCCTGTCCCGTCATTTTTTACTTCATCCAGTGAATTTTCGATCAGATTTCCGATAACCGAACCCAGATCCTGGGAATTCATGC
This sequence comes from Lacrimispora sp., assembly GCF_032078915.1. GTDB lineage: Bacteria > Bacillota > Clostridia > Lachnospirales > Lachnospiraceae > Lacrimispora. The sequence continues at coordinate 3,563 of NZ_DAMAUN010000122.1, read as the reverse complement.
CACAGGGCAGTTTATTCAGTCTGGAGCTTTCATCAATGGTTAACTTAATTCTGCATTCCTCCGCTTTATTATACTTGGACAAAAGAAGAGCGGACACGGCGGAATCCTTGATATGATCCGTGAGAATATGGCTCATTTCCGTTCTTATCCTGGCAGCATCGGATATAAACTGCAGGGCTTCTTCATATTCCTCAAGCTGTATGAGACCGGCAATGGTATGAAGCTTATTCATAAACTCATGATTCTGTGCCCGTAAGGACCAGGCCAGCTTTTTTACTCCGGTCAGCTCCTCCGCCAGTTTGGTTATCTCAGTTTTGTCCCGGAAGCTGGCTATGACCCCGATCACCTGTCCCCGATTCATGATGGGGATCCGGTTGGTGACAATCAAAGTATCATGAAGCCTTTGTTCATCATCAAATTCTGCCTGTTTCGTGCTTAATACATTTGTCATGCGGGTATTGGGGATTATCTCTTCAATATCGCATCCGATTACCTGATTCTTCATTTCATCTTTATTAAATCCAAGAATCTGTAATGCTGAATCGTTCATCAATGTGATCCGGCCTTCCTGGTCAATGGCTACCAGCCCTTCATGAATGGCATCCAGTATTCCCATTTTCTCATGATAAAGCTTTGCGATCTCATCGGGTTCTAATCCCAGCAGCATCTTTTTGATATGGTTCGCCAAAAGAAAGGCTCCCGCGCTTCCTGCCGACAGCCCTCCAAAGCCGATTAACATGATATAGAAAACAGCCATGTGCTTCGCCTTTTCGATCCGCGTGATCAGCGTACCGACAGAGACAAAACCGATCTCTTGATGGCTTTCATCATAAATCGGTGCAAAGGCACGCAGGGATTTCCCCATAGTTCCGGTTGCCTCGGATACATAAGTCTCTCCCAGGCGTACCACACGGTCCTCATCTCCTCCCTCAAACGCTTTTCCGATCATTTGGGGATTGGGATGGGAATAACGGATTCCCTGGTTATCCGCCACTGTGATATAATCCACCAGTTCCAGATTCTTAAGCTGCATATCAACATAAGCAGCAATTATCTGAGTATCCTTTTTTCCCAGCGCACCGATCACCTCGCTGGAATGTGCAACAAGCTCCGCCACATTCATGACATTGGTCTTCGCTTCCTTTTCGATGCTCCTGGTCATCCAGGAAGCAACAAATGAAATAATGATGGCAATTGAAACAAAAACAACTGCAATGACGAATAAACTCAGCATGGTCTGCAGCTTCATTGGTTTTTTTCTTTCCATAGCACAGTTGTCCTTTCTCCCCCTATTTTACCAAATAATCCGGCGGATCACAATGTCCTTTCTCTTTCACAAAAGAATACTCCCACGGGATGCAAACATGTTTTATTCTAGTCTGCCTCCGTGGGAGCATCGTATTCGTTATTGGTTTCTTAAACCGTTTTTATCCGGCCGCCTCCGCCCTGTCATTATGTTTTACCCCATTCAACTGATTCTGTCTAAGCTTTTTAAATACAAAGGATACAATAAACGGACAGATGATTGCCGATACCACGCAGGCTGCGGCTACCTGTGCGGTTGCTGCGGCTGCAACCACGGCAAGCGTCGGGTCGGCCGCTGCAACCGCCTCAGGCGTTGCCACCGCATTCCCAGCCGTAGAACCGGTCGCCAGGCCGATGATGGGTTCTTCTTTAAACAGCTTAAGGAGTATGTATGCCCCTATTCCGGTAAATGATGCCACGATCCCAAGCAAAATGCCAGGACCTCCTGCTTTCACGATTGTTTCTAAGTTCATTCCAGCTCCCAGAGGAAAGGAAAAGAACGGAATCAACAGTAATTTGCTGCTGCCCAAAAAGGCTCTCATATCGGAATCCAGATTTCCTAAGATCATTCCGATTACAATGGGGATCATCACTGCCAGTAATGCCTTAAAAGGAACCTGTGCCAGACCGGAAGCCCCAAGTGCCACCAGGGTAAAGAACGGACCATCCTTAATTGACAGCAGAGCATACGCTCCCACATCAGTCTCATCCCCATACTGTGAGGCAAGAGATGCATAAAGTCCTCCGTTGCAGTTGGTTAATCCCGCAAGAATGGCTAACGGGGAAAGTCCAAGCACACCGGCTGAGCCAAAGACCTTTCCGACAAAAATACCAATTCCAGCTCCTACGATAAATTTGCCAGCGATCAGCAAGGCTCCCTTTTTTATTGCCTTTGGAGCCAGTTTAAAATGAATCTGTGAACCGATCAGAAACATAAAACATGCTAAAATCGGCGTGGACGCGGTTTTACTGAATAATGCGGTGGTAAACCCTCCCATTTCCAAAAACTGAGGGAAAAAGGTGTTGACCAGAACCCCTAAAAACAAGGGAACCACCATCATTCCTCCCGGAATCTTATCCAGGGTTTTTTTGATTGGAATCTGCATATTTCAATCCTCCTATTTTTTAAAAAGCCAATTCTTATCTGCTTTGTGACTGCTGCAGGTGATTTTAAGACTTTTGCTATATTCTGGCTGCACCGCTCTCTCTTGCCGCCTTTTTTACTGCTTCCGCCACGTTTTCTGAAACCTTTTTATCCAATGCATTAGGAATGACACATTCCTCATTCAACTCCTCATCGGAAACCATGGATGCAATGGCATAGGCTGCCGCAAGCTTCATATCCTCATTGATTTCCCTGGCCCTTACCTCCAATGCGCCTTTGAAAATTCCCGGAAAAGCAAGAACATTGTTTACCTGATTGGGAAAATCCGAACGGCCGGTTCCTATGACTCTGGCGCCCGCTTCTCTTGCCGCCTCCGGCATAATTTCAGGTGTGGGATTTGCCATGGCAAAGAGGATGGCGTCATGGTTCATGGAGCTTACCATTTCCCTGCTTACAATGTCAGGAGCAGAAACTCCGATAAACACATCCGCACCCTTTAATGCATCGCTTAAATCTCCCTTTAACTGATCCGGGTTTGTTATTTTCGCCAGGGCCTGCTTGGCATGGTCAACGCCTTCTATTCCCTGATATAGAATGCCTACTTTATCACAGACAATCAGCTTTGAAACGCCGCAGGCAAGCAGTAGCTTGGCAATGGCGGTTCCCGCTGCGCCTGCACCGTTTACCACAACTTTAATTTCTCTGATATCTTTGCCCACTACCTTTAACGCATTGATAATTCCTGCCAGCACCACAATGGCGGTTCCGTGCTGATCATCGTGGAATACGGGAATGTCAAGCTCTTTTTTTAACCGTTCCTCTACCTCAAAGCACCTTGGTGCTGAAATATCCTCCAGATTGATGCCTCCAAATCCCGGGGCGATCCATTTAACTGCTGTTACAATTTCATCCGTATCTTTGGTATCCAGGCAAATCGGAATTGCATTGACATCCGCAAATTCTTTAAATAAAATCGCCTTTCCTTCCATAACCGGAAGACCTGCTTTTGGTCCGATGTCTCCAAGCCCAAGCACTGCGGTTCCGTCAGTAACCACTGCCACCAGATTTCCTTTAGAGGTATACTTATACACATCTTCCTCATTGGCATGAATTTTCCGGCACGGCTCCGCTACACCCGGAGTATAAGCAAGGC
>NZ_DAMAUN010000121.1:0-13904 GCF_032078915.1 Lacrimispora sp. | reverse complement strand
AGTAAAAAATCTATGTCTCTGGTTATTTTCACATAATTATAAATGCCATAAGCACCTGCCGCCGTCACGTGATGCTCATAAACTGCCACATAACAGCGGTAACAGGAACCATCCGGCTCAATGGTCCAGTCAGGGCACTGCTCTGTGCCGTCATCTGCAGATTCCCATGGATATTGTGCTCCTTTATAGCCGTTTTTCCTGGCATTTTCCCTTGCTGCTTCCAGCAGATGATACCGGTAAGATTCCAGATTTCTTGCCGTTTTAGGGAAAACGTATGCAAAAAAGGGCAGCATGAAAATCTCTGTATCCCAAAAGGCATGGCCGCCGTATTCTTCGCCGGAAAGGAGCTTCGCGCCCACATTTACTCTGGCATCTCTCTCATTGCCCGTGCTCATTAAATGGAAAATATTAAAACGGACTGCCCGGTCCAGCTCAAAGTCACCTGCAATACGGATATCCGCGGCTTTCCACATCTCCTCATAAACCGCCCTATGGGCTGCCAGCTCTTCTTCAAAACCTGTTTCCAATAATCCATCTATTTCATCTTTTACCAACCCATGAAGTGCATATCTGGCTGCATCACGTTCTGTATACATGGATACATATTTTATGATTTCTACGGTTTCCCCTTCCATAGCATCAAAATCACCAAACTCCACCCCTTGCTCCCCAAAGGCGTGGAACATCCGGTTTTTCAGAATTTCCTTGCCGTTTTTATAGGCTTCGATCCGGCATCCGGATCCTACATGAAGGTGATTATCCCTGGTTGCCACTTCCATATAAATACCGTCTTTATCCAGCGCTTCATTTGCTGTCATATATGTATGTTTTACTTTAAAGCGAGGGGCATCATGGAAGTTAATAATCGTACCGTCAATGATATTTTCCACTTCTATGATTCCGCTGTAATTTAACGGTGTGACATACAGTTTGATTCCCATGCGATGTACATTGGCACGGCTCACAAACCGGATTCCTTCCACCAGGGTTTCTCTACCCTTTTTATCCCGCAATATATAACTCTTTGCAAGAAGGGCCTGTTTCATATCAAGAACCCTGGAAAACTTAAGAATCTGGCAGTTTTCTATTCCAATCAGCTCTTTTTCAATGGTAAGCTTTATCCCAAGCCAATTGGGAAGAGCAGCAAGCTCTCTCATAAAGGTTTCTGATTTATCAAATACACCGTTAATATATAAATAGGGGAGGGTTATTTTCCCGCCTTCTTCATAACTTCCCCTGATTCCCAGATAACCATTGGATAAACTGAATAAACTTTCAAATTTCAGATTTTCTTCCGGTTCATATTCCGTCTGCAGAATCATCCAGTCATCGGAGCTTAGCATCTCTTTTAATTTCCCTGAAAATCTCTCTTTTATCATTCTTTGACTGCTCCTTTATCTCTTCCTAGTCCAAATAACGCTTCTTTGCTTCCTTCTTTATTTCCCCGTCATCAACCACCTGCAACACAAATGCCATAGAAAAGTCCTGAAGCTTTCCTTTAAATTCTTCCATCTGTTCCTCTCCACAGCTATTGCTTCCGAGCCCGGACTGTAAATAATCCAAATGAATTTCAACATGGTCTGCCCGTTGTATCTGGAATGGGTGCCTTGCATCTTCCAGGCTTTCATCTGTATAATTTGCCAGATTCAGTCCCAAAGGCGCTTCCATTTTACATAACAGGCTTTTATTCCCATCTCCTATTCCAAACCATTTCACTTCTTCCCTATGACCATTTTCCTGGGGGAATACATAGTTGGTCCCCATTTCATCCACAGAGTTGGAATAAATCCCCATAGTGCTGGCGGCTTTGCTGTCTGAATAGTTTTCACCGGGTCCAAGGCCATACCACACGGCCTTTTGCAGGGACCGATTCCCCTTCATAACCACACCGATTCTGGGAAGGAAAGAAGGTTCCAGTTTTCCTCTCTGAATGGCCTTGCCCTGTAAATTCACCTTAACCTGACCGCAGGAATAGATGGTATATTCATAGTCACATTCAAAGCCCCAGGACTGATTTAAGCATCCAAAATATTTTCCAATCGAAACAACCACTTTATCAGCCCCTGTTTCATAGGTAAAATATTCTGTCTGCTCACTGGATTTCTGAATAAAATATTTATTCAGCCAATCCTCTTTTTTATACATGTCATTATCAATGGTGGCACGGTATACGCTCATCACCGGACCTTCGCTTAAATATTCCTGATCTTCTGCCGCAACAGACAGCAGTTTCCCAAATATTTTGTGGAATGTTACTGTGACTGCCCCATTCCCTACCTTGAGGATATCCGCTGTTTCTGATACTTTTAATAGTTTTCCTTTGGGACGTTCCTCCAGTACATCACAACTTATATCCAGCGGAAACTGTACTTTTGAAATTTCATGGCCGGCTTTTGCAAAATTCGTATCCTCTTTCTGGCAAACCGTAATATTCAGATAGTAATCGGTATTTGCTTCTGGCATGAATGGAAGAAAAGGTATGGTTACCTTCTCTGCTTCATGAGGAAGGGCCGTCATATGAGAAATGCATCCTTCCTGAATGATATGTTCTTCTGTCTGGATCTCCCACCGTAAAGAAACATGGCCTAAGGTCAGGAAGTCATAATAATTTCTCACAAGAATCTCCCGTCCTGCACCTACTCTTGTCACTTCCACCGGAGCAATGACCTGTTTATATTCCAGCATGGCAGGGGATGGGGTTCTATCCGGCATTAGCAGCCCATCGATGCAGAAATTCCCGTTAGTGGGAAAATCTCCGTAATTCCCCCCATAGCGGTAGTAAGTCTCCTTTTCTTCTTCGACAAGTATTCCATGGTCATACCATTCCCACAAAAAACCGCCTTGAAGCCGTTTATATTTGCGGTACATCTCCTGATATGCCTTTAATCCGCCCGGTCCATTTCCCATTGCGTGTCCATATTCGCACATAACGTGAGGTTTATTCCCTTTAAAATCTGATTCTCCGATCTCTTTCAGCCTTTTCAGCCTTGTGTACATGGTAGAATACACATCGGTCACTTCTGCTTCATAATCTCCCTCATAGTGGAGCAGCCTGGCAGCATCCAGTTCTTTTACTGCCTTAGCAGCACTTCGGAAATTACAGCCAAAGCTGGATTCGTTTCCCATGGACCACATGATAATGCATGGATGATTCCTGTCACGCTTTACCATGCGCACGCTTCTGTCCACATAGGCATCCTTCCAGGACGGGTCATTTGTAATCCAATCATACCTCTCTACCCATTCAAATCCATGGCATTCTAAATCTGCTTCATCAATCACATAGAGCCCATATTCATCGCATAAATCATATAGATATCCATTGGCAGGATAGTGGGAACAGCGCAGTGCATTGATATTATGCTGTTTCATAAGCAGGATATCTGCTTTCATCTGTTCCAGTGTGACACAGCGCCCTTCTTTGGGATGGTAGTCATGGTGATTCACACCATTTAAAAGAATCACCTGATTATTTACCGTAAAGTTATTATCTTTTATTTCAACCTTTCGAAATCCAACACGCACCACGATACTTTGCTTACCCACAGATACTGTTAAATCATATAAATCAGGGGTTTCTGCGGTCCAAAGGTCTGCATCGGGAATTATCTCTTTTATGTGCGCTTTGCCCTCTTTTGTCTGAAAGGTTCCGCCGGTAACTGCCTTTCCGTCTCTTTCTAATCTCCATGTACCATCACAAGATTCCTGCTTTGTGGTAATATCTGCTCTTAAGATCCCATTTATATAAGAGCTGTCCAAATCTCCATCCACGGTACAATCAATAATACTGTCTTTCGGTTCATTGATTAATTCCACATCCCGATAAATACCGGAAAGCCACCACATATCCTGGTCTTCCAAATACGTTCCATCCGACCATTTATAGACCCGTACTGTAATGTCATTTTCCCCTTCCTGGATATATGCGGTAATATCGAATTCACTTGGAAGACGGCTGACCTTGCTGTATCCTGCATGTGTTCCATTAATCCATACATCAAAAGCACTGTCCACACCATGAAATTTTAATATAGTATCATTCTGAATCCACTCCCTGTTGATGTGGACTGTTTTTTTATAAATTCCGGTGGGATTTTCTGAAGGTACAAAAGGCGGATTGATCGGAAACAAATATAAAACATCCGTATAGTGCATCCGGTCATATCCTCTTAACTGCCACACAGAAGGCACATCAATCATTTCCCAGTCTGTTCCTGTTCCTTTGTTCATAAATCCTTCCGGGGACAGTTCCGGCGCTTCCAAATAGAGGAATCTCCACTCTCCATTTAAATTAATTCTGGAAGCAGAATCTTTATAAAATTCTGTACGGGCTTCCCTTCTTCCAATATGTCCCAGCGTTTGGTCTTCCCATCTCTTTTTTGTTCGCCTTATCATCTTTGTTTCTCCTCTATGTGTTATGTCAACAAATATATAGCCGGGAAGAAAACAGTGCATCGATGCACATGAAATACTAACCCGGCTGCTCTTTCTATTTAATAGAACCACTTGTCCCTTCTACAATATACTTTTGCGCAATAATGAATATAATAATTGGCGGGATAATCATAATGATTGTAATACAAAGCATAGGGATAATCCTTGTGCTATGAACTCCCTTAAAGGTTGCAAGGCCTAAAGCAAGTGTATATTTACTTCTGTCATGAAGGAAAATCAATGGTCCAAGATAATCATTCCACACCGTAATCATATTTAAGACGCCTACCAGAATGAGGGAAGGCTTTAAAATCGGCATGAAAATCTTCCAATAAATCTGAAATGCATTGGCACCATCAATTCGCGCCGCCTCTTCAAAGTCCCCCGGAACCCCCATTAAGAATTGCCTCATTAAGAAAATATAGTAAGCAGAGCCAAACCATGCCGGCACAACCAGCGGTTTTAATGTGTTAATCCAGCCAAATAAATTAAATTCCATATATTGAGGAATCATGGTAACATCCCATGGAATCATCATAGTAGAAAGCAAAATCATAAATAACAGGTTTTTTCCTTTAAATTCAAACCTTGCAAAACCATATGCCACCAAGGAACAGGAAAGGATTTGCCCTGCAGTCGTCATAACCGTAATAATAACTGAATTTTTTAAGTATGTACCAAAGGGCTGTGATTCCCATGCATTTTTAAAATTTTCAAACAGCCATTTCGAAGGAAATAGCCGGGGCGGATAGGCAATGGCTTCTGCTTCCGTCTTAAAGGCAGTAAAAAACATATAAATAAAAGGTGCAAGAAAGTAAACTGCAACAGCAGTCAGAAGGGTATAGATAATCACTTTTGATTTCATGGACATTTTCATTATTTTTTACCTCCCCTTTTCTTCTTTCCATTCTTTGCTTCCGTTTCATAGAATACCCATGTAGAAGAAGACTTAAAGATCAATGCCGTCAGAACTAAGATAATAATAAACATCACCCATGCATTGGCGCTTGCATAACCCAGTTTATGGTGCTTAAACGCATTGTTATAGGTATACAGCCCATAGAAATAGGTGGATTTTAACGGTCCGCCCCCGGTCAGCAGCATTACCAGCGTCACCTGCTGGAAAGAACTGATAACAGAAGTAATCAAATTGAACAAAATGGTAGGTGTAATAATCGGCAGCGTAATACTGAAAAACTGTCTTGCCGGGCTGGCTCCGTCTAAAGATGATGCTTCATATAAATCAATTGATATATTCTTAATATCCGTGTAGAAAATAAGCATCATCGTTCCTACACCAAAAGCACTGGCCAAAACAACTGCAAACAGCGCCCAGGCAGGGTCTACCAGCCATCTGGGGCCTGTAATCCCCAGTAAGGATAATAAATAATTCAATACGCCATAGTCCCCATTTAAAATCCAGCCCCAGATAATCGAAACCGCAACGCCGGAAATAACTGCCGGTATATAGAAAATCGTACGGTACATTTTTACGCCGGTTACCGGCTGTGAGATTAACATTGCAAGGAACAGCGCAATCGCCATATTTAGCGGTACAAAAATCGCTGCATATTTCAAGCTGATTGTCAGGGACTTCCAGAACTGAGTATCTTTTGTAAACATCTCAGTATAATTGCCAAACCCCTTAAATACCGGATCAGACGTCAATGGCCAGTCAAAAAAGCTCATGCCCAGGGACAGAATAAGCGGTCCGATTGTAAATACTAAAAACCCAATAATCCACGGAGTAATGAAGAAATATGGAGTTGCATTCCTTAAAAACTTTTTTTGCTTCATAGCGTTTCTCCCATTAAGCTGATTCTTTTTCGTAGCCCCTTAGAGGAATCCGGCTATCTGGTGGCGATTCACCAGACGGCCAAATTCTTCTTTTCTATTTTGTTTTACTGCTGTGCAGCACTGTTCAATACATCTGTTACACTCTGAAGAGAACTTGGATTAAATACTTCTTCAAAGGATAAGGACAGGTTTTCTGATAATTCAGACCACTCTTTAATAATAAAGCTTGCAGAAGTATAACCGGTGCTTTGTTCAAGCATTAAGTAGAATGGTGCATATTCCGGCTGATCCATAATCTTTTCAGATTCTACAACACTGCTAAGTACCGGTAATTCCAGGCCAATACGCGCTTTATTGGATTCCTCATTGGTCCAGAATTTCACAAATTCCCATGCTGCTTCTTTATTCTTGCTGTCTTTTGAAATGGAGATACCGGAAGAACTTAAAATACTGACAGAATCTTTACCTGCATTGGCAAAAGCAGGAATCGCAGCCACGCCGTAGTTTAACCCGTCTTCTTTTAAGGAATTAATCGACCACGCACCATAAACATACATAGCTACAGCTCCGGAACGGAATTCATCGGTTCCGCTTTTTTCCGTGGCAACTGCATATCCATCTTTTTCCATATCCTGGAACATCTGGAATACTTCCTCTGATTCTTTGGAATTAATATTTCCCTCCAGCTTTCCCTCTTTGTCACAATACGCTGCTCCATTGCTCCATAAATACATTTCAAAATCATATGGATCCGGCTTCATCGGGAATGCAAAGCCTTTTGCAGAGGTTTTTTCAGATATGGTCTTTGCCGCTTGCTGCAAATCATCCCATGTCCAATCATTGGTAGGCTCAGAAATTCCTGCTTCCTGGAATAAATCCTTATTATAGAACAAGGTGTGTGTCGTAAATCCGATCGGAATGCCATATATCTGTCCATCCATGGAATTGTAATTCCATAAGGTATCATAGAAATTAGCTTTATATGTTTCCCCTTCTTTTTCAATGAAGCTTTCCAGCGGTTCTAACCCCTGATAATACGCCGGGTAATTCCACATATACATCACATCCGGAGTATCCCCGGAACCCATGCCTGCGCTGATTTTTGTATCAAAATCTTTTCCATAGGCTTCCAGAGCCACTTCAATGTCCTCATGAGCCGCATTAAACTTATCCACCAGTTCCTGCTGACGGTCTACATCCTCTGCTACATCCCAGGACGCAAAACGGATTTTAGTTTTTCCGCCTTTTGCTGTATCCTGATTGGCTTTACTTCCGCCGCATCCACTTAATACAGTTACGACTGTCAGAGATAACATACATAATGCTGCCAACTTTCTTTTCATAAAAATACCTCCTCTTTTTTTGATAAAATTATTATATAATTTACTAAGTAATTTTTCAACATTTTTAGTTGAATCCTTGTATTTTTTCTATTTTTAACATTTTTCTTATATGTTATTTGTGCATAATTACCTGTTTTTGTAATTAATACTTACCATTTTGATTTTTTCAAAACATTAGGCCAGTAAATTTTTACCTCGTTTTACTAATACTTATAGGTAAAGTTCTAAACACTCTTGCTATAGTTATGGTATGGGTGATGAATATTCCGGGGCTTGTGATTATTGTTATAAAGGAATGGGTACAACAGCCGAAAAACAGGAATTTCTTATTAGTATTGTTTAAGATGAGAAGCAAGGAATTGTAGCTGAGGGCAGGTATAATAGAAAATGACTTCTATAACAGAAAATCAAACTCAAATTCGTGTGCTTTTTAGTAAAAGAAACTTATCGTAGATTTGGCATAGCAAAGTACTATTTGGATTTTTCCAGAAAAATTTAGGTAATATAGGATTTGAAAAGATATAATTATTAATAGACCATACAGAATTGTACGAAAAGTGCGGTTAAGAACTTCTTCAATGGTAAATAGAGATAATGGCAGTTATAAACGAATGAATGCCGCTTTCACATAGAGATAAACTAAAAATATTAATAAAAGGCAAAGGCGGAAGCTATTTGGCATATCCTGCCGCTTCAAATGCCTTTGCCTTTCTGAATGTTTCTTAATACTTCTTTATTAGATATGAGCTAATGATAGTAACTTTTTATTATGCAATCGATTTATTGGTTCTCCATTGCGCTGGCATCGATTTCCGTATATCCCTCCAGATCCGGTGCTGTGACCTCAACAGCCTGGCCGGGATTATTGTAGGTGGAGTCCGTATCCATAACCATCGCTATGGTCTGACCCTGAGTATTCATTTCAAGGGACATCTTGATCTTTGAGTTTGTAAAATACCCATCCTTATTGACTGTTGCTTCACCGCTCGCCTCTTTGATGGTGTAAGTTACGCCTTCCATATTGGTTCCTAACTGACCCATCATATCCTGTACATAGGCATCCATCTTTTCAGCATCAACCGTAAAGGTAAGGACCTGGTTATTTCCATCCTTCTTTGCCGTGATTTCCTTAAGATAAGAAGAATTTACGCTTGCACCTTCTGTGCTCTGCTTGACCTGTTTCATCATGGCATCTAAATCCATGGCGTATTTCACCTTCTGACCCATGGAATCCATATAATAATAACCTTTCTCATAATACATGAGTATATCCAGATCCTGTCCCATAAGCGAAGTGGTCCCATTAGCCATATATCTCATGTTCTCGGTGTTAATGTCCGCCATCTTCATATCAAGATCCATTTTAATATCAGTTGTTTCCTCTCCCTGGGTCATCTGCATGTTGACCACAGAGGTCACATCCATGGCTGTCAGCTCTGACGTTTTTTTTGAAGCCTCATCATAAAGCACCTTTGGATCCTTTTCCCCCTTGCAGGCAGTCAATGACAGGGCCGTAGCCATAGCAAGAAAAAGCATTAAATATTTTTTCATATCTTCCTCCTTTAATTATGTGTTTTTATCACGCACTATAAGTATACTATACTGCACCGCCATTTCATATCTAAGTTTTTCTTAAATATCTCTTTATTCTTCCCAATAAAGCCAAAATATATAGAAACGCCGGTACTCCGGTCCGACTTGTTTAAAGTCTGAACCAGAACACCGGCGTTACCTGCCAACTTCCTATAATCTCTTTAAGAGTTCCTCCCTTTCCTTCTCATATCCAGGTTTTCCAAGGAGTGCGAACATATTCTTCTTATAGCTTTCCACTCCCGGCTGGTTAAACGGATTTACACCTAACATATATCCGCTGATGCCGCATGCATATTCAAAGAAGTAGAACAGCTGTCCCAGGCTGTACTCATCCTGTCCGGGAATCCTTACCATAAGATTTGGCACGTTTCCGTCGGTATGAGCCAGAATGGTTCCGTTCATAGCACTCTTATTAACAAAATCAACGCTCTTTCCTGCAAGGTAGTTCATACCATCGGTATCAACTGCTTCTTCCTTGAGGAGAATTTCCGCGGACGATTCTTCAACATCCAGCACGGTTTCAAACATAATTCTGGCCCCATCCTGAATAAACTGTCCCATAGAGTGCAAGTCTGTGGTCAAATCCACTGCGGCTGGAAAGATCCCTCTTTGATCTTTTCCTTCACTTTCTCCAAATAACTGCTTCCACCACTCGGAAACATAATGAAGGCTTGGCTCATAGTTTGCCACGATCTCCACCGTTTTCCCTTTCCGAAGCAGGATATTGCGCACAGCCGCATACTGAAGGGCGCCGTTTGACTCATAGGGCGCTTCCAGGGCTTCCAGCCTGGCCGCCTCCGCGCCTTCCATTAATTTATCAATATCAGCGCCGGATACTGCAATCGGAAGAAGGCCGACTGCTGTAAGCACTGAGAAACGTCCCCCTACGTCATCCGGAACCACGAAAGATTCATAGCCTTCCTCGTCAGCCAGATTCTTCAGCGCGCCCCTTGCCTTATCCGTAGTGGCATAAATCCTTTTATTTGCCTCCTCACGGCCATATTTCTCAATCAGCATATCCTTAAATACCCGGAAAGCGATCGCCGGCTCTGTGGTGGTTCCTGATTTTGATATAATATTAACGGAGAAATCCTTTCCTTCCAGCACATCCTTTAAGTCATGGATGTATTTGCTGCTGATACTGTTTCCAACGAAATAGATCTCCGGAGTTTTACGTTTTCCTTTTTGCAATACATTGTAAAAGCTGTGGGATAAAAATTCTATGGCTGCCCTGGCTCCAAGATAGGAACCGCCGATACCGATGACCAGCAGAACATCCGAATCATTTTGAATCTTCTCTGCTGCCATCTTTATTCTCTGGAATTCTTCCTTATCATAATCTACCGGAAGATCGATCCAACCCAAGAAATCACTGCCTGCACCAGACTTGTCCATCAGCACATTCTTCGCACACATTGCTGCGGCCTTCATATTCTCCATTTCCTCTGCTGATACAAATCCTGCTGCCCTGGAATAATCAAAAATTACATTTCCCATTGCTAATATTCTCCTTTTCCTTCTATTCTCGCAAAGGCAGCGAGCCGAAGCCAAGCTCTCCTGACCTTAGCAACTGCCTTCGGAGCCAAATAGCCCTTTGCTCGCTATGGGTTATTTGACTTCAGGTTTATGACCCCCTGCTTAGGAAAATTATACCACAGAATAGTTCTGAATGCGACATGATTTTCTTCCCGCCTTCCAAACGTTCATGTTAAATATTCCTGGAGAATTTCACCGATCAGCTTTAACTCATCAGGACTTAGATCCTTTAACCAGTCCTCCCCCTGCCTGCCGCCCCGTTCTCTTTCCCTGCTGGCGGCAATCTGTTCCAGGCTCCGTTTTAAGTAATCCACATCCCTCCTGGAGTTCTTAAGGTCTGGCTGCGCCTGGCTTTCCGCTCGTTCGGGCACCTGCTCCGGAGTTTCATTAAACGCATCCATGGACTGTTTTTGAGTGCGGCTCCTTAAAGGTTTTTCTAATGTCCCATTTCTTTGCCTTGCGCTTCTCCTGTCTGCCTTCTTGTCCTGCTCCGGCTCAACTTCTACCCCTCCCTTTGGTGGCTGGGAATAAATGGATCTTATATTTTCACGGGTTTCCATATGAGGCCCCGACATTGCCTGTGATTCCTCTCTTTCCATATCCAACCGGTAAATCAACGTATTCTCCAGATAATTGTCCAGAACCGCAAACAGCTGCTGCCGCTTCTCCACAATTCCTGCGCCGTGGTCTACCAGAATAGTAAACAGTCCGGCCATGATACCTGCAGAGCCATACAAGACTATGTAATAAGAATCGGCGCGGAACCAGTAGGATGCAAATGCCGCCGCACCTCCTGCCAGAAAGCACCAGAGTGTCATTTGGTTGGAAAATATATTCCAGCCGTGGAGTGTTACTCCCATATATTTAAAATCATACATCTGCCGTTCCAGATACGGCTTTACCTTTGGGATTCCCTGATTTAACTGGTACGTGTTTTCCGTCTTCTGTTTAAATGCCCGAAGACTCTTGTTTTTCGTCAATGTAAGGTTATCAGATTCTTTGATCAATCTTTTGTAGAGGTTACGTGTCAGCCATCTGGTGACAATGCCGATGCCGCACAGGGCTGCCAGTACGAATAGCGCCTTGCCTGTCTGTAAAAATTCCAGCATAATTATAACTCCCCTTTCTTTCCGGTTACGACCGGTGATAGGTTTATTATAAACACCCGATTTCGCTTTGGGAAGATGAGAGAGCCTAGAATCGTTCGTCAAATCCTGTCAGGATTCGATTCTTAACCTAATATGAATACCGTTCAGCTATGGCTAAAATAAGGTTCACAGAATGCTTAACCGCCTTCTCCTCAAACTCGCCATAGTCCATGTTTGCGCTGTCATCCGCCTTATCTGAAATGGCTCTGATGATGAGAAAAGGGATGTGGTTTAAGTACGCTGCCTGTGCGATCGCAGCCCCTTCCATTTCCGTACAATATCCCCCAAAGGTATCCCCTATCCACTGTTTTTTAACCTTATCAGAAATAAACTGGTCCCCTGAAACTACCCTTCCGATGAAAACTTCAATCTCAGGATTGACCTTTCTGCAGCACTCTTCAGCCAGATTACGAAGCCTTTCATCCGCCTGAAAGGCAAATTCCTTCATCTGGGGAATCTGTCCCGCAGGGTATCCAAAGCCTGTGGCATCCATATCATGATGGACCGTATCTGTGGACAGCACCACATCCCCGATGTTTATTTCATTCTTCAGGGAACCGGCGATTCCGGTATTGATGACCGCAGTCACATGGTAATGATCGGCCAGAATCTGAGTGCAGATTGCCGCGTTTACCTTGCCGATGCCGGAACGAACCACTACCGCTTCCTTTCCTTTTAAGATTCCTCTATAAAAATCCATTGCAGCGATGGTCTCTACCGTAACATCCTCCATGGCTTTTTTTACTTCTGCCACCTCTACATCCATGGCCCCGATGATTCCTAACATAATTGTTCTCCTTTCATTCATGCCCGCGTTTTCCAGGCATATAAGTACACTGCTACCTATTATATCAGTTTGTATCCAATTTGTCAGGAAAAATACATAGGAAATTCACTGGATTTCTTTGACCGCAAGGGTTGATCCTCATGTCGGTTACCTTTCCCTCTCTTAATTAATAAACGCGATCACACAATTGTGCGATGGCATCAACTCCCTGCTGGATCATGGTATCCATGATATTGCCCTGCTCTGTGATTGTGCTCGCATTGCTTAAAGGAGCCTGAACGATCAGTTGATCTGATCACCGTTTTCTGCAATCTGTTTCTTTGTACCCATTGATTGTCATTGTATAGGCGGTATTCATCGTAACCGGAATCAGGCCAGATGCTGCAGAAGTGTCTGCTGCGCCCGCCTTGTCAGCAGATGTCTCTGCCGTTTATGCTGTGATTGCTGCTGGTTGCTTCTGGTTCTGGTGCCTTATGGTTGCATGTTGAACATCCGCTCAATGCCGCTGATTTTTAAATTAGTGGGATGATTTTTCGTTTTTTATGTAAATTTATCCATTTGTGCTTTTAATACCTCGTGGTATGCAAAGAACTATTGACAACCAAGCCCGGATTTCCTATAATTTTATAATCCGTTATAATGAGATTTTACAAATTGGAGGAATTTAAGTTGAAATATAAAACACACGGCGTCTGTTCACAGGAGATTAATTTTGAAGTTGAGGATAACAAGCTGGTTCAGGTTCAGTTTGTAGGCGGCTGCTCCGGCAACACCCAGGGCGTGGCCCGGCTGGTAGAAGGCATGGATGTAGATGAAGCCATTCGAAGACTGGAAGGGATCCAGTGCGGCTTCAGGCCCACGTCCTGCCCGGACCAGCTTGCAGAAGCATTGAAACAATACAAAGAAGGATTACAGTAAATAACAAAGCGGCTTTTGGGCAAAGACCCATAAAGCAAGGAAATTCGCTTCTGATTAAAGATCTGGCCTTGCTGAGCCAACGCCTTGATTATGATTTAAGAATTTATAATAACCAGTTCTTGATACATTTAAGGTTTTGCAAGCCTTCTTGATGTTTAAAGAAACTTGATGTTCTTTCATATAATAAAATCATATGTATTCTTTTTCTTCAAGAAGGCCTGGAATTTTTTTAATAGTTCGAGTTCTTTACGAAATTCCAGGTTTTCTTGCGTTCGTCTTTTGATTTAATATTGAATCGGGTAGGAGGTAGATAATTATTTTATCTACCGTCCTCCCACACCACCGTAC
>NZ_DAMAUN010000120.1:0-14399 GCF_032078915.1 Lacrimispora sp. | reverse complement strand
CTGCCATTTTGGAATTCGCGTGCTTAAATCTTGGATTCTAAAGCTAATTTATAGCGAACGCAGAAATCTGCTTTGCTAACGTAAAAGAATAAACTAAAACGGTAACTTCATCTTGCCGAACAAACCGCCGTGGCGCTTTCCGCCGCCCATCATGCCGGGAAGCTGTTTCATCATCTTCTTCATCTGATCAAACTGCTTGACTATGCGGTTTACTTCTGTGATATCCACGCCCGCCCCCTTTGCTACACGCTGCTTTCTGGAAGCATTTTTCATAAGCTCAGGATTCAACCGTTCTTTGTTTGTCATGGAAAGGATGATCGCTTCCACCCGGTCCATGGCTTTTTCATCAAAATCCATATCCTTCATCTGGCCCATGCCTGGCATCATGCTTAATATGCTTGCCATGCCGCCCATTTTCTTTACCTGGTTCATCTGGTCCAGAAAGTCATTGTAATCAAATTCCGCCTTGCGGAGCTTTTGAGACAACTCTTTTGCTTTCTCTTCATCAACCTGGGTTTCGGCCTTTTCAATAAGGGAAAGGATATCGCCCATACCAAGAATTCTGGAAGCCATACGGTCCGGATAAAACTGTTCCAAATCGGAAAGCTTTTCTCCCATACCAACATAAAGAACCGGTTTTCCAGTCACTGCACGGATTGAGAGGGCTGCACCGCCCCTGGTATCACCGTCCAGCTTGGTAATGATAACGCCGTCAATGCCAATTTTGTCGTTGAACATTCCCGCTACATTTACCGCATCCTGTCCTGTCATGGCATCTACTACCAGTATCGTCTGATGAACATCTACCGCATCTTTAATTTCGATCAGCTCGTTCATCATGTCTTCATCAATGTGAAGACGGCCTGCCGTATCCAGAATGATCACATTCTGGTCATTCTTTGCCGCATAAGCAACAGCGGCCTTAGCAATATCTGCCGGTTTATGGTTTTCTCCCATGGAGAAAACGGGAACGCCCTGCTTTTCCCCATTGATCTGCAGCTGCTTGATGGCAGCCGGACGGTAAACGTCACAGGCAACGAGAAGCGGCTTCCTGCCCTTTGCCTTAAGCTTTCCGGCAATCTTGGCAGTGGTTGTCGTTTTACCGGCACCCTGAAGACCTGCCATCAGGATGATGGTCATATCGCTGGCAGGCTTTAACGAAATTTCAGTCGTCTCAGATCCCATCAGCTTTACCAGCTCTTCATTTACAATTTTTATTACCATCTGTCCGGGAGTCAGACTGTTCTGGACATCCTGTCCAATTGCCCGCTCCTGTACAGCGCTTATAAACTGTTTAACAACCTTAAAGCTTACATCGGCTTCCAGTAAAGCCATCTTCACTTCTTTAAGGGCTGTTTTCACATCGGCTTCGGACAAGCGTCCTTTGCCTCTTAAGCTCTTAAATACATTCTGTAATTTATCGGATAAGCTCTCAAAAGCCATCTAACGCCCTCCTAATGAGCTTCCAGCTCGATGATTTCGCCCGATATCTCCTCAATGCGATGGATCAGATTCATATCTGAACTGCCGGCAAACTCTTTTGTCAAACTCTGGATCTCTCTGGCCAGTTTTTTTGTCTGCTCAAACTTTTTTACCAGATGAAGTTTTTCTTCATAATCTTCCAGAATCTTATTGCACCGTTTAATGAGGTCATGGACCCCCTGACGGCTGATTCCCTGTTCCTCTGCAATCTCACTTAAAGAAAGGTCGTAAAAAACCACATCTTCGTAGATATGCCTCTGATGCTCCGTTAAAAGAGCGCCGTAGAAATCATATAATAAGACCTGTCTTGCAATCCTCTCCATATCATCACCTGGGATATCATACAATATTTTTTATTAGGTGTCAAGTGTTTTTTCTTTACACCCCTGTTTTATTTAACCGAATCAAGTAAGTCCCGCTTCAAATGAGAAAAGCATTAAGTGATAGGCGGGGACTTGCTTTAGTCCGCTTGACATTTTATTCTTCTCCCGGAATTGGTCGTTCAAGAAACTTCTTCATGTAATAATAAAGTTTCCTGCTGTGAACGATATAACTGCCATGCCCTTCTCCGGGAAGGATTTTAAGACGGCTGCCTTTAATTTTTGAGGCAAGATAACGGGTATGGGATTCACGGACCATATCTCGTTCTCCTGCCAAAAGAAGGACTGGGACAGGAATGCTCTCCAGCTCTTTGACTGTTATCTGGGGTTCATTCAGCATCATCAAAAGCTTTGGATCATGATTTATGGTTTCTAACAGAGCGAATAATTTAAGCCAGTACCATTTTAACCCCTGTGGATAAGCATTGGCGCCGCATAACACCAGTTTTGAAAAAAGCTCCGGATACCGTACGGCTGCAAGAATCCCAATGATCCCGCCATCGCTGAATCCACAGTAACAGGGTTTTTCAAGCTTCAGCTTCCTGACAAATTCAGCCACGTCTTCCGCCATTGCCTCATACCCCAGTGTTTTCACTCTGGAACTTTTTCCATGATCTCTGGAATCCAGGGCATAAACAGTATAAGTTTCTCTTAGAAGCTCCGCTGTTTCATTAAAAATACTATGATCCTCTCCATTCCCATGGACAAGAAGGATCGCCGGGCCGTTTCCTGACACCTCATAGTATAACGTGACTCCATTTACTTCAATATACACGGCTTCTCCTTATCTGATTGGAACAATCTCGATCCAATAGCCGTCAGGATCACTGATGAAATAGATACCCATGGCAGGGTTTTCATAACAGATAACGCCCATTTCCTTATGCTTTTTATAGAAGCTCTCATATTCATCCGTTTTGAATGCCAGATGAAATTCACATTCTCCCAGGTTATAAGGCTCTTTTCGTTCTGTTAAGTAAGTCAGTTCCAGGGTAAAATCACTTATTCCATCACCTAAATATATCAGTTTAAAGGAACCGTCTGCCGCTGTCTTTTCACGCACAGGGTTAAGTCCCAGTGCATCCTTATAGAATTTTAAGCTCTTTTCCAGGTCAAGTACATTAAAATTAAAATGGTTAAATGTAATCATACCGCTGTCACTCCTTTTCATTTTTCATACCGGCTGCGTTTCCCCTTTTATGGGATACGCTTTCGTACTATCCATCATACCATACGTAGGATCCCTCTTGTCAACAGCAACCGTATAACTTGTGCAGGAAATGTTAAAAGGTCCGGCCTTTCAGAAAAAGCCGGACCTTATTATAATCCTTATTTTTTCGGCATAAGTGCTTTCGTGCCTCCCATATAGGGCTGTAAAGCTTCCGGAATCTTCACGGTTCCATCCGCCTGTAAGTTGTTCTCCAGGAAAGCGATCAGCATTCTTGGAGGAGCCGCTACGGTGTTGTTTAACGTATGGGCAAAATACTTTCTTCCTTCTTCTCCAGAAACACGGATTTTAAGTCTTCTTGCCTGGGCATCGCCTAAATTAGAGCAGCTTCCTACTTCAAAATACTTTTTCTGTCTTGGGGACCAGGCCTCCACATCCACTGATTTCACCTTTAAATCCGCCAAATCACCGGAACAGCATTCCAGAGTTCTTACCGGGATATCCAGGGAACGGAATAAGTCAACCGTATTCTGCCATAATTTATCATACCAATCCATACTTTCTTCCGGCTTGCAGACAACGATCATTTCCTGCTTTTCAAACTGGTGGATCCGGTACACTCCACGTTCTTCCAAACCATGGGCACCTTTCTCCTTACGGAAGCAGGGAGAATAACTGGTTAAGGTCTGAGGAAGCTTTTCTTCCGGAAGGATGGTATCAATGAATTTTCCAATCATGGAATGCTCGCTGGTACCGATCAGATATAAATCCTCTCCTTCGATCTTATACATCATGGCATCCATCTCGGCAAAGCTCATAACGCCGGTAACCACTTCACTGCGGATCATAAAGGGCGGAATGCAATAGGTGAAGCCACGGTTTATCATGAAATCCCTTGCATAGGAAAGTACGGAAGAATGAAGCCTTGCAATATCGCCCATCAGGTAATAAAAGCCATTGCCGGCCACTTTTCTTGCACTGTCAAGGTCAATGCCGTCAAAGCTTTCCATGATTTCTGCGTGATAAGGAATCTCAAACTCAGGAACAACAGGTTCGCCGTAACGCTCTACCTCTACGTTCTCGCTGTCATCCTTACCGATGGGGACGCTAGGATCAATGATATTCGGAATGGTCATCATGATCTTTTTGATTTTTTCTTCCAGCTCACGTTCCTTTTCTTCCAACCCGGCCAGATGTTCGGAAGCATCGGTCACTTTCTTCTTCATTTCCTCTGCTTCTTCCTTTTTTCCCTGTCCCATCAAGGTGCCGATCTGTTTGGAAAGTTTGTTGCGTTCAGCTCTTAAAGCATCGCCTTCCTGCTTTGCTGTACGGTTCTGCTCATCAAGTTCAATCACCTCATCAACTAACGGCAGCTTGCTATCCTGGAATTTATTTTTAATGTTTTCCTTTACAATTTCAGGATTTTCTCTTACAAACTTTAAATCTAACATGGTATTCCTCCTGGTTTTTCCTCAATATTCTCTGCGAAAGTTGTCCGCATGATAGTCTGCCGTTGATTATACTACAAAAAAAGGGCAAAGAAAAGCCCCTTTCCTAAAATTCCCCATCCTTCGTCTCATTCTTATTACCGAATCAGCAAAGAAAGGATTTCTTCAAAGCACACTCCGTTTTTTATCGGAACATGCAGCTCATCGGATTTTATGATACTGGCCTTTACAAAACCGGCCGCTTTTTTCACTGCTTCTGTTAATGGAATCCCTTTCACGGTTTGGGCTGCAAGGATGCTGGAGAACACATCTCCGGTTCCCGGCCGTTCACTGCCGACATGAAGAGAACGCAAAAAGTGGGGCTCCCGGTCCTTCTCCGCCACAACATTGGTCACATAGTTGCCTTCCCTTACGCCAGTGATCACCACAGAATCTGGTCCCATATCCAATATCTCAGCAGCCATAGCAAGAAGCTCGGAACGCTTCCAGTTTAACGGCCGGTATTGTCTGCCGGTCAGGATACAGGCCTCTGTCAGATTTGGGGTCACAATGTCACCATAGCCCACCAGTTCCTTCATACGGCTGCACATCCGTTCCGTATAGGTCTGATAAGCCTTTCCGTGATCTCCCATAATGGGATCCACCAAAACCTTAGTTTCCAGTGTGCTGAAATCCTTAATCATGTCAATGACAATTTCAATCTGTTCCTCGGAACCTAAAAACCCGCTGTAAATCCCGTCAAAGGACAGATCCAGTTTCTTCCACTGTTCAATATATAAAGGCAATTTCTCCGTATAATCATCAAAAAAGTAGGTGGAAAATCCGGTATGACTGGATAGTATGGAAGTGGGAACCGGACAACACTGTACCTTTAAGGCTGAAAGAATAGGAAGAGCCACTGTGAGAGAACAGCGGCCATATCCCGACAGATCTTGAATAACAGCAATTTTTTTCTGATGTTTTTCTGATGTCATAAGAGCTCCTAACAAATTTTTGTAAATAACCCGGATCTGATCAGGGCATTTCTAAGAGGCATGTAAATGAGGACGGAAACAATGGCTGAGGTAACTGCATTAATAGAAGTGGATGCAACGTTCCATGCCAGCGCCAGTTCTGCCGCAGGTTTTCCCAGGATCAGAAGCTTGTAAAAATAACCGACCAGAGGATCAAAAATTACATTGAACAATAGTCCTCCTGCCACTGCCGTGATGGTCCAGGTCAGTATATGCTTTTTATCAGAGGATTCATTGATCTTTCCGATTCTATGGGCCAGAAATCCGGTGATAAGGCCGATGCACAGTTTTAATAGAAAGGTCTTTGGCGCATATACCACATAAACCGGATCAAAAAGGTCTCCGATGGTCATGCCGATAGCGCCGCCTAAGCCGCCGTACAGCCCGCCTAATAGAAGTGCTCCCAAAACGCAGACCGCATTCCCCAAGTGAATGGAAGTGGCATCCCCTCCCGGAAGCGTGATCTTAAATTGCAGGAATGTAAATACTACGTAGGACATAGCGGCAAACAGTCCTGTCAGTGCGGTTTTATAAATCCTGTTGTCTGTTTTACTCATTGGTAATTCCTCCCTTGCTGCTCTTGTTGTTCATTATCTTAGCACGCAAGTGGAGTGATATAAATATCCAGTTTCGATATATTAAATCATACCAGTTTAGTCATGGGACAGGATACAAATCAAGGTGCCGGACGCGAATTCAATCGTGCCCTCCTCACCGGTCAGCTCATTGCTGATACACAGGCTGGTTCCTAAGTCAATATCCTTTTCATAAAGAGGATATTTGAAGCCGGTCAATGTGATTTTCTTCACTTCTTTGAACAGGGGAAGGAAGGAAATATATTTCCCCCATAGTGTTTCAGCCTGAAACGACCTTCCCTTTTCAATCACTGTGATCCAGTTTTTTTCATCAACAATGGCTGCTTCCACACCCTTTTTTAAGCAGGCATAAAGAAGATGAAGATTCCCGATAAAATGGTCCATCCTTCCTCCTGTTGCCCCCAGCAGGACCAGCTTTGAACAGCCAAGCCCTATGGCAGTATTTATGGCAAGTTCTGTATCAGTTTCATCCTTTTCCGGTTTATGAATTTCCCAGGTGATATTGTCTGAACTGTTCTTATATTCTGCCAGGACATCTTCTGCCACCGTATCAAAATCCCCAACAATGGCATCCGGCTTTAACTGAAGCCTGGAAAGGGCTGCAAGTCCCCCGTCCACTGCGATGATTTTATCAAACCTTTTGTTTTCTAAGAATCTGCCGGCAAATCCATAATCCATGGTTCCCCCGGTAACGATCAAACCTGTAGTTTCTTCTTTCACCCTTCATATTCCTCAAATATCTTTAAAAATGCTTTTGTATTGTCAGCCGCATTACCTTTAAATACAGCGGAACCGGCCACAAATACATTAGCACCTGCCTCGATCAGTTCTCTCACATTATCACAGGTCACGCCTCCGTCAACCTGGATATCTGTGTCTAAATTCCGCTCCCTGCAGATGCGCCTTAAGGCCTTAACCTTATTAAGGGTATACGGAATGAATTTTTGTCCGCCAAAGCCTGGGTTTACCGTCATGATTAAAACCATGTCCACTTCGGAAAGAATGAAATCCAGGACTGATAAGGGAGTTGCCGGATTAAGGGCCACTCCGGCCTTTAGGCCAGCTTCCTTGATTTGATTTATGGTACGGTCTAAATGAGTGCAGGCTTCCGCATGGACACAGATGAGATCAGCTCCCGCTTCTTTGAAATCATCGATATATCTTCCAGGTTCCTCAACCATCATGTGAACATCGAATATCCGGTCCGTACAACTCCGCAGGCTTCCGACGACTGGCATTCCAAATGAAATACTGGGCACAAATGCACCATCCATCACATCCAGATGAATGTACTGGGCTCCTGCCTCCGACACTTCAGCTACCTGCTGTCCAAGAATTTTAAAGTCTGCCGCTAATATGGAAGGGGCAAGTTTAAGCATATTAATATCTCCTTTTCTCTTTTAGATCCTGATACAAAAGCCGGTAATTTTCATATCGGCCCCGGTTTATTTTTCCTTCTTCTACCGCAGCCTTTATGCCGCAGGTTTTTTCTCCTATGTGCACGCAGCCCAGAAACCGGCATTCGTCTTCATAGGGTCCAAACTCCGGAAAATAATCCTTCAGATGACTGCACTCTAAGTTTTCCAAGTACATGGAACTAAATCCCGGCGTATCCATAAGGTACGTATCCCGTCCGATGCCGAAAAGCTCAGAATGCCTGGTGGTATGCTTTCCTCTCTGGATTTTCTCACTGATATTTGCAGTCTCCATCTCAGCCTGAGGATAAAGGAGGTTGGTTAAGGAGGACTTTCCCACTCCGGAAGGTCCTGCCAGAACCGTGGTTTTCCCACGCACCAGATCTCTGATTTCCTCAATTCCCTGATCGTCATAGGTACTGGTAAAATACACAGGATAGCCAGCCGCCTCATAGATTTCTCCAAGAGCCAGCTTTTCTTCACTGCCTGACAAATCAGTTTTATTAAAACAGATTTTTACAGGAACCTCCTGAACTTCCATCATGACCAGAAAACGATCCAGCAGATTTAAGTTGGGTTCCGGATGGGTAATGGCAAACAACACCAGCGCCTGATCCACATTGGCTACGGCCGGACGAACCAGGACGTTTTTCCTTGGCAGGATCTGATCAATGTTTCCTTTCAGTTCTATACTGTCCAGAACAGAAAATTCCACATCATCTCCAACCAAAGGTTTTACGTTTATATTGCGGAAAACGCCCTTTGCTTTGCACTCATAGATGTTTTCGTCCGTGCCGTTCACATAGTAAAAGCCTGCAATTCCTTTCAAAATTTTTCCTGTCATATATTTTCCTTTTTCCTGCCCGCGCTTTTGGGGCATGAAGGGATACCCGAAGGGTGTGTTCCTTACGATTGCGGCACCGGTATAAATGTGATGAAATAAGAATTAATCACATCGCCGGTCTCTACATTTACGATCTCTACGGTCCCGCCGGAAACGCCGTAAGCGCCTTCTATATTTTTAAATGATACGGGAAGCATCTGGTCGCCTGCCATGGTAACAGGTCCCATTAGCTCTCTGATTTCGTCTCTTCCATTTACAGACTGCCTCAGCTGTATCTTTAAAGTAAGCTGGGTGCTGCCGGAACCTGGTCCGATAATGTTTTGCAGTGGATAAGACTTATCAATGGAAGCCAGATATTTGACTTTGGCCTGCTGGGCAGTTCCGCTGCTGATAACATAATTCACAGCAGTTCCCGACTCTACCTGGCTGTCAGCGGTTAAGGACTGGCTGATGACATTGCCGCGGGGAACTGTCTCAGAAGCCGCTTCCGTAACCGTTCCCTGGACCAGTCCCACGTCAGCTAACATCTCCACGGCCACCTCCTGGGTCTGGCCGGTAATGTCCGGAACAGTGACCGGATTGACAAGAGCCGGACCGCTGCTTATAACCAGAGTCACGGTTTCACCTTCTTTTGCCTTATCAGGGCTGTAGCTGATTACATATCCGGCTGCTACGGTATCGTTGTTTTTCTGTTCCTCATTGACTTTCAGACCATTGCCCTCCAACGCTGCCTTGGCGGTAGCGCCATCCATCTTCTCCAGACCAAGCGTTGTTAAATCAATGGTTTCGTGCTCCGGTCCCTTGCTGACCACCACATAGACAGCAGAATACTTATCAATTACCGTACCCTCTGCCGGGTCCTGGGACACAATGTCACCTTTGTCTATGGCGTCATCAAATACGTAATCACTTACCTTCATATACAGGCCGCCGTTATCCTTTAGCTTTTGCTCTGCAATGTCCGTAGCCAATCCCACAACGCTGGTCATTTTCACTTTTTTGTCGCTTAATGTTTCTTCCGTAGAAATCTCCGCAGTTGATTCAGTTTCCTTAGGAGAACCGGAACGGAACAAACCTCCTACCTTAGAGAACACAATGACCAGTACGATCACGATGAGAATGGCAACAACAACACCCGCCGCAGTGAGAAGCCTTTCGATTTTAGGATTGATGTCATCCTCTGAATCCTGTTTTCTGGCTCTGCCGTTTCCTGACTGTCCGCCCGCATTTTTTTCCGGACGGCGTTCCGGGCGCTGCTCCTGATTTCTGTTTCCATTACGGCCGGCAATAGGATCTGCCTGGATCTTCCGGCCGGAACGAATCTGTTCCAACTCCGGTTTTCCGATAATAACTGTCTGGGAATCATCCACCTGGGAATTATACTGTACAAAATCTCCGTCAGGATTGACAAGCGCCTTCCGTAAATCGGATATGACCTCTTGCATGCTGCCATAACGGTACTCCGGTTTCTTTTCGGTACATTTTAAAATAATATTTTCAAGCCCTACCGGAATGTCCTCATTATAATAGCTTGGCGGTGTGATAGGGTCTTCCAAATGAGCCAGGGCAACAGTCACTGTATTATCACCCTGAAACGGAACTCTGCCAGCCACCATTTCGTACATGGTGATTCCCAGAGAATAAACATCGCTTCTCACATCGCTGTAACCGCCTCTTGCCTGTTCAGGGGATATGTAATGGACAGAACCTACTGCGGTCGCGCTTAAGGTCTGGGATGAGGCGGCCCGTGCGATTCCGAAGTCAGCCACCTTCACTTTTCCATCCCTGGCTATGATGATATTCTGAGGTTTGATATCCCGATGTATGATCCCTTGTTCATGAGCAGCTGCGATTCCCTGTGCAACGGAAATTGCAACGCCGATGGCCTCTTTCACATCAAGACAGCCTTTTTTATTAATATAATTTTTTAATGTAATTCCTTCAATCAGTTCCATGACAATGTAATGGAGATCCCCTTCATCTACTACATCATAGATGTTTACGATGTTTGGATGGGATAGGCGGGCAGCCGCCTGGGCCTCCATTTTAAACTTGCTGACAAAACCGCTGTCTGAACTGAATTCTTCTTTTAAGACTTTTATGGCTACAGGGCGGTTTAATTTATGGCACAGGGCCTTATATACATCTGACATCCCGCCGGAACCGATCTGATCCAGTATTTCATATCTGTCCTGTAAAAATGTCCCCGGTCTTAAGATCATAAGCTTACCTCCCTGCCAATTTGCGGATCAATTAGAACAACAGCTATATTGTCTTTCCCGCCATTATCATTGGCTATTGTAATCAACTTTTCTGCTTTTTCCTGCAGCTCCAGTTCTGAGCATATAATTTCTTCTATCTCAGCGTCCTCAACCATATTGCTGAGTCCATCGGAACACATGAGCACATAATCTCCAGGTTCCAGACTGACTTCAAAAAAATCAACCTCCAGCTTATCCTCTGTACCAACCGCTCTTGTTATAATATTCTTTTTTTCCTGATAATCCCGGCTTCCCCGTTCCAGTTTGCCTAAAGACACCAGTTCTTCCACGTAGGAATGGTCCTTTGTAATCTGTTGCAGCCGATTATTATTAACCAGATACAGACGGCTGTCTCCAACATTAGCCACATACATCGTAGTGTCTTCGATCACTGCCGCCACCAAAGTAGTTCCCATACCGTTTAACTCTGTACTTTTCATGGATTCCTCATAAAGCATTCCGTTGACCTTCAAGATTTCCTCCCGGAGAAGCGGAACAATACCAGACGAATCCGCCTGTTTTAAGTGAGCCACCAGACTTTCGGCTATATATCTGGAGGCATAATCTCCGGCCTGATGGCCGCCCATGCCGTCTGCAACTAAAAAAAGATTGGGCAGCGTGCCCAAAGGCTCTGCCTGGGCATAGACATAATCCTGATTGGCCGTACGGACTCTTCCGGTGTCCGTCATAGCGCAAGCCTTCATCGTTTCATTCTCACTTCCTCTTTATTTCTGTAAGCAACGTGCCAGGTGCAGGAATTCTTGTATTCCTTTATCCGGCGAATGCTTCAAGGGTCATATACCCTGTCATTTACTGAGGAGTATTTGACTCCTGATTTAAAAAGCTTTTCCTCAGCTGTCCGCAGGCACCGTTAATATCCCGTCCCATCTCTCTTCTTATAGTAACATTTATTCCATTTTTTTCAAGAAGATTTTTAAAGGCTTCTATTGCCTTCCGGTCTGACTGCACGTAGTTGCGTTCCTTAATAGGATTTACCGGAATCAGATTTACATGCCCGTGCTGGCCCTTTAAAAGAGCCGACAAGGCGGAGGCTTCTTTTAAATTGTCGTTGACACCGCTCACCAGGCTGTATTCAAAGGTAAGCCTTCTTCCGGTTTTATCAAAATACGTCTGGCAGGCATCCAGTACATCCTTTAGAGGAAAACGATTGGCAACGGGCATCAGGGTTTTTCTTACTTCATCGTTTGGTGCATGAAGAGACAACGCCAGGGTGATCTGCAGATCCTCTTCCGCCAGTCGAAGAATTCCAGGAACGATGCCGCAGGTGGATACCGTTATATTGCGCTGGCTGATATTCAGTCCGTTTTCATCCGTAAGAAGGCGAATGAATTGAACCAGATAATCATAATTGTCTAAAGGTTCTCCGGAACCCATGACAACCACATTGGAAACCCGTTCCCCGGTAATTCTTTGAATGCGGTATATCTGATCAAGCATTTCAGAGGGAGTTAAATTTCTTTCCAATCCGTCAAGTGTGGAAGCGCAGAACCGGCAGCCCATGCGGCAGCCCACCTGGGAAGAAATGCAGACGGAATTCCCATGCTTGTATTTCATCAGAACGCTTTCAATCACATTTCCATCGGAAAGGGCAAATAAGTATTTTCTTGTTTCATCTATTATTGAAATCTTTTCCTCAACAACGGTAAGGCAGGTAAATTCTGTCAGCTGTACAAGCTTTTCCTTCAGTGCGTTAGGAAGATTTGTCATTTCATTAAAGTCAGAAGCCAGCTTCTGGTGCATCCATTCATAAAGCTGTTTGGCACGGAAGGGCTTTTCTCCAATGGATACCATATAGGATGTCAGGTGTTCCATATCCAGAGATTTTATATCTATTTTATCCATTATCCATTTCCTCTATTCTGCCCATGCTTTTTGGGCAGGGCCCACCCTGCTTTACCGGGTGTAAAGGTATGCCTGTCAGGCACTACCTTTTCTGAAATGCCGCGATGAAAAATCCGTCACAGGGATGGATTCCCGGCAAAAGCTGTATAAACTCCCGGTTTGCGGCGGCTGAATCCAGCCCTTCTCCAAGTTTTCCCTCCAGGCTTATACAGTCAAAAGGAAAATGCTCAAGAAACCACCTGGCATTTTCTTCATTTTCTTTTCGATTTATGGTACATGTACTGAAAATCAGACGTCCGCCCGGTTTTACATATGCCTGGACAATCGACAGGATATTCCGCTGGAGCGCGGCCAACGAATCCAGGGCTTCCGGTGTCATGCGGTATTTGATATCCGGCTTACGTCCGATGATCCCAAGTCCGGAACAAGGCAGGTCGGCAATGACGATATCCGCCTTTTCCACTGAATCCGGGTCAGCAACCAGCGCATCCTGGATTTTTGTTCGGATATTTAAAAATCCGCATCGTTTCATATTTTCTTCGACCATATTTATCTTTAAGAGGTTTAAGTCACGGACCTCCACCATACCAGTCCCGTCAAGCTTATCTGCTATATGAATGCTCTTTCCTCCCGGTGCGCCGCAGACGTCAATGACGTAATCTCCCTTTTTAGGGTCAGCGATTTCACCTACAAAGCTGGAACTTAGATCCTGAACCTGGATATATCCCTTTTGGAATGCCTCCAGTCCTTCCAGGTAATCATATTTTTCAATGCAAAGCACTGCTTCTGAGATTCCGGACTCACTTACTTCTGTCCCCTGCTTTTTAAGGCTCAGAAGGATTTCTTCTTTTGAAGCCTTTGCAAAATTGCAGCGGACTGTGGTTTTCTTATTTTTTAAAAAGGATTCCATCATGGTGACTGCTGTATCCCTGCCATAGGATTCCTCCCACATGGATACGATCCATGCCGGCATAGAATAACGGACAGAATCATCGGGCCAGCCAAGTCCCTCTTTATTTCTGGAAATATTCCTAAGCACTCCATTGACAAAGCCCTTTAATCCTGTAAATTTCCGTTTCACGGCAAGTTTCACCGCCTCGTTGCATACGGCGGAATCGGGAACACGGTCCATATAAAGAAGCTGATAGACCGACATGCGTAAAATAGTGCGTATTACCGGTTTCATCTTTGAAACTTTTGTATTAGAAAAGGAATCAATGATATAATCGATCTGAAGCAGGTATTCTACAGACCCCTCTACGATTCTGGAAATGAAGGCCCGTTCCGATTTATCCAGATACTGATACTTATTTAAAGCCTGGCGCAGGATGATATGGCTGTAGCCTCCCCGCTCCAGAATCTCTAACAGGATATCCAGTGAGATTTCCCTGCTGTCTGTCTCTTTAGTCATCATTCCTTCTTCCTCCAAACAAGATCACCAGCCTTAGAAGCTGTAGCACGGTTGCAGCAAGCGCCGCCACATAGGTAAGGGCTGCCGCACCCAGCACTTTTCTGGTATAACCTAATTCCTGGTCACCTAAAATCCCCACCTGGCCCAAAAGAGTGACCGCCCGGCTGGAAGCATTGAATTCCACAGGCAGGGTGATCAGCTGGAAAATTACTGCCAGAGAAAACAGGATCAGGCCGATATTAACTAAGGGAGAACCGATTCCCCCTATTATTACCCCAAGAATAATGAGAGGCAGTGCTGCCTTGGAGCCAATATTGGCTGCCGGCACAATGGCTGCCCGAAGTTTCAAAGGAATATAACCTGTGTTGTCCTGCATCACATGTCCGCATTCGTGTGCTGCCACACCGATTGCTGCCACTGATGTGGAACCATAAACAGAGTCAGACAGGTTAACAGTTTTAGTTCTGGGATCATAATGATCCGTAAGCTGCCCGCCTACAGACCTTACCTGAACATCA
>NZ_DAMAUN010000119.1:0-14793 GCF_032078915.1 Lacrimispora sp. | reverse complement strand
TATCTGATTGTATTTTTTGTTATCATGGCATTTGGCGCTGTGCTTTTGCATAGGACGAAACAGCCTTAATAAGCGGGGTGCCGCTTCATAGCTGATTCACAGCTGCGAAGCGGCACCCTCTTTACGAAACTCAGTCATGCTTATTTCCCGTTTTGTAATCGTCTCTAGCCCAGTTTGGAGCATTGACCGGACCGGCCTTGTCATTTCCATTTTTCGCAGCACCCTGGATTTCCGGCACATGGGCCTGCTCATTTTTTGGTCGATGCATTTTTTCATGATTCTCCGTTCCATGATTGTTTGAATCATAAGGACTCGGTCTTCTCATACCTGCTTTTGCCATAATGTTACCTCCTATCTGTCGATAGTTTTTGTATTTCCCCGGAAACTATGCAGATAAAATCATCAGATATCTTTTATTGTTTCTGTACACCAATGGATCGTGCCCTCACAGGATATGATTCCTTTTCTAAGAACCGCTTTGATAAAACGTGACCGTTCCTTCGTTATCTCCTTGATTCCCTTCTCTAAATCCCTTTGCATTTGTAGATATTGTTCCAGCTTTTTTTCATGTATTTCTTTATAATCATTCAGCATCCGGATTACGCGTTCCTTGGGCTGGCTGCTTGAAAACAATAATTTAAGCATGAACTCAGAGCGCACCGGTTGGAGCAAGGTCTCTTCTAAAAGCCATGCATCAAACTCCTGCTTTCCTTTTTCAGTGATTCGATACTCCACTTTCCTGGCATTCTTTTCCCCTGATACAATATCGATCAATCCATCCTCCAATAATTTTTTCAGCGTTGGATAAATATGCCCGAAATTTTCATTCCAAAATCCTGCAAGCACCGTATCGCAATACTTCTTGATATCATAACCAGTGCCTGGTGATATACTTAAAATCCCTAATATTGCATACATGGATTTATTTTTCAAAGCCATGGCGATTCCCTCTCCTTCCACGTAACCACATACCGTTCTATTTCCTTCACAAACTGTTCCAGATCCCCTGCTTCCCTCATCTTTTGAGAGATTTGGTTACAGTTTTCTTTCACTTGCCTGTTCAAAAGAAGGGCTTCTGTTTTAGATCTAAGTATTTCTGATGATAGCTCCTTCATACTTTCTGCCATGCCCAGATGCATGGAAACAAGCCTTTTTGCCACCATATGCTGGTCATTTACCTGCGGTAATGCAAGCATCGGCACTCCAAAATACAAAGCTTCGTTCACACTGTTAAAACCTGCATGGGTTATAAATACATCCGCCCGTTTTAATACCTCCAGCTGTGGAAAATAACTCTTTACCATAAAATTTGACGGTATTTCAATCAACTCAGAAACATCACATTTATTTCCAGTGGACATACACACATAATAGCCAGTATCACGAAATGCAGAAATACACAAATTATAAAAGTCAATATTATCTGTATTAAGACTCCCAAGAGAAATATAAATAAGCGTTCTGTCCCCTATTTCCCTATAATCAATATCCGCTGCTTCCTCATGCCTGTCAATGGAGGGGCCGGCAAATAAATATTCCGGCTCCTTCATATCATTATCTCCGTTAAATTCCCTGGTAGTGTATACGATATTCATATCTCCTTTGCTGGTAAAAACCTGATCCAGTCCTGGTTTCTCAATATTGTAGCTTTCACATAGTCTTTCCAGGACCTGATAGCAATGATCCAATTGTGAATGGTATCCTTTTACAAGCATCTCCTTAGGAACCGGAGCTTTACTCATGGCAAAGGACGAGTGGGAACACAATACCGGTATCTTGAGTATCTGTTTTAAAAAACAGGCTCCTCCAAAGATAGAATCACAAATAATCATGTCATACTGGTTTTCAGCCACATTTTCCAGTATTTCCGGAAGCATCACTTCATCATATTGTAAAATGTATTCCATAAGCATAAAAAACGGATGCCTGTCCGTTGGCCGGTAATCCTTTAAAAACTGATCCAAGTGACTGCTATAGCCATTCCATCTCGCTCCGGCCTGTATGACACTATCCGAAAACTGGGCGGAGCAAAAATAGTTGACTGCGTTTCCTCTCTCGGTCAACTTCTTTACCAATCCAAGTGTTGGGTTTATGTGACCGTATAAATTTGCATTTACAAACAAAACGTTCATTTTCCAGCCTCCTTATATCACTCTGATATAGTTATATTATATCAGAGTGATATATATGTCAAGCATGAGTATTAAATAATCTTCCCCTTTTTTAACTCTAATGAAAAGAACAGGGAAATCTGGTGTTCAAACCAAACGTCTCTGTTCTTTTACAAATCCTTTTCGACTATACTATAGCTTCCAGCAATCTATATCCCACTCCCATTTCTGTTATGATGTATTGAGGATTCGCCGTATCTTTTTCAATTTTCCTTCTCAGGTTTGCAACATTTACCCGAAGGGCTTTGCTTTTGTTCACATAAGGTCCCCAAAGTTCACGGCATAGAAACTCATGTGTCAATACAGTGCCTGCATTCAGAGAGAGAAGGACGATAATCCGGTATTCAATTGGAGTCAAATGTACCGTTTCCCCGGCTACCGTAACGATTCTCTTATCATAATCAATATATAAATCCGACGAATGAAATGGCTGATTCAATATGCTGTTCTTTATTTTCGATATATGCCCTCTTCGCAGAGCAGTTCCGATTCTTGCCACTAGAATCGCATTGTTGAAAGGTTTTGTAACATAGTCATCTGCACCGCTGTCGAGAGCCGATACAATGCACTTCTCATCATTCCTTGCCGATATAATAATCACAGGAACCATACTCCAGCTTCTGATCGACTTAAGTACTTCCATACCATCCATATCCGGCAGTCCCAAATCCAACAAAATTAAATCCGGGCAATGGGATGAGGCAAAGGAAATAGCTTCCTGCCCATTGACGGCTTTCAATACCCTATAGCCCTGTAATTCCAATTTTACAGAAATAAATTCGATGATTGCGTCTTCATCCTCTACTATCATAATAACGTGTTTGTTTTCCATAGCAACACCTTTCTATAAACTGCATCCTTTGATCCGCAGGCGCAAACAATCATTAAAAATTATTACTAATCGCCAAGGGGTAACGTAAACACAAATTGCGCTCCGCCTTCCGGCCGATTATATGCATGTATATCTCCTCCATGGGCTCTGATTATGGTTTTACAAATGGAGAGACCGATTCCCAGATTTCGTCTTGAATCTTTATATGGGTTCTCCTGCGTAATCGTAAAATTAAATAGCATAGGAAGAATCTTTAGATCTATTCCCGGACCTGTATCTGTTATGATAAAACGCACAAAATCATCCTCTTCTTTTACCTCTAATGTCACATCCGATCTCCGGCCACCGGCATGTCTTTGTGTATTTTCCAGAATATTCGTAAGGACTTGTGAGATCAGCATAATATCCATGGGAAGTAAAATCACATTATCAGGCTGATTAATCGTGATTTTGGTATTTGGAAAGCGCTTGTGAAACGTTAAGACAGCCCCTTCTATCACCTCTTCAACAATTTCTTCGGATTTATCAATGACCATATCATTATTCTGAATCTTTGTAATGGACAATATGTTTTCAATCATATTTAAAAGCCATTGGGAATCATTTTGTATCCCCTCTACCAGTTTGGCCCTTACTTCATAAGGAACTTTATCCCCCTCTTCCAGTAAAGTAGAGCTGGCACCTATAATACCAGTAAGCGGAGTTCTTAAATCGTGAGAAATACTTCTTAAAAAGCTGTTCTTTACTTTTTCCGTTTCCATCATCACCTTAGTTTCTTGCTGCTCTGCCATAAGCCGGTACATTCTAAGTGCCTGAGCCGTTTGCTCCGCAATTAATTCCAAAAACATCTTTTGCTTCTTGTTCAAATCCTTCTCTTTAAAAGAAAAGGCAAATACTCCATAAGTAATGTTCTGAGTTATTATAGGCAGAAAATAGCCATAGTCTTTATCCTCCAAAGCCTTCTGCTTATCCGCGGCAAGTCTTACGAATTTAAATACTTCCTCTTTCTTAAAAAATTCAATCCCGACATCATCTTCTTCATATAAGAAGTAAGGAGTCAGCTTTCCATATGGTTTGATATCCTCAAAAAAAGCTACCGAATGCATTAACTCATCCTTTAAGTAATCCATCGAGTACTTTATGATCGTGTCAAGATCCCTTGTAGAAAGAAGATTCCGGTTAATACTGTATAACAATTCAGCATGCTGGCACTTCTGCCTGGCTTGTTCCGCCTGTTTCTTAATGCTGGTAGTAATAATGCTGCTGGTTAGAACGACTAACAGCAGTACAATAAGAGTTACCGGAAAGTTCACAGTAAAACTAAAACCGAATCTTGGAGAAGTTATGAGAAAATCATAAGTAAATACCCCTATAACTGCTGATGCTACTCCATAAATATATCCTTCTGTAACAGCTGTAATAATAAATATTGCCATAGCCATAACAATATTAATATTCTGATATCCAAAATTATTACGGTAAAGAATTTCGCAGATAAGTAATGTACCGCAAAGAATGCAGAAAGAGAAAATAATATTTTTAGCCTTTTTCTTATTCACTTCAAGTCACCCTATACTTTTTCATATGTTATTTATAATTAAAAGATTTTCAGGCACAACAGAAATCTTTTCCTGCCTTATTTGGCAGTGCTCATTGCTTTTATGACTATTATACCATTGTTTTAGCTGTTTTAGCTATCATTAATTTGTTATCCGAACATGGAAATAAAAATTCCTGCTATAATTGCTGAACCTATGGTACTTGCAACAATAGGTCCCATTGCATGCATTAAAAGATGGTTTGTAGGATCGTATTCGTGACCTAATCTTTGAGATATTCTGGCAGCCATCGGCATCGCAGAAACTCCTGCATTTCCAATGAGGGGATTCACTTTTCCTCCCGTCAATTTGCATAAAATTTTAGCTACCAGTATTCCACCTGCGGTACCCATGATAAATGCAAAAAGGCCTAAGATAATAATAAAAACTGTTTTAATATTTAATACCCTCTCAGCGGTCGCACTTCCTCCAATGGATAAACCAATTAATAAGGTAAGAAGATTCAGTAAATCGCCCTCAAGCATTCTGACTAACCTTTCTGCCACACCGCTCTCTCTGATAAGATTACCAAGCATCAGCATGGATATCAATGTAGCAGCGGAGGGTACGAAGATCAGGACTAACAAAGTAGTTACAATAGGAAAAAGAATCCTCTTTCTCCTGGACACCTCTTTCGGAATAGGCATAATTACCATTCTTTCTTTTTGAGTGGTAAGTGCTCTCATGATCGGCGGCTGGATAAGAGGAACTAAAGCCATATAGGAATACGCTGCGATCGTGATTGTGGGAAGCAGATGACTTGCCAGCTGCTTTGTGATATAAATAGAAGTCGGACCGTCTGAACTTCCTATTACTCCGATGGCTGCCGCTTCCTGCATGGTGAAGTTTACAAAGCCGGGGACAAAATAGGAAATTACATGTCCTAAACCTAATGCTCCAAACATCGCGGCAAAAATACCAACCTGACCTCCAAGACCAATCAATGCTGTCTTAGGTGCTGATATTAAGGGACTGAAATCTGTCATTGCACCAATGCAGATAAAAATCATGGGAGGATAAATCCCAAGCTCAATGCCCTTATATAAATAATAAATCAGTCCACCTTCATCATAAGAGGACAGACCCGCATTTGATATATTAGCAATAAGCATTCCAAATGCCAATGGAAGAAGAAGCAGTGGTTCATATCTTTTTTCAACCGCCATATATGCAAGGGCAAGCGCCAAAATTATCATTATTATATCCGGTAGAGTTAAATTGCTTAGTATGCTAGTAATATAGTTAATAACGATCATCTCCTAATTGTTTGTATTATTACACGATTATGCGCCCATTAAAGTTAACATTTATATCTATAATTCGGTTTTCTTTAAATATTTTATATCCAATGGTTTTGAAAGATAGGAAATAATCATCTTTCTTGGGGAATTGATTGTAAAAGTACAATTTTCTAACATAGTTTTCTCCTTTTTTATCTTTAATTTATTTATTTGTATTAATTATAAAAGAAATATGTATAAAGAAGAGGTTAAGAAAATCTGATACTGAATAATCCCTCCTGTCTCCCGCATCATCTTCGTGCAGGCAAAAAAAAGTCAGTACAATGCCATAGGCAAAATACTGACTTTTGGAATTAGATGCTTAAACAAACCGGACAATTTCATCCAGTGGTTTGCGGGATTTCTTCCGTACCGTCTGATCAACGGGATATCCGGCTGCAATCAACCCGCAGATATGCTTTTCCAACGGAATATCTAACAGCTTAGCAACTTTTTCTCTGTCAAACATTCCCAATATGCAGGTTCCGATTCCCTGTGATTCGGCTTCCAGGCAAAGATAAGCCATTGCCGCTCCAATATCCCCGGGAGCAAAATACTGGCTGTCTACAAGGCTTTTTACATGAGGCATCAGATTTGCGTGTTCTTCAACCACAACAAAGAACGCCCGTGCTTTAGAAGCAAATCCATTCCCCATCTGCTGTGCAGTTTCTGCTACCTTTTCCATAAGTTCCGGATTTTCGACTACCACAAAACTCCATGGCTGGCCATTACAGCCGGAAGGTGCCAGGTGGGCCGCCTCAACACATTTAACCAGTTTTTCATGTTCGATTGACTGATCTTTAAAATTTCTGCAGCTTTGCCTGCGAAGGCATAAATCCATAAAATCTTCCATTTTAATTGCTCCTTTCTATGAAAGCCTTTTATAAGGCAGAATAAATATTTTAATCTTGTTTTAAGGGGATCACCATATTCCAGGTATTTTCCGCATCAAAAAAGCTTTCTGTCCCATCACTCGTTGCAAAAAACATATGGGTCGCCTTACCGTTTTCAAATAAGAGAAAGGGCCGGTCTAAATTCCCCATCTGGCGCACTTTTCCATCATCCCATAACACCTGACGGGAATAGACCCGTTCTCCCATATTAAGAGTCCATTCAAGTCCATTCTTAGAATAGCCATGGACGCCTCCATATGTTTCTCCGCATATGTTTCCATGCATGTCTTTTGCGATCATCTGATAGCAAGGACCTTCTTTCCAGATAAACGGGTCCTCAATCTCTATGGATTCATCCACAAATAACGGTTTTTCCTGCATCACATGATATGGTCCGGAAACTTCCTTTGCCATTGCCACTCCGATTGTCATCTGTCCATACGTATCTCCTGTATATGGCATTGATTTATATGACCTGGCTTTAAACAGCAGAACGACCGAACCATCTTCTTCTATGCACGGCGCCGGATTCGAAGTCAGGAAATTGTCAAAATGTCCCGGCCTGGTTGGAAGTATGGGGCTGTCATAACGTGTCCATGGTCCAAAAATGCTTTTTGCGGTTGCGATTCCGACTCTTTTATTCCCACGGGCTACAATCGTACGGCAGTCATTGTGGACCAGTCGTTCTCCCTCCTTTAAATCCGGAAATGGATGGGTAGAACCTGTATAATACAATACGTATGTATCTCCACATTTTGTAATTTGAGGATTATGTGTCATCCTCCCATCCCAATATTCAGCTCCTCTGGCTGGGAGTATTACCTCTTCAAACTGATATGGTCCTTCCGGCGTATGGGAACTGGCGCGTACAATTTCTGACAGGGAAAGCCAGCCCGGATGCATGGGCTGTGATTTCGGCCAGCGCGACGCAAACATATGATACCGGTTATCTTCCCCTTTGATCACAGATCCACACCATACCCAATATCCTTCCATACGAAAGCCTCCGCCAACCGGAGCCGGAAGCATTCTTTTTTTTAAATCAATTGGATTTCCCATCTGTATTTTCCTCTGCTAAATAATCAACGTTAGACAAAAACTGTACTATAAGACAATCAGTACAGTTTTTACCAGTTGCTTCTATTTATTATATCATCCCATACTGCATTTATTAAGTAAATTTTCTATTATTTTACAACTCCTTTTTGTAGCATGATATTGGCATACAAGGCCTGTTCTCCTGTAGCGATTACAGCATAGGCTTTCTTCGCCTCCCCATAAAAGTCAAAACGCTCCAGATACCCTGTTGCCTCCTCACCAAGTCCCTCTTTTTGCATCATAATCCTTTTATACTCTTCCCAGATCGGAACATCTGTCTGATCACCTTCCACTACTTTCATTACATGCACTGGTTGTTCAACATAGCGGTCAAGGGGAAATACTGACAGCACGGCTTCCAGAATATCCGGGACGGAATGCCCATCCATACGAATCACATTCCCGTCTTTTCCAACTGATTCAGCGGGAAAATTACCGTCAGCAATCACAAGCACGTCTCCATGCCCCATCTCACACAATACCTTCAGAAGTTCCGGCGATAACACCGGAGGAATTCCTTTCAGCATACCTGCCTCCTCATTTATTTATTATATTTTTTATAACCCGGATGTCTTCCTGTCACTCCGTAGCTTTCTCTCATGGAAATCAGCCGGTCGATATTCTCCTCAGAAATTTCCTTTGCCCCGCCTAACAAATGGGCATTCAGGCTGATTTTTGCAAACAGTTCCAAGGTTTCCATCCGGTAATAAGCAGTGAGTAAGTCAGCTCCTACCACCAGGGCACCGTGATTTTCCAATAATACGGCATCGTGGTGTTCCAGATACGGTGCGATCGCATCCGGCACTTCATATGTGGATGGTGTTCCATAAGGGGTGACCGGTACGGAGCCTAATGCAATTACGGTCTCGATCATGGAGTATTCGTCCAGGGCTTTGCCAGCCACTGCATACCCTGTTGCTACCGGTGGATGGGCATGTAAAACGGCCCCTACATCCTCCCTCTCTTTATAACAGCGCAGATGCATTTTTATCTCAGAAGACGGGCGGAATCCATCAAGTCCCTCTAAAACAGTTCCATTCTCATCAATGCGGAGCAGCCTTTCCGGCGTAATGAAGCATTTGCTGATGCCGGTAGGCGTCACAAAGAAGCTCCCATCATCCAGTTTCACTGACACATTTCCATCATTGGCTGCCACCCAGCCTAACTGCCACAT
Organism: Lacrimispora sp.; assembly: GCF_032078915.1. GTDB lineage: Bacteria > Bacillota > Clostridia > Lachnospirales > Lachnospiraceae > Lacrimispora. The sequence continues at coordinate 5,747 of NZ_DAMAUN010000119.1, read as the reverse complement.
CTTGTGGCATATATCACAAATTTGCTCTTTCAATTCTTTATATTGGCTATCTGTCATCGTTCTTCCTTTCTTAGAAATTCTCCCGGTACCACTGATACGCCTCTTCCCACCGTTCTGCTTGCTTTGGTTCATACAGGATCGGCTCCACAGATTCCGCCAGTACCTTTCTTGCCTGCTGCAAATTCGAAAACTCATGATCCGCTATATACTGGACCATCACATTACCAAATGCAGTTGCTTCTATCGGACCGGCAATCACCGTGCAGTTACAGGCGTCAGCAGTCATCTGGCAAAGCAGCCTGCTCTGAGCGCCTCCTCCCACAAGATAAATCATGGAATATGTTTTTCCCGTACACTCTGCAATTTCATCCAGAGCTTTCCGATAGGACATAGCCAGACTTTGGTTTATGCAGCAAATGATTTCCCCTTCTGTCTCCGGCACCGGCTGGCCGGCTTTTCTGCAAAAGCTGCGGATCCGTTCTGGTACATCACCTGGAGGAAGAAATTCCGGGGCATCCGGCGTAATAAAACTTTTTAATATCTCAGCCCTGGAAGCCATCTCCTCCAGCCTGGCAAAATCATAGTTCCTGCCTTCCCGGAGCCATTGTCTCTGGCTTTCCTGCACCAGCCAAAGACCAATGATATTTTTAAGGAACGAATACTTTCCCTCCACCCCAAGCTCATTTGTAATGTTATATTTCAGCGACTTTTCGCTGATTACCGGTGAATCCAGTTCTGTTCCCAGAATGGACCAGGTTCCGCAGCTTAGGAAGATATAATCCTTCTCCTGTGCCGGAATTGCTGCCATAGCGCTCTGCGTATCATGGCCGGCAACTGCAATGACATTCGCCGGCAATATTCCAAGCTCTTCGCAGACCGGGGAGCTTATTTTTCCGGTTACGGCTCCCCAAGGCACCAGAGGTGTGAACAATCGTTCCGGCAGTTCAAGCCGCTTTATCACTTCCCATGACCATTGTTTTTCCCTCATATCAAAAAGCTGGGTCGTTGATGCTATGGAGCATTCACTATTCTTCTCTCCTGAAAGAAAATAGCGGAATAAATCAGGCATAAGCAAAAGGGAATCTGCCTGCTTAAGGAGTTCGGGCGAATCCGCATGGAAAGCCAGAAGCTGAAACGCCGTGTTGATTTCCATGAACTGATTACCCGTGATTTCATAAAATCTTTTTTTATCGATCATCTGCTCACTTTTTTTAAGATAACCTTCCGTACGGCGATCCCGGTAATGGACCGGATTGCCCAGAAGCCTTCCCTTAGAATCAAGCAGGCCATAATCCACACCCCATGTATCTATTCCGATACTGCCAAACCCGCCATGGCTTTTGGCCTTTAAAAGTCCATGTTTTATCTCATAAAACAAACGGGGAAAATCCCAGTACATCGTATCACCCATGGTAACCGGATCATTTGAAAAACGATGGATCGTTTCTAATGTGATTCGTCTGCCATCATATCTCCCCGCCATGATCCGCCCGCTGGATGCGCCAAGGTCTGCAGCTAATACTTGTTTTTGAGTCATAATTTCCCCCATCTTATTTATAAAGAGGACCGTATGTCTGGCATGCCCGGTAATCCTGCCCTTCTTTATCCATACCAAAAGCATTCCATGCGGCCGGCCTAAAGATCTTTTCTTCCGGAACATTATGCAGGCTGACAGGGATTCTTAATATGGAACACAAGGTGATTAAGTCAGCTCCCACATGTCCATAACTGATTGCCCCATGATTTGCTCCCCAGTTATTCATCAGGTCATAAGCACTGGAGAATGCACCCTGGCCTGTGATAATCGGGGTAAACCAGGTACAAGGCCATGTATAATCGGTTCTTTTCCAAAGAACATCCGACACTTCCTCCGGCAGATGAACCGTGTACCCTTCTGCAATCTGCAGAGATGGCCCAAGGCCTTTGACCAGGTTCAGACGGATCATGGTCACTGGCATCTCACAGTCAGTAAGAAAACGGGAAGAAAATCCGCCGCCTCTAAAATATCCGAAATCAGCCTGATTCCATGTGGTCGCTTCCAATATCTGCTTTTGGTCTTCTTCCGTCACCTCAAACCAAGGTTTTATCATGCGGTTTCCGCTTTTATCCACAGCCTTTCCGCTGGCATCCAGACAAGCGGCACCGGAATTTATTAAGTGCAGGAACCCGCCGGCTTCTTTTGACCGTCCCTCCAGGTTATAATCTGTGACGCGTTTTACGGCAGCTTCACTCCAGTAGGTACGGACATCTGCGAAAATCTGTGCCCGATTTGTAAGAAGTTTTAAAAATAACATGCCGATCCCATTTAAAACATCATTTTCTGTAGCCAATATGTAAGGTTCCCTGGCGCCATTCCAATCAAAAGAACTATTAAGCATGGCCTCGGCAAAGTCGCCATTGGGATAGAAATCCGTCCACTGACGCTGTCCCTGAAAACCTGCAGCGATTGCATTATGGCCTAAGGATTCTTCTTCGAAGCCTTTTTCCAGGTTCGGATTGCCATTCATCAGATCCTTGATAATGCACATCATCTTTACTACAAATTCCCAGTCTTTATCCGTTTCTTCCTGACTCTTTTGTACCGCTTCCGGGTTTTTGTCAAAGCCTATCACACAATTTTCCTTTGTCCATGCCAGCGCCCTGTCAAATTCTTCTTTATCGTAAATGCCTTCTGTCATCCTCCGGATGATTTCCACTTCATCCACTGATTCCACCCTCATGCCTAAGTATTCTTCTATGAAAGACGGATCAATGATGGATCCGCCGATTCCCATACAGATAGAACCTATCTGGAGATAGGATTTTCCTCTCATGGTGGCCACAGCCACGGCTGCACGGCCGAAACGGAGCAATTTTTCTTTCACATCCTTTAGTATCCCTGTTTCATCAGCGTCCTGCACATCATGTCCATAAATCCCAAAAGCAGGAAGGCCCTTCTGAGCATGAGTCGCCAGCACCGAAGCCAGATATACAGCACCCGGACGCTCTGTTCCATTAAGTCCCCATACCCCTTTTATGGTTTTCGTATCCATGTCCATTGTCTCTGCCCCATAGCACCAGCACGGGGTCACCGTCAAGGTAATATCCACACCTGCCCTGCGGAATTTATCCGCGCAAGCGGCTGCTTCCCCTACACCCCCAATGGTCGTATCTGCAATCACCACGTTTACAGGATCCCCATTGGAATAACAAATGTTATTTTGGAACAACTCTGCCGCCGCCTTAGCCATGTTCATGGTCTGGTCTTCCAGCGATTCCCTTACTTTCAAGTATCCTCTTCTTCCGTCAATCACAGGCCGGATACCTATCACCGGGTAACTTCCAATTAATCTGCTCACTGCCATATTCCTTCCTCCTTCTATTTGCATTAGAAAACGATTATTCCTAACTGTAGTGTATCATATTGGATCCGAGGATTCTTGGCTGATATTTGCAAAAAGTATGATAATATTCATATATTTATCTAAAATAATGTTGATTTTTCAATTCTGTTGGTATTATAATATCTAAAGATATGACTGTTGGCTTAATTGTAAAGCCAGACGCTTGTTTGAATCACGAGACGCAACTTTTGTAATCAACTAGTTGATTTCTGTAAACGAATTTTACTCTGCATCAGATCGAAGGAGGTGAAAGCCATGCAATATATTAAATATAAAGAAAACAAAAGTCACGGTACATCTGAATTTCCTGTTGGCTATTACTATGTGAATCATCTGCATCCCCAATATACAATGCCCTATCACTGGCATGAAGAGCTGGAACTTATTCATATTATAGAAGGGGAGTTCGAGGTGACGATTGATGAGAATAGCCGGCTTGCCCTGCCTGGTGATATCCTCATCGTCAACAGCGGCTGTCTGCACGGAGGCATACCTCATGACTGTACTTACGAATGCATCGTTTTCCCCTGCAGCCTCCTGTTGGGCAAATCCTTTGCTTCTCCCTTTTTAGACAAAATAAATAGATTTGAACTGAGATTAGATGAGTACTATCCATATGACCCAAAGAATAAAATCTATTCCCTCATGGAAGATTTCTTTCAGATTATGAGGTGTATTACGGCCAGGCAGGAGTTAATTGCCGTTGGGTTATTAAATCAGATCATAGGATATATCTATTCTGAAAACCGCTTTGTCATCCCTGACCAGGCGGAACGTTCCAAGCACAAGAACATTTACCTTTTAAAAAATGTACTGGATTATATTGATCATAATTACTCCTTTAAAATAGAACTGAATGATTTGGCAAAAATTGCCGGAATGTCTCCTAAATATTTCTGCCGTTTCTTCTTCGAAATGACTTCCCGGACGCCTATCGATTATGTGAATTATTATCGCATTGAACGGGCCTGTTATCAACTGATAACCACCAATGACTCCATAACAGAAATCTCCCTTTCCTGCGGATTTAATGATATCAGTTATTTCATTAAGACTTTCAAGAAATACAAAGGGAAATCGCCCAGACAGTATTTTAAGGAACTTATGCCATTTATCTGAACAACAACGTCTCAATAAACATCACAACAAGCATGAAACCCAATCCGGTAATTACCGAAACCGAACCGGCCACACCCGCCAGCCCTCCGTCTCCGCCGGCCTTTTCCGTATAAACTGGAGCAAAGATGCTTATAGGCGCAAACACAAGGACCGTCAAGATCTTCCGAATCTCAAGGGAAAAGGGTGCAGCAAAAAAAATCACCGCAGCAAACAAGCTTCCCAGCACAGCGCGATAAGCCACCAACCAAATCACTTCTTTCAGTCCCGATCGCAAGGAAACCGGTTTGATCATCATCCCAATCATCAGCATAGCAAGAAAATTATTTGCCGCGGCAACCGGAGCCGTCAGCTTCAAGACTGCATCTGGCACCCGGACATTTAAACAGACCAAAAGAAACATCAGAACATACGTATCAAATGGAACAGAGGAACACAGCTTCTTTAAAATACTCCCCGGCGTCTCCCGCCCCTCTGCTCCGGTCTGAAGCACTGCAGAGGTGAGCGCATAGGCCCCTCCCGTCACTACAACCGCATTTCCTATATCAAACATACAGACAATCGCACTCGAAGATTCATAAAACGTCTGTATTAACGGCATGGCAAAGCTCCCAATGCTATACCCCGAGGCTCCCAGCGCAAAAAACGCACGCACCCGCTTATCCTTCCGTTTCGTAAACAGTAAACTAATTATCCCTGGAAGAGAACTGAAAACCATCCCCGCCAGGACCACAAACAGCATCTCCCCACTCTTCTCAAAATCAGAAAACGCATGAACCACCGCCGCCGGAAGTGTCATATTAACTACAATCCGGCTAATTACCCGATAATCCCCTTCCTCAAAAAACCCTTTCCTCCTCAAAATAACTCCGCCCAGTAAAATAAGGATCAGGGCTGCAATTTTTAATACAAAATCCATATCGGCCTCCATACATTTTCCTTTTCTCTCTTAGGCTGGCAAAAGGGGATTGCACGGGATAAAATCTTGCCACATGGCCGGATTCATCCCACACAATCCCCTTTCGGAAATTCCGGAAACAGCAGTGCCGGTGACCAGGAGATATACTCCTATGCCAGATGCGTCCGATCCTGTATCCCCTTCTGCTGCCCCTTAGATCTCATACTCCACAATACAAGTCTCTCCCGCCACTGCGTCCCCGGTATACACCTTCATAAACCGAAGGGCCTTAGAATTCGTAATCACCACCGGGGTATAAAACGTCCCGCCATCCGGATTCACCACCTGGC